>JBJMLN010000058.1:0-25712 GCA_045805285.1 Actinomycetota bacterium | reverse complement strand
TTCGCGCCGGTCCGCTTGGCCGGCGACTTCGGGGACCGGCCTCCTGCCCGAGCAGCGCGAGCCTTCACATTCTCGGCTACATCGTCGGCCTTGTCGACCGCGACCTCTTTGAGATCGTCGACCACGACTCCCACGACGTCCTGGGCCGTGTCGCTCGCTAGGACCTTCTTTCCCATCTGCTTGCCCGCCTTCGCCATCTGCTTCGGCTTCTGCATCGTCAGCCCCGCCATGGATCGATTGGCGACGCTCTACCCAGCTACCGGCGGTCCAATCAAAGCCGCAGCATGCGGGTGCTGCCGTGCTCCGGCACGAGCGGAGATCGGTGCGGATTGATGAAACCAGGCCGCGTCGCCCGAACCCGATCCAAGGCTCGGGCTGACGCTGCCTGACCGCCGGGAGTGTCCGCCTCTGCCGGTACCTTCTCCGTATGAGCAGGCTTGCTGACCGGGCGAATGCCCACCTACAGGAGATGCTGGACCAAGACGCCGGATTCCGTCCGGGCCAGCTCGAGGCGATCGAGTCCGTTGTCGAGAAGCGCGGCCGGGTCCTCCTCGTCCAGCGGACCGGATGGGGAAAGAGCGCGGTCTACTTCATCGCGACGCGCCTCCTCCGGGACGCGGGTGCCGGCCCCACGCTGCTGGTGTCGCCGCTGCTCGCGCTGATGCGGAACCAGATGCAGATGGCGGAGCGGCTCGGCGTGCGCGCGGAGACGATCAACAGCACGAACCCCGAGGCGTTCGAGCCGATCCTCGACCGGCTTCGAGGCGACGAGATCGATCTGCTGCTCGTCTCGCCCGAGCGCTTCGCGAACGAGCGGTTCACCGACGAGATGCTGCCGCTCGTGTCGGACCGCGTCGGCCTCCTCGTGATCGACGAGGCGCATTGCATCAGCGACTGGGGTCATGACTTCCGCCCTGACTACCGGCGGCTCGTCCGCGTGATCGACCTCCTCCCGCAAGGCGTTCCCGTCCTCTGCACGACCGCGACCGCGAACGACCGCGTGATCGCCGACGTCTCCGAGCAGCTCGGTGAGGAGCTCGTCACGCTCCGGGGATCGCTCGAGCGCGAGAGCCTCGAGCTCGCCGCCGTCGACATGCCGAGCCAGGTGGATCGCCTCGCCTGGCTCGCGCGGACGATCCCGAAGCTCGACGGCTCGGGCATCGTCTACGTCCTGACGGTGGCGGACACCGAGCGCGTCGCGGAGTTCCTCCGGCTGCAGGGCATCTCCGCCGAGGCGTACAGCGGCGGCACCGACGCGGAGCTCCGGCCCGAGCTCGAGCAGCGCCTGCTGGACGACGACGTCAAGGCGCTGGTCGCCACCTCCGCGCTCGGCATGGGCTTCGACAAGCCGGACCTCGGGTTCGTGATCCACTTCCAGTCTCCCGGCTCGCCGATCGCCTACTACCAGCAGGTGGGCCGCGCCGGGCGCTCCCTCGATCGCGCGCCGGCGATCCTGTTCCGCGGCACGGAGGACCGGGACATCCAGGACTACTTCATCGAGACCGCGTTCCCGACCAAGCGCCAGGCGGAGGAGATCCTGGCGCTGCTAAGCGAGCGGACCGCGCCGGCGTCGCTCGCGCAGATCGAGGCGGAGGTGAACATCCGCCGCGGTCGGCTCCAGCAGATGTTGAAGATCCTGGAGGTGGAGGGCGCCGTGCAGCGCGATGGAGGCCGGTACTCGCGGACGCCGGTGCCGTGGGAGTACCCGGCGGAGCGCGTCGAGCGCATCACGGAGCTCCGAAGGCAGGAGCAGGACGCGATGGTCGCCTACGTGGAGCACGGCGGCTGCCTGATGGAGTTCCTCCGGAGGGAGCTCGACGACCCGTCGGCGGCTCCGTGCGGGCGATGCACGGGATGCACGGGAGTGCCGCTGGATGTCTCAGTGGACCCGGAGCTTCGCGGCGCCGCGCTGGAGTTCTTAAGAGGCTCGCCGCTGATGTTGCAGGCGCGTGCGCAGTGGCCGACCGGTCTGGAGCAGGTGAAGGGCAAGATCCCGGAGGACGAGCGAGCGGAGGTCGGCCGCGTCCTCTCCGTATACAACGACGGAGGTTGGGGCGGTCTCGTCCGGCGGGGCAGGGACGAGGACGAGCACTTCGACGAGGCGCTCGTGGAGGCGTCCGCGGCGCTGATCCGCGACGGATGGAAGCCAGGGCCTCCTCCGGAGTGGGTCACGAGCGTTCCCTCGATGCTGCATCCGGATCTCGTGCCGGACTTCGCGAGAAGGTTGGCGGACAAGCTCGACCTCCCCTTCCGGGACGTCGTCCGCAAGACGGCGGAGAACCAACCGCAGAACCGGATGGAGAACAGCGCGCAGCAGCTCCGGAACGTCTGGGGAGCGTTCGGCATCTCCGGGGAGGTTCCGAGCGGTCCGGCGCTGCTCGTCGACGACATCTCCGACTCGAGGTGGACGCTCACGGTGATCGGCCGGGAGCTCCGACTCGCCGGCTGTGCGCGCGTCTACCCGTTCGCCCTCGCCAAGGCGCTCAGCACGTAGAGGGAAAGCCACTCTCGAGAGCGCGGTCATACTCGAGCTCGATGGTTGGTCCTCTCCGCGTGAGCCGCTCGGTCACCATCCCCGAGGGTGATCTGAAGTGGCGATTCAGCCGCTCCTCCGGGCCGGGTGGACAGTCGGTGAACACGGCCGATTCACGAGTGGAGCTCAGCCTCGATCTGAATTCCACCTCGGCCCTCGGTCCGGTCCAGCGCGCTCGTGCCCTCGAGCGGCTGGGCAACCGGCTGTTTGACGGCGTTCTGACCGTCACCGCTTCGGAGCACCGATCGCAGCTCCGCAATCGGGAGGCCGCGCTCTCGCGGCTTCGGGAGCTGTTGTCCGACGCGATCGCACCTCCGCCTCCGAAACGTCGACCGACGCGAGCGAGCCGCGGTTCCGTCGAACGCCGGCTGGCGGAGAAGCGTCGCCGGGCACGGGTCAAGAAGCTCCGGCGTTCCGGCGACGTCGGCGACTGACGGCACGTCCCGAGCGCGTCGCGGCGGCTATCGAGGACGCAGGAACCTGCCCCTCTCTTCCAGGAATTGCTCTTGAGAGGCGCGGCTCGTATGAGCCCCTTCAGCTCCAGTCGACCGTCACGATCTCGACCGGCTCGGACGTGCCTCTCAGCGTGACGGTCCGCGGCTCCGAGATCGGGAACCTTCCGTCGGCCGCCGTCGAACGGCTGGCGAAGATTTCGCCCCCGTCGGCCAGCGCCGCGATCCTGGCGGCTTCATGGACACCCTTCCCTGAGAAGTTCCTGCCCACCTGCGTCGCGCCGGAAGCGTGCACGCCGATCCGGACCTTCGGCGCGAAACCGTTGGTGCGACGGTGCTCGGCCAATCGCCGCTGGATCGCGACCGCGCACGCGAGCGCTTCGTCGGGGGAGTCGAACCCGACGAAGAACCCGTCACCGGTCCCGACCACCTCCTCGCCCTTGTGCTCGGCGAACAGCGACCGGAGCGTCTCGTCGTGCCACCGCAAGACGCCTTGCCACGCCTCGTCGCCGAGCGCCTCGACCAGGTTCGTCGACCCCTCGATGTCGGTGAACATGAATGTCTTCTCGACGCGGCGGGGAGCCTGCTTCCCTCGGAGCTGCCACGGCAGCAGCTCCTCGACCTCCTCCACGACGAGCGCACCGGTGGGGCAGGCGAGAGCGGCCTCTCGCACCAGCTCGTCCTCCACGCTCGACGGGTCGACGACGCCCGCCTTCAGGAGCTCGCCCTCGTGCCAGTCGAACGCGGTCGGCGCGATCGTGATGCACGTGCCGGCGCCGATGCAGCGGTGACGGTCGACGCGGACCTTCAGCGGCATCGTTCGCTCCCGCTCACAGCACCCTCTGCTGGAAGGCGAGGGCCGTGGCCTCCGCGCGGGAGGACGCCCCGATCCGAGCGAACAACTCCGCGAGCCGTCTGGTCACGGCCTGTTCGTCGATCCCGATCTCTTCGGCGATCTCACGGTTCGTCTTTCCCTGAACCAGGCTCTGAAGCAACTGCGTGTCCTCGTCCTCCGCAGCGGGTTGATCGCCGTTGAGGGAAACCTCCTCGATCGGTCCGGCCAACCGTGTCATCTCGCGCCCGACCGGTCCGCGGAACCAGCGCACCCGCACGTCCTCGTCCACCGTGCGCTGCGCGATCATCGACAGCGCCAGACGCAGCTCGGGCTGCATCGCCTCCCACTCGGGCGCTCCGGTGTCCTTCAAGACCTTCGCGGACGGCAGCACGAGATCGAGCGACCGGTCCTCGTGCATCCCCGCCTCAAGCGACGAGATCGCTGCACGGGCGTGATCCGCGGCCTCCGAAGCGCGACCACGGAACAGCGCGACCTGAGCCAGGGCGGCGTCCGCTTGCGCTCCCCACGGCGGATGGCCGGACAGCGAGGCCGCGAGTCGCGCGGCCTCGGCGGCCGCGCGCTCGGCGAGCTCGAGCAGCTCCTCATCTGAGAGCGAAACCCCGAGCCGTGACGCCTCCAACGCCAGACGGGCTAACGCCTCGCACTTGATGGCCGGGAGTCCCGTGTCGGAGGCGAGCCGAACCGCCTGTTCAAGATGTTGGCGCATCCCGGCGGCGTCGCCGGCGCTCGAACGTGCGAGCCCGCGCCACGTCTCCAGCCGGCGGGCGCGGAGAGGCGTCGGATGCTCCGAGGCGATCGCCGCCGCTCGGTCGAGCCACGGCGACGCCTCGTCAACCTCGCCGAGGTCGAGATGAGCCATCGCGGTTCCGCCTGCAGCAAGGAACTCGAGCGAGCGATCTCCCATCTCTCGCGCGTGCGCGTACGCCTCCTCGCCGCGGGAGAGCGCGAGGTCCGGAATCACCTTGGCGCGGGCGAACACGTGGACGCCGTAGAGCATCTGAGCCTCGAACGCTGCGCGCTCGCTCTCGTTCGTGAAGGCCTTCGCTTTCGAGGTCAGCCGGCGGATCTCCTCGATGTGCCGCGCCGAGCTCGATCCGAGGTGGATGTCGGCTCCCCAGCTCAGATACCCCATCGCGATGATCGTCGCCATGACGCCGCGACGATCGCCGAGGCGTTCGAAGAGCTCGAGCGCTTCGCCGAAGAGTCCCGACGCCTCGTAGACCGCGGGGGCGATCGGGAACTCGGGAAGCATCTCCTCGAGGACTTCGCCCGCGGCGACGCGCTGAGCGATCGGGATGTGCGTGCCGGCCTGGAACTGCTCGATGAACCACTCGCGGACCGATCCGGTCAGGACGACGCCGGCCTCGCGCAGCGCGGCTGCCAGGTTCGCGTCGTCGCCCAGCTCCCTCGCGAGATCGATCGCGCGCCGGAACGCCTCGCCCGCGCCGTCGAGGTCGGTCTCGGCGTCGACCGGGGTGAAGGCCTCTCCGACGCTCGCATGCAGGAGGTCCTGTCCGAGCTCCATGCACGCTGCGAGCTCCGCGGTCCGATCCTCGCGCTCGACCGCGAGCTCCCGAACCTCGTGTGCGAGCCGCGCGGCCCGGTCGTATTCCTCTGCGGTTCGGAGCGCGGCCGCCCGTCGGAGGCGCACATCGAGCTCGAGGTGCGAGTCGCCGAGCGCCTCCGCGAGCGCCGCAAGCTCGGCGAGCCCCTCCAGCCGGTTGCTCGGACGTCGAAGCATGTCGAGCGCGCGGTCGCGTGCCTCCAAGAGGTCGAGACGCTCCTGCGAGGTCGCCGCGGAGGGGAGCGCCAGCTCGATCACACGGAGCACTTCCTCGGGCGCGTTGGCGTCCAACGCGTTCCGGCTCGCCTCGACGGAGTAGCGAACGCACACGGCGGCGTCGCCCGCGGCCTTCGCGTGGTAGGCGAGCAGGGGAAGGCTCTGAGGAGAGGGCTCACCCGACAGGAGGAGCTGAACGACGGCGGCGTGGATCGCCTGTCGCCGCGCTTGCGTCAGCGTTCCGGCCGCGAAATCGCGGACCTGCTCGTGCTGGAACGAGTAGTCGGCCGCCGACTTCTCCGGGTGCTCGATAAGGAGTCCCGCCGACACCGCCGGCGCCAGCGCGGCCGCGAGATCGGGCGGCTCGGACGAACCTTCGTTCACGCGGAGCTCGACCTCACGCAGGTCCTTCAGACTGAAGTGACGACCGAGCACCGCCGCATCGGCGAGCACCTCTTTCGTCTCGTCGGGCAGATGAGCCGCTCGGCGTGAGATGAGCGTCTTCACCGCCGATGGAACCAGCCGTTCCGCGTTCCGCGCCAGCCGCCAGACGCCGTCGATCTGCTGGACCATCCCGGCCTCGCGGTACGCACGAGCCATCTCCTCGACGATGAACGGCACGCCCTCGGCCTGCGAGTGCATGACGGCGGCGCCACTCTCGTCGACCGCTCCGCCGAGGACCGCCCCCACGAGGTCCCTCGTCTCCGACTGCGTCAGGCGCTCGACCTTCATCCGGCGAAGCAGGCCCATACGATCCATGTCGGCCAGCAGGTTCACCGCCTCGGTCACCTGCGCGAGCTCTTCCGGCCGGATCGCGAGCATCAGGAAGATCGGGCTGGTCGCGTCCGAGCGGATCACGTACCGGAGCAGGCGGAGGCTGTCGTCGTCCGACCACTGGAGGTCGTCCACGAGGACGGCGAGCGGTCCGATCGCCGAGAGGGCCCGGAACGCGACGGCGCCAAGATCGAACGTGCGGAGGACCCGGCGATCGGCGGACAGCGTCGCGAGGCCGGGGTCGTCCTGTCCGGTCATCGAATCGAGGCTCGCCGAGAGCGCCTCCGCGGCCTCGGGTCGTTCCTTCGCTAACCGGACCGCCTCGGGTGACCCCAGGATGGAACGCGCGAGCAGGAACGGGCCGCGGATCTCCTCGTCCGCGGTGACCGCGATCGTCGTGAAGCCTTCCGCGGAAGCCATCTCGCCCGCGGCGAGCAGTAGGCGGGTCTTTCCGATCCCCGGTTCGCCTTCCAGCGCGAGCCCGGCGAGCCGGCCGGTCGCGGCGGAGGCGAGCTCTTGACGGATCGCATCCTGTTCGGCCTGGCGTCCCACGACCGCGCCGGCCGCGAGGTGGACGTGCAGGGCCATCGGAGAGAACGGCTCCAGGACGGAAGCGAGCGCGTCTCCGGTTCCTGGGCCCTCGGCTCGATGCTCGTCTATCACGTGCGCGATCTCCGATCGGATGCAGAGAGGTTAGCTCCGGGCGGCGGCTCTCGATTCAGCGACGGCGTGGAGAGGCTTCTCTCCTTTAGATTCGAGGCTGCGGGACGGCGCCTCGCCGTTTGGACGCCTCATTCGCGGAGGAGTGGCAATGACCGACCACGCAGTGCTGATCGCCGGTGGAGGGCCGACCGGAATGATGCTGGCGGCCGAGCTGACGCTGGCCGGCGTCGACGTCGCCATCGTCGAGCGGCAGACGAGCCCGGAACGAGTGGTCGGCTCGCGTGCCGGCGGCCTGCACATCCGGACGACCGAGGTCCTCGATCAGCGCGGGATCGCCGATCGGTTCATCCAGGAGGGACAGAAGTATCCGGCCGTCGGTTTCCACATGATCCAGCTGAACGTCAGCGACTTTCCGACCCGGCACAACTACCTGCTGGCGCTGTGGCAGAAGCACACGGAACGCATCCTGGCGGGCTGGATCGACGAGCTCAAGGTCCCGATCTACCGCAGACGAGAGGTGACCGGTTTCACGCAGGACGACACCGGCGTCGACGTCGCCGTGTCCGGCGGCGCGCCACTTCGGGCCGAATACCTCGTCGGTTGCGACGGAGGGCGCAGCGTCGTCCGAAAGGCCGCCGGCATCGAGTTCGCCGGTTGGGATCCCACGACGAGCTGGCTCATCGCCGAAGCGCGTTTCACCGAGGAGCCCGCGTGGGGTTTTCGCCAGGACGGCAGCGGCACGCATGCGATCGGCAAGATCGAGGACGGCGCCGCGATGGGCCTCGCGCTGACCGAACCGGAGCTCCGAACCGGCGAACCGACGCTCGACGACATCCGCGAGGCCCTCGTCGCCGTGTACGGCACCGATTTCGGGATCCAGAGTCCGATGTGGCTCTCCAGGTTCACCGATGTGACGCGCCAGGCGGTTGCATATCGACAGGGACGGGTCCTTCTGGCGGGAGACGCCGCGCACATCCATCCGCCGATGGGCGGGCAAGGGCTCAACATCGGCGTGCAGGATGCGGTGAACCTCGGATGGAAACTGGCCCAGGTGGTCAAACGAACGTCGCCGGAAAGCTTGCTGGACACCTACCACGCCGAGCGGCACCCGGTCGCGGCCCGCGTGCTGAAGAACACGATGGCCCAGGTCGCGCTCCGCCGGCCCGACGACCGCACGAAGGCCCTCGGCGACTACGTATCGGAGTTCCTCAGCACCGACGAGCCTCGGAAGCAACTCGCCGGAGAGATGTCCGGGCTCGGCATCCATTACGACGTCGGGGAGGGTCACCCGCAGCTCGGACGACGCATGCCCGATCTCGACCTGGTCGCCGCTGACGGCCCAGTGCGCGTGTACAGCCTGCTGCACGAGGCCCGGCCGATCCTCCTCAACTTCGGTGATCCCGCCAGCATCGACATCACGCCATGGGCGGATCGGGTTCAGTCGATGGACGCGGAATACGCGGGAACGTGGGAGCTTCCGGTGCTTGGAGAGGTCACGGCTCCTACCGCCGTGTTGGTCCGGCCGGACGGATACGTCGCCTGGGTCGGAGAAGGAACCGACGCCGGGCTCGCCGTCGCCCTCGCCACCTGGTGTGGACCGCCCACCGAATAGCGGCTCTTCCCCGGAGTGTCAGACCCTCTCTCTACGATCGCGTCATGTGAAATGAGAGGAGTCTCCCCCGATGACCGACGCGGCCCCTACCCGCTCGTCTGCTCCACGCACTACCTCGGCGTTCACGCTCATCGATGACGCCACCCCGTTCCGCCTGACAAGGTCGTTCTGGGCTCGTGAGGTCTGGGCCTCCGACCTCTCCACCGTCCTCGACCAGGACTGGTACGTCGACGGCTCAGGCGACCTCCTCGAGCGCCTTCCCGAGGACACCACGGTGCTCCGCCACACGGCCTCCGAACGGTGGCAGTCTGCTGTGCTCGAGGTTGCAGGGACCTTGGTTTTCGTCGCGTTGTACGGCGGGAATCTCGAAGTTTCCGTTGCCGGCCGCGACGCGAACGCTGCTCGCGCCTGCCTCGCGCGCCTGAAGGATCTGTTCCCCGAGGCCGAGCCGCCGACCGAGCAGGTCATCCCCATCACGTTCTGGCACCACTCGGATGGGCCGCACTCCTCCCGCCGCAACATCGAGGTTCCCGACTGGTCGGAGGTCGCCGCGAACTACACCGAGGAGCCGACCCGCCGCGAGCTCGAGCGCTTGATGCGCGACTTCTCGCCTTCGGCCGGAGGGCGCGTTCTCCTCTGGCACGGTGAGCCCGGCACCGGAAAGACGTACGCGATCCGCGCGCTCGCGTGGGAGTGGCGCGAGTGGGCGGAGTTCCACTACGTCGTCGACCCGGAGGTCGCGTTCGGGCAGTCCGCGGAATACCTCCTACGCCTCGCGCTCCACAACGAGCAGCGCAAGGCGGATACGAACAGGTGGCGCGTCCTCGTCCTGGAGGACACGGGCGAGATGCTGACCGCCGACGCGAAGGACAGGGTCGGTCAGTCGCTTTCGCGCCTGCTGAACCTCGGCGACGGACTGATGGGACAGGGGCTGAATCTCCTGCTGCTGCTGACGAGCAACGAGCCGCTGGCACGCATCCATCCGGCCGTCGCGCGCCCCGGACGCTGCGCTGCGCAGGTGGAGTTCGGGCCGCTCACCCGCGAGGAGTCGGAGAAGTGGCTCGCCGACCACGGCGCGCCGGACAGGTCTCGTTCCGGACCGGCGACGCTGGCGGAGCTCCACGCCGCGCTGAATGGCGCACCCGTCCGCGAGCGGCCGACCGTCGGGTTCGCGCGTGCTTAGGCGGGCCGGAACTCCGATCACTATCGAGGCTTGGGAGACGGTGGGCGTCGTCGAGGTCGACGGGGGCCTCGTGGCGTTCGCCGATCCGATGCATCTCCACCACGCCGTCGCGATGGCGCGGGAACTCGACGGCTGGAGGCCAGTGGAGAGCACCTCGGTCCCGCGGAACCTCGTCGCGATCGGAACCGGCGGGGACATGCCGGTGCCGGTGGAGATCCGGCGCGGTGGAGATGGAGCGACCGTCGCCGCGCGTATGGCGTTCGTCGACGACCTCGACGATCTGGACGGCGGCTGGGTCGAGGTCGGCCGGCTCGCGATCGGCGGAAGTGGATGCGTCGCGCTCGACCCGACCGTTCCGCTTGCCAGGGCGAAGCGCGTCCGTTTCGAACTTCCGGCGGGGATCTATCTCGCGGAGGCTTTCGAGACGGAGGACGACACGCTCGCCCTCCGCCTCGCGTTCGAGAGGGGCGACGGATGATCGGTTCCGACGCGGAGCTGCAGGCGATCGCTCGCGCGCTCCACGCGGTGAACGGACCCTGGCTCCCCGGAGTGTTGGATCGGGAAGCGCGCCTCCTCCGGTGCCTCCGGGACGCGCGCGACGGTCTGACGTTCTCCGAGCTGAAGAATCGCATCGAGGCGTATCGCGGCATCCAATCGGAGGATGCATGGAGGTTGTTCCGTACGGACGTGTGGCACCTCACGCACGCGGGAGCGAAGATCGACGAGATCTCGGAGGCGGGAGAGCCTCGCCGATACGTCCTTTCGAGGTCATCCCGATGACGTCGACGCCTGACAGACCGAAGCACGAGTGGCACGTCGTCGAGCTGGACAACCGCTTCGGCCACGGCATCAGCGGCCGCGTCGAGATCCGGCGCCAGGGCCGAGCATTGTTCGTCCGCCGCGACGAGGCTTCACTTCCGGCGAGGATCATGGACCTCGGCGGCAATCCTCCATTGATCTGCGGGAGCTGCGGCGAGCAGATCTAGCGATGCGTCGCTGCGGGCCGACGCTTGGCCCTCGCCATTCTTGCGCCAGCCTTCGGCTCCGCGCCTTGTGGCAAGCTGGCGGTTGTCATGGCGCGAAGGAACGACTCCGTGAACGATCGCGTCCGCGATCGCATCCTCGAGATGGCCGCTGAGGGCGCCTCGTCCCGCACGATCGCGGAGAGGCTCAACGCCTCGGAAGTTCAGACATCGCGCGGCGGCCGGTGGCATTCGTCGACGGTCGCCGGGGTGATCAGGCGGGCGAAGTCGTAACCGGCGAACCGGGCCCTCCCGGAGGACCGGGCTCTCGCGCGGGCGTCGACCTGAGTAGGGTTGCACCGAAGTTGACTGGGAAGGGAAGACCCATGCGGCGTCTCTGCATCGTCGTGGGAGCGGCGGCCTTGCTCCTGGCTCTGGCTCCAATCGAGGCCCAGGCGCAGGGAACCGCCGACCTGCAGATCAGCCTCTCCGCGTCGACGCCTTCCCTGATCGCCAACGGATCCGTGACCTTCACGGTCGGAGTCACGAACGGCGGGCCGGACCCAGCGGAGCAGGTGCACGTCTACGACCGCGTGCCGGCCGACGTGATCGTCGAGGCCGTGAGTGAGGACGGGACGTATCAGCCCTCCAAGAGCCGCGTCGCCTGGAAAGAAGGCACGATGTCCGCGCAGTCCTCGCTCTCGGAGTGGGTCACCCTCACCGCCATCCATCCCGAGAACCCGCTCACCGACGAGGCTCGGGCGCGGACCTCGTCCGTCGATCCGTCGACGCCGAACACGACGACTGCCGACACGCGTGTTGATCCAGAACCCGGCGTCGAGTACGTCTCCGTTCGCGATACCGGGCTCACGCCTCCGTTCCACGACGTGCCGCTCGGCGAGACCGTTCAATGGGACAACTTCGGACCGAGCCAGCACGAGATCACGGACGCTCACGGGCTCGGGCTGTTCGACACCGGCCTGATGACGGCGATCAGCTACGCCCGGTACACCTTCGACGTCAGCGGCGAGATCCGCACGCAGGACCTTCCCGCGTTTCCTCTGAACGCCGGAAAGCTCGTCGTTCCGGTGGAGGTCAGTCCGACCTCGGGCTCGACCGCGACGACCTACACGGTCCGATGGGCATTGTCCGCTCCGCCCTCGGGCCTGGTCGAGGACGTCCAGATCAAGCGTCCGGGCGGAGTCTGGACGCGGTGGCACTCCGATCAGACCACGACGCTCGAGGACGGCTTCGTTCCCGACTCGGGAGCCGGCACGTACGCCTTCCGTTCACGGCTGCGAGATCCGGCGACCGACGCGCACTCTCGCTTCGGACCTCCGATCAGCATCGACGTCTCCTAACGTCGCATCGCCCTTTGTGGCGCCGGAGCTCACCTCGCGGTCGCCGGGTCGCCGCGCCCGATAGATTCCGCGTGAAAGCCGGATCAAGGAGGCCATGCGATGCTGAAGAACTCGCCGTTCTACGCGGGATTCGCGGTCGACGACCTCGCGGAGGCGAAGGCGTTCTACCGCGACGTGCTGGGCGTCTCGCAGGTGATCGACATCGGCACGAGTCTGGCCTCCCTCCAGGCTACGAACGGATACGCGGTCCTGATGTATGAGAAGCCCGGTCACGTGCCGGCAGCGCACACGATCCTGAACTTCCCGGTCGACGACATCGTCTCCGCCGTCGACGAGCTCCACGGCCGGGGCGTCGAGTTCGAGCAGTACGACCAAGGCCCGCTCAAGACGGACGAGCGGGGCATCGCGACGCCGGGCCCGAAGCAGGCATGGTTCAAGGATCCGGCTGGCAACATCCTCTCCGTGATCGAGGGATAAGGGCGTCGTTTGCCTTTCGAGCAACCCGCCTGTAGCTTCAACCGCTGAAGGCAAACAACCCACAGTCAAAAGAGGAGGACCTCGTGCGGCGACTGATCGTGACCACGGGAATCAGCGTGCTTCTTTTCGGAGCCATCGCGCTGGCGGTTCCGACGGCCGCCGGAGCGGCGGCCGACACGCGATGCACCGGCAGACTCCGGGCCGGAACCTACGCGCGCGTCGTCGTTCCCGAAGGCGCTGTATGCCTCAGCAACGGCCCTGTGCAGATCCGCGGCGGCCTCTGGATCAGGCCGGGCGCCACGTTCGTTCTGGGCAGCGAGGAGAGTGGATGGACGACCGGAACGATCGATGACGGCGTCCACGCGAACGATCCGGCGTCGGTGCAGATCCACTTCGCGACGATCAACGGCGGCATCGAGATCCACGGCGGTTCGGGTCCGTTCGGTCCGCCGTTCGACGTCACGTGGAACGCGATCGAGGACAACGTCATCCACGGTGGCGTGAACATCACCGGATACAACGGCTTCTGGTTCGGCTTCATCCGCAACGACGTCAGGGGGACGGTCACGCTTCGGAACAACGTGCTCGCCGACCCGGACGGGAACGAGTACGTGACGAACTCCATCCGCGGGAGCCTCGTGTGCTCCGGAAACTCCCCGGCGCCGCAGACCGGAGACTCGCAGGGCGCGGAGAACGTGGTGACCGGGCGGAAGATCGGACAGTGCGCACGCGTCTAGCGGCGAGGACGCATCTCGTTCGGTAGCATTGCCGCACGGTCACAGCTACGAGCTCGGGCGCTGTCCTCGCCAAGCCGAAGTTCCGTGGGCGCTTGCACGAGGCAGCGTTCATCCTCTCGGTTCCGGCCGGCCTCGTGCTGGTCGCGTTGGCGCCGACGCCGAAGGCACGCGTCGCGGCCGCGATCTTCGGCGGCAGCCTCGCGGTGACGTTCGGCGTCAGTGCCGCGTATCACATCGGAGATTGGTCTCCGGCCGGCCGGTCGTGGCTGAAGCGCCTCGACCACTCGAGCATCTTCGTGCTGATCGCCGCGAGTTACACCCCGTTCTGTCTGCTCGTCGCGAGACCTCCGTGGTCGTGGCTCGCGCTCTCGAGCGTCTGGATCGGCGCGGCCGCGGGGATCGTGGTCAAGAACGCGCGCATCGACGGCCTCCATCGCGCCACGGGCGCGCTCTACATCTGCCTCGGATGGGTCGCGCTCCTCATCGCTCCGGCCGTCATCGGACGCTTGAGTCCCGCGGTCCTCGTCCTCGTGGTGACCGGGGGGCTGCTCTACACGGCCGGCGCGATCGTGTTCGCGAGCGGACGGCCGGATCCGTCACCGGAGTGGTTCGGCTACCACGAGATCTGGCACGCGTTCACGATCGCAGCGGCGGCCTGTCATCTCGCGGCGGTCTCGCTCGTCGTGCTCGCCGCGCGGTAGCAACGCCTCGGCGCCAGGACCCCTTTGCACCGCTTCCCGCCGAGGTGCTTTGATTGCGGCGTAGCCGTTGCTCGGGAGGAAATCGTGCGCTTCGCTCGGTGGTGGGTCGCTCTCGCGGCGATCGTCCTGATCGGAAACGGCCTCGCCGTCCCCGCGGCCGCCGCCGGCACCTCCATCGGCTTCGGGAAGAGCCTCCTCGGCGGAGCCGCTCCCCAGAACCCGACCTCGCTCCAGTTCGGTCCTGACGGACGGCTCTACGTCGCCCAGGCGGACGGCGCGATCGTCGCCTACACCGTCGTGCGCGACGGCTCCAACGACTACTCCGTGACGGCGACGGAGACGATCAACAAGATCCAGTCGATCCCGAACCACAACGACGACGGAACGCCCGCGCCCGACGCCACGACCCGGCTCGTCACGGGTCTCCTCGTCGTCGGAACCGCGGCGCATCCGGTGCTCTACGTCTCCTCGAGCGACCCGCGGCCCGGCCAGAACACCGGCGACACCGGAGCGGACACGAACTCGGGCGTCATCTCTCGGCTGCGGTGGAGCGGATCGACGTGGACGCGCACGAACCTCGTCCGAGGCCTCCCGCGTTCGGAGGAGGTTCACGCCACGAACGGCCTCCAGCTCGACGCGCCGACGCACACCCTCTACGTCGCGCAGGGCGGAAACACCAACATGGGCGCTCCGTCTGCCGGTTTCGGAGGGACGCCCGAGTACGCACTCTCCGCCGCGGTGCTCTCGATCGACCTCGCGGCGATGACGAACCAGCCGTACGACCTTCCGACGCTCGACGATCCCTCGCGGAGCGGTTCCCCGAACGACGTCAACGACCCCTTCGGAGGGAACGACGGCGCGAACCAAGCGAGGATCGTTCCCGGCGGCCCGGTGCAGGTGTATTCGCCCGGCTATCGGAACCCGTACGACCTCGTGCTGACGGAGGCCGGCAACCTCTACGTCGACGACAACGGTCCGAACGGCGGGCAGGGCGGTCCCCCGATCGGCGAGGGGACGCCGAACTGCACGAACGACCCGAGCGAGCCGGGTGAGGCCGGCGACGACACGATCCACCTCGTCACGGAGGGCCACTACGGCGGCCAGCCGAACCCCACGCGCGGGAACGACGCGAACATGTTCGGCGGGCAGTCGCCCGTTCCGTCGAGCGATCCGCGACAGTGCGACTTGCAGGTCGCCGGCGTCGACCGCGACGCGCTCGCGCACTTCCCGGGCTCGACGAACGGCCTCACGGAGTACACCGCGACGAACTTCGCCGGCGCGATGCAGGGGAACCTCCTCGCTGCGGCGTGGGACGACTACATCCGCCGGATCGAACTCGGGCCCGGCGGTACCAGCGTCACCTCCGTGACCAAGCTGTTCTCCGGCGTCGGCACCAAGCCGCTCGACATCACGGCGCAGGGCGACGACGGTGCGTTCCCAGGAACGATCTGGGTGGCGGACAACTACGCGAGCGACATCACGGTCTTCGAGCCGAACGACTACGAAGGAGCGACGTTCACGTGCTCCGGCGCGAACGACCCGAGTCTCGACGAGGACGGAGACGGCTACACCAACTCCGACGAGATCGACAACGGAACGAACCCGTGCTCCGCGGGCGACGTCCCGGCCGACTTCGACGGCGACGGGAAGTCGAACCTGAACGACAGCGACGACGACGACGACGGTCAGCCCGACACGACCGACCGGTTCGCCGTCGATCGGCACAACGGCCTGCAGACGTTCCTGCCGGTCCGCTTCGGGTGGGACCAGGGAGCTCCGAACCCGGGTGGGCTCCTCAGCTCCGGCTTCACCGGTCTGATGTCGGACGGGACTTCCGACTACGAGGCGCTCTTCGATCCCGGCAACGTGAACGTCAACACCGCGTCGCAGCTCTTCAACCTCGAGGCGGTCGGAAACGGCACCGCGACGGGAACCGCGAACACTCAGCACGACGGGTTCCAGTTCGGCGTCAACGTCCGGCCCGACCAGACCGACACGTTCGAGGTGCACACGCGGATCGTCGCCCCGTTCGCGGGAACGACGCCGCAGCCGGGCCAGGAGATGGGGATGTTCGTCGGCAACGGAACGCAGAGCTCCTACGCGAAGCTCGTCGTGACCGCGAGCGGCATCGCGTTCTCCACCGAGGATGCGGACGTCGTCGCGAACCGGCGATCGCGGACGATGACGCTTCCCGGCCCGGACAGCGTGGATCTCTTCTTGACCGTGGATCCCGACCTGGCCACCGTCCGGCCGAGCTACACCGTGACGACCGGCGGGCAGACGACGGCGCGGACGTATCTCGGCCAGCCGGTGAGTGTTCCGTCCAAGTGGTTCGTGCGGACCAACGGCAGCTCCGTCGGGTTCGCGATCGGGCTCTCCTCCACGTCGCACGGGCCTGCGCCGCCGTTCGCCGCGAACTGGGACTTCATCGAGGCGAAGCCGCTCTAGGTCTCTCCGCTGAAGCGTTTCAGCAGGGGAGCGTGACCAGGAAGCGGGCCCCGTGGAGCGGCTCGCTCTCCGCGGAGATCTCTCCGCCGAGCGCCTCCACGATCCGCTTCGCGAGCGCGAGGCCGAGGCCGGAGCCCGGCGTCGAGCGCGCGCGGTCGCCTCTCCAGAACGGCTCGAAGACGCGGGGGAGCTCCTCCCGGGCGATGCCCTCGCCGTCGTCCTCCACGGCGACCTCGACCCGCTCTCCCGCGCGGCGTGCCTCGATGCGAACGGTTCCGTCCTCCGGCGTGTGGCGGACGGCGTTCTGCAGGAGATTGAGCAGCACCCGCTCCAGGTGCGGAGAGCACGCGATCGCGCCCGAGCCGTCGAGGTGCGCGGAGAGCGCGATGCGCTTCTCGCCGGCCTGCGGTTCCACGCTCGCGACGGCGGAGCCGACGACGTCGGAGAGGAGGGCGCGCTCCGTCTCCGCCTCGATCGCTCCGGCGTCGACCTGCGCGAGCTCGAACAGGTCGTCGACGAGGCGCACGAGGGTGTCCACCGACCGCCGGATGTCGCCGACGTAGCGATGGAGCGTCGGAGGGTCCTCCACCACGCCGTCGTCGATCGCCTCGCTGATCGCGCGCAGGTTTCCGAGCGGCGTCCGCAGGTCGTGCGACACCGCGGTGATCAGATCGCGGCGGCGCGCCTCGAGCGCCCGCTCGCGGGTGAGCGTGCCCCGGAGCTCGTTCGCCATCTCGTCGAGCGTCCGTCCGAGCGCGTCGAGCTCCGGACCGGCGCCGAGCGCCCCGACGCGCGCCTCCAGGTCGCCGTCGCCGAGCCGCTTCGCCGTCCGGGCGAGCCGTTCCACGGCGGCCGTCTGCGCGCGCGCGAGGCCCCACGCGGCGCCGAGACCGGCACCGAGCGAATAGATCAGGAGCACCGCGACCTGCGTCGCGTCGTGCGAGCTCACGAACATGCTCCGCGTCAGGACGACGAGGTTGACGATGCCGACCAACGCCGCGATTGCCGCGACGCCGGCGAGGCTCTGTCGGATCGCCGCGCGCGCGAGGAGCGGTTGGGCCACGAGCATCGCGACGACCGTGGCCGCGATCGCGGGGAGCAGCAGCAGCGCGAGATGCGCGACGTCTCCCGCGTGCATGCCGACACCGAAGCCAACGGCGAGCGTGACCAGCGCTCCGACGCCGGCGACGCATCCGACGAGGATGGCGACGCGGAGCGCGCCGTTCCCCAACCGGCCGCTCACGCGTCGAACCGGTAGCCGGCGCCCCACACGGTCACGAGGTGCTCCGGGGAGGAGGGGTCGTCCTCGATCTTCTCCCGGAGACGCCGGATGTGGACTGTGACCGTCGCCGGGTCGCCGTCGAACGCGAAGTCCCAGAGCTCGTCGAGGAGATCGATGCGTGAGAAGACCGTTCCGGGATGCGAAGCGAACACGGCGAGGAGGTCGAACTCCTTCGGCGTGAGATGGAGCGTCTCGCCCGCGCGGCGACACTCGCGGCTCCGGAGATCGATCTCCAGGTCGCCCGTGCGAAGGAGCTCGTTTCCGGAGGACCGCGGCGGCGTGAGACGGCGAAGGACCGCGCGGACCCGGGCCACGACCTCGCGAGGGGAGAAGGGCTTGGTGATGTAGTCGTCGGCGCCGACATCGAGCCCGGCGATCCGCTCCGTCTCGGCTCCGCGCGCCGTCAGGATGATCACGGCCGTGGAGTCGGCTCGCTCGCGGACGGAGCGGCACACCTCGATGCCGTCGACCTTCGGGAGCATGAGATCCAACAGGACGAGATCCGGACGGAGATCCTCGACGGCCCGAAGCGCCGCCTCGCCGTCGCTCGCCGTCTCCACGCCGTAACCCTCCCGGGAGAGGTAGCGGCCGAGAACGTCGAGCACGATCGGCTCGTCGTCGACCACCAGGACGCGGGCGGGCTCGGTCATCCTCAAGGAGTCTCAGTCATGGTTCCTTACGAAGACGTTACGCCTCGCCGGCGAACGAGGTCCGAAAGCGGAGCGTAAGGAACTCGCGGCTAGCGTCGTTCCCGGCCCCCACGAAAGGAGCTCCGGGGAACGCGGGCCGCCCTCGCCGATTCCCTAGATCCATCGAAGAACGACCGGAGGTCTTCACATGGTGAACGCAACACGAAGTCGCATCCTCGCGGCGATCCTCGGCAGCAGCCTCGTCCTATCGTTCCTGGGCGTGGCGACGAGCGGCGCTTCCGCGGCCAACGCGGCCGGCGCCGTCTACGTCCTGACGAATCGAACGAGCGGCAACGCGGTCCTCGTCTTTCCGCGTGCCTCGGACGGCACGCTCTCCTCGCCGTCGAAGTTCGGGACCGGCGGAACGGGAACCGGCGCCGGGCTCGGGAGCCAGGGAGCGATCGCTCTCCACGGCGACCGGCTGTACGCGGCGAGCGCGGGAAGCGACGAGATCACGTCCTTCGCCGTCTCGAACGACGGGCTCACCCTGACGCGCATCCGCACGGTTGCGTCCGGCGGCGACATGCCGATCAGCCTGACCGTCTCGGGCAGCTATCTGTACGTGCTGAACGCGGGCGGCGACGGGAACATCACCGGGTTCGTCGGCGCGCGGAGCGGAAAGCTCTACGCGATCCGGCACTCGACCCAGCCGCTCTCCGGAACGGGCGTCGGTCCGGCGCAGATCTCGTTCGCGGACCGCGGCGACGTGCTCGTCGTGACCGAGAAGAACACAAACCTGATCGACACCTACGCGGTCGACGACAACGGCCGGGCCACCGGGCCGGAGACGACGCCGTCCGAGGGCACGACGCCGTTCGGATTCGCGAACCGCAACGACCGGCTCGTCGTCTCTGAGGCCGCCGGAGGAGCCGCCGGCGCCACGACGGTGTCGTCCTACGCTCTGGATCCGGGCGACACGCCGCACCCGGTCACGAGTGCGCTGGCTTCGGACCAGTCCTCGGCGTGCTGGGTGGCGATCGCTCGCCACACGCACTACGCGTACGTCGCGAACACCGGCTCCGGAACGATCACGGGCCTGCGGATGCGCAAGGACGACAGCGTCTCGCTGCTCGACGCGAGCGGAGTGACGGCGACCACGGGCGCCGCGCCTGCCGATCTCGCCGTGTCCAACGGGAGCGGGTTCCTGTACGTGCGCGCCGGCGGCGGCCCGGAGATCGACGGTTACGCGATCCAGAACGACGGCGGACTCTCGCCCGTCGGAACGCCTTCGGGCATCCCGGCGAGCGCGGTCGGCCTCGCATCTCGGTAGCACCGGAAACGCGGTTGAGGCCGGGCCCACGCGGCCCGGCCTCTCCGTCGGTCGAGCGAACGCCTCGCCGGCTTCTCCACCGGCCGATCAGTGCCTACGAGTTCTGACCGCGCCCCGTGCGCGTCTGGAGCTCGTCGATACGCTTCGACGCGTCCGCTTTCGTCAGGTTCTCGTCGAACGGCTCGTTGGCCTCGTCGGAGAGTGTCTTGAGGTACGAGCGTTGGGCTCCGGTCATCGGCTCGTCGCCGGTGGTCCACTCGTCGGGATCCTTCCGCGTGTTGTCGCCGACGTCGCCCGACTGATCCGCCGTGGTGGCATCCACGTCGCCCGGCTGATCCGTCCTGGTATCGCCCATATCTCCGCGAGGACGCTCCGTCGCGTTTTCGCTTCCCGTCTCCGTGGGGCGGTCGAGATCCTCCGTCATGCGGGCCTCCTGTCGTTTCGGGTTCGCGGCACTGTCTACCCTCGGCGACGTTGGACGACACGACGACGTGGCCGCGCTTACGGCTCGAGCGGTTCCTGGTCCTCGAGCTCCGCGAGGAGAAGCGAGCGCGCCCGGCTCGCGAGCGGGGTGCCCTCCTGCTCGAGCCCGGCGAGCATCTTCTCTTTGAGCTCCGGCTCCAGGCGCGGCGGCAAAAGCGGCACCGCGGGATCGACCTTCGCGTGGATCAGGAACGGTCTGTCCGCGGACAGCGCCTCGTCCCACGCCTCCGCGACAGCGTCGGGGGAATCGATCGTGGTCCCTTCGAGGCCGAGGAGCCTCGCGTATTCCGCGTACGGAACGGACTCCACCTCCTGGGACTGGGGGAACATCGGATCTCCCTCCATCTCGCGCTGCTCCCACGTGACCTCGTTGAGGTCGCCGTTGTCGAGCACGAGGATCGGCAGGCGCTTGTCGCTCCAGTTCCGCCACATCCGTGACACGGTGACCAGCTCGTTCAGGCCGTTCATCTGCATCGCGCCGTCTCCGAGGAGAGCGACCACCGGCCGGTCGGCATACGCGAGCTTCGCGGCAAGGGCATAGGGGAGCGCCGATCCCATCGAGGCGAGCGTGCTGGAGAGGTGCCCGCGGATCCCGCCTCGGATCTTGAGGTGACGCGCGTACCAGTAGGTGACCGAGCCGACGTCGACCGCGAGGAGGGCGTTCTCCGGCAACCGGCGCGACAGCTCGTGGAACAGCAGCTGCGGGTTGAGCGGCTCGGCCTTTCGGGTCGCCCGGCGCTCGGCGATCTCCCACCAGCGGGAGACGGCGGCCTCCACGCGGGAGCGCCAGGCCGAGCGGTCACGCGACCTCAGCCGCGGCAACAGCGCGCGGAGCGTTTCGGCGGCGTCTCCGGCGACGTTCACCTCCGTCGGATACCTCGATCCGAGCCACCGGCCGTCGAGATCGATCTGCACGGCGCACGCCTGACCGGGCTTCGGAAGGAACTCCGTGTACGGCTCGTTCGTGCCGACCATCAGCAGCGTGTCGCACTCCTGCATCAGCACCTCGCTCGCGGTGGTACCGAGGTGCCCGACGGCGCCGGTCACGTACGGGAGATCGTCCGGAAGCACCGCCTTTCCGAGGAGCGCCTTCGCCACTCCGGCGCCGAGGGTCTCCGCGACCTGACGAACCTCCTCCGAGGCGCCGAGCGCTCCCTGCCCGACGAGGATCGCGGGACGCTCGCCCGCGTTGAGAACGTCCGCCGCTGCCGAGACGCAGTCGTCCTGCGGAAGGACGCGCGGCGGCTCCCACCCCGGCGCCGTGGAGATGACACCGTGTTTGCGCGGCAGCTCCTCGGGCATCTCGAGCCGCTGGACGTCGTGCGGCAGGATCACGCACGTCGGAGAGCGTGTTGCCTCGGCGCCGCGGAACGCCCGGTCGAGGACGAGGAAGAGCGCCTCCGGTGAGTTCACCTCTCCGATGAACGCGCTGGCGACGTCCGTGAAGAGCGCTCGCGCGTCGATCTCCTGCTGATAGCCGCTGCCGAGCGCCGTTCGATGTTGCTGCGCGATCAGCGCGACGATGGGCTTCTTGTCGAGCTTCGCGTCGTAGAGGCCGTTCAGGATGTGGATCGCTCCCGGACCGTGCGTGACGAGGATGCAGGCCGTCTGGCCCGTCCATTTCGCGTACGCGGTCGCCATCAGCGCGGCGTTCTCCTCGTGGCGGGCCGTCACGAACGCCGGAGCGTCCTCCGCTCGCTGGAGCGCCGCGAGGATGGGATCGATCCCGTCGCCCGAGTAGCCGAAGATGCGCTCGACGCCCCACGCTTGGAGGCGCTCGACGAGGGCATCCGCGACGAGGGCCGTCATGCGGAGGGGGTACCCGTGCCTCGACGAGCAGAAACGAAGGGCGTTTCTCGGGAGTTTTGCTTCGGGGGGCCGGAGGATGCTTTGATGTGGCGTCACATTTCCGACTGGGGAGGACCGATGAGATCGCTCAGGCTCGCGGTATCAGGGATCGCCCTCGCGGCGCTCGTGCTCGGCTCGCTCGCCGTCGCAGCGCCGGCGGGCGCCGCCGTCGACTGTTCCGTGAGGAACAAGAGCCGGGGCGGGTCATACACCGACCTCCAGGCCGCGATCGACGACGCGCACAGCGGCGACGTCCTGCACGTGAAGGGAACCTGCAGCGGCACCTTCGACGTCGACAAGAGTCTGCGTGTGCGCGGCGGCAGCACGAACCGAGCGACGCTCGACGGTGCCGAGAGCGGCACCACGATCACGGTGGAACAGTTCGTCACGCTGAAGCTCGCCTACGTCGTGGTGACCGGAGGAAACGCGAACGGCGACGGCGGCGGCATCGACAACATCGGCACTCTCCGCATCAAGGATTCGGACATCTCGAACAACGAGGCGTCGGCTGAGGGCGGCGGCATCTTCAACGAAGGCGCCGGCACAGTGAACGCGCGCAACGTGACCGTCGACAACAACGTCGCGGGTCAGGCCGGTGGCGGCATCGCGAACGAGGCCGGAACCGTCAACCTCAATCAGGTCACGCTCCGTGGGAATAGCGCCATCGTCGTCGCGACGGGGATCTTGCGCGGGACCTCGGTCGGCACCGCGGGTGGGGCGCTCTTCAACGCCGACAACGGAACGATGAACATCCAGAACTCGACGGTCGGAAAGAACGCGCGATCGAACGAGGCGGATGACGGCGGCGGCCTCTTCGCAGAATCGGGGACCACGACCATCCTGGGAGCGAAGATCCACCACAACGTGGCGGCTCACGACGGCGGCGGCATCTTCGTCGACCAAGCCGCAACGGTGAACATCCAGGACTCTGCGGTCACGTTCAACAACGCCGGCCCGTCGCCATCCGGCGGCGGCGTCTTCGATTGCGGACAGTTCAACCCGCTCACGACGACGATCGCGAACAACGATCCAGACCAGGTGGTCATTTGCGCCTAACCGGGGCGGATCCCGCTATTTCCTGAGGAACAGGTTCAGGACGACCGTCAGCAGGATCGAGACGAGGATGCACGCGCCGAGCGGCACGAAGACGCGCACGCTCCCCGATCCGAGCGAGAGGTTGCCCGGGATGCGCGGCAGCACGCCCTTTCCCATGAGGATGAGCACACCGCCGACGAGCGCGAGCGCGACGGCGAAGAGCAGGAGGAGCCGGCCCAGTCCCGTGAGGTCCACGCCTCAACGGTAGCGTCGGAACGCGTCAGAGAGTTTTCACGATCGGGCAGGCGCCCGCGATGCGTTTCAGGCGGGAAGGCTGCGGATCGCGGCAGGCGCGAGCCGGGTCGTCGTGGCGGCGAGCCGCAACCCGACCAGGGAGATACGACCGGGGACCCACTCCTCGCCTTCGAGTTGCTCGACGCGGAGATGACCCTCGTCGGTCTCGAGCACGCGCCAGATCGTGCCCTGCTCTGAGCGGTAGACGCCACTGGGGTCCATGAGCCCTCCGTTCGGTCAGTCGGTGAACAGCGCGTGCCGAGTCACGGGCTGCGAGTGCAGCCAGCACGTCGTCGAGGTGTTGTACGTCGACAGGATCGTCGAGCAGCTCGGATCGGCGCAGGGCCTCCCGCGAGCCGCACGCGGAGTCGCGCTCTTCCCGGTGTCCGGCGGGCCGAGCCTCACGCGTTCGGTCTTGACGTGCCTCATGGACCCCTTTCGGTGGAGATAAGGAGAACCCGGCGTTTCACGCCGGGTCCCCCGTGGATCGTTCGACGGTTAGACCGGGCGAACGTTGGCTGCCTGCGGACCCTTCTGGCCCTGGGTGACGTCGTACTCGACCTTCTGGTTCTCGTCGAGATTGCGGTACCCATCGCCGGAGATGGCGCTGAAGTGCACGAACACATCTGCGCTGCCGTCCTCAGGAGTGATGAAGCCGAAGCCCTTTTCGGAGCTGAACCACTTCACGGTTCCTGTTGCCACTGCGGATTCCCCCTTTCTTTCGCCGTCGGGGCCTCCCTGCTGCCCGTCTCGGCGCCGGCGTGACGCGCCGGTCGAGGGAACTGCTCGTAGCGAACCGCGATCGTTGCCCTCGGTGCTCACCGTAGCAGATGCGGGCAGCGGAGGTCGAGTTGCGCCGCAAGGGAAGGGCCATCCGTGCCCGTCAGGTCGAGGGATGGACCTCCGCCGGCGTCGGCACCTCCACGACGTCGGTGGGCTTCTCCCGGCCCGCGAGGGCGTAGACCTCGTCCCCGGTCGCGATCTCCTTCTCCACCAGGAGGGCCGCCAGCCGGTCGAGCACGTCTCGATGTCCGCGGAGGATCGCTGCGGCGCGCTCGTCGGCATCCTTCAGCAGCGCCTCGACCTCCTCGTCGATCAGCGCTTGCGTCGCCTCCGCGTAGTCGCGCGACCGGACCTCCTGCTGGCCGAGGTACGCCGGCCCGCCGCCCGAGAATCCCACGGGGCCGAGACGGGCGCTCATGCCGAACTCGCGGACCATGCGGATCGCGAGCTCCGTCGCACCCTGGAGGTCGTTCGCGGCGCCGCTGGAGACCTCTCCGAGCACGAGCTTCTCTGCGGAGCGGCCGCCCATGCGCACCGCGAGGGAGTCGCGCAGGTAGCTCTCCGGATAGAGGTGGCGCTCGGTGATCGGGAGCTGCTCGGTGACTCCGAGGGCCTGGCCCGCGGGGAGGATGGAGATGCGGTCGACGGGATCGGCGTGATCGGCGTACACCGCGACGAGCGCGTGTCCGGCCTCGTGGACCGCGACCGCGTGCTTCTCGTCGGGCATCAGCGCGTTGGTCGCGTCGCGGCGCCCGAGGAGCAGCCGGTCCCGCGCCTCCGCGAAGTCGCCGCCCGTCACCATGTCGCGACGGGCGCGCACCGCGTTGATCGTCGCCTCGTTCACGAGGTTCGCGAGGTCGGCGCCGGAGAATCCGGGTGTCGCCCGAGCGACGGCCTCCAGGTCGACGCCGGGGCCGATCGCCTTTCCCTTCGCGTGGATCATCAGGATCGCGGACCGCTCCTTGAGGTTCGGCAGCGGGATCTCCACGCGCCGGTCGAAGCGGCCGGGCCGGAGGAGCGCAGGGTCGAGGATCTCAGGGCGGTTGGTCGCGGCCATCACGACGACGCCGACGGCGGGGTCGAAGCCGTCCATCTCCGCGAGCATCTGGTTGAGCGTCTGCTCGCGCTCGTCGTTGGAGACCACGCCGCCGCCGCGACGCCCACCGATCGCGTCGATCTCGTCGATGAAGATGATCGAGGGCGAGCGCTTGCGCGCGTCGGCGAAGAGGTCGCGCACACGCGATGCGCCGAGGCCCACGAAGAGCTCGACGAAGCTCGAGCCCGTTGCGGAGAAGAACGGCACCCCCGCCTCTCCGGCGACGGCGCGCGCCATCAATGTCTTTCCGGTGCCCGGCGGCCCAAGCATCAGCACGCCGCGCGGGCCGACGGCGCCGAGCTTGCGGTAACGCTCCGGGTGCTTGAGGAAGTCGACGACCTCGGACACCTCGCGCTTCGCGCCCTCGTATCCCGCGACGTCGGCGAACGTGGT
>JBJMLN010000057.1:0-42350 GCA_045805285.1 Actinomycetota bacterium | reverse complement strand
GAGACGATCCTCCGCCAAGAAGTCGGCGGCGCGGCCGGCTCGCGCCACGTCGACCGCCGGTAAGCGGACCACGACGAAGGGAACGGCGGCCGCGAAGAAGCCGACCGCGACAAACGCGGCAGCGAAGCGCAGCGCCGCTACGAAGAAGACGACGGCGGCGAAGAAGACGACGGCGGCGAAGAAGACGACGGCGGCGCGGAAGACGGCGGCGAAGCGGACGGTCCCGAAGGCAACGGGACGCGGCGGAACGTCGCGTACAGCGTCACGTCGTAAACGATCTTGAGGCCTCCTGCCACGACGAACGGCGCCGCGATCGCCGTCGACATCAACGCTCCCGCCACGAACGGTCCGGCCGGTCTGGAGACGTAACGCGCCGTGTTCGTGTAGGCGGCCGCTCCGGTCCGGTCCTTGCCTTCGACCACAGCGGCGACGAACGCCTGCCGCGCCGGGACGTCCATCTGCGAGAGTGCGTAGCGGGCGAGGAGCACGGCGATCGCAGAAGCCAGGGTCGGCATGAACGGCACCGCGATCAGGAGCACGTTCGACGGCAGATGCGTGAACACCATCGTGTTCAGCAGTCCGAATCGCGTTCCGACGCGCGCGGCGAGCACCGA
The DNA here is from genome assembly GCA_045805285.1 of Actinomycetota bacterium. GTDB lineage: Bacteria > Actinomycetota > UBA4738 > UBA4738 > JBJMLN01 > JBJMLN01. The sequence goes on along the minus strand of JBJMLN010000057.1, from coordinate 41,736 downwards.
CGAGACCGCCTGGAGAAGCCCCGCGACGAAGAAGACGGTCCCCATCAGCTCGGGGCTCGCGCCGAACTTCTGGCCGAACCAGAACACGAGGAACGTCTGCACGATGAACCCGCCCGCGAAAGAGTCCAACGCGAAGAGCGCGGAGAGGCGGATCACGACCGGCGGAACGTGTCGTGAGCGCTCCTCCGAGGGGGAGGTGTCGCGCTCCTCCTCCTGGAGCTCCACAGCCGAGGACAGACGGAACCCTTGCCACGCGCAGACGATGGCGATCACCGGAAACACCAGCAGCCACCGCTGTGTCGACGGCATCGCGGGATGCAGACGGCTGAGCGCCGCGACCCCGGCCGCGGCGAGCGATCCGATCGCGCCCGCCAGATACGCGATCGCGTTGTAACGACCGAAGACGCGCAGCCGCGCCGACGCCGGGGCCTCGCCGATCATCGCCTGCTCAAGCGAGGTGATCGGTCCCGACTCGTTCGGGTCGGTGGAGAGCGTCCCGGTGAGCGCGGCGAGGAGCAGCGCCGGGAGCCAGTCGCTCAACGCGTAGACGGCCCCGGCCACCCCCATGACGAGGAGGAGCACGCCGTAGCAGCGGCGGCGCCCGATCCGGTCTCCGACCAGGCCGACCACGACCGACGACAGAGCCATCCCCGCGAGCATCGCGGTGAACACGAGGCCCACCTGGACGTCGGTGAGCCCGGCTGCGGCAAGGAACGATCCGATCAGTACGCTGCCGAAACCGTAGAGCCCGGCCCGAAGCCCCTGGATCAGCAGGATCGACCGGAGCGCGCGAACGAGGACAGGCTCGCCGGAGATCTGGACCTCCGGCCGATTGCGCTCGCTCACCGCTTGTTCATACTCCTGGCCATGCGTGGAGTTTCCATGCCGGATCGTGCTCCGTTCGTGCTTCTCGAAGGCTGGTGGTCGCCGTTCGGTGCCTCGCAGCGTCGGCCGGTCGGATAGTGTGGAGCCTGCTCAGGCAGGGTAACTCTGGTCGAAGCTGCCGCGGATCGGCTGCGGAACTCCGGCGGCTCCCTCGGAGTCTTGCACGAGAACGTTGTTGAAGGAGCGTCGTGCGCGTACAGGGCCAGTCACATGGAACGGGCGACGGAGACGGCGCCGGCGACGGCCTGCGATCGCAGGCGACCGCCGGCGCACGAGACGGCGTCGGAGTCCAACCTCAGCCCGCGGGCGCGCAGCCCACGCCCCCAGACCTTCCGAAGCGGTCCGGCGTGCAGCCGGTGCCGTCGGGAGGCTCTCCGAAGCCCGCCACTCCGCGTGAAGCGCCCGAGGTCCGCGACGGAGACGGCGCCCTGGGCGCGGGAGAGCTGACCGGGCCCCTTCCGGTCGTCGCTCCGACGGGCCGGCGGAACGGCAGGACCCGAGCGGCCCAGACGCCTGCGGAGGTCACCCAGATGAACCCGCTTCGCCGCACGCGCGTCATCGTCCGGCGGTTGGGTCCGCTTTCGGTATTTCGGTTCACGCTCCTGTACTCGTTCTCCGTGATGCTCGTGCTCTACCTCGCGCTCGTGATCCTCTACACGGTGCTCGGGGCGCTCGGCCTGCTCGATTCCCTCGGGAAGACGATGGTGTCCTTCGGCGTCGTCAACAAGGGCTTTCACTTCAACGGAGGCTGGATCTTCTCGCGTCTCTTCCTCCTCGGCGTCGTTCTGGTGCTGCTCTGGTCGCTGATCAAGGTGATCGCGAGTCTCGTGTACAACCTGGTCTCCAACATCGTCGGCGGCATCGAGGTGACGCTCGCGGAGCGCCGCTGATCTTCTGGCACGACGCTCGCCGATTGCCGGGAACGCCGACGATTGACCGTTTTCCGAGCCGCGAGTACGCTCTCCCGAAGGGCCGGGTTCCATCATCTTCCGCCGCTTCGGGCCTGTAGCTCAGCTCGGTTAGAGCGCACCCCTGATAAGGGTGAGGTCGATGGTTCAAGTCCATCCAGGCCCACTGAAAGGAGCTCGACATGGGCGGCGATGAGAAGAGCAGCGGCAAGAAGCGTTTCTTCATGTTCGTCCTCATCAGCGCGGCGATCGCTGCGATCGTGTCGTTCATGAAGCGGCGGCGCGGTCAGGAGTTCGACGACGAGTGGCAGGAGCTTCCGCCGCCCGCGGGCGGCTAGCTCCGTCCGAAGACGCGGCGGAGGCCCGCTCCGGTTCCGGCCGGAGCGGGCCTCTCGCTTTTCCGCGGCCACTACACTCCCGAGCCGATGGCGAGCGAGCCGTGGCAGCGCGCGTTCGATGCGGCGGATGCCGCGGGCGTGTCGCTCCGTCCGCTCGAGGAGCTCGAGGACGCCGATCGGATCCTCGACGTCATGATCGCGACCTGGGGCGAGCACCAACTCCTCCCACGCGAGCTGATCCGCGCCCTCCAGCACAGCGGGAACGTTCCCTACGGGGCGTTCGTCGGGGGCGAGCTCCGCGGCTACGTCCTCGGTTTCCTGGGGAGCGACTCCGGCGGGGCGCACATCCACTCCCACATGCTCGCGGTGCGTCCAGGAGGACGCTCGAAGGGCGTCGGCTATGCGCTGAAGCTCGCCCAGCGCGCGCAGGCGCTCGACGCGGGCGTCTTTGTCGTGCGGTGGACGTACGACCCGCTGCTCGCGCGGAATGCCCACTTCAACCTCGAGAAGCTCGGCGCCTCTGCGGACGGATTCGCGCGTGACTTCTACGGTGAGATGGACGACGCGCTCAACCGCGGAGACCGGAGCGATCGGGCCACGGTCCGCTGGGACCTCGAGGGTCGGAGCGACGGGATACGGCGCTCCGAGGGGAGCTCGATCGCGATCCTCCGGCGGACCGGTGACATGCCGCCTCGCCCACAGAGGATCGTGGACGCGCGGGTGGACGAGGGCGTCGGTGTTCGGATCGCGATCCCGGAGGACTATCCGGCCCTCCGGGAGGCCGATCCCGAGCTCGCGCGTTCCTGGCGCGACGCGGTCGCGGAGGCCTTCGAGGCATGCCTCGCCGCCGGGATGGTGGCCGTCGAGTTCGAGCGCTCCTCGTGCACGTATTCCTTCTCGACGCTGCGCGACGCCGGATGACGAAAGAGGCCGGATGACGCGCGTCCGGAGGATGGAGCTCCACCTCATCGCGTTGCCGCTCGTGCGCCCGTTCCGGACCTCCTTCGGAGAGGACACGACGAAGGACGCGATCCTGCTGCACCTGGAGACCGCCGACGCGGAAGGCTGGGGCGAGTGCGTCGCCGGGCCGGACCCCGGCTACTCCGAGGAGTTCAACGAGGAGGCGTGGATCACGCTGCGCGAGCACCTGGCGCCGCGGATCCTCGACACGGACATCTCGACTGAGGAGCTCGCGAGCGCGTTCGCCGGCGTCCGCGGCCATCCGATGGCGAAGGCGACGGTGGAGATGGCGCTCCTGGACGCGGAGCTCCGCGCCGCCGGCCGCTCCCTCGCGTCGCACCTCGGCGCGCAACGCGACCGCGTCGAGTGCGGCGTCTCCGTCGGCATCACCGCCACCATGGAGGAGCTCCTCCGTCAGGTGGCGGGGTATCTCTCCGAGGGTTACCGGCGGATCAAGCTCAAGATCGAGCCCGGCACCGACGTGGAGCGTGTCCGAGCAGTCCGCGACGCGAACCCCGAGATCCTGCTCTCCGTCGACGCCAACGCGGCGTACTCGCTCGAGGACGTCCGCGTGTTCCGCGAGCTGGACGAGCTCGGGCTGCTGATGATCGAACAGCCGCTGTTCTACGAGGATCTCCTCCAGCACGCGAAGCTCCAACGGGAGCTGCGGACGCCCATCTGTCTGGACGAATCGATCCGTTCGGCGAACGACGCCGCGGCGGCGATCGAGCTCGACGCGTGCCGGATCGTGAACATCAAGCAGGGAAGGGTCGGCGGCATCCTCGAGGCCAAGCGCGTCCACGATGTGGCGCTCCGGGCCGGCGTTCCCGTCTGGTGCGGCGGGATGCTCGAGACTGGGATCGGCCGCGCCGCCAACCTCGCTCTCGCGGCTCTCCCCGGGTTCACGCTCCCGGGCGACACGAGCGCGAGCAGCCGGTACTTCTCCGAGGACCTGACGGAGCCGTTCGTCCTGGAGCCCGACGGGACGATGGCCGTGCCGGCGGGGCCCGGCCTGGGCGTCGCTCCGGACCGAGACCGGATCGAGCGGGCCACCGTGCGGCGCGAGGGGCTCGGAAAAACTGACCTCAGTGGAGGAATTTCCTCTTGACCCCGGCGCTGGGCGGGGCGTATCTTTAGAGGTGAGAAGCCGCTGGAGCCCTCGGGTCCCGGCGGTTTCTCACGTCCGGGGTCTTTTCGCAACGGGTTCGTCCGCCGGGCCTGGACCGAAGACTGTCGACGATTTCCGGGCTCCAGGTCTTTTCGTCCGACCGGCCAATCCTTTACTGTCAGCGGTCCAAGGGCAGTCGCGCTCCCGAGGACGCTTCCCCGCGAGCGCTGGTTGGCATCAGCCGGGGTGGAGCGCATGAAGAGAACCGTCGTCAAGGCGAGGGCCTTCGAGCTCGTCGACGATGATGGAAACATCCGCGCCCGCCTCGGGCTCGGCAACGACGACTCCCCCTTCCTGTCGCTCCACGATCCCGACGGCCGCGTGCGCGCGCGCTTCGGGCTCGACGCGAGCGGCGCGGCCGGCTTGGCGATCGGCGACGAGGAGGGAAAGGTCCGCGCCACGCTCGGACTCGCGACGGACGGATCGTCCTCCCTCGCCCTCGGGGACAAGAACGGCAAGATCCGAGCGAAGTTCGGCCTCGCAGCCGAGGGATCCCCGACGCTCGGGCTTCAGCATCGCGACGGAGAGACGCGCTTCGTCTTCTCGATCGCTCAGCAGGGATCGCCGACGCTCTCCCTCCAGGACGAGGACGGCAAGGCACGCGCGCGGCTCGGCCTCGCAGCCGAGGGATCTCCGGTGCTTCGTCTCCTCGACAAGGAAGGCGAGCTCCGCGTGCTGCTCGGGCTCGCAAGCGACGGAACGCCGGTGCTGCAGTTCGTCAAGGACAACGAGGCGACGTGGTCGGCCGACGGCGCGGTGGCGGTTCCGGAGAGCGAGCCCGCGGAGGCTCCCGAAGCGGCGGTGGGGACGGAACCGCAGTCGTGACGGGCTGGTGGGCCGCCGCGTTCGTCGCGCAGTGGGTGCTCGTCGTCGCGCTGTGCATCGTCGTCCTCGCGCTCGCACGGCAGGTCGGAACGCTCCACCTGCGTCTGGGACCCCGCGGTCCGCTCGAGCTCGCAGAGGAGGGACCTCCGCTCGGAGAGGCCCCGATGCCGGCGGAGAGCGTCACGATCGACGGCGACACACGGGTCATCGGCGGTCCGGGCGACGGGCGGTTCCTACTGTTCGTCTCTCCGACGTGTCCGATCTGCGACACGGTCCTGCCGTCGCTCCCCGCGGTCGCCTCGGTCGGGCGGATGGAGCCCATCGTCATCGCGGACGTCGAGCGTCGGGGCGCTCGCAAAGCGCTGCAGGGCAAGCGGATCGAGGCCCCGGTGATCCCCGATCCCGCGCTGGTCGAGCTCTACGGCGTTCCGGGAGTTCCGTACGCGGTGGTGCTCGACGAGCGTGGAGTCGTTCTCGCGAAGGGCACCGTCAACAACCTCGAGCAGATGGAGAGCATGGTCGACATGGCGGCGGCCCGGCGGCTCGACGAGGACCGGATCGGGGAGCGGATCGGATGATGGAGCGTCTCCGATGAAGCTCGGCCGATCGGTGGAGGACGCGGGCGTCTCCCTGGCGCAGCGGACGACGCGTCGCTCCTTCCTCGGGCGCCTCGGGCGCGGCGTCGTCGCACTCGCGGGAGGCTCGTTCGTCGCGGTCGCGCTGGCTCCTGAGCAGGCCTCGGCGCGGTACTGGTACTTCTGCGGGCACACGTACACGACACGGTCGTGTCCGCATCCGTTCAAGCCGTTGTCGCGCGTCGACTACCTCGGCTATCCGGTGCACCCGACGACGGGTCAGCCCGTCGACGACAAGGGGCACCTGTACGTCGATCCCAAGACGCAGCAGCGGCGGAAGATGTGCGAGCAGCGGGTGCCCGACATGTATCCGTACACCGGCCATCCAGGGTACGGCGGAGGGTGGAACCGCTGCTGCGGCGGACGCGTGCGCCATATCAAGGACTGCTGCTCGAAGTCGGACACGCGGATCAACGGCGATGCCGCCGTCCGGGGCTACTGCTACGGCGGGACCAAGGTGTTCTGCGTCGGGTATCAGGAGCTGGGCATCCGCTGCTGAGCGTTCCGCTCGCGCTCTCGCTCGTGGTCGCCTCGGCCGTCTCGGGGTGGTCGACGCTCTTCGGCCCCTGAGGACTCTCGATGGTGGAGACCATCAACCCCGTCGTGCACGGGGGCTCACGATCCCGGTACGGAACGGCGCTCGCTCTCCACGTCGTCGGAGCGACCGGTGCCGCGTCGATCTTCGGCGCCCTCGTCGGAGGCGTCGGCGCGTTGCTCGGGGCTCCGTGGGGCAGGGCCGGCGTGCTGGTCGTCGCGTTCGCCGCGGCGGTGTATCTCGTGCGGGAGACTTTCGGCGTTCCGGTCCCGGTGCTCGAGGCCCGTCGTCAGGTGCCCGACTGGTGGAGGACGTTCTTCTCCCGGAACGTGACCGCCCTCCTTTACGGCGCCGGAGTCGGGATCGGCTTCCTCACCTACCTCGGCCATGGAACGCTCCTTGTCGTTTCCGTCGCAGCGTTGGCGAGCGGGCGGCCCCTCGTGGGCGCGCTGCTGATCGCGCCGTTCGGGCTCGCGAGAGGGCTGACGATCGGTATCGGCGCGTGGACGGACGATCCCTCGGGTCTCGTGAACCGGCTCGCCGCCTTCGCCCGCCGCGGATGGCCGCGGCTCGCGCACGGCGTCGTGCTCGCCGCCGTCGTAGTCTCTGCGACCTTCGCTGCCCGGAAGCTCCAGGGTGGCGACGGCACCGAGGTGGCCGCCGCGGCGCTCGCGATCGCGTTCGCGTGGGCGGCCGTCTCGAAGGTCGTCTCCCCGCGATCGTGGAGGCGGGCGCTCTCGGGATACGGCCTGCCGGCGCCCCTGGAGCGTGTCGCAGCCATCACCGTTCCGCTGGCGGAGGGGAGCGTTCCGCTCCTCGTCCTCGCGGGATCTCCTCGCACGGCGGCGATCACTGCTGCGGCGCTGCTGCTGGTCTTCTCGGGGGCGATTCTCGTCGCGCGCGCTCGTCGGCGCGCGGACCTTCTGCCGTGCGGGTGCTTCGGCGGCGCCCGGGTGCGAGACTACCGGGCCATGCTCGCGCGCAATGCGGTCCTCGCCGGCGTCGCGGTGGTCGCGGCAGTCGGCGGCTCCGAGTCGGGCGTGCGGCCGCGCATCGTGGCACCGGGACGGGAGGACCTCCTCCCGGCGGCGATCGTCGTTGTTTGCGTGGCCGTGGCGAGCTGGACGCTCGGTCGCGGCCTCACTGTGCTGAGGAGGACGGATTGAACGCTACCCGCAGGCTCCTTCCGATCGCGGCGATCACGCTGAGTTCGTTCCTCATCGCCGGGGTCGCGCACGCGGATCCGAGCGTGCTGACCGACCCGAACGACGCCACAGGGCTCGACATCAGCCGCGTCACTGTCGCGGCTGATGTGCCGCCTCCCGTCTGGACGATCCGCACGTTCCGCTCGTGGACGATTCCCAAGTTATGGGATCGCGGCTACTTCATCCTGGAGCTGGACACGATCGGAGGGCCGTCGCCGGAGTACCGAGCGGTCGCGCGCTCCAACGGCAAGCAGATGGTCGGCGCGCTCTATCACATCCGCAACGACGGCAAGGAGGTGCAGATAGGCAAGCTCCGGACGCACAAGACGGATGCCCGGAGCGTCGCGATCCGCGTGCCGCTCTCGAAGCTCGCGTTCGGGCCCGATCGGACGTCGTACAAGTGGGACGTCGTGACGAGCTACACCAGCGCGCAGTGCGGCGACGGCGTGTGCTTCGATCGGGCGCCGGACAACGGCAGCGTCGAGCAGCCGCTGCCCGGCTAGGAAAAGGAAGAGGCCCCGGCTCGCGCCGGGGCCTCAGACCTTGACGTTCAGGCTCGCCTACGACTGCTCGCAGGAGAGGTCGGTGCCGCCCGATGGCGTCGTGACGTCGCCCGGATCCACGACGCAACGGTCGGTGTCGTTCCCGCCGTCCACTGCATCGTTCCCTGCGACGTGGTCGCGCGACTTCAGGAGGTCGTTCCCGTCCTCGTTCTGGAACGGGAGCGTCCCGCCGCTGGCATAGTGCGCACAGTCGACGCCGAGACAGTCGTCGCCTTGGCCGCCGATCAACTTGTCGTTGTCGAAGGCTCCGGTGATGCCGTCGTCGTCCGCCTGGCCCTTGATCGTGTCCTTGCCGTCGTCGCCGTAGCCGGCGTCGTCGCCCTGGCCGAGCTTGACGACATCGTCGCCCGCGTTCGCGTCGACCACGTCCTGACCGGCGCGCGAGCAGATCACATCGTCGCGCGTCGTTCCGCTCAGCGTGTCGTCCGCGGCCGTGCCTTGGATCGTGCAGTCGCTGGCCGCTCCGGCGGTCGTTCCGAGTCCCGCGACGAACGCCGGAATCACGGTGAGGCCGACCGTGGAGACCGCCACGAGGATCGCTCGTAGTCTCACGTGTTTCCTCCCTCTCACTGCTCGCAGCTGGTGGCGGTGTCGCCCGGGTCGATCACGCAGGTATCGGTGTTGACGCCACCGTCCGCCGTGTCGTTTCCGGCGACGCCGTCTCGCGTCTTCAGGGTGTCGTTGCCGTCCTCACCGAACAGGTTGTCGTTGGTCTGACCACCCACGAGCTTGTCGTTCTGGTTGCCGCCGTAAAGGTCGTCGTTGCCCTGCTGACCCTTGATGACGTCGGATCCGTCGCCGCCCTCCAGGCCGGCACCGCAGCCGCTGCAGCGGCCGTCTTCGTTTCCGTCGCCGCCCTTGACGACGTCGGCGCCCTCGAGCGCCGAGACGGAATCGTCACCCGCGCGGGCACAGATCACGTCATCCCGGGTCGTACCCGTGAGGACGTCCTCAGCGGCCGTGCCGGAGATCGTGCACTCCGTCCTCGCCCCAGCGACGGAGGCGAACCCGTGGACGAACCCGGGGGCGACCAACATCGCCGCCGTAGTGGCGGTCACGAAGACCGCTCTCAGGTTCCTCATCTCCTCTCCCTTCCTCGGTCGAACGCCGAGCCTAGCCGACGCAAGGCTCGCAGGCCAGACCCTTTCGTCGTCGCAGGCCACAGCCGGTTTCTCGCTAGGGCATCGTGTGGACGGGCGCCGGCATCGTGCTGTGCTTGCCTCTCGCGGCCTTCCACAGGATCCGGTTCATCTTCCCCATGGGGATCCGGTCGGGCTCTTCGAAGTCGATCTTCGCCGAAGCCTTCGTCCCGGCCGTGTTCGGCCCGTTCGTCGCCGTCAGCGACACCGTGGGATCGGTGGCGGTGAACGGACGCATGTTCGGCGTCGTGGAGAAGGCCGCATCCATCGGGTTGGCGGCCGCGTCGAACCGGCTCATCGGCGGAACCCCGAGGAGGAGTTCCATCGTCCGCAGCACCGACACCGAGGAGTACAGCGTGGAGTCGACCTTTCCGGTCTGCGTATACGGGCTGATCACGTAGGCCGTGGAGCGGTGCGCGTCCACGTGGTCGGGTCCGTCCTGGGCGTCGTCCTCGACGGCGAAGATCGCGGTCGAGCCCCAGAACTGCGAGTGCGAGACGGCATCGACGAGCTTGCCGAGCGCGAGGTCGTTGTCCGCGACGTATGCGGAGGGCTTCCGCGCGTGCTGGGTGGTCGCGTACGTGTGGTCGCTCGGCAGGTAGACGAACTGCATCGTGGGCATCGAGTCCTGCTGCTCGTAGCCCTGGAAGACGTGGAGCCAGCGATCGATCCGCGTCTGGTCGGGCACCAGCAGGTCCCAGCCGATGTACTTGGGGTCGGTGTGCCCGACGAGGTTGGGCATGGACTTGGGAACCTTCACCGGGTTGTCCATGAAGAACCCGAAGTTCTCGAAGTCGACGCCAGCGCGCGCCAGAGAGTCGAACAGGTAGCCGCCCTCGGGGATACCGGCCGTCGTGTTCTCGTCGAACCCGCCGAAGTCGTACGGCCGTCCGTACCCGTTGTAGTCGAGGGGCCAGTTCCGCTGGATGTAGTCGTTCGCCTCGCCGGCGGTCGTCCACGACCAACCGTCGGCGGAGACCTCCGCGTCGGCGTAGAAGTTGTCGAACGTCACGAACCGGCTCGAGAGCTCGTGCTGATTCGGCGTGACGTTCTGGCCGTAGATCGCGAGCGAGGGATCACCGTTCCCCTTCGGGAGGTCTCCGAGGACCTGGTCGTAGGTGCGGTTCTCCTTCATCACGTAGATCACGTGCTTGATCGGGCTGGTGCCGCCCGGCTGGGTCGGGATCACGCCACCCGGAGCCGGCTGCGGGCGCGAGTCGAAGGCGTCGTTCGCACGGACCTGCTGGGTGAAGGCGCCGAGCTGCGACGAGCTCGGCACGGGGACCGAGGAAAGCGACCCGCGCACCTTGGAGATCCAGTACGCGGTCGGATCCAGATTCGGTCCGACGCCGGTGCCCTTCATGTTCGTCACGAAGAGCGTGTTCGACGCCGCGTCGATCGCGATCGCGTCCGGATACCAGGCGGTGGGGATCAGTCCGCGGACGGCCGGCGTTCCTGACAGGGAGATCACCGCGACGTCGTTGTCCCCACCGTTCGTCACGTAGAGCGTGGAGCCGTCCGGACTGACGGCGACGGCGTTCGGGCTTCCGCCCGACGGCGCCTTCGGATACGGGCGGAGGTCGATCGTGCGAAGCACCGAACCGGTCGCCCCGTCGAGGACGCTCACGGAGTCGGAGTCGGAGTTCGCCACGTAGATCTCGTTCCGCGTCGGGCTCGCGGCGATCGCGCCGGGGTGGAGCCCAACCTTGACGGTGCGAATCACCTTGTTCGTCTGCGTGTCCACGACGGAAACGGTCTGCTGTCCCCAGTTGGAGACGAATCCGCGCGAGCCGTCAAGCGAGAGCGCCACGCCGAAGGGCAGGTGACCGACGGCGACGGTGTTCACGACCCTCGCCGTCTGCGTGTTCACCACGTACAGCGTGTCGTCGAGGTTTCCGACGACGTAGAGCCTCCGCGCGCTCGAGGAGAGCGCGATCCCGGCCGGGTACGCGCCGGCGTTGCCGACGTTGTCTGTGAGCCGGATGCGTTTGCCTTCCGATACCGCGCGGCCGTCGATCGTGTAGGTGTGCAGGGAGCTCCCGACGCCGTCGGACGCCCAGGCGTGTGAGCCGTCCGGCGAGAACGCGAGGCCGGCGTAGTACCCGTGTGAGTGCCCCCAGGAGATGTTCCACGGGCCACCCGTCGACTTTCCGCCGGGAGCCTTGATCTTCTGGATCACCGAACCCGTCGCAGGGTCGATCGCGAGCAGGGCGTGGTCGCTGTAGCCGCCGTCGGCGACGAGGACGAGGTTGCCGCGCGGGCTCGCCGCCACCGCCATCGGACCCGGGCCGACCTTCGTCTGGTGGCCGGCGGGGGTCACGCTCCAACCCTCGGGAGTGACGGAGGTTCCGTCGGGCTGCGGCCCGGGAACGCGGCGCGTGAGTGCGAGGGCGCCGGAAGCGGTCAGGACGACGGCGAGGATCGGAACGAGGACGACGAGGCGACGCCGGCGGCGCCGCGGAACGACCGTTGCTGCTCGCATTCGGAACCCCCTGAGTTGCGCTCGGGTGCGACTCTGGCCCACGCGACTTTCGCACGCAAATGCGACGGCACGGCGAACGGAGCGAGTCGAGCCCGGGATGTGCGTACCCGGGCGTGACCCCTGGTCAGGCATCTACGACGGCGCCGCGACTGACGTCGCGGCGCTCGGAGAGCCGGCTTCAGCGGGGCGTCACTCCGTCGCGGCCGCTCGAGGGAGGTCGCGCCCCGATCCGCTGATGACGACCCGGTCCTGGCCCAGCGACCGGATGCGTTCCCACTCCACGTAGAGGTCCGTGCGGACCGCATGAAAGAACGCCTTCACGACCCACGGCCCCTTGACCTCGGCGCGGTCGAGCCCGAGCCGAGCACCGAGCGCGGGGCGACCGACGACGAGACCGCGAACGCGGAGCGCGGCTCCGAACGTGCCCTGGACCGGCCCGTCCTGGACCATGCGGACGTCGTGGACACGGCCGATCGTCGAGCCGTCTGAGTCGACGACTTCCGCGTCGAGGAGATCACTCAACCGCATGCTCGGCTCCAGGGATCTTGCGGATCACGTGGTTCGCGACCCAACGTTCCATGCGGTCGGACTCCAGAACGTTGCGCTCGACGCTGACCTCCACGTGGTTGTTGAGGGTCTTTACGACGGAGAAGGGAACGCGCGCCGGATGCGGCGGCCGCTCGTCGTGGAGACGGCCCTGGGCCGCCTCGATCCACGCGCCGAGGCGTCCTCCGAGCCGCCGGGCGAGCGCGCCCGGGCCCGAGATGATCGCGACGACGTAGGGGGGTCCGAGACCGTCCTCGGGAAACGCGAGCTCCAGGTCGTCGACCTTGCCGGCGAGACGGCCGTTGGAGTCGACGATCTGCCGGTCGAGGACCTCGAGACCGACCTCGATCACGCGTCCGATCCGCGCGCTCATGCGCCTCCTTTCGTCACGATCATCAGTGGGATGGTTGCGGCGGCCACCAGCAGGACGAGGATGAGGTAGACGCTCGCGATGGCGTTCAGGAACCGAGAGTTCGTCTTGTCCCCCATGAACTGTGGGTCGTTGGCGATCACGAGGATCGGGAAGTAGGTGAGCGGCAGCGCCGCCGCGGCGAGGACGATCGAGTACTCCGTCACCTTGACGGGGTCGACTGTCGTCAGTCCGAACGCGACGGCGCCGATCAGGCTGACGATCACGACGAGATGGAACCGCGACGCGTCCGCGGGGCGAACGTACTTGCCCCACTGCCATCCGAAGAACTGCGCGACGGAGTAGCCCGACGACAGCCCCGTCTCGAGCGCCGCGCCGAATGTGGCCGCGAAGATGCCGACGATCAACACCGCTAGTCCGATCTTTCCGAGCGCGACGGATACCGGGAGCGTGACCTGTGACAGATGGTCGACCGAGATGCCGCGTGGCGCGAGGACCAACGCGGCGCCGGTCATCAACAGCAGCGAGAGGGCTCCTCCGAGGGGGAACCCGATGTAGACGTTCGCGCGGTTGATGTTGAGATCGCGCGGGCCCCAGTGTTCCTCCACGGCGCCGGAGGAGAAGAAGAAGACCTCGTACGGCGTCATCGCGGCTCCGAACAGCGCGATCGCGAAGTACCAGTACGTCGGGAGGCTCTCCGTTGCCGGGACGTCCGGATGCGCCGCCTGCGAGAAGAGCCCGCCCCAGTCCGGATGGAGCCGCCAGACGGCGACGCCGAAGACGACGAGCGCGAGGCCGAGGAGGCCGAAGATCCGCTCCATCGTCTCGAACCTCACGCGCCAGATCACGAGCCAGACGAGGATCCCGACGAAGGGGATCCAGAGCAGGTAGTTGACGCTCGTCGCGAGCTCCAGAGCGAGCGCCACGCCCGCGATCTCGGCGGTCACCGTGAGGAAGTTGATGAAGAACGAGGCGATCAGGTTCGCCAGGGCGACGCGCGCTCCGAGCCGCTCGCGGACGAGGTCGAAGACCGCGCGCCCGCTGATCGCGGCGACGCGTCCGGACATCTCGGCGAACACGATGATGCCGATCACCCCCACGACCACGACCCACGCGAGCCCGAGGCGGAACCGCGCTCCGGTCTCCGCGTTCGCGACGAGGTCTCCGATGTCGACGAACCCGCCGATCGCGGTCAGGATCCCGAGCGTCACCTCCAGGAGACGCTTCACGAGTGCGCGTTGGAGAAGGCCTCGAGATCGTGTGAGACCGAGGCGAGCGGCCGCGCGACGCTCGGGAGAGATGCGATCTCTCCGCGCCGGACGGTGATCCGAAGCCGCGAGAGGCCCTCGACCGCGCGGTCGAGGATCGAGTCGAGCTGCGCTCGCAGCGCGTCGGATCGCTGGTCGGGAGGTTGGATCGACTCGAAGGTGCCTCTCGCGCCGGACGCGTCCTTCTCGGCGTCGGCGAGGACGACGGAGAGCGTCGTCGCGAAGGAACCGTCCTTCCCGGCCGTCGTCGCGGCGAGACGTCCCGTCTCCACGGCCGAAAGCGCGCTGTCGGAGGTGTCCGCGGCCTTCGCCTCGTACGCGTCGAACGAACGCGCCGGAGCGACGCACGCCGAGGCGGCGAGCAGCACGAGCGCGATCGTTCCCCTCCGCGCGTTCTTCATCTGCGGGTGGTCGCGGTTCTCCTCCAACGCCGGTGCGAGCGACCGGGCACGGGCGACCCGGAGATCAGGCGGCTTGCGCCTGGAGCTCCTTCTTCATGGCCTCCATCCGCTCGCCGAGCTCCTCGAGCTCGTCGCCGTCGAGCGCCTGCTTGGCGAGCTTGAACATCTCGCCTTCCTCCTCCTCGATGTGGTGCTCGACGTTCTCCTTCATCACGGTGAACTTGGCGGCCCAGTGCTCGTCGTCGTACGGAACGTTGTCGAGCTCTCCGATCACGACGTCGACGACGTGGTGCTCCTCGTAGCCCTCGAGCGCGATCTCCTTCGTCTTGGCCTGCTCGGTCAGGCGCGGGTAGAAGATCTCCTCCTCGATCCGCTCGTGGACGGACATCTCCTCCTTGAACTTCGTGAAGAGCTCCTCGCGGGTCTTCACGCCGCGCTCGGTCGTGGAGTCGATCTCCTCCATGAGCTTCTTGACCTTCTCGTGATCCTGCTTGAGCAGATCCATCGCGTTCATCGGGCCCTCCTCACCGATCCGTGTGGCGGGATGGTTCCCTCCAGGGAAGGGCGCAAACCGGTCCTCGGCCGGGCTCCTCAGAGCTCCCCGAACGCGACCTCGCCCCCGAGGACGGTGGCCGTGACGTCGATGCGATGGATCTCCTCGAGCGGAGTCCGGATGGGGTCCTCCGAGAGGACGGCGAGGTCCGCCCGTGTCCCGGGCTCGATCGCCCCGCGGTCTCGGAAGCCCGCCGCTCGACCGGCATTGCGCGTGTACGCGGCGAGGGCCTCCGCGACGGTCGTGGACTCCTGTTCGCCGAGGCTCGAACCGGCCCACGTCCGGCGGACGGCGGACGTCTCGATGCCGAGGAGGACGTCGGTCGGGTCTCCCCAGGTGGTGGCCGGCGCGTCCGACCCGAGGGCCACGGTGACGCCGGCGTCGAGCATCGCTCTGGCCGGGTTCGCCCAGGAGGAGCGTTCCTCGCCGAGCTTCGAGCGGTACGCCTCTCCCTCGGCGAACAGGAAGATCGGTTGCATCACCGGCGTGACGCCGAGCCGCGCCATGCGCCCGATGTCCGCAGGCGTCGGGAGCGTGCAGTGCTCGATCCGGTGCCCGCGGTTCGCCGGTCCGGAGTGCTCGATCGCATCGAGCGCCATCGAGATCGCTTCGTCGCCCATGGCGTGGATCGCGACGACGAGGCCGCGGGCCGCCACGTCACGACAGATCTCGATCAGCTCGTCCGGCTCGTAGACGAACAGGCGGCGGTCGTCGTCCTCGTGGAACCGCTCGGAGACCCCCGCCGAGCCGCCGGAGACGCTTCCGTCGGCGACGAGCTTCACGCCGATCACGTCGAGCGGCCCGTCGATGTAGCGCTTCGGATCCTCTCGCCAGACGGAGTGATGCGCGAGGAAAGAGATGCCGGGCCGGAACGCTCCGCTCTCGATCGCGTCGATCCATACGTCGCGCTCGTCCTGGCCGTCGGTGTAGCCGAGCCACGCGTCGCAGCAGGAGGTGATGCCATGGCGGAGGAGGTCGTCGGAAACGCGACGGATCGCGCGCTCGACGGCGTCGCGCCCGTGGACGACGTGTCGGAGGACGAGCTCCTCCGCGTTCTCGAGGAGGAGGCCGGTCGGCTCTCCGTCGGCGTCGCGCTCGATCCGTCCTCCGGGAGGGTCGGGCGTGCGCGCGTCCACGCCCGCGAGCTCCAGGGCGCGGGAGTTCGCCACGCACATGTGACCGCACACGCGGGTGAGGACGACCGGACGCCCGCCCGAGACGTCGTCGAGGTCCTCGCGGCGAGGGTGGCGGCGCTCCTCCAGCCGCGTGTCGTCGTAGCCCTGACCCCAGACCCATGCGCCGTCCGGCGCGGCGGCCGCGGTGCGCTCCACCTCGAGACGGAGATCCGCGATGGAGTTCACGCGCGGCGGAAGACACGGAACGCCCTCGAGCGAGAGCCCGTGGAAGATCGGATGGATGTGCGCGTCCACGAACCCGGGAACCACCGTCCGGCCGTCGAGGCCCCGGAACTCGGTGCCGGCGGGCGCTCTGGCGCGGATCTCCTCTTCGGAGCCGACGGCGGCGATCACGCCGTCGACGATCAAGGCAGCCTCTCCCGGAACGAGTCCCGCGTCGCCCTGCTCGAGCGTCAGGACTCGCGCGTGCGTGAGTGCGAGTGGATCGGTGTCGGCCATCGACCTCCCGGACGTTACATGGAGGACTGACGCTCAGCCTCTGCGCGAACCTCCTCCATCGTGAGGATCGGAAAGATCTCGGTACGGGATCGGCCGACGAGCCCGGCCTTCACCAACGCGTCGTCGACCTCGTGTGCGTTCGGCGCATCGGCGACGATGAAGAACGCGTGCGCGGATCGGTTGATCCAGAAGTGGTCGACCGCGAGACCGGACTTCATCAGACCCTCGATCGCGGCGCCGATCGCTTTCCCGTCCTCCTCGCTGCGGAAGCCACAGCTCTCGGCGTTGTGCGTGTTGATGACCATGTGCTTCATGGCTCTCTCCTCCCTGGTCGGTTCGCCTCCGGTCTCCCGGCTCGGGCGGTCGTTACATCGGGCTGCCGCCGCGATCCAGGCACCTTCGCGCTTTCAGCGGGCGCCGAGCTCCTCGAGGGCTGCGTCGAGTCCTGCCGCGAGGATCTCCAGATCCGGGATCGCGTCGGCGTCCGCGACGACGTCGATGCCGAGGGTTCCGTCGTAGGAGAGCACGCCGACGTTCAACGCGACGTTCCCCTGAACCGGTCCGATCTGGAACATCTCCCGGACGCGAGCGCCCGCGAAGTACCAGGGCACGGATGGCCCGGGCATGTTGCTGGTGAAGAGGTTCACGAACCGTTGATGGTTCATCATCGCGGTGATCGCGGTCGGAAACTGATCCCATTGTCTGATCGGCCGCTTCTTCCGCTCGAGCGTGTCGTGCGCGATCCGCTCCAGCCGGTGGATCGCATCGGGTTCGCCGATCGGAAGCGGAACGACGATCACCGCCACGAGGTTGCCGCCGCTCGCGGAATCCCCGGACGTTCGTCGTGAGACGGGAACCATCGCGCGAAGTGCGACGTCCGTCGCCCCTCCACGGTGCTCGAGCAGCGCGCGGGCGCCTCCTGCGATCGCCGCTAGGGCGACGTCGTTGACCTTCGCGCCGTGTTCATGGGCGACGGTCTTGACCCGCGCGAGGTCGGCGCGAGCGAGGAGCAGCCGTCGCCGCGACCCGACCGGACGGTTGAGCGACGTGCGGGGAGCGAGGCCGTCGAAAAGCGCGCCGAGAGCAGCTCGTGCGCTCGAGCCGGCATCGGGAAGCCATCGCGCGGGGTGGATCAGAGACGATGCGCCCGTCGCGATGTCCCGCGCGATGCGGCGGCGGTTGTCGCCGAGGAGCTCCTCGCGTGAGGGCGGCGCGGCAACGAGGTCGCGACCGGCAAGTGCGTCCGCGGGCGCATCGGGAGCAGGATCGGGAGCGAAGTCGAACCAGGACGCGAGGAGCGCCAGCGCCGCGAGGCCGTCGGCCACGACGTGATGGAGCCGGACGAGCATCGCGAGCCGGCCACCGGCGAGGCCGGAGAGCATCCAGAGCTCCCAGAGAGGACGTTCGCGCGGGAGCGGATGCTCGTTCAGCTCCTCCACCACGCGGAGCATCGATGCCTCGTCGCCGGGTTCCGGAACCGCGCGCGCTCCGACGTGGGCGGCGACGTCGAACGCCGGATCGTCCACCCAGACCTGCGGTCCACCTCCGATACCGGTTGGCAGAAGCCGCTGTCGGAGTCGGGGCGAGAGTCGTGACTCGACGTGCGAACGGATGGCATCGAGCCTGATCGCTCCCTCCGGGTCGAGGAGCGGACCTGCGTCGAGGAGGATCAGCCCCGCGACGTGCATCGGAGCTCCCCGAGCCTCGACCCGCAGGTACATCGAATCCTGGAGGGTCAGACGGTCGAGCGGAGACGGCTTCTCCTCGGGCATCCGGGGAGCGTAGCCGCGCGCTCGGCGCAGGCATCCGTTTCCGCGCTCGAAGCGATGGGAATCGCGACATCGAACCCTACGAAACCACGGAGCTCTCGCGGCGTATCGCGCAGGACCCGGGGGTTCACGACGTGGTGATGCTGGTGCATCTCCCCGGAGAGCCTGCGCCGAACAAGGAGGACGCGCTTCGGGCGACCGACGTCGCGAAGCGGTCCGGCCGCTAGGCGCGAGCGCCCGGAACGCTACGGGGAGAAGACCTCCTGAATGTTCGTGGGCGCCCCGCGCGTCGGGACCATGCCGCCGTCCGCGATGAAGACCTTCCCGTGCCACACCACTGCCTGGATCCCGTGACGGGCGGTCGGCATCGGCGCGAGATGACTCCAGCGGTCGGTACCGGTGTTGTACGCCTCTACGGTCTGGAAGGTCTTGTCGAGGTCGGTGTTCTCGCCGCCGATGACGAGGACGCGCCGGCCGATCACGGCCGTGGCGAACCCCCAGCGGAGCGTGGGCAGCGGCGCGAGGTCTGCCGTCCAGGTGCCGGTGGTGAAGTCGTACGCGTCGTTCTCTCCAATCGCGACGCCGTCGCGCCCTCCGATCGCGTAGAGCGTGTCTCCGACGACCGCGGCGTGCGAGTGCTCCCGCGCCGTCGGCATGTCGGGAAGCTTCGTCCACGTGTTCGTCGCCGGGTCGTACTCATCGAACCACGGAACCGCCACGCCACCGTGGAGACCGCCCGCGTAATAGATCTTCCCGTCGTACACCGCGACGCCGCCCGCTCCACGTTCCCGGCCGGCGGGCATGGGCGCTCCCGAGGAGAACGTGTCGGTCTTGGGGTCGTAGATCCAGACGCTCCCGGTCTCGGGTGACGGGTACTTGATGAGCCCGCCGATGTAATAGATCTTGCCGCCGACGGAGACGGCCTGGATATGGTCGAGCTGTGCCGGCAGCGGCGTCGCGAGCGTCTTCCACCGATCCGTGACGGGGTTGTAGCTCTCCTGCTGGGTCGCGTTCCTTCCCCACGCCGCGTAGAACCTGCTCCCGGCCTTCACATAGGAGATCTCCTGCCGCGGCGTGGCGCTCGGCGCGACGGTGCTCCACGAGCCGGCGCTCGCAGAGCGGACCGGTGCGTTCGTACGTTCCGTCGTCGCTGCGCTGGAGGAACCGTCGGCCGTCACTTCGATCAGGTCCCACGTCGCCGGGAACGGTCCGCCCGGGCCACTGGAGGTGGAGATGAAGCCCACCGCGGTCCTCGTCTTCGGTCCCACGAACCACGTGGACGGAACCGCGAGCGCCGGGCCGAGGAACGTGCGTGCGCTCGTGTTCCCGTTGTCCGTGACGGTGAAGCTCGGCTGGATCGTCGAGGCCGCCGGATCCACGTCGAAGTACAGGTCGATCGCGTCGGGTCCGGGGAGTGACACCAGCGACGACCGCCGAGTGTCGATGGCTCCGCCGACCTCCCGGAAGAACCGGATGCTCCCGCCGTCGGTTCCGGAGACGACGAGCTTCGCGTAGTTGTCCTGGTCGCCGGTTCCCAGCATGAGGCCCATCTCCTGGCCGCGCGCGGGCGTGGTGCCGGCGAAGGGAGCCATCACGCGCGTATGGACCGTGAACGGCCCGGTGAAGGTGGGCTTCGCGTTCACCCCGAACTGGAACCCGTAGTGCTGGGTGTTCGCCGGCCCTGCGGCGGTCCCCCCGGGGACGTGCTCCACCGTGAACACGCCGGCGGCTCCGCCGACCGCCATCTTGCTGGGGTCGAAGAGCGACGCGTAATCGGAGGTTCCGTCGGTCATGAGGCCGGTGAAGCCGGAGTCGAGGAGGCCGCCCGGGCTCGCCGCGTTCGGGTCGAACGTGTAGGAGACCGGGATCGTCGTTTGGTTGCCGTTCCGCGGATCGAGCGCGAACGGGTCGGCGGTGTCCGGCCGCGCGTCGTTGTCGTCGTCGGGGTCGTTCAGGTTGGAGACGCCGTCTCCGTCGTAATCGGGCGGCGTGTCGCCCGCCGAGCAGGGATCGGTTCCGTTGTCGATCTCATCGGCGTTCGTGTAGCCGTCTCCGTCCTCGTCGAGGTTCTGATCGTTGGCCCCGGTGCAGTCGAACACCGCGCCGCCGTAGTCGTTCGGCTCGTAGACGGTGATCGTCGACGCGGCTTCGTCGGCCACCCAGATCGTGCCGGGGAACGGACCGGAGTCACCCTCCGCGACGAGGTCGAGCGGATGGGTTCCGGCATTGCTGAACAGCGTCTGCGTCGTGGTCACCGCCGTTCCGGAGGCGTTCAGGACCTCCCGGTCGATGTAGTTGTCCCACTCCGCGGTGAGGAGGTTCCCCTGCATCGCGCCGCCGAAGTTCGACGCGGTGTATTCCGCGAGCCCGTTGGTGGAGCTCGGGAACGTGTCGATCGCGGAGGACTCGCTCCCGGGAAGCTGGTAGTCGCACTCGATCGGGTTCGCCGAAGGAACGGGCGACTGGCCGCCGAACGTGTTCGCGGTGTTGCCGCGCGTCGGGTTCGGGTGGCCTGCGTAGTAGCCCGGTCCGGTGATCAGGTGGAGGGAGTCGTCGCTGAACGCACCGGGCTCGCTCGGATCGTTCGTGCAGTTTCCGCCCGGCCCCTCGCCCGACGGCGGTCCGCCTTGACCCGCGTTGCTCCCGTTGTCGGTGACGTAGAGCTTCCCGTTCGAGGCGAGGAGCACGTCGTAGGGGTTCCGGTAGCCGGGCGAGTACACCTGCACGGGTCCGCCCGGAACGATCTTCGCCTGGTTCAACCCGTCGTTGCCTCCGAACGGGTCGTTGGCGTCGGGGTTGCCCGCGCGCGAAGGGTCGTCGAGCGTCGGGAGGTCGTACGCGCCCGAGGCCGGCAGCTGATCGAGGTGGATCGCGAGCACCGCTCCGGAGAGGGCGTACTCGGGGAGCTCCGCGAACGTGTCGGAGGGCGCTCCCATGTTCGTGTGGCCGCCCTGCGCGACGTAGAGCGTGTGCGCGGAGGCGTCGAGCGCGAGGCCGTTCGTCGCGTGGACCTCCTCGGAGCGCGGCAGGCCGCGCACGAGGTTCCGGCGCGCCCACCTCGTGCCGCTCCAGCGCAGGCGCGTGATCATGCCGGAGTTGGTGTCGAGACCGACGTCGCCGGCACCCTGTCCACCCGAACGCGGATCGCTCGAGGACGCGTAGATCGTCGGATGCGCCGCCGTTCCGACCACCAGGATCCCGGTGACGAGCCGATCGTGAACGGAGGGCACGGGCGTTCCGTCGTCGTTGTGGTTCGGGATCGTCTGGATCGACGTGATCGTGTCGCTCGCCGTCACCGTGTAGTCGTTCGCGGCGGTTCGCGAGACGTCGTAGACGTCGATCGCTCCGTCGAAGCGGGAGACGTACAGCCGCCCGTCCGGCCCGAACTGGAGCGACGTCGGGGCTGCGGAGGTGAAGAGCTGCAGCAGGCTCTTTCCGAACCCGATCCCCGAGGAAGCGGAGGCGGCTCCCGCCGCGCCGATCGCGCCCGACGGCGCGGAGACGCCGACGACGAGCGCCGCGATACACAGGACCGTCCGTACGCGACGCATGCCGGTGCTCCCTCTGCCGAGCGGTGGTGGGCCCCAACCGTATCGAGGGGGTTCCGGGGGAGTCAACCTTTCAGGCCCTTTGTTGGAAATCCCGCGGCCGCGCTTCGTGCGTCCGCCCTTCCGCAGTTGCGCGGTAAGGTAAGCGCCGCCTGAAGGAGGATGCCACGATCACGCGCTCGAGCGGTCGCCTGCGGTACGTGCTGATGGCCTTGGCGTTGTGGTCGGTCGTGGCTTCGCCGGCCGCGCAGATCGCCCAATCGCAGACGGCGTCACCGCCGAACATCGTCCTGATCCTCACCGACGATCAGCGCTTCGACGAGCTCTCCCGCATGCCGATCGTGAAGCAGGAGCTCATTGGCAAGGGTGTCCGCTTCAACGACGCGTTCGTCGTGAATCCGCTGTGCTGCCCGTCGCGCACGACGATCCTGACGGGCAAGTACTCCCACGGAACCGACATCTACGGGAACAGCCCGCCGCACGGCGGCTTCGAGACGTTCCATGGCGACGGCGAGGAGAGCTCCACGATCGCGACCTGGCTCCACGACGCGGGCTACCACACCGCGCTCGTCGGCAAGTACCTCAACGGCTACACGCCCGACCAAGTCTCGTGGGTGCCGCCCGGCTGGGATCGCTGGAACGCGATGGCGCTCAAGGAGGACAACACCGACTTCTACTACGACTACACGATGAGTCTGAACGGAACGGCGGCGTCCTACGGCGAGGATCCGGGCGACTACTCCACCGACGTGCTCGCGGCGGACGCGGATCAGGCGATCAGGCAGACGCCGTCCGGTCAGCCCCTGTTCCTCTACTTCTCTCCCACGGCACCGCATCAGGACCCGATCCCACCGCCTCGCTACGCGAGCGCCTGCCCGAAGGCGCAGCTCGCGCACACCGCAGCGTTCAACGAGGCGGATGTGAGCGACAAGCCGGCGTACATCGCCAGCCGACCGCTCCTCACCGACAAGCAGATCGCGAACCAGGACGCCTCGTTCCAGGATCAGTGCCGCACGCTTCTCGGCGTCGACGACGCGGTCGGAACGATCCTCCATGCGCTTTCCGAGACCGGGCGGCTATCGAACACACTGCTCGTGTTCATGTCCGACAACGGCGTTCTCCTCGGCGAGCACCGCTGGAAGTTCAAGAAGGTGCCGTACGAGCCGGCGATCCGCGTTCCGATGATCGTCCGCTATGACCCCGTGACGGCGGGAACGGCAGCAACACGGAACGCGCTCGTCGCGAACATCGATATCGCGCCGACCTTTGCAGCGGCGGCCGGCGTCTCGGCCCCCGGCGCCGAGGGGGAGAGTCTCTTGCCGCTCCTGACGAACGCGTCGGCGTCGTGGAGAACGCGATTCCTGATCGAGCACGAAGACACCGACAACTTCGTTCCGGTGCCGACGTACTGCGCGGTCCGCAACCAGCGCTATCTCTACGTCGACTACCAGACCGGCGAAGAGGAGCTCTACGACCTTAAGACCGACCCGCTGGAGCTCCAGAACGTCGCCGGGAACTCCTCGTATGCGGCGAGGCTGAAGTCGCTCCATCACGCGCTCGTCTCCCTGTGCAACCCTCCGCCACCCGGCTACACGCCCTGACCCGATCTCATCCATCATGGGTGCCCGATGGCACCCTCTGCGCGTGATCGCTCGGGCTGACCTGCGGGAGCGCCCGCGCGCCGCCCTCGTGCTGGCGAGCGCGCTGATGCTCTTCACCGAGCTCGCGCTGATCCGCTGGGTGGCGGCCTACGTCGTCTACGTCGCGTACTTCACGAACTTCGTGTTGCTCGCGAGCTTCCTCGGGGTCGGGCTCGGGTTCCTGCGGGCGCATCGACGCGAGAGCGACTTCCGACGGATGCCGCTGGCGCTGGCGGGGATCGTGCTCCTCGTCGCGTTGTTCCCCGTCACGATCAGCCACATCGGCGGCGGTCGCGTCTTCGTCGGGCTCTTCGGAATCGCAGCGCTTCCGTCGTGGGTGATGCTGCCGCTGATCTTCGCCGGCGTCACGATCACGCTGACGTGCGTCAGCTCCGGCGCGGCGCGGCTGTTCAGGCGGTTCGAACCGCTCGAGGCCTACCGGTGGGACATCCTCGGGAGCGTCGTCGGCATCGCGGCGTTCACGCTGCTCGCGTTCGCCGGCACCCGCCCGATCGTGTGGGGCGCGCTGATCTGTGGCGCGTTCCTGCTCCTGGTCGACGGCCGGGTCGCGCGATGGCAGTGGATCTGCCTCGCGCTCGTCTTGGCCGGGTTCCTGATCGGTTCCGTGTCACCGCATGACACGTGGTCGCCGTACTACCGGGTCACGGTCTCGGATCGAGCGGAAGGGCGGACCTCCATCAGCGTCAACGGCATCCCGCATCAGGCGACGCTGTCGCTCGGGCAGATCGCCCGGGACCAACCGTTCTACCGCGACGCATATCCGCATCTCGCCGGGAACGAGCTCCACAACGTGCTCGTCATCGGAGCGGGAAACGGCAACGACGTTGCCGTCGCGCTCGCGGAGGGAGCCGACCACGTCGACGCCGTGGAGATCGATCCTGCACTTCTCGACATCGGCGTGGACCGTCATCCCGCGCACCCGTACGAGGACCCGCGGGTGACGCGATACGTCGACGACGGGCGGGCCTTCCTCCAGCAGACGGACACGAAGTACGACCTGATCGTCCTCGGCCTTCCCGACTCGCTGACGCTCGTGTCGGGCTCGGGATCGCTGCGGCTGGAGAGTTTCCTGTTCACGCGCGAGGCATTCGAGAACGCGCGCGACCATCTCACGCCCGGCGGCGCGTTCACGATGTACAACTACTACCGGCCGTTCATCTTCGATCGATTCGCCTCCACCCTCCAGCAGGTCTTCGGCCAGGCCCCGTGTCTCGATCAGGGCGGAACGAGTCTCAGCTCACGACAGGAGGCGGTGCTGACCGTCGGGCGGGAGCCGGGCGACGTTTCCTGCGCGACCGTCTGGCATCCACAGGGACCGACTCCGGAGGCGGCGACGGACGACCATCCGTTCCCGTACATCGCGGGGAGATCGATCCCGGGCTTCTACCTGTGGTCGCTGCTGCTGATCCTGCTCGGGTCGTTGGCCGCCGTTCGCTTCGGCGCGAAGGCGGAGCTCCGTCCGATGCGCGCGTATCTCGATCTCATGTGCATGGGAGCTGCGTTCCTGCTGCTGGAGACGATGAACGTCGTCCGGTTCGCGCTGTACTTCGGAACAACGTGGTTCGTGAACGCGCTCGTTTTCGCTGGCATCCTGCTCTCCGTCTACCTCGCCGTGGAGGTGGCGCGGCGCTTCAGGCTTCCGAAGCCGGGAGTGCTCTACGCGCTTCTCTTCGCGGCGATCGCGGTGGCATGGCTCGTTCCTTCCGACGCGCTCCTCGGTCTGCCGGCGGCGGCACGGTTCGTCGCGGCGTCCGCGGTCGCGTTCGGGCCGGTCTTCATCGCGAATCTCGTGTTCGCACAACGCTTCCGAGAGGTGGGGAACTCCACCGTGGCGTTCGGAGCGAACCTCCTCGGAGCGATGCTGGGCGGGGTGCTCGAGTACGCGTCGATCGCCCTCGGGTACCGGAACCTGCTCTTGATCGTGGCTGCGCTGTACGCGGCGGCGCTCATCCTCGGAAGGCGGCAGCTGCGTTCGCCCAGTTTGGCGGGATCTTCGGCGGCGGACGCTGCGGCTCGCGCGACCGGCTGAGGCGGCTCAGCGGAGGTCCGCCCGCCTCTCGATGGCAGCCGTGACTCCGTCTAGACGGAACGGCTTGCCGGGGTGGCCGCGCCGTCGAGCACCAGGTCGACGATGGAACGAGCCAAGCGCGGCGTCACCGGGTCGCCGGTGATCAGGCGCCTCAGCACCACCGGACCACCCAGCAGGTCGACCATCACGCGCGCGTCGACGTCCGGGCGGATCTCGCCGCGCTCGATCCCGCGTTCGATCAGCTGTCGGAGACCGCGCTGGCGTTCGGTCACGAGGAGGGACCGCACCGCCTCGGCGAGCTCCTCGTTTCGCGACATCGCATCGACGAGCCCGGCGAGGACGCGTGCGGCGGACCCCTCGTTCGGCTTCGTGAGGCCGGACATCGCGCGCAGAAGCGCATCACGGGTGGATACGTCGTCGGGCACCGACGCGGGAGTCGGTGCCTTCATCGCGGCCAGCGCATCCATGACGAGCGGGATCTTCGAGGGCCAGCGCCGGTAGACGGTGGTCTTGCCGACGCCGGCCCGCGCGGCGACCGCCTCGATCGACAGTCCCTCGAATCCGTCTTCGGCGAGGAGCTCGAGCGTGGCAGCGAGGATCGCCTGGTCGACGTGCGGGTCACGGGGACGGCCCGGAGCCCGAGCTTGTCCGACGTCGCCGGCGATCATTCCGCCTCCGCGAGTGCGACCTCCCGGTCGGCGTGCTCGCCCGGAAGCGGCTCCTCAGCCGGCGTCGCCGCTCGGTTCGGCAGCCAGATCAGCGCGACGATCGCGCCGACCAGAGCGATCCCGGCGCCGACGAACAGCCCTCGGTCCATCGCGGAGATGAACGACTGCTTCGCGGCGGCGACGATCGCAGCGCCGGCGACACCACCGAGCTGCGTACCGGCCTTGATCGCCTGATCGACCGACTGCGACGCCTGTGCGGCGACTTCCGCCGGTAGGCCCACGAGCGAAGGCGCGACGTTCGACGTGAATGCCGATGCGAAAACGCTCCCCAGGATCGCCACGCCGAGAGCGCCGCCGACCTGACGGGTCGTGTCGTTCATCGCAGAGCCGACGCCGGCCTTGGCGAGCGGCAATGACCCCATGATGGAATCGGTCGCCGGCACCATCGCGGTTCCCATGCCCAGACCCAGGATCAACAGGGCGATCAGCACGTGCGGGTAGCCGGACGAGACGGAGATCGTCCCGAGGAACCCGAGCCCGACCGCGACGGCGGTCATCCCCGTGGCCACGAGCACCTTGTTTCCGAGGCGCGTCACGAGTCGGCCCGACAGCGGTGCGGAAACCATCAGCACGAGCGCGATCGGCGCCACGCGCAGGCCCGCTTGGAGTGGTGAGTACCCAAGCACGAACTGCAGGTACTGCGTCAGGAAGAACAACGAGCCGAACAGCGCGAAGAAGACGAGCACGATCGAGATGTTCGCCGCGGTGAACCGCGGGTTCTCGAAGAACGTGACGTCGAGCATCGGGTGATCGCTCCGAAGCTCCCAGATGGCGAATGCTCCAAGCACGATCAGCGAGAACGCGAACGTGACGATCGTCTGCGTCGAGGTCCATCCGTGCGACGGGGCCTCGATGATCGTGTACACGAGGCTGACCAGTCCGACAATCGAGAGGACGGCGCCGACAGGATCGAGCGCGTTCGGCGACGGGTCCTTCGAGTCGGGGACGAGCAGGCGGCCGAGGATCAGCGCGACGATGACGACGGGCACGTTCACGAGGAACACCGAGCCCCACCAGAAGTGGTTGAGCAGCCACCCACCCACGATGGGTCCGATGGCGATACCGAGCCCGGAGACGCCGGCCCAGATACCGATCGCTCGGCCGCGCTCGTCCGCCGGGAAGACGTTCGTGAGGATGGACAGGGTCGAGGGCATGATCAAAGCGCCGCCGACGCCCATCAGCGAGCGGGACGCGATCAACGCGCTCGAGGTGCCCGAGAAGGCCGAGAGGGTCGACCCGACCCCGAAGACAACGAGGCCGAGCGCGAGGGCCTTCCTTCGGCCGTATCGGTCGGAGAGGCTGCCGGTAGTCAGCAGCAGTCCGGCGAAGACGAGCACGTACGCGTCGACGATCCATTGGAGCTGGCTGTTCGTCGCTCCGAGGTCGCGCGCGAGCGTTGGAAGCGCCACGTTGAGGATCGTGTTGTCGAGTCCGACCACAAGGAGGCTCAGGCACAAGACTCCGAGGGTCCACCAGCGGCGTTCGTATCCTTCCGCGTGTTCCGGCTTGAGCGTCTGCTCCATCATTCGCCTTCCGTTCGAGTTCCGCTACGTTCGCGTATCGATAGGATACGACTCGCGCGGAGATTTCGCAACGCCAGCGTATCGGAACATTTTGTGAACGATCCGGATGATGCTCCGTCGGCGTCGCTGACGATTTGCCCCCCGCCCGGAATCGGGAGTCACGCCGTCGAGATCGATCTCGCGCGAACCGGTGCTCGGTAAACTCGGGAAACCCGGGTTGCTTCATCGGGAGTGACGTGGCAGGGGGACGCGGGGACGGGGACGCGGGGACGGGGGACGTAGCTCAGCTGGTAGAGCACCTGGTTTGCAACCAGGGGGTCGGCGGTTCGAGTCCGCTCGTCTCCACCGAGTTCAGAGGCGACGTCCGGTCACGATCGGGCGGACGGCTCGATGCCTCGACGACCAGCGGCGGCCGCTGCCGGAGGCGTCAGGAGCGGTCGACGGTGAGGAGCCGGTTTCGCCCGGTGCCCTCGCGGACCTCGACCGCGACTCCGTGGAGACCGATGTGCGCCTCGAGGCCGCGCAACAGGACGTTCCCCGACTCGCCGAGCGAGCTGCGGTCGTCGATCTGGATCACGACTCGCTCGAGCTCCGGAAGCGCCAGGAGGTCGAACAGCGTCGACGCCTCCGAGGCGTCGAGCTCGTCGCCGCGGAGATCGATCGTCGCGACGCCGGCAGTTCTCGTGAGCGTTCGAGCATTCATGTCAAAAGCATTGCCCCGCAGGGCGACGCGGAACCGGCCGGATCGGCGTTGTGGTCGTTCGACGTACCCCGCCCGGGGTCGCTCGACGCTCGGGGAGCGGGCCCGATGAAAGAACTCTCACGCGCGCATCGCTCGCGAGCCGGCGCGCGTACGGCCGAAGCCGCCAGTCGTTCGCAGGATCGCCGTCGCTCACTGACGCCGGCGATCCCACGACCGCTTGGGGATGTCTAGTGCGGAACCTTTTTGGCCGCCTCGAGCACGAACGCGAGAACCGCGATCGCGCCCACTGAGCCGGCGATTCGGAACAGTCGAGCTTTCACTCTGCCTGCGCCTCCTCACCACGGGGAACGCGTGAAGGACGTCCTTGCGTCCTCCAGAGGGGTATCGGGGAAACGCAACCGGGCCTTTAGGCGAGCGGTCTCTGCGTACGAGGATCAGACGGGTTCGGTCACCGGCCCACCGACCACCTGGAGCTCGACCGGCGCGGAGAGGAACACTCGGAACATCGCCCCTGCATCGCGCCCGTCCTCCACCCACGCGCGCCCGCCGTGCAGCTCCGCGAACTTCGACACGAGAGAGAGGCCGATCCCGGCCCCCGAGGACGCCGGATCCGCCTGACGGAACGGCTCGAAGACCTCCTCCTTCAGGTCGTCCGGAACGCCCGGCCCTTCGTCGGCGACGGAGAGTTCCATGCCGCCGGGCGCCGCTGCGATCCGAAGCGTGACCGTCGAGCCGGCCGGCGAGTATTTCGTCGCGTTCCCGACGAGGTTCACGATCATCCGCTCGACCTTCGCGGCGTCGACCGACGCGACGAGGTGGTCTCCCTCCACGAGGACGGTGTGGCGCCCGCGCGAGACCTCGTGGACGATTCCTTCGGCGAGCTCGCGGAGATCCGTCGGCTGCCGGTTCGGTTGCACGTCGTTCCGACGCAAGCGGTCCAGGTCGAGCAGGTCGGAGAGCATCCGATGAACGCTGCTCGCGCTCTCCTCGATGCCGTCGACGAGCGCGAGACGCTGCTGCCCGGTCATCGCTCCGCCGTCATGGCGTTTGATGATCCGCGCCGAGCCGATGATCGCCGACAGGGGGCTCCGGACGTCGTGGGAGACCGCCCGCAACAGGGTGTCCTTGAGGTCGTTCGCCGCGCGGAGCTCCTCCGCGGTCGCCCGCTCCCGATCCGTCATCTCGCCCTGTGCGATCCACGCCTTCCGGAGCGCAGCGACGAGCGAAACGATGAGGAAGAAGACCGCGAACCGCGCGATCGCGTTCCAGAACAGGATGCCGGTCGAGTATTCGCTCATGTCGGCGAGGAGCCAGACAAGGGTTGCTGCGAGTGCGATCGTCGTTCCGCTCCGCTTCCCCGAGTACCACGTGGCGCCGGCGAGCGGCAGCACGTAGAAGACACCGAGGGCAAGCTGGCCCGTCCAGTGGTCGACGAGCCCGATCGAAGCGACGACGCCGAGCGTCAAGCACGTCATGGCCATGGAGGGCATCCGCGTCATCGCCGCATGCGCCGACGCGACAGCCCATCCTGCGCCGCGGTTCGCCGCGACGTGAGGAAACGATCGGCCCCCTCGGGCCGCGTCCGAACGCTGCCTCCCGATCACGACTCCGGCATCGGCCGAGGGGAGGGATGCCTTGAGCGGGCCTCCCCTAGGTCCTCCGACCGTGGCGAACTCGCCGAGAGCCTGTGCCTCGTTCCGGGTAAGGTCCGCTGCGAACCCGCCGATAGAAAGGCATGCGCCAGCGTGCCTGGATCCCATACCTGGTCGGCGGAGCCTGCCTCGCCGCCATGTACCTGTTCGGTCCGGCGGCCTTCAACATCGGTCCCATCTTCAACCTCTTCGGGGCGTCCTCGGTCGTCGCGATCCTCGTGGGGATCAAGCTCCACAAGCCCGAGTACCGCCTTCCCTGGTACCTGTTCGCGCTGGGCCAGGCGTTCTTCGTCACCGGAGACGTCATCTCCTACAACTACGAGCGCTTCTTCGGAACGCAGCTCCCGTACCCGGCGATCTCGGACCTCTTCTACCTCAGCGTCTATCCGTGTCTGATCGCGGGCTTGCTGCTGTTGATCCGCCGCCGGACGCCGGGCGGCGACCGCGCGAGCCTGATCGACTCGTTCATCATCGTCGTCGGCGCGAGCGTCCTCTCGTGGGTTTACTTGATGGCCCCGTACGCGCAGGACCCAACGCTCACGATCTTCCAGAAGCTCATCAGCATGGCGTATCCGCTGATGGACCTGCTGCTGCTCGCCGTGCTGGTTCGACTCGCGGTCGGCGTCGGTCGTCGCGGACCCTCGTTCTATCTGCTAACCGGAAGCGTGGTCTCGCTGCTCGCGGTCGACTCGATCTACGCGTGGATCCTGCTGAACGTTTCCGGTGGCTACGCGACCGGCGGGAAGCTCGATATCGGATGGATCGCGTTCTATCTCCTCTGGGGCGCGGCCGCGCTGCACCCGTCGATGCGTTCCCTCGAGGAGGAGCCTCCGGAGCAAGAGGAGGAGCCCGCGCAGAGTCGTCGGCGCTTGATCATCCTTGCCGGAGCGTCCTTCCTCGCACCGCTCGTCCAGCTCTTCCAGGTGTTTCGCGGGGACCCCGTCAAGCCGGCGGGCCTGATCGCGGCGTACTCGATGGTGCTGTTCAGCCTCGTCCTGATCCGCCTGCGCGGTCTGATGGTCGACGTGTCGGAGCACCGGCGGACGGAGCGGCAGCTCCGCGAGACCGAGGCGAGGTACCGCTCGCTCGTCGAGGGCATGCCGGCCGCGGTCTACATCGCCGAGTTCGGAGCGGAGGGCGGCTGGCTCTACGTCAGCCCGCGCATCGAGCAGATCACCGGCTACACCTCCGAGGAGTGGATGGTGAGCGGGGAACTCTGGAACGACCGCATCGTCGCGGACGACCGCGACGCCGCGCTCGAGGCCGAGCAGCGGCTGCTCCGCGGCGAGGGCAGGCTGCAGTGTGAGTACCGGCTGATCGGCAAGGACGGCCGCATCCTCTGGATCCGGGAGGAGGCCGACGCGCTCCCCGACGAGAAGGGGAGGCCGGTCGCCCTTCAGGGTGTGATGTACGACATCACCGAGCAGAAACGCATCGAGGAGCGACTGCGCGAAGCGCTGTCCACGGAGAAGGAGGCCACCCAGCGCCTGACCGCTCTCCGCGAGATGGAGAAGTCGTTCATGCAGGCGGTCTCGCACGACATCCGGACGCCGCTCACCACGATCCTCGGCAGCGCGACGATGCTGGAGCGCGACGATCTGAAGCTCTCCGAGGAGGATGCGAAGGAGCTCACGCGCGGCATGGCGTGGAACGCGCGTCGTCTCCACCGGCTGGTGACGAATCTCTTGGACCTCGACCGGCTGTCGGCCTCCGACGTCGCGGAGAATCGGGAGCTCACCGACATCGGCAAGCTCACGGAGACGGTCCTGCGCGAGTGCATCGACGAGGACCACCCGATCCGTCGCGACATAGAGGAGAGCGTCCTGGCAGAGGTGGACAGTCCGCAAGTGGAGCGGATCGTCGAGAACCTCGTCACCAACGCGATCCGCTACACGCCTCCGGGCACACCGATCTGGGTCTCGATCCGTTCGGAGAACGACGGCGCGCTCCTGATCGTGGAGGATGCGGGGCCGGGCGTTCCAGAGGAGCTCCGCGCCACGATCTTCGAGCCGTTCCGCCAGGGGAACGAGAGCGTGAAGCACAACCCCGGCGTCGGCATCGGCCTCTCCCTCGTCTCGCGCTTCGCGGAGATCCATGGCGGGCGCGCGTGGGTGGACGAGCGCGACGGCGGAGGCGCCTCCTTCAAGGTCTTCCTTCCGCGGAACGGGTCGTCGAGCGACGGCGGAACGTCGAAGCGCGCGGTTTCGTTCGCCACGACGGGCGAGTAGCGTTCGCTAGCGGGCGAGCGCGATC
The DNA here is from genome assembly GCA_045805285.1 of Actinomycetota bacterium. Taxonomy (GTDB): domain Bacteria; phylum Actinomycetota; class UBA4738; order UBA4738; family JBJMLN01; genus JBJMLN01. Next base: position 9,455 of record JBJMLN010000057.1, on the reverse strand, counting down.
ACCAGCGCTCTCGGTGGACGAGGGCGATCACCAGCGCTCTCGGTGCACGAGCTCGTCGAGCGGCCGGCGGCCGTCTCCGCTGAGCGGAGCCGTGAGCCCCTCCGGATCCAGCGGGTACCCGAACGACAGCAGGTAGTCGCAGCGTTGGTCCTCCGGCAGGCTGAGGAGAGCGTGCGCGCGGCGCTCGTCGTAGACGGCAGCGTGCACGCTCCCGATCCCGAGCTCCCACGCCGACAGCATCATGTTCTGCGCGGCGTGTCCGAGGTCGAGCGCGTCGATCTCGCGCTGCCAGCCCTCTTCGGCCACCGGCGTTACGAGCGCGATCGCGGCCGCCGCTCCGGCGAGGTGCTGCGCGTAGTCGCCCACGGTCGAGAGCTCCCGGAGGTGCTCGCGGTCGGTGCAGACGATGAACGACCGCCGCTGGTGGTTGTTCGAGCTGGGAGCGCGCCTGCCCGCGCGGACGATGCGGTCGAGCACGTCCTCGGGGATCGGGCGATCGGAGAACTCCCGAACCGCACGTTGGGTCGAGATCGCCTTCCACACGTCCATCGCGACGGAGTGTAGGGAACGGTCGCGGCGAGGGTGGCCGCTACGCGGCGAGCTGCGGAACGGGGAGGGGATCGACGGCGTACTCGCCGAGGAGCGCGCCGTGGACCTCCTGTGCGGGCCGCACGGAGCGGAACCGCAGCCCGCATCGAAGGCTGAGGTCGAGGTGGTCTCCACAGAGCGGAACGAGGCGGCCGCGTTCCATGCGAGCGACCACGTCACACTCCGCTTGATGGAGTCCGTAGCGCCAGATGCAAACGTGGCACACGAGCCGCACGCGTTGCGGATAGCCGAATTCCGCTCGGTAGCCGAGGTCGTGCTCGACGACGCGTCCCCAGAGCGCGACCGTTCCGATCACCGCGGGACTCCGCGTCCAGCGAAGGAGGCGCTCTTCGGTCACGGCGTGGAGACCGCAGCGGCAACGCTCGTCGGGGGCGTCGTGGAACTGCGGCCACCAGCACGAGGCGCGGGCGGGACGCCTCCGCGGCCAGGGGTTCGCCCGGCCGGCGATCGGGCGGAGGAGGTAACCGCTGCGTCGGCCGCCACTGAGCGTCCAGGCGCGCCACGCGACGAGGGGCTCCGCGACCAGCGAACGCTCGAGCGCGTCGGAGGGGAGGAGGGCGATGCTCACGTGCGCGCGACGGCGCCGCGATCGCGAGAGAGCGAGCCGGCGGGTTCCTTCTCCGGCTCGGGTGCGCGTTCGGGCTCGGAGGGGATATCCGGTGCGGGAGGCTCGGGTGACGTCGGTGGAGCGGGAAGCGGTTCCTCGGGCAGCAAGCCGGGAACCGGCTCCTCCACCGGATCGACCTCGATCACGCGCTTGGGCGGCCCGATCCTCATGGCCCTCTCTCCTCGCGAGCGCACGCGCGGCGCTCGCGGTCGCGCTCTAACGGTACTCCCGTCGGCGCGAGCTGCACACCGAGGCTTACCGCGCTCTACCCGCGCGAGAGCTTCCAGATCGCGTTCTGATCCGAGAAGTACAGGCGGCCGTCGGGCCCGGCTTCCATGGAGACGATCCCCTGACCGTTCGTGTAGACGACGTCCTGCGATGCGACACCGCGCCGGCTGTCCTTCAGCTGCAGCTCGCGGATCTGGCCGGTGTTGTAGGCGCCGAAGAAGATCGTTCCGTTCTGGCGGGCTCCGAGCGAGCAGTGATCGCAGAAGACGATGCCCGTCGGCGCGATCGTCGGCGTGTAGAAGCGCTTCGGCAGGATCGGGTTCGGCCCGTCCTGGTTCGTGTTCGTCGGGGCCTGCGGCGGCGTCGAGCAGGTCTCGTGGGAGCCCCATCCGAAGTTGCCGCCCTTGACGATGCGGTTGATCTCATCGTTGCACTCCGGCCCGTTCTCGCTCTCCCAGAGGTTGTCGGTCTGCGGGTCGAAGTCCAGCCCGACCGAGTTCCGCAGACCGTAGGACCAGATCCGGCTTCCCGCGAACGGGTTGTCGTTCGGGACGGTGCCGTCGGCGTTCATCCGCAGGACCTTTCCGGCGGGGTTCCCGAGCTCTTGAGCGGCCGCCGAGCCGTGCGCCTCTCCGACGGTCGCGTAGAGCTTGCCGTCCGGCCCGAACAGGATCCGCCCTCCGTCGTGGTACACGCCGGCGCTCGTGGAGGAGTTGAAGATCACCGTCATGTCCTGGCCGGTCCCCGCGTTGTCGGTGATCCTGACGATCTGGTTGTGCTCCTCGCCACTGATGTTGCGCGTGGCGTAGGCGTACACGTACGGCTTCGTTGGGTAGTCAGGGTCGAGCGCGATGCCGAGGAGTCCCTGCTCGCCGTTGCTGACGACGTTGGGAACGGTGAAGAAGTCCGTCCTGGACTTGTCGGACGCGTGCCAGATCCGGATGTCGCCCGTGTCGCGTTCGCCGTAGAAGACGTCGCCGTTCGGCGCGAACGTGAAGCCGACGGCGTTGCTGAGATTTCCGATGAGCTTGTGGGCCACGAACGTGGGTGCGGCCTGAGTCGGCTGCGCGGCCAGCGGAGCGAGCAACATCGAGACGGCGACGATGGCCGGCAGGAGACGCAGATGGCGTGCGGAGAGCTTCATGTGATCTTCCCCCTCAGGGCTGGGAGCGCGGGCCCGCGTTCCAAGCAGTCTAGAGTTGCTGTCCTCGATGACCACTTCCATCTTCGGCAGCGCGGTGCTGCGTTCTGAAGACCCGAGATTCCTCCGCGGCGCCGGGCGCTACGTGGAGAACCTCCCGATCGAAGGGACGCTCCGAGCCGTCTTCGTGCGATCGATGATGGCGCACGCGCGCCTCGGCCCGATCGACGTCGCGTCCGTCTCGTCGATGCCTGGGGTGGTCGGCGTCTTCACCGCGGACGACCTGGAGCTCAAGCCGATGGCGCCCGGCGGTGTGCTTTCCGAGGCGTTCGCGCGGCCGCTGCTTGCCCGCGAGCGCGTCCGCTTCGTGGGCGAGGCGATCGCCGTGATCGTGGCGGAGACGTCGGCGCAAGCAGAGGACGCCGCGGAGCTCCTTCTCCCCGAGTACGAGCCCCTCGCGGCCGTGACGGATCCGGAACGGGCACTCGACGCAGGCGCAGAGGTGCTGTTCCCGGAGTACGGCTCGAACCTCGCCAACGAGTTCGAGGAGACGTCCGAGGCGGGCGACGCGCTGGAGGGAGCGGAGGTGGTCGTTCGCGGACGCCTCGTGAACCAGCGCGTCGCGCCCGCGCCGCTGGAGGTGAACGCCGCCGCGGTCGTTCCGGAGGACGGAGGGCTCACGATCTGGGCCTCGACGCAGGTGCCGTTCGACATCCGCTCGGAGGTGGCCGAGGCGGTCGGCCTCGACGAGGACAAGGTGCGCGCGATCGCGCCCGACGTGGGCGGCGGCTTCGGCGCCAAGATCGCGCCGTATCCGGAGCAGCTCGTCCTTGCGGCGATCGCTCTGAGGCTGGGGCGTCCAGTGCGGTGGGTGGAGACGCGCTCGGACAGCATGCTCGCCCTCACGCACGGTCGCGGACAGGTCCAGTTCGTCGAGCTCGGCGCCCGCCGCGACGGAACGATCGTGGGACTCCGCGCCGACGTGATCGCCGACCTCGGCGCATATCCCGGGCACGGCATCTTCCTGCCTCCGCTCACGCATCAGATGGCGAGCGGCGTCTACCGCATCCCACGGATCGCGTTCCGCGGCCGGTCGGTCGTCACCAACACGACGCCGATCGCGCCGTACCGCGGCGCGGGGCGGCCCGAGGCCGCGGCGATGATCGAGCGCGCGATCGACATGCTTGCCGCGGAGATGGATCTCGATCCGGCGGAGATCCGCCGCCGGAACCTGATCGAGGCCGACGCCTTTCCGCACAGGACCGCGACCGGTGCCGTGTACGACTCCGGGAACTACGAGGCGGCGCTGGACGCAGCGCTCGAGCGCTCGGGCTACTCGGAGCTCCGCGAGGAGCAGCGTGCGCGCCGCTCGAGGAACGACGTGAAGCAGCTCGGCATCGGGCTCTCCACCTACGTGGAGGTCACGGGGTTCACCTCCCACGAGTTCGGTTCCGTGGAGGCGCACGCCGACGGAACGTTCACCGTCCGCAGCGGCATCTCCCCGCACGGGCAGGGACACGAGACGTCGCTCGCGCAGATCGCGTCGGGGACGCTCGACGTTCCTTTCGCGTGCGTGCGCGTGGTCCACTCCGACACAGGCGAGGTGGAGAAGGGAGACGGAACGTACGGCTCCCGCTCGCTGCAGCTCGGTGGCTCCGCGGTGCTCGAGGCGGCTGAGGCGCTCCTGGAGAAGGCGCGCCGCCTCGCGGCGCATCTCCTGGACGTCGACGTCTCGGAAGTGCAGACGCTGGACGGCGGTCGGTTCGGCACGGCGGAGCGGTCGCTCACCTGGGGAGAGCTCGCGGAGGCGGCGCAGGATCCGGAACGATTGCCCCACGGCATGGAGCCTGGGCTCCGGGCGGCTTCGGAGTTCCGTCAGCGCGAGTCGACCTATCCGTTCGGCGCGCACGTGAGCGTCGTGGAGGTCGACACGGAGACGGGAGATGCGCGGCCGATCCGTCACGTCGCCGTCGATGACTGCGGCCGCATCCTGAATCCGATCCTCGTGCGCGGACAGGTGCACGGCGGCCTGGCGCAGGGGATGGGACAGGCGCTGTACGAGTCGTTCACCTACGACGAGCTCGGAACACCGCTCAACGGAACGTTCGCCACGTACGGATTCCCGAGCGCGGCGGAGCTTCCGAGCTTCGAGACTTCGCACACGGAGACGCCGACTCCGAACAACCCACTGGGGGTCAAAGGCATCGGAGAGTCGGCGACGATCGGCTCCACCCCGGCGGTGCAGAACGCGGTCGTCGACGCGGTCTCGCATCTCGGCGTGCGCCACATCGACCTGCCGCTGTCGCCAGAGCGCGTTTGGACGGCGCTCCGAGACGCGCGCGATGCGTCGGAGCCCGCGGATAGACCTTCGACCTAGTTACCTCTCAGCTTCGTCCGTGGCCCTTCGGACGTGGATTTTCCGATGGCACGTGCCGACATAGAAGGACATGAGGTTGCCGAACATCCCGCGCAACGCGATCCTGCCCGCGCTTGTGACCGTCGTCGTGGTCGCGGGAGCGAGCTTCGCGAGCACGCATCACTCCGGCGTTGTCGAAGCGGTGCGGGCGGCACGGGACCACGCGCATGCGGATCAGGACACAACGCCTGCCGGGGGCAAGGGTGATGGCTCGGGCCGGGCTGGAGGTTCGCAAGGAGTCGAGGGCGGCGGATCGGGTTCCGGCGCGCACAACGCAAGTTCCAACGGCCACGACACGTCGAGCCCATCCTCGGGTGGAGGCGCCTCCGAGCGCTCGGGCATCCCGGGCGACCAGACAGACGGAGCGTCAGGCGATCAGAGCAGTGGCGGAGATCCCGGGGGCTCAGGCGATCAGACCAGCGGTGACGAAGGCGGAAACGCCTACGGCCACGGGGACGGACACGGCAACTCCGCAGGACACAGCCGCGCCGGCGGCGGCCACGACGGTGTCGGGAACGGTAACGGTGGAGGAGCGTCCGGCAACCACGGCCACGGCTCGGGTGGGAACTCCGGGCATGGCGGCGGAGGCGGCGCGGTCGGCGATCCAGGAGGAAACGGCGGCGGCTCGGGGTCCGGCGGGGGATCCGGCGACCACGGCGGCGGCTCCTCGAGCGACCACGGCGGTGGGCAGTCCGGTGACCATGGCGGTGGCTCCTCGAGCGACCACGGCGGTGGGCAGTCCGGTGACCATGGCGGTGGCTCCTCGAGCGACCACGGCGGTGGGCAGTCCGGTGACTCCGGCGGCGGCCAGTCCGGCGACACCGGGTCGGGCGACGGTGGCGGTCCGGCGTTTCCTGGAGGCCGTGGCGGTGGAGGCAACCCTGGAGGCTCGGGCAACTCAGGAGCCTCGGCAACGACGACCGCGAACGCCGCTTCCTGACGAGGGTTCGCAGCCCTCGTCGATCCACGCACCGAAGTCGATCGCGACCAGTCGCAACGCGATGAGCGGCGCCTGCTACGCTCCCGGGCCGCGATGAGTCAGGACCTCCTTCCACGCTGGGAGCGGCGTTTCCGCGCACCGACGGTCCTGTTTCCTTCTTGGTCGCAACAGGCGCCGGACCGATTGGCCGTCTGCACCAACGAGACGGAGTCGTATCAGGCCTACGCGTGGGACCGCGCCAACGGCGAGCGCCGGTGCCTCACCGACGACCCCGTCGGCATCACGTTCGCGACGCCGACCTCCGACGGCAACGGCGTCGTGTGGTTCCACGACGAGACCGGCGACGAGTTCGGCCGTTGGATGCGGACGCCGTTCGAGGGCGGCCCGGCGGAACCCTTCGTTCCGCAGGTTCCCGACGGCTGGCCGTCCGGCCTCGCGATCGCGCGGGACGTCGTCGCGGTCGGCGTCGGAGGACGGGACGGGTTCTCTGTTCACGTCGTCGGATCCGGCGGGTCGGGCCGCGAGCTCTTCCGCCACGAGGATATGGCCGGCCTCGGGAACGAAGAGGGTGACGGCAGCGGTCTCTCCGCCGACGGTTCCCTCGTCTGCATCTTCCATTCGGAGCACGGCGACAACCTGCACTGGGCACTGCGCGTCTACGACGCCGCGACGGGAGCGGTCGCCGGCGATCTGTGGGACGGCCCGGGCAAGGGCCTCGCACCCGGGATGTGGTCCCCGGTGGAGGGAGACTCGCGACTCGCGCTGACCCACGAGACGGACGGGATCCAACGCCCGGCGATCTGGGATGTCCCGAAGAACGAACGCCGAAACCTCGAGCTCGATCTCGACGGAGAGGTCGCCGTCGTCGACTGGTGGCCGGACGCGTCGGCGCTCCTTCTGTCGCAGCTCTTCGAGGGCCGCGATCAGCTCTACCGCTATGACGTCGCGACCGGTGCGGCGGAGCCGATCCCGCATGACGCCGGATCGGTCACCGGCGCCGCCGTTCGCCCCGACGGCGAGGTGTGGCTTCGCATCTCCACGAGCGACCGAGCCCCGCGAGTCGTCACGTCGGACGGCGACGAGGTCGTCGCGGCCGATGGCGAGCGCGCTCCGGAAGGACGGCCCTACCGTTCCTGGCACTTCGAGAACCCGCACGGAGAACGCGTCCACGGCTTCGTGGTGTCGCCCGAAGGTGCGGGGCCGCATCCGCTCGCGGTCGAGATCCACGGCGGTCCGCACTCGCAGTGGACGGAGCAGTTCTCCGCCCGCGTTCAGGCACTCGTCGACGCGGGGTTCGCGGTCGCGCTGGTCAACTACCGCGGTTCCACCGGGTACGGACAGCAGTGGCGCGACGCGATCATCGGGCGTCCGGGGCTCACGGAGCTCGAGGACCTGATGGCCGGTGTCGACTCGCTCGTCGCCGACGGCACGGCCGACTCCGAGCGCCTCGCGATCAGCGGCATCTCCTGGGGCGGCTACCTCACCCTCCTTGGGATCGGCACGCGGCCGGGACGATGGGCGGCGGCCGCGGCCCAGGTGCCCGTCGCCGACTACGAGGCGGCGTTCGAGGACGAGGCCCCCGCGCTCCAGGCGATGGATCGCGCGCTGTTCCAGGGCACGCCGGAGGAGGTTCCCGACCGCTACGCCGAACGGTCCCCGCTCACGTACATCGACGCGGTGGACACGCCGTTGCTGATCCTCGCGGGTGAGAACGACAGCCGCTGTCCGATCCGCCAGATCGACAACTATGTCAAGGCGCTCGAGCAGCGCGGCCGCTCCGTGGAGATGTACCGGTACGACACCGGCCACAACTCCTTCGTGACGGACGAGCGCGTGCGTCAGATGCGGATCGTGCTGGAGTTCCTCGAGCGAAACGTCGACACGGGCAGCCGAGCCGAGTAGATCCTCACGCCTGTGGGGAGCGGAGGCCTCCCGCCTGGAACAGCTGCCCGAGTCCGACCGGCTGGAGATGCTTGCGCCGCAATCCCGCGATGATCCGTGGCAACGCCTGCACCGTCTGGATCTGGTTGTGCATGATGACGATGCTCCCGGGATGCGCCGCGGAGACGACCCGGTGCGCGATCACCGAGGCTCCGGGCCGCAGGTAGTCCGAGGGGTCGACGTCCCACAGGACCGTCCGGGCGTAGCCGGCGCTTCCTGCGGCGCGCAGGACCGTGCGATCGTAGGAGCCGTAGGGCGGACGGAAGTACGGCGCCGGCGTGTTTCGGGCCTTCGACCACCAGGCCCGCTCGTCCTTCACCAGGCGGGAGCGGACCGCGGAGTACGACAGCGTCGCGAGATCCTTGTGGTCCCATCCGTGGCTCCCGATCGTGTGTCCGAGGGCCACCGTCCGCCGAGCGAGCTTCGGGAACTCGTTCACGCGGATGCCGAGGCAGAAGAACGTCGCGGTGATGTGCCGCTGTGCGAGCACGCGGAGCATCCTCGCCCACGCCTTCCCGTCGTTGCAGTCGTCGAACGTCAGCGCGACTCGTCGGCCGGCGCCCGGGATGCTCCGGTACACCTTCGTGTGGACGTGCCGGAGGACGCGGAACGGCCTCGGCGGCCCGGTGGTGGAGTTCCCCGCCCGGTCGGTGACCGTGATCCTCGCGCGGTAGAGGCCGGGGAGCACCGGCGTTCCGTTCCCGTAGACGGCCTTCCAAGTGACGCTCGTGCGACCGGGCGTGCGCCTGAGCGGCCCCTGCTTCGCGACGACGTCACCCTGCTCGTCGGTGATCGCGAAGGAGACCTTCAGCGTCGAGCTTCGGTCCGACGCCGCGTACTTCAGGTGCACGGAGCCTTTTCGCGTCAGCGGCTCCGGAGAGATGCCGAGCCAGCGGAACGCCGGCGGCTTCGTGTCCTCTCGCCGGTGGCGCGCGACCGCCGGGACCGATCCGAGCGGACCGACCGAGGATAGGAGCGCCAGCGCACCGAGGAACGCGAGGAAACGACGCACGACGGTCATTGTCCGCCCCGCCGGCGACTTCGTCCGCACTTCGGGGACCGGGTTTAGACTTCCGGGCACTCCATGCGTTCCGGCCGTTCCCCCGTACCTCCGCTCCGTCTGCGTTCGGTTGCCCTCGCAACCGTCGTGGTGTTCGCCATCGCGTGCTCCGCGACGCCCGACAGTGGACGGTCGCCTTCGCCGAAGACGGCTGCCACGCTGGTGTCGCCGAGCTCGTCACCGGCCACCCCCGTGAACTCTCCCGGCTCCTCGACCGAGGCGATGGCGGAGAGCTTCAAGACGCGCTGGCCGATCAAGCACGTGGTGTTCCTCATCAAGGAGAACCGCACGTTCGACCAGCTCTTCGGAACGTTCCCCGGCGCGAACGGACAGAGCTGGGGGATGGACGGCAGCACGCGCCGGCCGCTGACCCGCGGCACGGATCAGCGCGCGCACGATATCCCGCACTGCTACGAGTGCTCGATCAGCGCCTGGGACAACGGAAAGATGGACGGTTTCAACCAGACCGTCTACGCGAATCGGTGGGCGTACACGCAGCTCCACAAGGACCAG
>JBJMLN010000056.1:0-6501 GCA_045805285.1 Actinomycetota bacterium | reverse complement strand
TCCTCCGCCAGCCGGCGCTCCGGGGCGCCGTGCTCAACCCATCGCTGAACGTCCTCGCGAACCCGACGCTCTTCATCGACACCGACGGAGACGGACGACCCGACTCCTGGGCGTGGAGCTCGACGACGAACGTCTCCGGCGAGGCGATCAACTCCGGCGCCGAGACCTACCGCGCGATCATCTCGACGACGGGCACGAGGGACTTCCGCCAGACGACGGCGGCCGCGTCCGCCGCACCGGGCGACGTCTGGTCGTTCTCCTTCCAGATCCGCCGGGCTCCCTCGACGGCCAATAACACGGGGCGCGCGCAGGCGAAGATCGAGTTCCTCGACAACGCGAACAACGTGCTCGCGACGGCGGTCGGCACGCTCACGACCTACGGCGTGCCCTGGCAGATGCTCTCCGTCACCTCGCTCGCCGCGCCGGCGTCGACGGACCGGGTCCGGTGCTCGATCTCGCATCAGAACTCCTCGGCCGCGGCCGACACCGTCGACACCCGCTACGCCCAGCTCGAGAAGAGCTCCTCGGTCTCGCTCTACCGCGTGGGCACGCAGACGATGGTGAACGACCCGGCGTCCGGTGTCGGACGCACTGTCCCGATCTTCATCGAGGGCACCGCGAAGACGCCCGCGATCGTGACGATCCAGCAGCTCGACTCCGGCGGAAAGATCGCTCAGTACGTGCTCGCCCACCGGGGGAACGAGGCCGTCTCCGGCCGGCGGAACCTGACGGACTTCCTGAACTCCACGAGCTGGGTCCAGTGCGAGTCGGGGACGCTCACGAACAACACCGCGACGGCGGTCGACGCCGACGGCTCCCCGGGCTCGGGGAACTCCGTCGCTCAGACCTCCGCCGGCTCGAACCCGACCGTCATGAACCGGCGCGTCCGGATGGCGGTCACGACGAAGCTCGCCTCACGGCGGGGGCGCTTCCACGTCTTCGCCCGCCTCAAGGCGACGGCGGCGGCCCAGCACACCGTCCAGCTCCGCTGGGGCCCGGGTGCGTCTGACCCCGTTCCGTTCTCGAACGACGAGTACATCCACGACGTCTCCGGCGCGACGTCCTTCGAGTACGTCGACGTCGACCTCGGGATCATCACGATCCCCGAGGAGCTCGCGGCGACGCTCAACCAGATCACGCTCGAACTCTGGAGCCGACGGGACTCAGGGACCGGAAACCTCAACTGGGACTTCGTCGCGCTCGTTCCGACGGCCGGCCTCTCGACGATCCAGGTGCCCGGAGGCTCGAGGGAGAAGTGGCTCGGCTCGGACCTCCAGACGCCTCCCTTCCGTCACACCGGCGACCCTGTGTGGACGGCTGGCGCCGTCAAGGGGAGCGGCATGCAGCTCACCGACAGCGCCGATGCGGCGGGGACGCCGCCGAACTCGGGACTCCCCTGGGGCGTCGGACGCCACCTCGTCACGTTCACGATCTCGAGCGACTCGGGAGGGTGGACGAACATCTTCCAGGTCGTGAACGTGACGGACGACACCGTCGCCGTCTCGAAAGTGGTCAACCCGCCGCAGGGCACGTCGACCGTCACAGTGCGCTTCGACGGCGTCGCGGGCAAGAGCTACCAGGCCCAGGTCGCGAACAACGGCCCGTTCACGCAGGACATCCCCACGACCGTCAAGCAGATCGTCCACACCTTCATCCCGTACCTCCAGCAGAACGAGCAGGCGCGGACGGACCCGGGCTCGGTCCCGAAGCGCTTCGCCGCGGAGAAGCTCGACAGCTCGGGGAACCTGCTCTCGATCCTTCGGTGCGAAGGCCCGCTCCCGCTGATGCTGAAGCCCGGGCTGCACATCCTCTACCTGCACCAGGGCGACATCCCGCTCGACGGCTACGCCGAGGAGTCGAAGTCGATCCGGACGCGGCAGGCGCTCGTGACGGTCTCCTACGCCCCGCGCTGGATCGTCTAGATGGCGGCATCGGACGAGGACGTCCTCGAGCGGATCCACTGGGCGATCGACGACAAGCACGTCCCGCTCCAGTGGGAAGAGGCCACGATGATCGCCAACGGCGGCTTCGAGCGCCTGTCGGGCTGCCAGGTTCCCTACGACAGGATGCCCGACGGCGCCGGCCAGGAGTCGGTCATCGTCGGCCGCCGGGAGACGGGCGACATCCTCTGGACCGGCAAGATCTCCGCGCCGCCGAAGATCGTGAACGACAAGACCCTCGCGCTCTTCAGCTGCGAGGGCCCGATGACCGTCCTCGCGCGGAACGCGAGCCGCCTGCTCTACCGCAACGACGACGCCTCTGCCTGGGTCGCCGCCGACTCCGACCCGCACCACTATCAGCAGTACGAGAAGATCGCGGTCCAGCAGACCGGCGCCCGGCTCATGTGGAAGCTCGACAAGGGCGAGAACTACGTCCACGGGACGAGCTCTCAGAAGCGCGCCGGCTTCGTCTTCTGGGCGGCCGGATGCGACATCACCTCGATCGCCTTCACCATCAACAAGTCGGGCGACGACAACAACTTCGAGATCCAGATCTGCCAGGCCGACACCGGACCGAGCGGGGCACTGAACGTCGAGACGCAGTGGGGCCTGGGCGGCGCGAACCCTGACGGCACGACGAAGGACTACAGGCTCACGTCCCCGTCCCCGCTCGTCGCGTTCTTCGTCCGCTGCATCACCGACGAGTCGAACCTCGGGCAGGTCGAGCGCTTCTGGCTGACGAACGTCCGGGTGCGCGGGATCGCGACGGATGACTCGATGACCACCTCGGACATCGTCACGGACCTCTCCAACCGCTGCGACTACGGGATCGCAGGGATCAAGGCAACGGGAACGCTCGCGCTCCCGATCGACTGGTCCGACCAGTGGACGGGGCTCGCCGACCTGATGTCTGAGCGCGACGACTGGCGCTGGACGGTCGTCGACGCCACGCGGCCCTGGAACGTCTACGGGCGCATGGACTACGACGCGTGGGGCCCGACGTGGCGCGCCCACCTCTCCCACGGCCTCACCGAGGGCCTCGAGCTGCAGCCGCTCTACAACCGGGCGACCGTGTACTACACGACGAAGGCCGGGGTCCTCCAGTCCGTCACCCTCGACGCGGACCCGTCCGATGACCCGCTGAGGGAAGACGCGGTCACGCGCGAGTGGCCGGACCCACCGACGCTCCCCGACGACCAGCCCGATAAGACGCTCGCGACGACGACGGCGCAGAACGGCCTGAACATGGTCACGAAGCAGCGAGCGAACGGGCCCGTCACGTTCACGCACTGCCAGAACGAGGATTACTCGAGGGCGTCGGCCTACGACGTGAAGGCCGGGGGCCTCTTCGAGATCCCCGACTTCGACCCGAAGCTCCCCGCCCAGCGGATCGTCTCGGTGACGTACCGACCCACCGAGGTCGAGGCCCAGCTCGGCCAGGACATCTCCTCCGACGCCGTGATCGCCCGCGCGGAGGTCACGGAGCGCAAGGGCCACCACCGCAGCCACCACCAACGCAAGCACCGCTAGCCCTCAAGGAGCGCCCCCTTGATCGCCTCCGTCTCGTTCGTTCTTGTCCTGCTTGGCGCCATCGGCGCCGTCTTCGCGCTCCTGCTCGTGATCGGGGCAATCGCCGGGCAGTTCCGCCGCGGCGTCGTCTCGGAGCTCCGTGAGGCCCTCGCGACGGCATCGAACGAGATCGGAGTGGAGCGCGGGCGCGCCGACCGGCTGGAGCGGGAGGCCGGACAGCTCCGACAGGAGCTCGCGGCGATCCGCGCGGAGGTTCAGACCCTTCGGAGCGTTCTCCGTGACGACCACACCATCGCGAAGCGCGTTGCGTCCGAGCTCTCGGAGCAGACGGCTGCGAGTACGCGCGTCATGACCCGGGTCCTCGTCGAGGAGCTCCGGAAGACGGTCCAGGAGGGCGTCGCCCTCGCGATCAAGGAGCAGACCCGATGAACACCGACTACATGGCGCACCTCGACCAGCTCGAGGGCAGGAGCCGGCGCCTCGCCCACTGGTTGATCGGCCTCACCGCCACGGCCGTCGTTCTGATCCTCATCGCGTCCGGCTACTTCGCCCTCGTCACGCAGCAGCAGAACGGCGTGCTCGGCCCGATCCGCCAGAACGGCACGATCACGCGCGCGGCGACGGACTCGATCGTCTGCATCCTCGCGATCGCCCCCGAGGACCGCACGAGCTCGAACATCCGGACCTGCATGTCGCAGCACGGATACCTCCGCTACTTCGAAGGAGCCCGCCCGTGATGACACCGGCGGAGATCGCGCGCGCGATCCAGGCGCAAATCGAAGACGTCCACGAGCTCCTCCTGGAGCGAGGCGTCCAGCGCCACCACGCGAGCGACACGCCGCTCCTGAAGCCGCTCGACGAGACCGAGCGCCAGAACCTCTCCGCCCACATCGCCGACGGGATCCACCGCCGGAACTTCCACCTGCACCTCGCCCGAGGAGGCAACGCATGACCGTCAACGTCAACAGCTCTCTCCGCGCCGACGCGCGCGGCTGGGGCCCGGGATGGCCTCATTGCAGCGTCCACGCGGTACCGCTCGTCGTCGGCGGCACGTCGTTTCCCGCCGGCGTCGCTCCCGAGATCCACGACCTCCTGGAGCTCCTGCTCGTCGAGTCGGAGAAACGCGGCCTGGTGAAACTCCATCCCGGATGGTGCTGGGGATACGGCTGCCGGCCGATCACGGGCACGACGACGGTTCCCTCGAACCATTCATGGGGACTCGCGATCGACATCAACGCGCCGGTGAACGGCTACGGCTCGGCGTCCCACACGATCGAGCAGCCGATGGCGACCCTTTGGAACCGCTACGGCTTCCGCTGGGGCGGCAACTACTCGACGACCAAGGACTGGATGCACTTCGAGTTCATGGGAACGCCCGCCGACGCGCGGGAGATGACCGACAAGGCCCGCAAGGACTTCGGACAGGAGGACGCCTTGACCAAGGCAGAGAAGGAACAGCTCGACCAGGTGTGGGCATTCGTACAGGAGCTCGAGAAGCGCCTCGCTCCAGGCAAGGACTCCGCGCCGGCCGGCGCGTCCGCCGACCGTGTGGCGCGCGCCGTGAAGCACGTCGAAGGCGAAGTGACGAAGCCGTGACGACGAAGAAGGCGAACGTCGTTCAGGCGCACCCCGCGGAGACGGGCGCCGGCCTCGCGGCCACCGCCCTGCTCCTCCTCCATGCGTTCGGCGTGGGCGACCCCTGGGTCTCCCTCGTCGGCGTCGTCGCCGGCGTTGCACCCGGCGTGATCACGTGGGCGAAGGTGAAGCTCCTGCCCTGGTGGAAGTCACGGCAGCGCGGGAAATAGAATCGCCGAGCGGGAGTCGAACCCTCCCTCTCTCTCAGGACCCCCGGGCTGCGGCCTGGGGGTCCTCTTTGCGTTCGCGGCCGCAAATGGGCGACCCTTCCAACCATGCTGATCCGGGCGCTGTTGGCGGGTGGCTTCCCCTGGAGGGCGATCATCCCCGCCGTCGCAGCGATTGCAGCAGGCTTTGTAGCGAGCCTGACGGCGTCCTACCTCCAGCGGCGACATGCGGCGGAGCTCGCGCGCGCAATCCGTCGGGAGGAGCGCCAGGAAGAGGGCCTTCTGCGTCTCCAGACCGCCCTCGTCGGCATCGAGGATGAGCTCCACGAGGCGATGGCTCTCACACCGGACAGCGGCAACTGGGGCTACTACTGGAACCGGGTCGCCGAGAAAACGGAGGCCCTTGAGCGCGACTGGCGCGGATCCCTGTCAGGTCAGATCCTCGACGAGCACATCCGGAATCGGGTGAACACGTTCATGTTCAGCTACGGAGTGCTGGTCAGCGGGGGCCCGCTCGTCGCCACAAACGACATCCGGTCCGACACCGGCAAGGACTACCTCGACGTGATCGCCGAGACGCAGCGAAGGATCGACGTCGTGTTGCGCCACGAGATCGAACCGCGGAGGCCACCGTGGAAGAAGCGCCAGGGCGGGAAGTAACTCGCGAGCGGGAGCCGAATCCTCCCTCCGTCAGAAGAAGTCCCCGGGACCGCAATCCCGGGGATCGTCTTCCGTTCTGGCTCAGATACTGGGGGTGTCCTCGATGCCCTCAGACGTCACAGAGTCGACGTACTTGTCGCGCTCGCGCTGGATGACAGTGTTCCCGACGGTGAACTCCAGCCAGTCGCCGTTCGACACGCAGTTATCCGCGTCGACGGTCTCCGTGTCCGGCTTCCCGACGTCTCTCCCGCGCGCGTACGCGCTGTAGTGGTTCGTGTACTTCTTCATTGTGCCTTCCCCTCTCGCCGGGCACGTTCGGCCCGGCATCTGACCCTTACGAGCGTGTCAAGGACGGTCCTGCATCACGACGCGACGCGCTTCCGCGATCCCTTCTTCGCCGCCGCCTTGATCTTCTTCCGCACCACGATCCCGCGGTCGAACTGCTCCTTCTGCGCCGCCTTCACGCTCTTCGCCAGCGTCGCCGCCAGCTCCTCCACACGCGTCTTGGGCGGACGCCCCGTACGCCGGCGCGGCCACTCGGCGATGAAGCGGTTCAGCATCGAGCGCTG
>JBJMLN010000055.1:0-3697 GCA_045805285.1 Actinomycetota bacterium | reverse complement strand
TTTCGATCCGCGTGAACGCCTCCCGGACGTCGATCGAGGACGTGCGAACGCGCCTGCACGACGGCGGCATCGAGAGCGACCCCCACCCGCTCGTTCGGGAGACGCTGCTTCTGCGAAGCGCGCCGTCGCCGAGGGAGCTCCCCGGCTTCGACGACGGCTGGTTCACCGTGCAGGATGCCGCATCCGTTTTCGTCGCCGCTGCCCTCGAGGCGAGGCCCGGCGATCGCGTCCTCGACGTGTGCGCCGCGCCCGGCGGAAAGACGACGGCGCTCGCGTGCGCGGTCGAGCCCGGTGGCTCCGTGGTCGCCGCGGATGTTCGGGAGCGGCGCCTCCGGCTCGCGAGCGCGTCGGTGGAACGGCTCAAGGTTCGAGCGTCGTTCCTTGTCCAAGATGCGACGCGGCCCGCCCTCCGTGGAGGGTTCGATCGCGTGCTGGTGGACGCGCCGTGCACCGGCATCGGCGCCGCGCGCCGCAGGCCCGAGCTCCTCTGGCGGCCGCGACGGGAGGACCTCTCCCGCCTCGCGCGGCTCCAGGTGGCGATCGCGTCCGGCGCGGCGGGGTTGCTCGCCCCCGGCGGGCGCCTGGTCTTCTCCGTCTGCACGTTCCCGCGGGCGGAGACCGACGCCGCCGCGGATGCGATCCTGCGGCACTCCCCGTTCCTGGAACCGGCTGAGATCCGAGGCCCCGGCGGCAGCGGATCCAGGATCCGGCTCTGGCCGCATCAGGATGGGACGGACGGGATGTTCGTGGCGGCCTTCCGCAGAACGTCCGGTGGGCCCGGATAGAATCCCGGCCGTGGCCAAGCTCGGCGTCTCCGTCCTGAATGCCGATCTCGCGCATCTGGCCGACCAGGTAAAGCTGGTGGAGGTCTATGCCGACCTCATCCATATCGACGTGATGGATGCCCACTTCGTCCCGCCGCTCACGATCGGACCCGCCGTCGTCAAGTCGCTGCGGCCCTGGACCGATGTGGTCCTCGCCTGCCATCTGATGGTGGAGCGGCCAGAGCACCTCCTCGACGACCTCGCGGAGGCGGGAACCCAGCTGGTCAGCTTCCACGTGGAGTCCCAGCCCGACTCCGGGCCGGTGATCCGCAAGGCCAGGGACGCCGGACTGAAGACCGGCCTCGCAGTGGGACCGGAGACACCCGTGGACACCGTCGTTCCGCACCTGGAGGAGCTGGACAACGTGATCGTGATGAGCGTGCATCCTGGTTGGGGCGGGCAGGCGTTCATCCCGGACGTCATCCCGAAGATCACCGCGATCCGGGAGGAGATCGACCGCCGCCGTCTTTCCGTCGACGTGGAGATGGACGGCGGCATCGACGAGGAGACCGGACGCCGCTGCCTCGACGCGGGGGCGACCGTCCTCACCGCCGGGTCTGCGATCTACGGCTCGAAGGACCCCGCCGCGGCGGCGAAGCGACTCGCCGAGCTCGTGAGGGAGGCCGCCTGATGGCCGAGACGATCCTCGTCGTCGACGACGATCCCGACATCGCACGCTTCGTGGAGGTGAACCTCCGCAGCGCCGGCTACGAGGTCGCGGTCGCCGCAGACGGAGAGGAGGCCCTCGACCGCGCCGGCGACATGCGACCCGACCTCGTGCTCCTCGACGTGATGATGCCGAGGATCGACGGGTTCGAGGTCGCGCAGCGTCTCCGTCGAAACCCGCAGACGGCGAACACGAGCATCATCATGCTCACGGCGAAGGCCCTCTCCACCGACAAGGTGCTCGGCCTCACCGCCGGCGCCGACGACTACATCATCAAGCCGTTCGATCCGATCGAGCTCCTCGCTCGGGTGAAGGGAACGCTCCGCCGCGCCAAGGAGATGCGGAACCTCTCTCCGTTGACGGGGCTGCCGGGCAACATCCGCATCCAGGAGGAGATCGAGCGGATGGTGCGCGACGACCAGCCGTTCGCGGTCCTGTACTGCGACCTCGACAACTTCAAGGCCTACAACGACCAGAAGGGGTTCGTCCGCGGCGACCGTCTGATCCAGGCGACGGCGCGGATCATCCAGGACTCCGTCGTCGAGTACAGCGGGCCGGAGGGCTTCGTCGGCCACGTCGGCGGCGACGACTTCGTCGCGGTCGCCGACCCCGACGTCTGCGAGGAGGTCGCCAAGCGCATCGTCTCGCAGTTCGACCAGCACATCGGCGAGTTCTACGACCCCGACGACGTCGAACGCGGCTACGTGGAGGTGGAGGACCGCAAGGGTCAGATGCAGAAGGTCCCCCTCGTCAGCATCTCGATCGGAGTCGCCACGACCTCCACGAGGACCTACAAGCACTACGGAGAGGCTGTCGCCGTCGCCACGGAGATGAAGCAGGTCGCGAAGCGCGAGGGCGGCTCCTCGTACGCGGTCGACCGCCGAACCACCACCTGACGCACCCACCAACCGGCGCGTCATCACACGCGTCCTCGGCTGCGAGCCCGCGTCTATACTTGCTCCGAGAAGCTCGTTTCCGGGGCGGGGTGCGATTCCCCACCGGCGGTGACAGTCCGCGACCCTTCGGCAGCCGGTCGGAGGTTGATCCGGTGCGATTCCGGAACCGACCGTAAGAGTCGGGATGGGAGGAGACGGGCGGGCCTTCGAGGCGCGGCTCCTGCCGTGGCCTCCTCGCTCCGCCTCCTCGCATGCCGCCCCGCTGGCGATGGAGCGTGTAGACGTGAGCGAGAACCGCAACGAACTCCGCGGCGGGAAGTCCGACACGAAGTCGGATGTGGAGTGGATGCGCCTCGCACTCGAGCTTGCGGAGCGTGGCGGAGGCTCCGTCGCTCCGAATCCGCTGGTCGGCGCGATCGTCGTGCGCGACGGCCGCGTGAGGGGCCAAGGGTTCCACCGTGGGCCCGGGACGCCGCACGCCGAGGTCGAAGCGCTCTCGCAGGCTGGAGAGGATGGCCGGGGAGCCACGCTCTACACGACGCTCGAGCCGTGCGCACACTTCGGCCGAACGCCACCGTGCACCTCCGCCATCGTCGAGGCCGGCATCTCCCGCGTCGTCGCCGCGACGCGGGATCCCCACGACATCGTCGACGGCCGAGGGTTCGCCGAGCTCCGAAAGGCAGGCATCGACGTAACGGAGGGCGTGTGCGGATCCGAAGCGACCCGCCAGCTCCAGGGATACACGAGCCACGTGCGGACCGGTCTGCCGTTCGTCGTCTTGAAGATGGCCGCGACGCTCGACGGCAAGGTCGCGGCCCGCGACGGCTCGTCGCGGTGGATCACCGGCGACGAGGCGCGCGCCGACGCGCATCGTCTCCGCGCGGAGTCCGACGCGATCCTCGTCGGCTCCGGAACGGCGCTCGCGGACGATCCGTCGCTCACCGTTCGCGACGCGGTCCGTCAAGGAGCTCCGCCGCTCCGGGTGCTCGCCGACTCCCGGGGGCGCGTCGGACCTCACGGGAACCTCTTCGACGCGTCCGCTCCGACGCTCGTCGCGACGACCGAACGTGCGTCGGCGACGGTGCTCGACGCGTGGCGAACCGCAGGCGCGGAGACCCTCCTCGTCGCGGACAGCCCGAGCGGGTCCGTCTCGATCGCGGCGCTCGTCGAGGCCCTGGGCAAGCGCGACGTCCAGCAGCTCCTCATCGAGGGTGGCCCGACCCTCGCGTGGAGCGCCGTCGAGGAGGCCGTCGTCGACCGGCTCGTGCTCTATCTCGCGCCGAAGCTCCTCGGTGGCGTGGATGCGCCGG
>JBJMLN010000054.1:0-11506 GCA_045805285.1 Actinomycetota bacterium | reverse complement strand
GGCGCGCAGCCGCTCGCCGTGACGATGAACGGCGGCGTCGCGTTGGTGGTGGAGGTTGACCCGGCGCGGATCGAGCGACGGATCAAGACGTCGTACCTCGACCGGGAGACCGACGACATCGAGCAGGCGCTGCGTTGGGTCGACGAGGCGCGTCGCGCGAAAGAGCCGCTGTCCGTCGGCCTCGTCGGCAACGCCGCGGAAACGCACCCGGAGCTGTTGGCACGCGCGTTCGTCGCGGATGCGGTGACGGATCAGACCTCCGCGCACGATCCGCTCGGGGGCTACGTCCCGGCCGGCTTGTCGGTCGACGAGGCGAGGGGGCTCCGCGAGAGCGACCCGGAGGAGTACACGAAGCGCTCGTTCGCCTCGATGGCCGCGCACGTCGAGGCAATGGTCGGTTTCCTCGACCGCGGCGCCGTCGTGTTCGACTACGGTAACAACCTACGCGCGGGTGGGGAGCAGGGCGGCTTCGAGCGGGCCTTCGACTATCCGGGTTTCGTGCCCGCGTTCGTGCGACCGATGTTCTGCGAGGGGAAGGGGCCCTTCCGTTGGGTCGCGCTCTCCGGAGACCCCGAGGACATCCTCAAGACCGACCGCGCGGTCGCGGAGCTGTTCCCGGAGAACGAGCGGCTGGCACGGTGGCTCTCCATGGCGGAGGAGCGAGTCGCGTTCCAGGGGCTCCCCGCGCGCATCTGCTGGCTCGGCTACGGAGAGCGTGCGATGGCGGGTCTGCGGTTCAACGAGATGGTCGCGAGCGGGGAGCTCTCGGCGCCGATCGTGATCGGGCGCGATCACCTCGACTCCGGGAGCGTCGCGAGCCCCTACCGCGAGACCGAAGCGATGAAGGACGGCTCCGACGCGATCGCGGATTGGCCGATCCTGAACGCGCTCGTCAATACGGCCGCCGGAGCGCACTGGGTGAGCGTCCACCACGGCGGAGGCGTCGGCATCGGCTACTCGATCCACGCGGGCATGGTCGTGGTTGCGGACGGCAGTGACGAGGCGGCTCGCCGCCTGGAGCGCGTCCTGACGACCGACCCGGGAACGGGCGTGATGCGCCACGCCGACGCCGGCTACGACCGCGCGCTGGAGGTCGCGCGCGAACGTGGGGTGCGTCTCCCCTCAGCGGAGTAGAGCCCCCGCCTCGGTCCGACACTCCGCGATCTCCGCTTCGGATCTTTCGTAGGCGGGTACACCTTCGAAAGACCCCGGACACGAGGAGCGCGCATGATCGCAGGCATCTTCGGAACGATCGGAATCATCATCCTGCTCGTCATCGTCGCCGTCATCGCCGTGATCGCTGCGATCGTCCGGAAGGTGAGCGGCCCCGACCGCCGGTAGCTAGACGGTCGAGGAGAGGCGCTCGACCGGCGACCAGCTCCCGGTGAGCGCGGCGACCCGCGAGCGGATCTCCACCTCGTCGACGTTGACGAGGCGACCGTCCTCCACAACGGGCTCACCGCCGACGACAACGCGGCGGATCGCGTCGGGCCGCATCGAGTAGACGATCTGCTTGTTCGCGGTGGTCGACGGCTGGAGCGACAGGTCCTTCAGGTCGACGACGACGAGGTCCGCGGCGTAATCGCTTGCGATGCGGCCGACCGGCAGCTCCAGCACCTCGCCTCCGCGGACGGTGCCGGCAAGGAGGACCTCCTCCGCGCCGACGGCCGCCGCGTTCGCCTCCGAGGCCTTCGCCATCAGCGCCGCCATCCGCATCTCCTCGAAGACGCTCTGCCGGCTGTTCGTACAGCCGCCGTCGGTCCCGAGGGCAACCGGGATGCTTCGCGCGAGCATCTCCCGGAACGGCGCGATGCCGTCGCCGAGGAACGCGTTCGCCGACGGGTTGTGGATGATCCGTGCTCCCCGCTCGGCGATGAGCGAGAGATCCTCCTCGTCGACCCACACGGCGTGCACCAGCAGCGTGTGCCGGTTCAACGCGCCGATCGAGTCGAGGAACTTCACCGGCGACAGGCCGTGCCGCTCGAAGGAGAGGTCGCGCTCGTACTGACCCTCCGCGACGTGGATGTGCATCGGGAGGTCGAGTTCCTCCGCCAGCGCCGCGCCGGCCTGGATCATCTCGGGACTCGCCCCGTGAAGCGAATGCGGAGCGGGCTGCGCGAACGCGAGCCGGTCGGAAGCGAGCGCTGCGTGGAGCTCGCGGAAGTTCCGCGTCGACTGCTCGGTCGTCTCCTGATAGCGCGTCGGAGCTCCGGCCCAGTCGTACATGCAGCGCGCGAGAACCGTCCGGATTCCGATCTGCCGCGCCGCCTCGACGACCGCGAGATCGTTCTCGTTCCCCCGGTCGTGGATGTAGAAGAAATCGACCGTCGTGGTGATGCCCGCCTTCACCATCTCCGCGAAGTCGAACAGCGCGCCGGTCGCGATGCCGTCGCGATCGAGCGTCTCGGAGAACGGATACAGCACGCCGTCGCGCCAGGCCGCGAACGTCAGATCGTCGCCGTAGCCGCGCAGGAGCGTCTGGAACGTGTGGGCGTGGGCGTTCACGGTTCCGGGCAGGACCGCGACGTCGCCCCAGTCCTCGACCTCGTGCTCGGGATACCGGTCCCGGAGCTCCTCGGAGGGCCCGGCGTCGAGGATCACGGCGCCCTGCATCACGAAGGCGTGCCGGCGTTCGAACCGGTCGCCGGCGAACACGAGCTCCGCGCGGACGATCGTCACTCCCGTCCTTGTATCACAGGCGCCCGGAAACACGGCCCGCGCGGGTTGCCCAGTCGGAGGGCGCGCTCGTAGCCTCTCCGCCGTGGCCGTCGCGCTCGGATCGGAGCTCTCCCTCGCAGACGTGATGCAGGTCGCGCGGGGGGAGCGGGTCGAGCTCCCGAGCACCGCGGTGGATCGCATGCGCGCCTCACGAGACGTCGTCGAGCGCGCGGTCTCCTCCGACGAGACCGTCTACGGCATCACCACCGGGTTCGGAAGCCTCGCCCAGGTGCGGATCGCGCCGGACCGGGCCGCGGACCTGCAGGAGGGCATCGTGCGCTCCCACGCAGTCGCCGTCGGCGCTCCGCTGTCGGAGGAGGAGACGCGCGCGATGCTGCTCCTCCGCGCCCATGTGTTGGCGCTCGGCTACTCGGGCGTTCGCGTCGACCTCGTCGAGCGCATGGCGGAGATGCTGAACCGGAACCTCCTCCCCGTCGTTCCCGAGCAGGGATCGCTCGGCGCTTCCGGCGACCTCGCCCCGCTCGCGCATCTCGCGCTTCCGCTGCTCGGGCTCGGGGAGGTGCACACGCGCGACGGCGGCCGAGAACCGGCGGCCGATGCGCTCGACCGCGCTGGGCTCGAGACGCTTTCGCTCGAAGCCAAGGAGGGGCTCGCCCTCGTCAACGGAACCCAGGGGATGCTCGGGATCGGCATCGTCGCGGCGGACCGCCTGTCGCGTCTCGTCAAGATCGCGGACGTCGCGGCCGCGATGAGCGTGGAGGCTGCGCTCGGCACCGACCGGCCGTTCGAGGAACGTCTCCAGCGGCTGCGTCCGCACGCGGGACAAGCGGCTTCCGCAGCGAATCTCCGGAAGCTGATGGCAGGAAGCGAGATCGTCGCGTCCCACCGAGACAGCGGGCATCTGGTGCAGGACGCCTACTCGCTTCGATGTGCGCCGCAGGTGCACGGCGCGACCCGGGACGTTCTCGGATTCGCGGCGCGCGTCCTCCACACCGAGGCAAACTCGGTCTCCGACAATCCCGTCGTGTTCGCCGACGACGGAGACCTGGCCTCGGGCGGCAACTTCCACGGCCAGCCGGTCGCGACGGCGCTCGACGCGCTCGCCCTCGCGGTCGTTCCGATGGCGAGCGTCTCCGAGCGGCGCCTCTACCGGTTGCTCGACCCGTCGCTGAACAACGGGTTGCCTGCGTTCCTGGTGGGGGAGAGCGGCGTGAACTCCGGGCTGATGCTCGTGCAGTACACGGCCGCCTCGCTCGTCTCGGAGTCGAAGTCGCTCGCGCATCCGGCGTCGGTCGATTCGATCTCCTCCTCGGCCGGCCAGGAGGACCACGTCAGCATGGGCATGACGTCCGCGCGACATCTCCGCTCCGTAGTCGCGAACGCCGAGATCGTCGTCGCGCTCGAGCTCCTCGGCGCCGCGCAGGGGCTGGACCTCCGTTCCGGTCTCGCGCCGGGAGCGGGCTCCCGTGCAGCGCGCGGCGCGATCCGGGAACGCGTTCCGTTCCTGGAGGCCGACCGCGAGCTCCGGCTCGACATCGACGACGTCGTGGAGCTCGTCCGCGGCGCCGTTCTCCTCGAGCGCGTGGAGGACGCCGTCGGCGCCCTCGACTAGTCTGGGCTGGACTAGCTTCGCGACCCGGCGACGCGGATGCCCGCGACGTAGGCGTCCGCCACGGGGTCGTGGCCGAATCGGTACGGGACCATCGCGACGTCCTCGGCGTCGAGGACGAGGAAGTCCGCACGTTTGCCCGGCTCCAGCGTCCCGAGCCGGTCGGAGAGGCCGAGCACGCGAGCACCGCCCGCCGTCGCGGCCTCGATCGCTCGGTCGGGAGTGATGCCGTAGAGCGTGCAGGCCATCGCCACGACCTCCGGCATCGAGAGCGTCGGGGAGGTTCCCGGGTTGAAGTCGCTCGCGATCGCGACTGCCGCTCCGCTATCCAACAGCCGTTCCACGGGCGGGGGGTCGGCGCCGAGGAAGAACGTCGATGCGGGGAGAAGCACCGCGGTCGTCTCGGACCCGGCGAGGGCTTCGACGCCGGCGTCACTCAGGTGGTTCAGATGATCGGCGCTCCGCGCGCCCAGCCGCGCAGCGGCTTCCGCGGCCCCGGACGCGCCGAGCTGGTCGGCATGCACACGGAGCGGCAGCTCCGCACGAAACGCCGCGGCCGCGACCGCCTCGAGATCGTCGAGGGAGAACGCGATGTCCTCCACGTAGATGTCGACGGCATCCACGAGGCGCTCCCCGGCGGCTGAGGGGATGAGCTCCTCGCAGGCGATCCGAACCCAGTCCGCGCGTTCCATGTCGGGCGGAACCGCGTGACACGCGAGGAGCGTGACGGTGCACGTCTGCGCCGTCCGTTCCGACAGCGCGCGAGCGAGTCGCGCTTGACGGAGCTCCGCTTCGAGCGAGAGTCCGTATCCGGTCTTGAGCTCCAGCGCCGTCGTGCCGTGCTCGAGCATCTCGGCGAGGAGCGGCTCGCAGAACGCGAACACCTCCTCGTCGCTCGCGGCGGCGAGCAACCGCGCGCTGCGGTAGATGCCTCCGCCGCCGCCCTGGAGGTCGCGATACGTCCGGCCCGAGAGCCGCGCCTCGAACTCGTCGGCCCTCCACCCGACGAAGGGCAGATGCGTGTGGCAGTCGACGAACCCCGGGATCACCGCCGCGTCGACGGACCGGGCGGAGGCCGGCAGCCCTTCCGGGGAGCCGACATCTGTGAGGACGCCGTTCTCCCACGCGAGACCACCAGGGGCGAACGTGTGTCCGTGTCCGGCGAGGAGCAGGGGGGTGCGGAGCGCGCCGGCTCCCTTGATGTCGGACACTCGTGAATCCTGGCGGACGCCCCGCCTTAGGTGAAGGTCGCTCCAGGGCGCCAGATCATCAATATGACGATCACCACGATCGACAGCGTGAGGTACATCCCTCCGAGCTGGAGGCGCTTTCCGAGCGCGACGATCTCGGCGGGCGGAGGCGTTCCCGCAGGCGGCGGCCCCGGGGGCATGCCCTTGAGGAGCTCCACCATCTTCGCGCTGTTCTTCGCCTGCACTAGGGCCGCGAAGAGGTACGCGAGGATGTACAGGGTCACCCCGATCAGGATCCACGGCGAGCTGAAGAAGTCGACGTGCGCGGTGAAGATCAGTCCGACGCCGAAGACAGCGACCAGTCCCGCGATCCGGAGCGTGATCTTACGCTCGATCAGATCGATGATCTCCGCGCCGAAGCGACCGTGGACCGGATCCCGCTGCGCCTGGGCGGCGATCAATGGGAACGCGAACACCGGGCCGAACGCGACGATGACTGACAGGATGTGCCCGATGAGGAAGAAGGTGAACCAGGACCACATGTGCGACTCCCTTCCTCGGAACCGGCGGGAGCTTCGCGCCCGCTCGCGACGTTTGTCAACCTCCTCGTGAACGTTTCCGTCGTGACGCGGCTGCGCGTTCCGCCCGAGGAGACGTGGCGACTCCTCACCGATTGGGAGCGGCAGTCCCGGTGGATGAGCGACGCCGCCTCCGTTCGGGTCCTGACGGAGCGACGCGAGGGGGCCGGGGTCCAGCTTGCCGTCCGCACCCGGATCTTCTTCGTGCCGCTGTTCACCGAGCGGCTCGAGGTCGTCGCGTGGGAGCCTCCGCGGCGTCTCGTGATGGCGCACCGGAGCTTCATCCGTGGAGTCGGCGTGTGGCGAGTCGACCCCGTGCCGGGCGGCTCGCTCTTCCGGTGGGTGGAGGAGATCTCCCTCCCGATCCCGGTCCTGGGATGGATCGCGCTCGCGATCTACCGGCCGTTCATGCGACGGCTGATGCGCGGAGCGATGCGGAACCTCCGGGATCTCGCCGCGGGCTAGCCGAGACCGGAGACGTACTCCTCCAGCTCTCGGAGATGCGCCCACGCGTGGCCGAACGGCCGGCCCGGCGCGCCGAGGACCGAGGCGAGCATGTCGCCGAGCGATCGCTCTCCGCCGCCGGCGGGGCGTGGCGTCGTCCAGTCCTGCTCGGAGGTCGAGCCGATCGAGGCGACGAGCTCCTCGTGCGTGGCGTTCGCCTCGCTCCGGACGCGTTCGAGGGCCAGTCGAGCTTGCGCGCGATGTCTCGAGCGTTCTCCTCGTCGACGTCGTCGAGCGCGAGCCGCTCGATGGAGCCGTCGGAGCGGAAACGCGACATCGTCTCGAGCGCGAGCTCCTCCCAATGCGCGAGGTGGCCGAGGAGGTCCTTCAGCGACCATTCTCCGCCGCCGATCGCGTTGCGGCGCACGGCCTCCTCGTCGGGAACTCCCGAGGCCAACCGCTCGACCGCGGTGTGCCCCTCCTCCAGGATCGCCGCAGCTTCGATCGTCGAGGGCTCCGCCATGCGAGGGAGTCTCGCGCGCTGACACGCCGTGCGACAACGTCCGCCCGGGAGTTTGTCGGCGCATCGCGCCGGACCTACGATTCCAAGAGCGAAGGGGAGCTCGGTGCGACCGGGCTGAGAGGCCGGCTGGGAGCCGGCGACCCGCGGACCTGATCCGGGTAATGCCGGCGGAGGGAGCGATCGTGCGGAGCGGTCTCGCGCAACGCATCGCCTCCGTCCTCGAGCGCGCCGCTCCGTCCACGAGCATCTTTCCGGTCCGCGAGCAGGATCGCCGCCTGAGCGGCCTCGACCTGTTCGTCCTGTGGGGAGACCTTTCCGTCGGCCTCCTCGTCCTCGTCACGGGAACGCTCCTCGTCCCGGCGCTCGGGTTCCGCACCGCCCTGGTGGCGATCCTCGTCGGCACCGTGATCGGGTGCGTGCCGCTGGCGCTCGTCGGGCTCGCGGGCGCGCGCGAGGGCGTTCCGAGCATGGTGCTGTTCCGCCCCGTCCTCGGCATCCGCGGCTCGTTCGTTCCTTCGGCCTTGAACCTGGTGCAGCTCCTCGGCTGGACGGCCTTCGAGTTCTGGGCGATGGCGTCGATCGCGAACGACGTCTCCAGGAAGCTCTGGCACCTCGACGCGTACGCGCTCTGGCTCGTCCTCGTCGCGGCCGGCTGCACCTCGCTCGCGATCGGCGGGCCTGTCGTGGTCGTTCGACGCTGGCTCGAGCGCTTCGGTGTCTACGTCGTCCTCGCTGTCGGCGCATGGATCACGTTCAAGGTCGTGACGGCGGGGGGAGGGCTGTCCGCGGCTTGGCACCGGCCGGCCACGGGAGGGCTCGCGTTCTGGCTCGGCGTCGACCTCGTGATCGCGCAGCCGGCGTCGTGGCTGCCGCTCGTAGCCGACTACAACCGCTACGCGCGCCGCGACGCGCGATCGTTCGCCGGGACCTTCGCGGGGTACGCGCTCGGCAACGCGTGGTTCTACGCGCTGGGCGCGATGCTCGTCCTCGCGGCCGGGGCGGGCCCCGACGTGATCGGCCTGGGCACCTCGATCGCGTTCCTCGCCGGCGGATCGGTCGTGCTGATCGCGCTGCTCGCCGGCGAGACCGACGAGGCGTTCGCGGACATCTACTCGTGGGCGGTATCGGCGCAGAACCTGTGGCCGCGCGCGCCGCAGCGGCTGCTGATCGGGTGCGTCGCGGTGATCGCGACGCTCCTCGCGCTCGTCGTTACGGTCGGCTCGTTCGAGCTGTTCCTGTTCCTGATCGGCTCGGTGTTCGTTCCGCTATTCGGCGTCTTCTCCGCCGACTACTTCGTGCGCGGGAACGCCCGGTACGACGAGCGGGAGCTGTTCCGTCCCGGGGGTCGGTACTGGTTCGGGAACGGGATCCGATGGCGCGCGTTCGCTCCGTGGATCGCCGGGATCGTCGTCTACCACTGGTGCGTTCCGACCGGCCCGAGCTGGTGGATCGACGGCGTCCGCGAGGTCTTCGCGAGCTGGCTGCACCTGCCGTTCCCGTTGTTCGGCTCCGCGCTCGGCGCGAGTCTCCCGAGCTTCGCGGTGGCCTTCGGCGCAGCGCTCCTGTTCCTGGGAGAGCGCTCGAGGACCTAGTCGGTGACCTCCGCGGCCTCGGCGTCGTCTCCGGAGGTCACGCGCGGAGGAGGAGCTGCCGTCAGCAGCACGACGGCGGGCTCGTCGGAAGCATTGGTGACGAACAACTGCGTGTCAGGCGGGACGAGGACGACGGCCCACTGCGTCACGCGCTTGCGCGCGCGATCGAGCTGCACGACGACCTCTCCCGCGACGACGGTGCAGAGGACCTCCGACGCGGGATCCTCCATCGGCCCGATCTGCTGATTGCGCTCCAGACAGATCAGCTCCGACCACATCCGTTCGGTCTCGAACACCGGGGCGTGCACGGGCGCCTTGGAGGAGAACCGAACGAGCTCGCGGAGGTTCTTCGCTTTCACGTCGTTCCAGCCTACGCGCGAGACCGCGACGCGGCATCGGACTCGCCCGCAGCGCGTCCGGCTCTACGACGTGGCTGAGTAGACTGGCGCCCCAACCGTTCGAGAGGGGTACCCCGTGGCGCGATTCACCTATTCGACGGAATCTCCCGTCGACGTCGAGGCGGACGTCCTCGTCCTTCCGATCTTCGAGGGCCCGGAGCCAGGGCCCGGCGTCCGGGACGTGAAGGAGATCGATCTCCTGCAGGCTTACAAGGACGCGAAGCTCACCGGGAAACGCGGCGAATCCCTGCGAGTACCGAGCCTCGAGTCGGTGGAGGCGAACGGCATCCTCCTGCTCGGCGTCGGCAAGAAGAGCGACGTGAGCCCCGATGGCCTCCGCCGCGCGATCGGAAAGGTGGCACCGTCGCTCGCGAAGCAGCGCCGCGTCGCGACCACGCTCCCGCAGATCCTTCCGCGCGCGGGAGACGCCGCGCTGCAGGCCACGGCGGAGGGACTCGCGCTCGGCTCTTACCGTTTCGACCGGTACAAATCGAACGCGAACGGCAACCGGCCGGTTCTCGAACAGGTGACGTTCCTCGGCACCGGGCGCGCCGACGGCAGGGGAGCGAAGCGGGTCCTCGACCGCGCGCAGGTGATCTCCGAGTCGGTTGAGTGGGCGCGCGACATGGTGAACACGCCCGCGCTCGAGGCGACCCCCGACTACCTCGCGAGGGAAGCGCAGCGGATGGCGAAGGAGACCGGCCTCCGCGTGAAGATCTGGAAGAAGGCGGAACTCGAGCGCGGCGGCATGGGCGGCATCCTCGGCGTCGGGCGCGGGAGCGTGAACGAGCCTCGGATGATCGAGCTCGAGTACAACGGCGGCGGACGCGCGGCGCCGATCGCGATCAGCGGAAAGGGCATCACGTTCGACTCCGGCGGCCTCTCCATCAAGGACGCGAAGAACATGGAGACGATGAAGTGCGACATGGCGGGCGCCGCCGCGATGCTCGCCACGATGCGGACGCTCGCCCTGCTGAAGCCGCGCGTGAACGTGATCGCCGCGATCCCGTCGTCGGAGAATCTCCCCAGCGGCTCGTCGATCCGGCCCGGCGACATCCTGCGCCACCGCGGCGGGAAGACGTCCGAGGTGCTGAACACCGACGCGGAGGGACGGCTCGTCCTCGCGGACGCGCTCGCCTATCTCGCGGAGAAGAATCCGCGCGTCATCATCGACGCGGCGACGCTCACCGGCGCGTGCATGGTGGCGCTCGGGGACCAGATCACGGGCGTCATGGGCAACGATGAGGCCCTGATCGACGACATCATCGAGGCGGGTGACCGCGCGGGAGAGCCGATGTGGGAGCTTCCGCTCTTCCGCGAGTACAAGACGCAGATCGAGTCGAACGTCGCCGACGTGAAGAACATCGGGGAGCGCTGGGGCGGCGCGATCACTGCGGCGTTGTTCCTCGCGGAGTTCGTCGGCGACATCCCGTGGGCGCACCTCGACATCGCCGGGCCCGCCTTCACCGAGCGCGGGGGCGACTACACGCCGAAGGGCGGCACCGGCGTTCCCGTCCGCACGATGGTGGAATACATCCTCGCGCAGGCCGGCTCCGGCCGCCGGTAGCCCGCGTGCCCGAGGAACCGGTTCCGGCCGAATCGCCGGAAGGACAGGCTCCGGAGCCGGAGTCCGTTCCGACTGGCCCGGTGCTCGGGGTGTTCGCGCACCCCGACGACGCTGAGATCTCCGCGGGCGGGGTCCTCCGGAAATGGGTGCTCGCAGGGCGGGAGGTGCGCCTCCTCGTCCTCACGAACGGCGACCGCGGCTCGGACGACGCGAAACGCGACCGAGCGGAGCTCGCTGCGACGCGCAAGCAGGAGACGCAGGATGCCGCCGACGTCCTCGGGCTGAAGAGCGTGCGCGTGCTCGACATCCACGACGGCGACCTCGTGAACACCAAGGACGTTCAGGCGGAGGTCTCGCTCGCGGTTCGGCAGATCCGTCCGGAGACGCGATCTGCACCCGATCCCGCTTCCGGACGACGTGGCGACCGTGACGCCCTGGGAGTGGTCTCCTGACGGAAGCAGCTGGCGCTGTATGGATATCTCCGAGGCGGAGCCGGGAGCGGCGGTGCGGACTACGGCATCTTCGTCTGCAACGCGGATGGCTCCGGCCTGACCGACATCACAGCCTCGGCTCCCGGCTCGCAAGGGAACCCGCACTGGGCGCCCGACAGCAAGCGGCTCGTCTTCGAGGGCAACCGCGCTCTGTTCGTCTCCAACTCGGACGGGTCGGACCTGCGGAGGCTCACGCCGGGTGGGTTCCCGGCGTGGTCGCTGGGAGGCGGCCGGATCGCCTTCCTCTCCGCGACGCCTGACGGGAGGGACGACATCTTCTCGATCCATCCCGGCGGTCGTGGCCGTATGGACCTGACGCGCTCCCCCGAGTGGGAGGAGATGCCCGCGTGGTCACCAACCGGAAGATGGATCGCCTACATCTCCCGCGTTCAGGGCACCGATCAGATCTTCCTCATGCGCCCCGACGGCTCGCGC
>JBJMLN010000053.1:0-6844 GCA_045805285.1 Actinomycetota bacterium | reverse complement strand
GTCCTCGTAGATCGTCGCGGTCTCCGGGTCGTAGTTGCCGGTCCCGACGTGGCAATAGCGGCGGACACCGCCCTCCTCCTGTCGTACCGCGAGCGAGATCTTCGTGTGCGTCTTCAGTCCCAGGACGCCGTAGACGACGTGGACTCCGGCCCGCTCGAGGAGCCGCGCCCAGCCGATGTTCCGCTCCTCGTCGCCGCGCGCCGTGAGCTCCACGAGGGCGACGGTCTGCTTCCCCGACTCCGCGGCGCGAGCGAGCGAGCGGACGATCGAGCTGTCCTTGGGCGACGTGCGGTAGATCGTCTGCTTGATTGCGAGCACGTCGGGGTCGAGTGAGGCCTGTTCGACGAATGCGGCGACCGAGGTCTCGAAGGAGTCGTAGGGGTGCTGGACCAGGACGTCGCCTTCTCGGAGCGTCCGGAACAGGTCCGGTCCACCCTTGCCGTTCGTGAGCCGGCTCTGCGTCACCCCCGTCCACGGAGGCGCCTTGAGGTCCGGACGGTCGAGCTCGGTGAGCTGCCAGAGGTCGTCCAGCCCGAGCATCGCCTTCGTGACGTAGACGTCCGACGCGATCAGGCGGAGCTCCTCGACGAGCAGGGAGCGCACCGACTTCGGCATCGAGCTGTTGACCTCGAGACGCACCGCCTGCGGAGAACGCTCTCGCCGCTGGACGACGGCCTCGATCGTCGACAGGAGATCGTCGGCCTCCGCGACCTCGACGTCGATGTCGGCGTCGCGGGTCACGCGGAACGGATGGATGGCGACGATCTCCATGCCTGGGAACAGCATCTCGGCGTGCGCCGCGATCAGCTCCTCGAGGGGGACGAACCGCTCGCCGTCCGGGAGCGCCACGAAGCGAGGGATGATCGGCGGGACCTTGATCCGCGCGAACCGGCGGATCTTCGTCGTCGGGTCGCGAACGACGACGGCGAGGTTCAGCGACAGGTTCGAGATGTACGGGAACGGGTGCGCGGGGTCGACCGACAGCGGCGTGAGGATCGGGAACACCTGTCGATCGAACGTTTCGCGGAGGTCGGCGCGCGCGACCTTGTCGAGGCTCGCCCATTCCTCCAGGCGGACGCCCGCGTCTGCGAGGAGTGGGCGGATGCGCTTGGCGAACATCCGGTTCTGTCGCGCCGTGAGCGTCCGCACGCGCTCGCTGATCGCATCCAGCTGC
The DNA here is from genome assembly GCA_045805285.1 of Actinomycetota bacterium. Classification (GTDB taxonomy): domain Bacteria; phylum Actinomycetota; class UBA4738; order UBA4738; family JBJMLN01; genus JBJMLN01. Next base: position 5,670 of record JBJMLN010000053.1, on the reverse strand, counting down.
TGTCGAGGCGTCATGCCCGATGGATCGGTCACCCAGATACCGGCGCCGACCTGCTCCTTGAGTCCGGCCACGCGGATCTGAAAGAACTCGTCGAGGTTGCGGTTGAAGATCGCGAGGAACTTCACCCGCTCCATCAGCGGCTGTGTTCCGTCCTCCGCAAGGGCGAGCACGCGGGCGTTGAACTCGAGCCAGGACAGCTCGCGGTTGACGTAGCGCTCCTCGCCGGGGAGATCGATCTCGTCCTGCCAGGCGTCGCCGACCTCTGACTGGGCCACGCTCACTCCTCCGCTAGCGCGGGGAGGACCGCGAGGGGAGTTCCCTGCACGCGCCGTCCCTTCCGGTGAACCGAACATGGTCCGGCCTTCACGGGAGGGCGAATCCACGGCCGGAGCACCCGACCGGGACGTCGCTCCTCCTCGACGCCGGAAACGAAGCCTACTGCGTTCCGGCGAAGCTCAGACACGACGGTTCTGTCCGAATGAACGGTTCGGACCCGGATGGAGGTTCTTGGTCCGGCAAATCCATTTGCGTGGCGCGAGTAGGATGGGCTACCAGTACGGCGGTTCCCCGGACCTCACCGCCGTCGACATCCGCACGATCACGAACCGGATCCACACGGAGCTCTACGGCGCCGCCGCATAGCGGCGTCGACGTTCGAACGAAGGAGGGGTTGCACATGTTGCGACGCAGAAGGCCCGTGCTCAGGGCAGCGACGGTGGCGGGTGGCGCAGCGCTCGCCTATCACGCCGGCAAGAGCGTGCAGGGCGGTCGTGATCAGGATGCCGCGCAGGACGAGCACATCGCGCAGATGCAGCAGCAGCCGCAGCAAGTCGCGCCCGCCGCGCCGGCTGCGGGAGGGATGAGCCCCGACGCGATGACCAAGTTGCAACAGCTCGGGCAGCTCCATGAGCAGGGGGTCCTGACCGACGAGGAGTTCGCGGAACAGAAGAAGAAGGTCCTCGGATAGTTGCGGAGCGCTTCGAAACGATCGAGAGGAGAGCGACATGGTGGATGAGTTCGGTCCGGTACAGATCCTCGTCGTCGGCTTTGACAACATCGAGTTCACCGGAAAGATCCTCGGGGAGCTCCGCCGCCTCAAGGAGCACGACATCGTTCGGCTCGTGGACCTCGTCGTCGTGGCGAAGGATAGCGACGGTGAGGTCGCGGGCGTGGAGCTCAGCGACCTGAGCCAAGAGGAGCGCGAGCAGTTCGGCGCGATCCTCGGTGCGCTCATCGGGCTCGGGATGGACGGCGATGAGGAGACGCTCGAGGCGGGCGCGATCGCCGGCGCGCTCGCGGCGGAGGACGGTCTCCTCGGCGAGGACACGATGTGGTCGGTCGCCGACACGATCCCCGCGGACTCCACCGCGGCGGTCGCGTTGATCGAGCACCGGTGGGCGATCCCGCTTCGCGACGCGATCCGCGGTGCGGGCGGCGTTCCGCTCGCGGACGGTTGGATCCATCCCGAGGACCTCGTCGCGATCGGCGCGATGGCTTCGGCGGACTGACTCGGACGAGACGTCGAGGCTGAGACGCTCGAAGCGCCGGTCGAGGGCGCCGACTTCATGACCGATCGGAGGAGACGCTGTGACCGATTCGCCGTTCAGTTCGATCTTCGAGGTCGGCGTCGTCACGTTCGAGGGTGACGATGCGGCCGCGCGTCTCGTGGACTCGCTCCGCGGGTCCGTCGGCTTCCTGAACGACGTCGCGATCCTGGAGCACAAGCCGTCGGGAAGCTTCAGCGTCCACGACTACTCGAACGAGTCGACGAAGGGCCAGCACGTCGGCGTCGGCGCGCTCATCGGCGGGACGGCGGGGGCACTCCTCCTCGGCCCGTTCGGCGTGCTGCTCGGCGTCCTCGGCGGCGCCGGCGTCGGCGCGTCGATGCAGGGCGCCAACCGTCACGAGCTGGGCCTTTCGGACGAGTTCATCGACAAGCTCAAGGCGTCGCTTCCTCCGGGGAGCTCTGCCGTCCTCGTGATGGGGGAGCCCGATCGCGTGGACGAGGTCATGGGCCACATCCGGTCCTCCGAGGCGGTCACGCGATCGGAGTTCAAGGAGCCGCTGAACGACAAGCAGGTCGCCGCGATCCACTCGGCGCTCGAGAAGGGGCAGGCCGGCTCCGCTGGATAGCTCCGCCGGAGGTCCGGGCACGCGCGAGCCCGCGCAGAGTAACGGAGCGTCAGTCGCGCGCTTCGCTCGCGGCTGGCCGGCCAGGATCCCCGCCGTCCGGATGCTCACGCACTACGAAGTCAGCTGGCTTCCGAAGGACCTCGTCGCGGGGCTCGTCCTCAGTGCGCTCCTCGTTCCGCAGGGGATGGCCTACGCGGAGCTCGCGGGCCTCCCTCCGATCACGGGCCTCTACACCTCGATCCTCTGCCTGATCGGTTACGCGCTCTTCGGACCGTCGCGCATCCTCGTGCTCGGTCCCGACTCCTCGCTCGGTCCGATGATCGCGGCCACGATCCTGCCGCTCGTCGGCGCGAACGGAGACCCCGCGCGCGCCGTGGAGCTCGCCTCCATGCTCGCGATCTTCGCCGGGCTCATCACGCTGGTCGCAGGGATCGCGCGCCTCGGGTTCGTCGCGGACCTCCTCTCCCGTCCCACGCAGATCGGCTACATGAACGGGCTCGCGCTGACGATCATCGTGGGCCAGCTGCCGAAGCTGCTCGGATTCTCCGTGGAGGGCGACGGGCTGATCCACGAGACCGTCGATCTCGTCAAAGGCGTCGCTCACGGAGAGACCGTGGCGGCGGCCCTCGCCGTCGGCGTCGCCTCCCTCGTCGTGATCCTCGCCTTGCAGCGCGTGATGCCGAAGCTGCCGGCCGTTCTCGTCGCGGTCGTCCTCGCGATCCTCGCCGTGGAGCTCTTCGATCTCGTCTCGCACGGCGTCTCCGTCGTCGGCGTGCTTCCGAAGGGGCTGCCCCCGTTGGCGATTCCGACGCCCCCGTTGAGAGATCTCCCCGCTCTCGCGGCCGGCGCGCTCGGCATCGCGGTCGTTTCGCTCGCGGACACGATCTCCACGTCCGCCGCGTTCGCCGCGCGGACGGGCCAGGAGGTGGACGGGAGCCGGGAGATGATCGGGATCGGCGCAGCGAACATCGCCGCGGGCTTGTTCAAGGGGTTCCCGGTGAGCACCAGCGGGTCTCGCACGGCGGTCGCGGAGCAGGCCGGCGCCAAGACCCAGGTGACCGGCCTCGTCGGCGCGCTCGTGATCGCGGTGATGCTGCTCTTCGTGCCCGGGCTGTTCCAGGACCTCCCGTCGGCAACCCTCGCGGCCGTCGTCATCTCGGCGGCGCTCTCACTCACGGACATCGCGGGCGTCCGGCGTCTGTGGGAGCAGCGACGCGTGGAGTTCTATCTCTCGATCGCCGCGTTCCTCGCCGTCGCGCTCCTCGGCGTGCTCCCGGGGATCGCCATCGCGGTCGCGCTGTCGATCGTCGACGTTTTCCACCGCTCTTGGTGGCCGTACATGACCGTCCTCGGTCGCGTGCCTGGGATGCCCGGCCTCCACGACGTGCGGAGCTATCCCGACGCGGAGCGTCTCCCCGGCGTCGTCGTGTTCCGGTTCGACGCGCCGCTGTTCTTCGCGAACGCCCGGACGTTCCGGGAGCGGATCCGCGCGATCGCCGCGTCGACGCCGAAGCCGGCGTGGATCATCGTCGCGGCGGAACCGATCACCGACGTGGACACCACCGCGTCCGACATGCTCGAATCGCTCGATGAGGCCTTGAACGAGAAGGGCATCTCCCTGGTGTTCGCAGAGATGAAGGATCCGGTGAGGCGGAAGATCGAGCGCTACGAACTGACCCGGACAATCGATCCCGCCCATTTCTTCGCGACGGTCGAGCAGGCCGTCGACGCGTATCGCCAGACGACCGGGGCGGAGTGGGTGTCGGTGACGGAGTTCGAGAACATGGCCGGCCGATGAACGAGCATCCGTCGGCGCTTCGGCGGCTCGCGGCGGTCGGGGCGTTTCTCTGCGAGGTCGGCGTGGTCGTCGTCGCGGCGACCGGAATCGTGCGGTCTCCCGGGCCGGTGATCGGCGCGATCGCCTGTATCGCGGTTGCCGACTGGGGGATCGGCGAGTTCGTCGCGCACCTCGGAAAGCGTCGTTGGATCGGTGCCGGCGTGACCGTGCTCGCCGTGATCGCGGCGATCGCGCTGTTGTTCGCCGGTGAGCTGTTCGGGATCCTGCTCGCCGCCTACATCCTCGCCGCGATCGCGGCCGCCCTCGCGACGGTCGCGCTCCGCGTGCGCGGCTACGCGCCGCCCGAGGTGCGCACGCCGCGTCCGGAGCGCGCGTTCTTGCTGATGAACCCATGGTCGGGTGGCGGAAAGGTCGAGAAGTACGAGCTCGAAGAGCTCGCGCGATCCAAGGGCGCGGAGGTGGTGATCCTCGAGAAGCGGATGGATGTCCTGACCGTGCTCCGTGAAGCGGCGGAGAAGGGGGCGGACCTTCTCGGCGCGGCCGGCGGAGACGGAACGCAGGCGCTCGTCGCCGAGGTCGCCGCGGAGCGGGATCTGCCGATGATCGTCATCCCCGCCGGGACGAGGAACCACTTCGCGCTCGACCTCGGCCTCGACCGCGACGATCCACGCAAGGCCCTCGAGGCGCTCGGGCCCGACGGCGTGGAGCTCCGCATCGACCTCGGCCGGATCGCGGACCGCCCGTTCGTGAACAACGTCTCTCTCGGGGCGTACGCCGAGATCATCAGCGATCCGAAGTACCGGGACGCGAAGCTCGCCACCGTGCTTTCCGCGCTTCCCGACGTCGCCGGCCCCGACGCGAGCTCGGGACTCCGCGTGCGAACGCCGGAGGGTCAGGAGATCGAGGACCCGAAGCTGATCCAGGTCGGCAACAATCCGTACGAGCGCCGCAGCCTGAGGAACGCGGGACGCCGGCCGCGCCTGGACACCGGCGAGCTCGGCGTCGACGTCGTGCGGTTCTCTGAGCCGCCGGAGCTCCGCCGGCTCATCGGAGATCTCGAGCGCGGCCGCAGCAAGATCGGCGCGCTGCATGCGTGGACGACGCCGACGTTGACGGTGACCGCTCAGGGCGGAGAGGTCGCCGCCGGGGTCGACGGGGAGTACCTGACGTTCCCGTCGCCGCTCGAGATCGCGAGCCGCCCGGGAGTGCTGCGGATCCGCGTCCCGTCGAAGCGCGAGCCGCCGCTCACGCAGGTGCCGCGAGGCACGCTCGGGATCCTGCGCTCCCTCCGGTCTGTCGCGATGGGGTCGGAGCCCGACCTGGAAGCGACCGCCTGACCTCGCTGCCTATCCCCTGAGCACCTGCTCCTGCGTGAGATCCACCCAGCCGGCCCCGTGGTCAAGCTGAAAGTCGAGGTTCAACGCGGCGTTGATCAGCGACAGGTGGGTGAACGCCTGCGGGAAGTTGCCGAGTTGCTCTCCCGTCGCTCCGATCTCCTCGGAGAAGAGCCCGAGGTGGTTGGCGTACGTCTGCATCTTCTCGAACGTCAGACGCGCCTCCTCGAGCCGCCCCGAACGCGCGAGCGCGTCGACGTACCAGAACGTGCAGATCGAGAACGTTCCCTCCGAGCCGGCGAGGCCGTCCGGCGAGGCGCTCGGGTCATAGCGATACACGAGGCTGTCGGAGACGAGCTCGCCGTCCATCGCGTCGAGGGTGGAGAGCCACATCGGGTCCTTCGG
>JBJMLN010000052.1:0-3839 GCA_045805285.1 Actinomycetota bacterium | reverse complement strand
GCAGGCGTGGGTGAACGACCTCGTGGTCAGGGGCGATGCCCGCAGCTGCGGGGTCGGAAAGGCGCTGCTCGACCGCGCGGAGGAGCTCGCGACCCGGCGCGGATGCTTCCGGATGTCGCTCGAGACCGCGGAGTGGAGGGACCGGACGCAGGCGTTCTACCGGCGAGAGGGCTGGATCGACTACGGAACCTGGTTCATCAAGGTGCTCGACCCGAACTGGAAGCCGAGAAGCGCCGCGCAGTAGCTGCCAGACTGCGAGCGATGTTCAACATCGGCCTTCCGGAGGTCGTCATCATCCTGGTCGTGGCCGCGGTCGTGTGGGTGTTGGTGCGACGACGGCGGAGCTAGCGACCTGCCGCCTCCGGGCAACGAGTCACGGGCAGGTGGCAGGACGTGCTCGAAGGTCGTCCCACATCGTGGGATGCCGTCCCATCCTGCGGTCATTGCATCGGGAGGATCCGCCGACTTCGCCGAGTCAGCCCGCGAAGAGGTGCTCCGCGATCTGTACCGCGTTCAGCGCGGCGCCCTTCCGCAGGTTGTCGCCGCAGGCGAACAGCAGCAGCGTCTCCGGCCGGTCCGGCGCCTGACGTATGCGGCCGACGAGCACGTCGTCCAGCCCCGCCGACTCCAGCGGGCTCGGATACACGCCGTTCGCGGGATCGTCTCGAAGCTCGACACCGTCGGCGGCGGCCAGCACCTCGCGCGCCTCGTCGGGCGTGATCGCCCTTGAGAACGTCGCTGCGATCGACACCGCATGCCCGACCGGAACCGGAACACGCACGGCCGTCGCCCACACGTCGAGGTCCGGGATCCCGAGGATCTTGCGCGGCTCCGCCATCATCTTGAGCTCCTCACCCGTGTAGCCGTCGTCGGAGAAATCCGCGATCTTGGCGACGACGTTGTAGGCGATCGTCTTTCCGAAGACGTCGCCCGCCGGCATGGAGCTCCAGTCGGCGTGGCCCATCTCCTCCTCGCTGCCGTGGAGCTTCTCGATCTGCTCCGACAGCTCGCGGATGCCCTTCTGTCCCGCGCCGGACACCGATTGGTACGAGGACATCACGAGCGACCGCAATCCGGCCGCGCGATGCAACGGCCCGAGCGGCATCATCGCCGTGATCGTCGTGCAGTTCGCGACCGCGATGATCTTCGGCGACCCGGAAAGCGACTCCGGATTGATCTCCGGGATCGCGAGCGGAACGTCGGGCTCCATCCGGAACGCCGAGGAGTTGTCGATGCAGACGGTGCCGGCGTCCGCAGCTGCGGGGATGAACTCGCGCGAGACCGTCGCTCCCGCCGAGACGAGCGCGAGATCGGCCGACGCCAGCGACGCCGGGGTCAACTCCTCGACCCGCACCTCCCCGCCGCGGAACGGCAGCGCCTTTCCGGCGGAGCGCGAAGACCCAAGCGGCGCAAGCTCGTCCAGCGGGAACGACCGCTCCTCGAGGATGCGGATCATCTCCCGTCCGACCGCCCCGGTGGCGCCGACGACGGCTACACGCATGGTCCGACCATCCTAGCCGGGGCGCTTACGCAGACGATCATCCGGAGCTCTCCGTAGCCTCCACCGCCGCGCCGAGCTCGAACCGCTCGTGCACGACGCGGACGGCGTCGTCAGCCTGCTCCGCCCGGATCACGCACGAGACGCGGATCGAGCTCGTGGAGATCATCTCGATGTTGATGCCCTTGGAGGCCATCGCGTCGAACACGTCGGCGGCGACGCCGGGGTGGCTCCGCATCCCCGCTCCGACGAGGGAGATCTTCGCGATGCGGTCGTCGGTGGTGTGGCGCGCGGCGCCGACGTCGTTCACGACGCGGCCGATGAACGACTCCAGCCGCGGGAGGTCGTCCTTCGTGATCGTGAACGACAGGTCGGTGGAGCCGTCGTGGGAGACGTTCTGCACGATCATGTCGACGCTGATGCCCTCCGCGGCGATCGCCTTGAACACGGCCGCGGCCGCGCCCGGACGGTCGGGCACATTGACGATCGTGATCTTCGCCTCGTTCCGCTCCAGCGCCACGCCGGAGATGAGGGCGTCCTCCATGGAGTCGTCGACCTCCTCGATCCACGTTCCCTCCTCGCCGTCGAAGGAGGAGCGCACGTGGACACGCACACCGTTGCGACGAGCGTACTCCACGGACCGGAGTTGGAGGACCTTCGCTCCGCTCGCGGCGAGCTCGAGCATCTCCTCGTAGGAGACCCTCGGCAGCAGCCGCGCCGACGGTTCCACACGCGGGTCCGCCGTGTACACGCCCCGCACGTCGGTGTAGATCTCGCAGAAATCCGCGTCGAGTGCCGCGGCGAGCGCGACCGCGGTGGTATCGGAGCCTCCACGACCGAGCGTCGTGACGTCGGCTGAGGTGGAGACGCCCTGGAAACCCGCGACGATCACGACGTTGCCCTCTTCGAGAGACCCGCGGATCCGGCCCGGGCGGATGTCGACGATCTTCGCCTTGCCGTGCTGGGTGTCGGTGATGATGCCCGCCTGCGAGCCCGTGTAGGAGGCGGCGCGCGATCCCATCGCGTTCACCGCGATCGCGAGGAGTGACATCGCGATCCGCTCCCCGGCGGTGAGGAGAAGGTCGAGCTCTCGCGGCTCCGGGACCAGCGTGATGTTCTGCGCGAGGGAGAGGAGGTCGTCGGTCGTGTCTCCCATCGCGGACACCACGACGACGACGTCGTAGCCCTCCTCCCGGGCGCCGACGACCCGGCGCGCGACGGCCTGGATCCGGTCGCCGTCGGCGACGGAGGTTCCTCCGTATTTCTGGACGATGACGGGCAGGGAAACCTCCTGACCTGCGGGTTCGTCGAGGGTAGCAGGCGTCCTCGCGCTGTCACGGAAGCTGCGCCTCGCGGCATAGTGGGTCGGGATCCCGCTCTCGAGAGGGCTCATGTACGAGGAGATCGCCGACAGCGACCTGCTGCTGATGTCCCGCGAGGAACCGGACGCGTTCGGCGTGCTGTACGAGCGCCACGCGGAGGGGCTCCTTGGCTACTTCGCGCGGCGGACGTTCGATCCGGAGGCCGCGGCGGAGCTCGTCGGGGAGACCTTCGCGGAGGCCTTCGCCTCGCGGCGACGGTTCCGCGACCAAGGCGGCGGAGCGGCGGGATGGCTGTACGGGATCGCGCGGCACCAGCTCGGGAGGTACTTCCGGCACGGGTCGGTGGACTCCCGGGCTCGTCGAAAGCTCGGGCTGCCGGAGCGGGAGATCTCCGCCGACGACTACGAGCGCATCGAGGAGCTGATCGACTTCGAGCAGGTCGGCAGGGCGATCGCGGAGGCGTTCTCGCTGCTGTCGGAGGAACAACGCGAGGCGATGAACCTCCGCGTGGTGGAGGGACGGCCGTACTGCGAGGTCGCGGAGCTGCTGCGGTGCTCCGAGGAGACGGCCCGCGCCCGAGTGAGCCGCGGACTGAAACGGATGAAGAGGTCGCTCGGCTCGTCGACCACTGAGATGCAACTCGGAAGGCAGACATGAACACGCAGATCGAGTACCTGCACGAGCTGCGGGAGGACCTCCTCAGCGCCGCGTGGCGGGAGCCGGAGCGGCCGGGTCGTCGACGCTTCTCGCGGACGCGACGCCTCTCACGCGGAAATCTGATCGCGGCTTGTCTGACGCTATTCCTCGTCGTGAGTGCCGCGGTCGGTTGGTACGCGCTACGGGACCAAGGAACCGTACAGAGGGCTGAATCCTCCGCCCTCGAGAAGAGAGTGTCCTCCTTGCAATCTGGCCATCGGAGTTTCGCCGGCTACGCCCCAACAGATGCTTCTGGTGGAAGCGAGTCTGCGCTTGTACCGCACACTTTGGGAAACGCGGCAGTCGGAGGAGACTGTTCGGGG
>JBJMLN010000051.1:0-5779 GCA_045805285.1 Actinomycetota bacterium | reverse complement strand
GTCGGAGTCGACCGTTTCGGTCTTCAGCCTGCCCTCGGACGACATGAAGGGCCGGATCATCGGTCGTGAGGGCCGGAACATCCGAGCCTTCGAGGCGCACACGGGCGTGAACCTCATCATCGACGACACGCCTGAAGCCGTGGTGCTGTCGTGCTTCGACCCGGTCCGACGGGAGACGGCGCGGCTGGCGCTCGAGAAGCTGGTCGGGGACGGCAGGATCCACCCAGCCCGGATCGAGGAGATGGTGGACCGCTCGAAGCGCGAGATCGACGAGCAGATCAAGCGGGCGGGGGAGGACGCGATCGTCGAGGTCGGGATCACCGACATCCACCCGGACCTGATCACACTCCTGGGGCGGCTCCAATACCGGACGTCCTACGGGCAGAACGTCCTTCGGCACCTGATCGAGTCCGCCCATCTCGCGACGGCGATCGCCTCGGAGCTCGGACTGGACCCGAGGATCGCCAAGCGAGGAGCGCTCCTGCACGACGTCGGAAAGGCCGTGACCCACGAGGTCGAGGGATCCCACGCGCTGATCGGCGCCGAGATCGCTCGCCGGCTCGGAGAGGCGCCGGAGGTCGTGCACATCATCGAGTCCCACCACGGCGAGGTGGAGCAGCGCACGGTCGACGCGGTGATCGCGCAGACGGCGGACTCCATCTCGGGCGGCCGCCCCGGAGCTCGCCGCGAGAGCCTCGAGACCTACGTGAAGCGTCTCGAGCGGCTGGAGGAGATCTGCGACTCCCATCCCGGAGTGGAGAAGACCTTCGCGATGCAGGCCGGCCGTGAGGTGAGAGTGATGGTGAAGCCCGAAAGCGTCGACGATCTCCAGGCGCAGCTGCTCGCCCGCGACATCGCCAAGCAGGTCGAGGAAGAGCTCCAGTACCCCGGCCAGATCCGGATCACGGTGGTGCGGGAGCTCCGCGCGGTGGAGTACGCGCGATAGCGCGCGCGGGAGGGCGGTAGCCTGAACGAGATGGCGCGAAGCTTCCTTGTCCGCACCTTCGGGTGCCAGATGAACGAGCACGACTCCGAGCGGATCGCGGGGCTCCTGACCGCGGACGGCATGGTGGAGACGCAGGACGCCGCCGACGCCGAGATCGTCGTCCTCAACACGTGCGCGATCCGCGAGAACGCCGACAACCGCCTCTACGGGAACCTGGGGCACCTACGGCCGTTGAAGCTTGCGAACCCGCGGATGCGCGTCGTCGTCGCCGGCTGCCTCGCGCAGAAGGATCGCGGGATCATCCAGGAGCGGGCACCGTGGGTCGACGTCGTCGTCGGCACCCACGCGTTGCCCGGCCTGCTCGAGCTCCTGCGGCGCGCGGAGACCGACGGCCCGCAGATGGACGTGAGCGAGGTGACGGAGGTCTTTCCGTCGGCGCTCCCCGCGCGTCGGGAGGTCGCGCACCACGCCTGGGTGTCGATCGCCGTCGGGTGTGACAACGCGTGCACCTTCTGCATCGTTCCGCTCGTCCGAGGGCCGCAACGGTCGCGAGCGATCGGCGATGTGCTGTCGGAGGTGCAGGCGCTCTCCGCGAACGGCGTTTCTGAGGTCACGCTCCTCGGCCAGAACGTGAACACGTTCGGCCGCGACCTGACGGTTCCCGGATCCGGACGCCGGCCGTTGTTCGCCGAGCTGCTCCGAGCGGTGGACTCCGTCGAGGGGATCCGTCGGATCCGCTTCACCAGCCCGCATCCGCACGATTTCACGCCCGACGTCATCGAGGCGATGGCGGAGTGCGACGCCGTCTGCGAGCACATCCATTTCCCGCTGCAGAGCGGTTCCGATCGAGTGCTCGCCGCGATGCGACGCTCGTACCGTTCCGCGCGGTACCTCTCGTGGCTCGAGGCGATCCGGGAGGCCGTGCCGGACATCGCGGTGACGACCGACATCATCGTCGGGTTCCCCGGCGAGACGGAGGAGGATTTCCGAGCGACGCTCGACGTCGTGGAGGGCGCCCGCTTCGACCAGGCGTACACCTTTCAATACTCGCCTCGTCCCGGAACGGCGGCCGCGGGCTTCGACGAGCAGGTGCCGAAAGCGGTGGTGCAGGAGCGGTTCGACCGCCTCGTGGAGCTGCAGGAGCGCATCTCCTTGGAGCGGAACGAGGCGCTTGTCGGCTCCGCAGTCGAGCTCCTGATCGAGGGCGAGGGTCGCAAGGGCGGGGTCAAGGGACGGACGAGGACGAACAAGGTCGTCCACGTCGACGCCGACCACCGGCCGGGAACGTTCCTCACGGCCGAGATCATCGGCGCGCATCCGCATCACCTCAGCGGCATCGCGCACGCCGCTCGTCGAGTGACCGTTCCGATCTGATGGTGCGCGGCACGAACGGCGACGCAGGCCGTCCGCTGCTCGCCCTCGTCGGATCCACCGCGTCGGGAAAGACCGAGCTCGGCATCGCGCTGGCCGAGTGGCTCGGGGCCGAGATCGTCTCTGTGGATTCGATGCTCGTCTATCGCGGGATGGATGTCGGGACCGCGAAGCCGACGGCGGAGGAACGGCGGCGAGTGCGCCACCACCTCCTCGACCTCGCCGAGCCGGAGACGCCCTTCTCGGTGGCGGAGTACCAACGCCACGGCGTCTCGGCGCTCACGGAGATCGGGAGCCGGACGTCGCTGCCGCTTCTCGTCGGGGGGTCCGGATTGTATTTCCGCGCGCTCGCCGACCGGCTGGAGTTCCCCGGAACGGATCCCACCGTTCGCACCGATCTCGAGACGATGGCCGCAGCCGTGGGTCCCGTACGTCTCCATGAACGGCTCGCGGCGTTCGACCCTGCGGCCGCGGGACGCATCGAGCCGTCGAACGCGAGACGCACCGTCCGCGCGCTCGAGGTGGCGGCGATCACGGGCCGGCCGTTCTCCTCCTACGCCACGGGCTGGAATCGTTATCCCTCCGCGTACGTCCGCGCGGCGGGCATCGACATTCCGGCGGAGATCCTCGACGAACGCATCGCGCGCCGCGCCGACCGGATGCTCGCTCGCGGGTTCCTCGAGGAGGTCCGCGGCCTCATGCGCCGCGGTCTCGGCGGATGGCTCACCTCGAGCCAGGCCATCGGGTACGCTGAGATGACGCGCCACTTGGACGGATCGTGCACGCTGGACGAGGCGGTCGAAGGCACCGTTCGACGGACTCGAGCGCTCGCGAAACGACAGCGCGCGTGGTTCCGGCGGGACCCACGGGTGCGATGGTTCGGCGCCTCCGACCCGGTCTCGATCCGGGACGACGTCGCGGAGTACCTGTCCGATGGATGAGCTGCGGTTCGCGAAGTACCACGGCACTGGGAACGACTTCGTCCTGATCGAGGACCTCGACGACCGCCTGCATCTCGCGCCGGAGCTGATCGCGGCGATCTGCGACCGCCACCTCGGCATCGGTGCCGACGGAGTCATCCGCGTCGCGCCTTCGTCGGCGGCCGACTTCTTCATGGACTATTTCAACGCCGACGGAAGCGTCGCGGAGATGTGCGGCAACGGCATCCGCTGCATGGGGAAGCTCCTTTACGACCGCGGCCACATCCGCGAGTCGGCGCTCGACGTCGACACGCGCGCGGGCGTCAAGCATCTCGACCTCCACGTGGGGGGCGGACGGGTCCTCTCCGTTACCGTCGGTATGGGAACGCCCGCCTTCGCGCGCGGTGAGATCCCGATGCTCGGTCCCGCGAACGAGTCGTTCCTGCTCGAGCCGTTCGAGACGTCGGGCCGCACGTTCAAGGCGTCGGCGGTGTCGATGGGCAATCCGCACCTGGTCCTGTTCGTAGAGGCGGATCCCGACGGGTTCCCCGTCGGCGAAGTCGGCCCGGTCGTCGAACACTCCGACCTCTTTCCGGAGCACACGAACGTGGAGTTCGTCGCGCTCGCCGACGGCGAGCTGCGCGCGCGCGTGTGGGAGCGCGGAGTCGGGGAGACGATGGCGTGCGGCACGGGGGCGTGCGCGATCGCCGTGGCGGCGAACGAGGCGGGCCTCGTTCCGGACCACACGACGGTCCGATTCCCCGGCGGCGCTCTCCAGGTCAAGCGGCTCGCCGACGGCACCGTGAACCTCAGCGGTCCTGCGGAGCACGTGTTCGACGGCCAGCTCGACGCCGCGTGGCTCGCCGCGCGAAGCACGAGATCGAGCGGCTCGTGAGATCCGCCGACCGGATCCGTACCTTGCCGCCGTACCTCTTCGCCGAGCTCGACAAGAAGCTTGCGGCGAAGCGGGAGGCCGGCGCCGACATCATCTCCCTGGGGGTCGGTGACCCCGACCTCCCAACGCCCGACGCCGTCGTGCAGGCGATGCGCGAGGCGGTGACCGATCCGGCAACGCACCAATACCCGTCATACTACGGAAGCCCGGGTTTCCGCGAGGCCGTCGCTCGGTGGTACGGGCGGCGTTTCGGTGTGGAGCTCGATCCGGCCGACGAGGTGGTCGCGCTGATCGGCTCCAAGGAGGGGCTCGGGCATCTGTCGTTCGCCTTCATCGATCCGGGCGACGAGGCGCTCGTGCCGGACCCCGGCTATCCGGTGTACGGCATCAGCACGCGACTCGCGGGCGGGGAGCCCGTCTCGCTCCCGATGCCCGCGGAGCGAGGGTTCCTCCCGGATCTCTCCGCCGCATCGGTTTCGGAGCGGACGAAGGTCCTGTGGCTGAACTTCCCGAGCAACCCGACGGCCGCCGTCACCGATCTCGAGACGCTCGCCGACGCCGTCGCGTTCGCCCGGGAACATGATCTCCTGCTCGCGCACGATGCCGCCTATTCCGAGATCACCTTCGACGGATACGTCGCGCCGTCGGTCCTGCAGGTCCCCGGGGCGAAGGACGTCGCGATCGAGTTCAACTCTCTGTCGAAGTTCTCGAACATGACGGGTTGGAGGATCGGCATGGCGGTCGGGAATGCGGACGCCCTCCGCGCGCTGGGCGTCGTGAAGACGAATCTCGACTCCGGCGCGTTCACGGCCGTGCAACGGGCCGCGATCGTCGCGCTCGACGGACCCCAGGACCACCTCGACGAGCTCCGCGCCGTCTACCAACGGCGTCGCGACGTCGTGATCGAGACGCTGAACGGACTCGGGTGGTCGCTCAAGCCGCCCCTCGGATCGATCTACGTGTGGCTCCCCACGCCGGACGGGCGAACCTCTGCGGAGTTCGCGGACCTCCTCCTCGACGAGGCGGGAGTGTTCGTCGCGCCCGGCACCGGCTACGGCGCCGCCGGAGAAGGCTACGTTCGCATCTCGCTCACGGTCTCCGACGATCTCCTGCGCGAGGCGATGGACCGGATCGCCCGTGCGGTCGGCGGCTGACGTGGCCGAACGTTCCAAGCGCAAGCGGGCCGTCCTCGAGTCTCCCCTCTCCGCGACGTGGCAGCGGCGGGAGCGCGAGCGGACGGTCCTCGTCGGTGTGGGCCGCGGGATGGACGAGCAGCAGCTCGACGAGCTCGCGGCGCTCGCCGACACGGCCGGAGCCGAGCCCGTCGCGCGCGTGGTCCAGAACCGGAGCGATCCGGACCCGGCGACGTTCGTCGGCAAAGGAAAGATCTCCGAGATCCACGACGCGGTCCACCGGCGGAACGCCGACAGCGTGATCCTCGACGACGAGCTCTCGGCGGGGCAGCTTCGGAACCTGGAGGAGCGGCTCGGGACGAAGGTGATCGACCGGACCGCACTGATCCTCGACATCTTCGCCCAGCACGCGACCTCCAAGGAGGGCAAGGCCCAGGTCGAGCTGGCACAGATGACCTACATGCTGACGCGCCTGCGTGGCTGGGGTGAGTCGCTGTCCCGGCAGGCCGGTGGC
>JBJMLN010000050.1:0-12423 GCA_045805285.1 Actinomycetota bacterium | reverse complement strand
GGGATGATGCTCGACGACGGGACGGTGTACCGGCTCGGCGACGATCACTACTGGGTGATGACGAACAACCCGGGCTACGAGGACTGGTTCGCGGACGTGTTGAGCGATCTCGACGTGTCGATCGAGAACCGCACGCACCAGATGTCGCTGATGTCGGTGCAGGGACCGAAGTCGCGCGAGCTGCTCTCGAGGCTGACGGACGCCGACCTCGCGGGGTTGCGCTATTTCCACCTCTTCCCGGAGAAGCAGACGGTCGCCGGAGTTCCGGCGTGGGTGTTGCGGACGGGATTCTCCGGAGAGCTCGGCTACGAGCTGATCCCCGACCGGGACCGTGCGGTGGAGCTCTGGAAGGCCGTGCAGGACGCCGGCGCGTCGATCTTCGGCACCGCCGGCGTGGAGATCGCTCGTATCGAGTCGGGGATGATCGTCGCCGGCGTCGACTACCAATCGGGCGAGGGCACGCCGTACGACGTCTCGCTCGACCGACTGGTCGCCTTGGACAAGGACGTGGAGTTCCTCGGCAAGGAGAAGCTCCGCGAGGTGGCGGCGAACCCTCCGAAGCGGCTGAAGACTCTGCGCGTCGAGGGCTCCGAGGCGCCCGAGTACGGGGCCGAGGTCCGCAGCGGCGACGAGGTCGTCGGCGCATTGACGAGTGCTGCGGTCAGCCCGAGGTTCGGAACGATCGGGCTCGCCGTGCTCAACTCCGACGTGGCCGAGGACGGAACGAAGCTCGACGTGGTTATCGAGGGCGGAACGGCTCCCGCGACGGTCGACATCCTCTCGGTCTACGACCCGGAGAAGCGCCGGCCGCGGAGCTGAGCAGCCTGGAACCATCGGTCCGCGCGCGGTACGGTGTCCGCTCGCACGGGTCCGGGCGCACTCGAGAGGGAGAGGGGTCAGCATGAGAACGCGCAGCATCTTCGTTTCCGTCGTGGCGGCGGCCCTCGTCGTCACGCCCGCGTTCGCGACGTCGTTCCTCGGAGCGTCGGCGGGCGCGAAGGCGGAATGCACGATCACGGGCACGGCCGCGAACGACCACCTCTTCGGCACCACGCGTGCGGATGTCATCTGCGGGCGAGCGGGAAGCGACGAGCTTGCCGGCATGAGCGGCAACGACGTCGTCAAGGGCGGCCAGGGCGACGACATCGTGGAGGGCGACGAGGGCTCCGACACCGTCAAGGGGCAGCCCGACGACGACGACGTCTGTGGCAACGACCAGAACGACAAGCTCTACGGCGGCCAGGGCGACGACAACATGGGCGGCCAGAGCTCTGCCAACGACTGCTTCATCGGGGAGCAGGACGCGACTCCCGGCCCGAACAACGAGTACGAGACCGGGAACGACTTCCTGAAGTCGCGCGACAACGTCTCCGGAAACGACGATGTTGACGGCGGCGAGAACACCGACACGTGCGTGATCGACGCGCAGGACGTCGTCAGCAACTGCGAGCAGTAGCGACCATCGAGACTGCGCGGCTGCATCTGCGACCGTTCGAACCAAACGATGCCGACGAGCTCTACTCCGTCCTGGGCGACGCGGAGACGATGACGTACTACCCCGCGGGGTTCACCTTCCAGGAAACGCAGACGTGGGTCCGAAACAACATCGACCGGTTCGAGCGAGACGGAACCGGTCTCTGGGCGATCGAGGACCGCGCCACCGGAGAGTTCCTCGGCGATTGCGGCCTCGTCCACCAGGTCGTGGACGGCGTCGACGAGCTCGAGGTCGGCTGGCACGTGAAGCGCTCCCGCTGGGGCCAGGGGATCGCGCCGGAGGCAGGGGCAGCGTTCCGTGACCGAGCGTTCGGTGAGCTCGGCTTCGAGCGGCTCATCTCGCTGATCCGTCCGGAGAACGTTCAGTCACGCCGCGTCGCCGAGAAGCTCGGCATGACGGTGGAGAAGGGGACTGTGTTCGGCTCGATGGGCTGGACGCACTTCGTCTACGCGCTCCGTCGCTCGAACTGAGCGCCGGGCTGACACGGCCCTAGAACAAGCCGACCGTGCGGCCTTCCTCGTCGATGTCGACCTTCTGGAACGCCGGGGTCTTTCCGAGGCCCGGCATGCGCTGCATGTCTCCGCAGAGGACGACGACGAAGCCTGCGCCCGCGGAGGGAACCACGCTCCGGATGGGGAGTCTCCACCCCTTGGGCCGTCCGATGAGCGTCGGGTCGTGCGACAGGGAGAGATGCGTCTTCGCCATGCAGACGGGGAACTCTCCGAAGCCGAGGGACTCCATGCGGGCGATGTCCTTCTCCGCCTGGGCGGAGTAGTCGACGCCGTCCGCACCGTAGATCCGCGTCGCGATCGTCTCGATCTGCTGCTTGATCCCGTCGCCGGGCTTGTTCAGCGGCTCGAACTCGGTCGGGCCTTCCGTCGCAGCGACGACGGCTTCCGCGAGCTCCTTCGCGCCTTCTCCGCCGTTGGTGAATCCGTCGTTCACGACGACGTTTTCCGCGCCGACCTCCGTCGCGAGCTGCTTGACGAGCTCCAGTTCCCTGTCCGTGTCCGTCGGGAAACGGTTGATCGCCACCACGCAGCGGAGCTTGAACGCGCGGATGATGTCGATGTGCGCGGCGAGGTTCTCCGAACCCTTGCGGAGCGCGTCCTCGTTCTCGTTGTTGAGCTCGTTGAACGTCACGCCGCCGTGAGACTTCAGCGCCCGCACGGTCGTCACCAGCACGCCGGCGGAGGGTTTCAGCCCCGCGAACCGGCAGACGATATGGCAGAACTTCTCGAATCCGAGATCGCTCGCGAATCCCGCCTCCGTCACGACGATGTCGCCGAGCTTCAGGGCGATGCGATCCTCGATGATCGAGTTGTTCGCGTGCGCGATGTTGCCGAACGGGCCGGCGTGGATCAGCACCGGCTGGCCCTCCAGCGTCTGAACGAGGTTCGGGCGCACCGCGTCCCGCATGATCACGGTCATCGCTCCCGCGGCCTTGAGGTCATCCGCGGTCACCGGCTTGCCGTCGCGATTCTCCGCCACCACGATGCGGCCGAGGCGGGCGCGGAGGTCCTGGAGGTCCGACGCCAGCGCGAGGATCGCCATCACCTCCGAAGCCGCCGTGATGACGAAGCTTCCCTCGCGCGGAACGCCGTGCATCTTTCCGCCGAGGCCGAGGACGTCGTAGCGGAGCTCCCGGTCGTTCACGTCGAGCGTGCGCGGCCAGGTGATCGTCGCGGGATCGATGTCGAGCGGGTTGCCGTGGTAGATCGACGCGTCCAAAGCGGCCGCCAACAGGTTGTGCGCCGCCGTGACGGCGTGGAAGTCTCCGTTGAAGTGGAGGTTGATCTCCTCCATCGGAACGACCTGCGCATAGCCGCCGCCCGTTCCGCCGCCCTTGATGCCGAAGACCGGTCCCATCGAGGGTTCCCGCAAACAGAGCATCACGCGCTGGCCGATCTTTCCGAGGCCCTGGGTCAGGGAGAGGGAGGTCGTCGTCTTGCCCTCACCGGCCTTCGTCGGCGTGATGGCCGTCACGATGACGACCTTCGCGTCGGGGTTCCCCGAGAGACGGTCGAGGACGGCCGGGTCGACCTTCGCCTTGTAGGGGCCGTACGGCTCTACCTCTCCCTCTTCGAGGCCCGCCTCCTCCGCGATCTCCTGGATGGGGCGGAGGGTGGCCTCCTGGGCGATCTCGAGTCCGCTCTTCATCTCCGATGAGCTCCTTCGCGAATGCCTGATGGGCTGTTCAGCCGGCGGGAAGGATACTCGCGCAACCCGTTGCGCGCCGACGTCGGACGCCCGCGAGAGCCGATAATGGAGGTCATGGCCGATCCCGCCGCGCCGCTTCGACGGAACACCACTCCGACGCGTGTCGTGGCCGTCAATCGGTCCGTGGCGTCCGAGCGCGCCGACCGTCTCGCGACCGAAGAGCCGATGGAGATCCGCGCCGGCGGGCCCGGCCAGGAGCCCGAGGCGGTCGCCGTCACGATGCGGACCCCCGGCGGAGACTTCGAGCTCGCCGCGGGCTTCCTCTTCACGGAGGGCCTGATCAAGCCCGGCGAGGTGGAGAAGGTGAGTTACTGCGAACTCCCTTCCGAGGAGCAGCAGTACAACGTCATCACCGTCCGGCTGACGCGGCCGTTCGATGTCGCTTCGTTGAAGCGGAACTTCTACGCCACCTCCAGCTGCGGGATCTGCGGAAAGGCGGCGCTCGAGGACGTGGAGGTGCACTGCGCACCCGTCGCTTCCGGACCGGCCGTGCGAGCGGAAACGATCCCGGAGCTCCCCGACAAGCTCCGTGAGAAGCAGCGTGTGTTCGAGCAGACCGGAGGGCTCCACGCCGCCGCGCTCTTCACGCCGGAGGGCGACCTCCTCTCGCTCCGGGAGGACGTCGGCCGCCACAACGCGGTGGACAAGCTGGTGGGGGAGGCGCTCCTCGCCGGAGAGCTCCCGCTCGGCGAGCGGATCCTTCAGGTCTCCGGACGCGTGAGCTTCGAGATCGTCCAGAAGGCCGCCGTCGCCGGAGTTCCGATCATTGCGGCGGTCTCCGCTCCGTCGAGCCTCGCGGTCGCGGCCGCTCAGCGCTTCGGCATGACGGTGATCGGGTTCGTGCGTGACGGACGACTGAACGTGTACTCGCACTCGGAGAGGATCCTCACCTAGACACCGTTGCCTCGGCGAGCCGATCGGCCTACGGTCGGGGTTCCGTTCCGACGAGGAGTTCCGGTGCGCACCTTCCGCGTCGCATTCTTGGTGCTTTCGTTCGTGCTCGTCCAAACGGCGAGCGCGCTTCCCGCCCTGGCGTCGGCAGGCGACCTCGACACGTCCTTCAGCCACGACGGTCTCGTGCTTCGCAAGGACATCCCAGGCAGCATCTACTCCGCGGTGGTCCAGCCGGACGGGAAGATCGTCGCTGCCGGCGTAGCCCTCGGGGTCGATCAACCATTCCGCGTGATGGTTGCGCGGTTCTTTCCGGACGGATCGCTCGATCGCACGTTCGGTGTCAACGGCGTGGTTCGGACGCGCTTCAACGGTGGTGCGTACGCATGGTCGGTGGCGCTCGCACCCGATGGGGACATCGTCGCCGGCGGTTCCCTCACTCCGCCGGACGGCGTCGGGCCAACCAGATTCATGATCGTTCGGTACCTGCCCAACGGCTCACTCGACCCGGCGTTCTCGAGCGACGGAAAGGTTCACACGCACTTCGGGACCGGCGACGCATCGCTCTACGATCTCGCCGTCCAGCCGGACGGGAAGGTCGTCGCCGTCGGATACACGTGCTGCGCCGTGAGGACGTTCGCCGTCGCTCGCTATCTCACCGACGGCTCTCTCGATCCGGGTTTCGGCGATCACGGGAAGCGGATGACGGCGTTCACTGGTTCGGCCGGCGCCAGCGGGGTGGCGCTTCAGGCTGACGGAAAGATCGTCGTCGTCGGTATGCGAGAGGTGGAGGGTCGGCGAGCCGCGCAGGGTGCGGTCGCTCGATATCTTTCGGACGGCTCGCTCGACGCGACGTTCGGCGGTGACGGCCGCGCGATCACCCACGGTCGGAGCTTCGGCGGGGAGGACGTCGCGCTCGCTTCGGATGGCGGTGTCATGATCTCGGGCAGTCTGTACGCCCTGCCGACGACCACGAACACGGCCGCGATCACGAGATTCACGCCGGAGGGAGTGTTCGACACGTCCTTCGGCGTCGACGGATTCGCCGGCGCCGACATCTCCGGAGGGAGCGACGGCAACGCGATCGCCGTTCAACCGGACGGCAGGATCGTCATGGCCGCGACTCCTTGGACCGGATACCGATTCCTCGCGACGCGATGGAACTCCGACGGCACGCCCGATACGGGCTTCGGCGAGGACGGTGTCGCCGGGGTGCAGTTCCCGTCGGGCCGGTGCTTGGCCGACTCGATCGTCCTCACGACCGACGGAGGAGTCGTGCTCGGAGGATGGGCGGAAGTGAACGGGGACGGCCACGCGGCGCTCGCCAAGTTCCTAGGCTCCTAGGCGGGTTGCGCCGGCGGGCTACTGCCCATACGCTCCGTCGGCTCCCGGAAGAAAGGCACCCGTGCCGCTCGGCACCCGACTCACCTTCATCGCGGTCTCGATCCTCGTCGTTGGATCGATGGGCGTCCCTGGCGCGAGCGCGGCTCCGGGAGACCTCGACGGCTCGTTCGGGAACGGCGGGACGGTGCTGAGCACCCACGTCCATCTCGCGATCACCGCGATCGCACTTCAGCCTGACGGCGCCATCGTCGCCGCGGGCATCGCCGCGAAGAACACCTTCGTCGTTGCCCGATACGACGCCGCCGGCACGCTCGATCCGACCTTCGGAAACGCAGGCGTGGTGCGGACGCGGTTCCAAGGGCCGGGATCCGCCGCGGCGGTCGCCCTCGCGCCGGGCGGAGACATCGTCGTCGCGGGTCGCCTGCTGCCGGCGAACACAGGACCGTATCGGTTCGCCTTCGCGCGGTATCTCTCCGATGGGTCGTTGGACCCCACGTTCTCCGTCGACGGCAAGACGACGACGGGCATCCCCGGCCACCAGGCGTACCTGACGGGCGCCGCCGTCGAGCCCGACGGCAGCGTCGTCGCGGTCGGGTACACGTGCTGTGGGGGAACGTCCTCCGATCAGCGGTTCGCGGTGGTGAAGCTGCTGCCCGATGGATCTCTCGATCGGACCTTCGCCAACAACGGAAGACGCACGACGCCGTTCGGAGGACCGTCCGAGGCGACCGCCGTGACGCTCCAGGAGGACGGGAAGATCGTGGTTGCCGGAGCGAAGAACGACGGCCACGGCGCTGTGGCGAGGTATCTCGCGAACGGGGACCTCGACCGCTCCTTCGCGGGCGACGGGAGGGCCTCGACCACGCAGCAGTTCACGGGCGCCGGCGTCGCGATAGACGCCGCCGGTGACGTCGTCGTTTCGGGCACCTTCGTCGGCAACGGCAATCACATCGGAGCTGTGCGCTTCGGTCCGGACGGGACTCAAGACCTTTCGTTCGGGGTCGACGGCAAAGCGATGACGGACGTCCGTCCGGGCACACAGGGCGAGGGATACCGACTCGCGCTCCAGGACGACGGCCGCATCGTTATCGCCGGGAACATCTACTCCACGGACGGGTTCGTCGCCGCCCGCTGGAACAGCGACGGGTCGCTGGATCGGACGTTCGGCCAGAACGGGATCGCGACGACGTCGACTCTCGTGGAGGGCGTGTCCAACGACATCGCGGTGGCGGCCGACGGCGGGATCGTGGAAGGCGGCAGTGCCCTCACGCCGAACGCGTTCAACGATCGCGCCTTCGCGCTCGCCGAGTTCAAAGCCGCCTGAGCTGCGGCGACCTCGAGTCAGGAGCGCGTGCGGGGAGTTCCCTGAACCGCGGATTAGACTCTGGGAGCTGGAAGAAGCAGGAAGGAGCGAGCGATGAGGAACGGCCATGTCCGCCTCACCGAACCGCTCGTCCGCGAGAACGGAGCTCTCCGCACCGCGACCTGGTCGGAAGCACTCGACCGGGCCGCCGAGGGACTCCGCGCCGCGCACGATCGGAACGGCGGGAACGGCGTCGGCATGTTCAGCTGCTCGAAGGCGACCAACGAGATGAACTTCGTCGCACAGAAGTTCATGCGTCAGGTCCTCGGCAGCAACAACATCGACAGCTGTAACCGCACCTGACACGCTCCAAGCGTCGTCGGTCTGGCGACGGTGTTCGGTGCCGGAGGCGGTACCAGTTCCTATAGAGAGGTCGAGGAGACCGACCTCGTCATCCTGTGGGGGTCGAACGCGCGCGAGACGCACCCCATCTTCTTCCACCACGTCCTGAAGGGGATCCATCGGGGGGCGAAGCTCTACGCGATCGACCCGCGGAGAACCTCCTCCGCCGAGTGGGCGGACCTTTGGCTGGGGCTCGACGTCGGCTCCGACGTGTCGCTCGCGAACGCCGTCGGGCGGGAGATCATCGCGAACGATCTCCACGACAAGGCGTTCATCGAGAACGCGACCGAAGGCTTCGAGGAGTACGCGCGCGTGGTCGACGCGTACACGCTCGAGCGGGCCGAGCGCGAAACCGGTGTCCCGGCGGAGTCGATCCGCGAGCTGGCCCACGCGTACGCGAAAGCCGACCGCGCGATCCTGTGCTGGACGCTCGGCATCACCGAGCACCACAACGCCGTCGACAACGTCTTCTCGTTGATCAATCTCGCGCTCCTCACCGGGCACGTCGGGAAGTACGGGTCCGGCGTGAACCCGCTCCGCGGCCAGAACAACGTCCAGGGCGGCGGCGACATGGGGGCGATCCCGAACAAGTTCCCAGGCTTCCAGGACATCGAGAACGACACCGAGGCGCACGCGAAGTTCGAGAAGGCCTGGGACGCGAAGATCCCGAAGAAGTACGGATGGCACCTCTCCGAGATGTTCGAGGCGATGGAGCACGGAGACCTTCGGGCGCT
Source organism: Actinomycetota bacterium (assembly GCA_045805285.1). Taxonomy (GTDB): domain Bacteria; phylum Actinomycetota; class UBA4738; order UBA4738; family JBJMLN01; genus JBJMLN01. Next base: position 4,034 of record JBJMLN010000050.1, on the reverse strand, counting down.
CTACGTGATCGGAGAGAACCCGGCGCAGTCCGAGGCCGACGCCGGCCGGGCGAACCACTTGCTGGAGAGCCTCGACTGCCTGATCGTCCAGGACATCATGCTGACGAAGACCGCGGAGATGGCGGACGTCGTGTTCCCCGCATCGGCGACGTGGGCCGAGGCGGAGGGAACCGTCACCAACTCCGAGCGGCGCGTGCAGCGCGTGCACAAGGCGCTCGAGCCGCCCGGCGACGCGCGCGACGACATCGCGATCATCGCGGACATGGCGAAGCGCCTCGGCCGCGACTGGGGAGACGTCACCGCGGCGAGCGCGTGGAAGGAGCTCCGCAGCCTCGCGCCGAACCACGCCGGCATGAGCTACGAGCGGCTGGAGAAGCTCGGCGGTATCCAGTGGCCGTGCTTCGACGAGAACGATCCCGGCGCGCTGTTCCTCCACGGCCGGTTGTGGGAGGAGCCGGTGGAGGGTCCGCGCGCGCCGTTCAAGCCGGCGGAGAACGATCCGCCGGTCGACCAGCTCACCCAGGAGTATCCGATCCGCCTGACGACCGGACGGCGGCTGGATTCCTACAACACGGGCGTGCAGAGCGGGCAGTATCGTTCGCCGATGCGCAAGAAGGAGGCGATCGATCTTTCCCCCGAGGACGCCGAGCGACTGGCCCTCGAGGAAGGGGAATGCGTCCTCGTCTCGTCGCGCCGCGGGTCGGTGGAGGCGCCGGTCCGCGTCGACAACGGTCTGCGGCCCGGCCTCGCGTTCATGACGCTGCACTTCCCGGACGACGTGGAGACGAACAAGCTCACGATCGATGCGACGGATCCGCGCTCCGGCACGGCGGAGTTCAAGGCGACGGCGATCCGGATCGAGAAGCTTCCCTCGGGGGCGCAGGCGGTCTAGCGGAAAGTGGACCTCCACCTCTCCGAAGCGACCGCCACCGATGAGGAGCGCGCGGCCGTCGATGGCGTCCTCGGGCCGCCGGAGACGTACTGGATCGGCGGCACGCGGAACGCCGACGCGGAGGGTCACGCCGCCTACGGCGGCCGGGAGGCGCGATCGCAGCGCCACCTGTTGCTTCCGGCGCTCCACGCGGTGCAGGACCGGATGGGCTGGATCTCCGAGGGGGCGCTCAACTACGTCTCCCGGAGACTGACCGTTCCGCCCGCGGAGGCCTACGGCGTCGCGAGCTTCTACGCGCTGTTCTCCACCGAGCCGCAGCCGAACACGGTCCTGCATGTCTGCGACGACATCGCATGCCGCGTGAACGGCGGCGAACAGCTGTACGAGGCGGCGGCAGCGGCCCGCAACGGCGACGCAGCCGTCTCGGTCGTGAGGAGCCCGTGCCTCGGGATGTGCGAGCAGGCTCCCGCCGCGATGATCCAGTGGACGGGCGAGGAGTCGGGCAGCCGCTCCGTCGGCGGCATCGAGGAGGAGCAACTCGGCGAGCTCGCACGACGGGGACGGGCAGCCTTCGATCTCGGCGAGCGCTCGGTCGTTCCGCAGCTGGAGGACGACGCAGTGCGCGGGGATCTCCATCTCGTTCGTCGCATCGGGCACGTCGATCCGTCGTCGCTCGACGAGTACCGCGCGCACGGCGGCTTCGAGTCGCTCCGCCGCGCGGTGGAGCTCGGGCCGCAGGGAGTTCTCCGCGAGCTCAAGGACGCGAAGCTCCTCGGTCGCGGAGGCGCGGCGTTCCCGACCGGCGTGAAGTGGGAGGCCGTCGCGCAGCAGCCCGTCCGGCCGCACTACTTCATCTGCAACGCGGACGAGTCGGAGCCCGGCACGTTCAAGGATCGCGTCGTGATGGAGAACGATCCGTTCGCGGTCGTCGAGGCGCTGACCATTGCCGCATACGTGACCGGTTCCGAGCAGGGCTACCTCTACATCCGCGGCGAGTATCCGATCGCGCGGGAGCGCCTGCAGCATGCGGTGGACGAGGCGCGAACGAGGGGCTTCCTCGGCGACGACGTGATGGGCGAAGGCTTCGACTTCGACGTCGAGATCCGGCGCGGCGCCGGCGCATACATCTGCGGGGAGGAGACCGCGCTGTTCAACTCCCTGGAGGGCAAGCGCGGCGAGCCGCGGAACAAGCCGCCGTTCCCGGTGACGTCGGGCCTGTTCGGAAAGCCGACGGGCATCAACAACGTGGAGACGCTGATCAACGTGCTGGAGATCCTTCGCATCGGCGGTCCGGCGTACGCGGAGATCGGCACGGCCGATTCGACCGGCCCGCGACTGTTCTGCCTGTCCGGCTGCATCGAGAACCCCGGCCTCTACGAGGTGGACCACGGCACGACGCTGCGGGAGCTGCTCGACCTCGCCGGAGGCGTCCGCGGAGGCAAAGAGCTCAAGGCGATCCTCCTCGGCGGCGCGGCGGGTTCGTTCGTCACTCCGGACGATCTCGATCTGAAGCTGACCTTCGAGGACACGCGCGCCGCTGGAGTGACGCTCGGCTCCGGCGTCGTGATGGTGTTCGACGAGGACGTCGATCTCGTCGACACCCTCACCCGGATCGCGGCTTTCTTCCGCGACGAGTCGTGCGGTCAGTGCGTTCCCTGCCGCGTCGGCACCGTGCGGCAAGAGGAGGCGCTCCACCGGCTGGCGAAGGAGTCGAACGGCGCCTCACCGGAGAAGGAGCTCCAGCTCCTCGGAGACGTCGCACAGGTGATGCGAGACGCATCCATTTGCGGGCTCGGGCAGACGGCGGCGAACGCCGTAGCATCCGCGATCGAGCGGCTTCACGTGTTCGGCGGTCAGGGCGCGATGCCCGAACAGACGCCGACCAGGACCGAGGAACAGGAGAGCTGATGGCGCAGGTGATGATGGCTCCTCCGAAGCGGCTCGTCGGCATCGAGGTCGACGGAAAGCCGGTCCGAGTTCCGGAGGGCTCGACGCTCCTGGACGCGTGCCGCTCCGAGGGAGTGGACACGCCGACGCTCTGCTATTTGGAGAACCTCACGCCGGTCAACGCGTGCCGCGTCTGCGTCGTCGAGCTCGAGGGCGCGCGCACGCTGATCCCCGCATGCTCCCGCAAGGTCGAGGACGGCATGAAGGTGAAGACCGACTCCGAACGCGTGCGCTTGTCGCGGAAGCTCGTGATGGAGCTGCTCTCGAGCTCCGTGGACATGTCGCTCACCTCCGACGAGGTGCACGGCTGGATGGAGCGATACGACGTGGATCAGGAGCGCTTCGGGCCGCCGGCGGCCGCGGCGCAGGCGGGGGAGCGGGACGCGCTCCACGCCGGCCACCACGAGGCGCCGCAGAACGGCGATGCGGCCACCGTCGCGCAGCCCGTGAAGGTCGACAACGACCTCTACGTACGCGACTACTCGCGCTGCATCCTCTGCTACAAGTGCGTGGAGGCCTGCGGCGTGGACGCCCAGAACACCTTCGCGATCGCGGTGGCCGGCCGCGGGTTCGACGCGCGGATCTCCACGGAGTTCGACCTCCCGCTTCCCGACTCCGCCTGTGTCTACTGCGGAAACTGCATCGGCGTGTGTCCGACCGGCGCGCTGATGTTCCGGAGCGAGCACGAGATGCGAGAGGAAGGCACGTGGGAGGAGACCGAGCAGACCGTGACGGAGACGATCTGTCCGTACTGCGGCGTCGGCTGCAACCTCGAGCTCCACGTCCAGGACAACGAGATCGTGAAGGTGACGTCGCCGCTCGACCACGACATCACGAGCGGGCATCTCTGCATCAAGGGCCGGTTCGGGTTCCAGTTCGTCCAGAACCGCGCGGAGCCTCCGAAGCACCAGACGGCCGAGACCGACGTGGACACCTCCACGCCCCCTCAGGTCTAGGAAGCGCAGCTCGTCTCGTTCAGACTCGTATGCCTGGCTTGACCCGGCTGTTCGCGCGCGAGTAGCGTCGCGATGCAACGCCGGGTGGAAGTCGCCGCACGGCTCCGGAGAGCCGGCAGAGGGGAGTCAACGATATGTCACGACTGACGAAGGTCTTCGTTCTCTCCGTCAGTTCGGTCGTGACGCTCGCGGCCTCCGTCGTCTCGGCGGAAGCCGCCACGCCGGTGAAGTCCGTCATC
>JBJMLN010000049.1:0-18257 GCA_045805285.1 Actinomycetota bacterium | reverse complement strand
CGTTGAACCCCGGGTCAACCCCGAGCTTTCTGCAAGAGGACGGAACGCGCGATCCGACGCTGACCAGGGACAACACCACACATCACCGTTGACCGGCGATGCAGGAGCGAGCTAGGGCAACCCCGATCCCGGAGGAGGAGGTACACAGAGCTCCGCGAGCCGCGCTCGCATCGCGGACAGGACCGACGCGAACGCCGGGTTCCCCGCTTGGTTCTGGAGCTCGTACGGATCGTTCGTGAGGTCGTAGAGCTCCTCGCTCCCGGTCGCGTAGTCGACGTACATCGTGGTCTCGTTCCGCACCGCGCAATACGTCGGGATGTCCTTGGCGTTCTCGGACATGTGCTCGACGAGGAAATCCGATCGCCACTGAGAGGTGAACGGATATCGCAACGGTTGTAACAGGCTCCTCCCGTCCGCTCCGGGCGCGGCGACGCCGGCGAGCGCCGCGATGGTCGGCGCGACGTCGATCCCGAGGACCATCCGGTCGTCCACCCTCTGCTTCGCGACGAGCGGGTCGTACCGAACGACGAACGGCACACGGATGCTCTCCTCGTAGGCCGCGCGCTTGCTCTTGAAGCGGTGCTCGCCCCACAGGATGCCGTTGTCGGACATGAAGACGATCAGCGTGTTGCTCAGGCGTCCGGTGTCCTTCAACGCGGAGATGATCTTGCCGACCTGGTCATCCGCTCCCGCAAGCGTGCGGTACTGGTCCTTGCGGAACCGGTCGATGTTCTCGCGCTGCGTCGCCGAAAGTTTCGGAAGGTTCCGCGCCCACGGCGGCTTGTCCGACATGTCGCCCTCGTTGTAGCTCGGCGGGCGCCACGGCTTGATATGCGAGAAGCGGTGCCGCATGCCCGGCGGCGGCACGGCCGGCGAGTGCGGCGCGGAGAGCGCGAAATACAGGAAGAACGGACTCGGCGCATGCCGGATGAAGTTGGCGGCCTCGTTCCCCATCACCGTGGAGCCGTAGTCCCTCGGCTTCGAGCCGTAGTGTCGGATCGTGCCGTTGTCGTTCACGTGGTAGTCGTAGTAGGCGAGCCCGGCAGGCTTGTCGTCGGCCGCGAACCAGTGGTCCCAGCCCGGCGGGATGTACTTCCCGTGATAGCCGTTGAGGTACTTCCCGACGAGTGCCGTGTCGTACCCCGCGCGCTTGAGCCACGTCGCGACCGTCGAGGTGTCGTTGAACGACGCGAAACCGCCGTGCGGAGGGAAGTTCTTGTAGACGCCCGTGCCGTGGGAGTACTGCCCCGTGAAGATGCTCGCCCGTGACGGACAGCACTGGGGATTCGTCACGAACCCGTTCGGAAACGTCACGCCCTTGTCGACGAGGAACTTGTTGACGTTCGGCATCGCTCCGGGCGCGCCGAGGGTGTCCCAGCGCTGGTCGTCGGTGACGATCACGACGACGTTCCGCTGCCACTTCGTGGGCGTCGTGGCGGCCGATCGCCCCGGCACGGCACCGATCGCGGAGACGATCAGGGGTGCGAAGACGGCCAGCGCGAGCAGCGAGCGCCGGAACCTCATCTGCGGAAGGTTCCCCTAGTGGCCGATCAGCGGAGCGTGGATCGGGCTCTGGCCGAAGCCCTCTCCGTACACGACGTATCGAACGTCCGCGCTGGAGGGATTCGTCACGAGCGTGTGGAAGCCGTCCGTGGAGACGAGGCCGAACTCGAACTGGTCGTTGAGATGCCCTCCACCGCTCGGGATGCTTCCGCGCCAAAGCGTCCGCTGGCCGATGCGAAGGACCACGGTGACCGGGCCGCTCGCCGACGGCGCGACGTCGACGCTGATCCCGGTGATGATGCCGTCGTCGTGCCGCACGATAGGGACTCCGGCGGAAGCGAGGATCGTCTCTCCTGACGGCGTCGTCTGCGAGAACGTCTTGATGTAGCCGTTGCCGGCGGGGCCGACGACGCCTCCCTCCCCGTCGACGAGGAGACGGCCGTCGTTGCTGACCTTCGCGACGTGCTTGCCTTTGGGACCCTTGATCATCACGAAGTTCGTGACGGCCGTCGCGATCGCCGGCCCCAATGCCGCGCCGACGAACACGGCAACGACGAGCGAGCCTGCGATCGCTACCCGATGCATCCGCTTGTTCATCGTCTCCCCCCCGCTTCAGTTGCGCGTGGAGCGGCGGAACCGCGTCGCGCTCGAGAACCTCCGCGCCAGGTTCGGGGCGGGCGCTGAGGAGCGCCCACGGTAGCAGGTCTCGTCTGACTGCTCATCGCCGCACCTCGCGGCGCGCTGTCGGCATCGCCGCACGTCGTCAGCGTCGCAGCGCTCGGAAACGCTCCTCCGCCGCCTCGAACTCGTCGAGCGGCGCGATCAGCGAATCGATCGTGCCGATCAGCGTCTCGAAGCCGGGGATCTCCGGCGCCTCCAGGCGAAGACGCTCCGCGAGTTCGAGCGAGCGCGCCAGTCCGGCCGCGCAGCGGTTCCACTCCTCCAGCAGCTCCGGCTCGTGCCATCGATCCATCCCGGCTTGCGCCGAGCGGAGGGCCTCCTCGAAGTCGAGGAGCGCGTCGGGGAGCGGGCGCCCCGCGTACCGGGTCGACGGAGCCGCCTCCGTCAGCGCCGCGTGCGCGCGATCCACGTCCTCGGTCACCTCGGAGAAGGCTCGATAGGCCTCGCGGAGTGGAGCCGGAACCCGCTTCCGGCGGAGCATCCGCGGCATCCTAGGAGATTTCCCGGGCTGAATGAGCATTCAGCCTTGATTTCCGCGAAACCCCTTCGTTAGAGTCGCGGCGAGGTTCCCCATCGCTTGTGAAACCCCTCACAAGCCCCGGCGGCTCAGAAAGCGCAGGTCAGAGCATGGATTGGGTCCAGGGCGCTCGCTGCCGTGACGAGGATCCCGAGTTGTTCTTCCCCATCGGATCGACGGGCCCCGCAGCGCTCCAGGTCGAGGCCGCGAAGGCCGTGTGCCGGCTGTGCGCCGTCCGCAACGAGTGCCTCGAGTGGTCGGTCGCGACCGCGCAGGACTCCGGCGTCTGGGGAGGCCTCTCCGAAGAGGAGCGTCGCGCCCTCCGCCGGGCACGTCGTCGGGAGACGACGATCGCGGTCGCCGGCTGACCCAGAGGCTTCGCTCAGACCAGACTCGACGGACAGAGCTCGTTCACCGAACACTCCTCGCACCGCGGTATCGGAGCCTTGCACACGCGCCGGCCGTGCTCGATCAGCACGTAGGTGAAGGGGAACCACTTCTCCCGCGGGACGAGCGCCATCAGGTCGCGCTCGATCTTGTCCGGGTCCTTCTCCTCCGAGAAGCCGAGCCGGTTCGCCACGCGCTTCACATGGGTGTCGACCGCGATCCCCTCCACGGAGCCGAACGCGTTGCCGAGAACGACGTTCGCGGTCTTGCGCGCGACGCCGGGGAGCGTGATCAGCTCCTCCATCGCCGAGGGCACGTTCCCGTCGTAGACCTCGATGATCCGCGCACAGGCGCCGCGGATCGCCTTCGTCTTCTGATTGAAGAACCCCGTGGAGTGGATGTCGTTCGCGAGCTCCTCCGCCGGAACGCGGAGATAGTCCTGCGGCGTGCGGTACTTCCGGAAGAGCGTCTCCGTCACCTTGTTGACGTTCGCGTCGGTGCTCTGCGCGGAAAGGATCGTCGAGACGAGCATCTCCAAGGGGTTGGAGAAGCGAAGCGCCGTATGCGCGTCGGGATAGCTCTCCTCGAGCCGACGGATGATCGCCGGCGCGCGTTCGGCGGCGGGCGCGTTCCGGTCGAGCTTGCGTTTCGGCATGCGGACGTCTCAGGACGCGCGGCGGGCGGCGTGAGCGGAGCTCACGGGCGCTCCTCGGTCATCTCCGAGGTGGTCTGCGCCTCGCCGACCGCGTCGCACTCGTACGTCTCGCCGCTCGCAAAGCGCCGCCACGCTCCGGCCTCGAGGATCGCGACGCTGCCGGAGCCGATGACGCTCCACGTCCGTCCGTCGCCGACCGCCGCCGTGTTCTCGTCGATCGCGAACAGGCGAGCACCCGGTGGCACCGCCCGCTGGATCGCGGCGGTCGCGCCGGGGAGGTAGAAATCGACGGCATCCCAGTGCGGACCGAACAGCGTCCGCGGAAAGAGACCGAGACCGTCTCGCCACGCGTCGTCCGAGAAGCCACGACGCGAGCTGTCCGGAGCGCGGACGCCGAGCGCCGCGACGCCGGCGCTGCACCCCGCGTAGGAGAGTCCGCGCTCCAGGCCGGTCAGCACGGCCGTCCAGAAGGGGGTGTCGGCGAGTGTCTCCACGAGATAGGCGGGGTTCCCGCCCGAGAAGTACAGGACGCTCGCGTCGACGAGCCGCTCCACGACGTCCTCTCGGAACGCGTCCTCGCGCGTCCGAAGCTCGAGGACCTCCGCACGCCGCGAGCCACCTCCGAAGTGTTCGAGGCCCGCGCCCGCCCAGCGCCGGAAGACGTCCTCCCCCTCGGGCGCCGAGGCGGTCGGCGCGATCAGCACGGGACCGGTCCGCGTCGTCCGGCCGAGGAGCCACCGGTCGACGTCGGTCGTCCACGGCTCGAACTCTCCGGAGCCGAGGAGCGCGAAGCTCCGCCCCGTCATCCTGCCGCCCGCCGAGCGGCCTCGAATCCCGCCAGCGAGCGCTCGATCATCTCGTCGCTCGCCGTGAGCGAGAGTCGGAAGTATCCGGGGAGGTCCACTAGCGCGCCGGGCAGGACGAAGACATCGTGCTCCGCGAGCATCTCGGTGAAGCGGAGGTCGTCCGAGATCGGCGCCTTCGGGAGCAGGTAGAAGGTGCCCTCCGGCACGTGCAGCTCGTAGCCCATCTCGCGAAGCGCGTCGACCATCCGATCCCGCTTGCGTTCGAGGTGCTTGATGTCGATCGAGTAGCGGTCGAGCTCCGGGAGCGCGTGCTGCAGGACGGTGTTCGGGAACAGCCAACCGCCCGACATCTGGGAGAGGGTGATCGCGTCGCGGAGCTCCTCCTTGCCCTCGAGGCCGGGGGCGAACGCGATGTAGCCGATGCGCTCTCCCGGAGCGAGGAGCGTCTTGCCGTAGGTATAGATCATGAAGGAGCTGGGGTACCGACTCGTCGGACTCACGAAGGGCCGGTCGTCGTAGCGGATGTGCCGGTAGGCCTCGTCCGAGACGAGGTACACCGGGCGGCCGTTCCGCTCCGACGCGTCGACGAGCACCTTGGCGAGGCGGTCGAGCTCCGGCTCGCCGTAGATGCGCCCCGTCGGGTTCTGGGGGGAGTTGATCAGGACGGCGCGTGTCCGCTCCGTGATGGCGGAGGCGATCGCCTCGGGGTCGAGATCGAACGACGGGGGGTCGAGCGGCACGCTCACCGGCGTCGCGCCGGCCATCCGGATCATCGACGCGTAGAAGAACCACGGCGGGCTGAGGTACACGACCTCGTCGCCGGGATCCGCGATCGAGGGAAACAGGGCTGCGAACGCGCCGAAGGCGCCGGTCGTCATCAGGACGTCGCGGGGAGGGATCTCCATCCCGAGTCGGTCGCGGATCGCCGTGGACGCAGTGTGACGAGCGTCGGGCTCGTGCATCGGATATGCGAACCAGGTGTCTCGCTGTGGAACCGTCGCACTGCGGAGCGACTCCACGAGCTCGGGGAGCGGTGGCTCGTGCGGGTTGCCCGCCACGAAGTCGCAGATGCCAGGCTCCTCCTGGCGCTTCGCCCACGCGGAGTCGTCGAAGAAACGCATGAGCCCCTGCAGGTCGTCGAGCTCCGTCCGCAGCTGCCGGGAGATGCGCCCCTCGCTCATGGCTCCTCCTGATCTGATCGCCCCGATGCGACCGCCGGAGCCCAAGCGTACGGCTTCACGCCTGCGCCGCGAGCCGGAACGTCTCCTCCATGAAGGCCTCACGGAAGAAGTCCTGTCCGAAGGCGTTCAGCATGCCCTCCACCTGACTCTCGTGCGCCTCGATCGCGCGGAGCTTCAGCTCCCTGAGGTCCGGCGGGAGATCGAGACAGATGCCGAGCTCTTCGCGGGGTGTCACCGGCGGCGTGTCGGCCGTGTAGTAGACGTTGAAGCGACTCAGGCGGGGAACGAACGTCGCCGCCCACTCCGGCGTCGTCGTCGCGTGATACAGCCGCGCGCCGGGCTCGGCGCTCGCGGCGAACGCCTCGCTCACCCAGGCGGAGATCCGTTGGTGGTCGGGGTGGCCGGTCATCCCCTCCGGACCGAAGGTGAGCACCGCCTCCGGGCGGACCTCCTCCAGGAGCTCAGTGATGCGGCCGACGCCCTCGGGCTGCTCGACGGACTCGAGCTCGCCGTCGAGGTAGTCGAGCCAGCGGTGATCGTCGATGCCGAGGATCGACAGGCAGTGCTCCAGCTCGCGCTCGCGGACGGCGCCGAGCGTCTCCGGAGGCCAGCGCTCCTCGTCGAGCGACCCCTTCTCCCCGCGCGTCGCCGTGACGCAGACGACCCGCTGTCCGTTCCTGACGGCGTCGGCCATCACGCCGGCGGCGAGATACGTCTCATCGTCCGGGTGAGCCCAGATGCTCAGGATCGCGCCGAGGCGATCGGTTCCGGTGCTCTGCATCGAGCGCATCCTGCACCGGAGCCTCCGGAGGCGTCCAGCGAGCCGCCGTGGGCGACGGAGTGGTTACGCCTTGTTGGGCTGGAGCCGCTTCCCGCGGTAGTTGGGGAAGACGATGTCGGCGTGCTGCCAGCAGTGACTGCTCGCGTTGTAGACGGAGAGGCGCGTCGTGCAACCGGGCTCAGCGCAGGTCCGCTCGCCCTCGACGGCCCGGGAGGGCTGCGGCAGATGTCCGGGGCGGGTTCCTTTCATGGTCGTGTTCCTCCTTCGGATGCCATTCGGCACCGGCCGGAGGAGGGTTCGGACCTGAAGAGGCGTTCGTCGTACGGCGATCCGGCGCTTATCGAGGAGGCGCTTACCGGGGAGGCGTGTCGACCTCGAGGCGGGCCCGGATCTTCACGATGAGGTCCTGCGGCACATCACATCCGCAACGCTCGTGGATCAGGAGCTTCAGCCGCCGCTTGAAATCGGAGCGGTCCGCGCACGGCGTGCACGTGGAGAGGTGCTGGTCGAGCTGCGCGGATACCGAAGGATCGAGCTCTCCGTCGAGGTAGAGCTCGATCTCCTTCAGCACGTGCTCACAGTCAATCTCGGACAAGGCCTCGCTCCCGCACTCTCTCCCACAACGCCTTCTCGAGCGCCCTTCTTCCCCGATGCAACCGAGACATGACGGTTCCGATCGGGATGTCGAGGATCTCGGCGATCTCCTTGTACGAGAATCCTTCCACGTCGGCGAGCCACACGGCCATCCGGAACCCGTCCGGAAGCGCCTCCAGCGCGCCGCGGATGTCCTCGTCGGGGATCCGGTCGAGCACCTCGCTCTCCGCGGAGTCCTCCGTGGCCGTGCCTCCGAGGCGGTCGTAGAGGAACCAGTCCTCGATGTCGTCGTCCTGAACGGTGACCGGCTCCCGTTGACGCTTGCGGTAGCTGTTGATGAAGGTGTTGGTGAGGATCCGGTACATCCACGCCTTGAGGTTCGTCCCCTCGCGGAACCCCTTGAAGCCGCGGTAGGCACGCAGATACGTCTCCTGCACGAGGTCCTCGGCGTCGGAGGGATTCCGCGTCATCCGCAACGCGGCCGGATACAGGCTCGGGAGCAGCGGGAGGACCTCGCGCTCGAAGCGCGCACGCAGCTCCGGATCCTCCGCCGCGTCGGGAGCGGGCGCCTGCCCGTCCGATCCGGCGACCCTGCCCGTCGCCCCGCTCACCATCTGGATCTCCTCCGGTACGTCTTCCGGGAGCATCCACGCTTCCGGAGTCGGGACAGTACCCGAAATGTGCGTGAACACCAGGGGGACGCGGGGCACGCGCGACGGCGCCATTCTCAGGGCTGCGCCCGGAAAGGCCGATGGCTCTGTCGTCATAGCTCCGACAGATGGGAAGATTGCTGCATGGCGAACGACGGAGACCGGAAGGGACGCTGGCCGGGGTTCGACCTCGGCGGCGGGAGCCCCGACGGCCCCCGGAAGATGCGCGCCTCGCCCCTGCTGTACCTCCTCGGTTTCTTCGCGATCGCGCTGGTGCTCTCCCGGCTGTTCTCGCCGTCGTCGACCATCCCGTTCTCGCTGTTCCTCGACAAGGTGGATCAGGGACAGGTCGTCGGGACCGTGAAGATCAGCACGACCGACGTCTCCGGGACCTACCACGACTCGAGCGGGAGCAACGTTGCGTTCTCCTCCACGCTGCCGCCGAACTACACGACGAACTCGCTCGGCGAGCAGCTCACGAAAGCGGGCGTCCAGTGGGAGGGTGAGCAGCCGAACGGTCTGCTCACGTTTCTGATCGGCACGCTGCTGCCGGTGCTGCTGCTGTTCGGCGTGTTGTGGTTCTTCCTGTTCCGACGGATGAGCGGGGGGGCGGGAGCCGCCCTCAACCTCGGCAAGAACAAGGTGAAGATCTACGACCGCAAGGAGATGAAGACGTCCTTCTCCGACGTCGCCGGGCTCGACGAGGCGACCGACGAGCTCCGCGAGATCGTCGACTTCCTCAAGAACCCGAAGAAGTACCAGCGCCTCGGCGGCCGGATCCCGAAGGGCGTCCTGTTGCTCGGGCCGCCGGGATGCGGAAAGACGCTCCTCGCGCGGGCGGTCGCCGGAGAGGCGAACGTGCCGTTCTTCTTCATGTCCGGCTCGGAGTTCGTCGAGATGTTCGTCGGCCTCGGCGCGGCGCGAGTCCGTGAGCTGTTCAACCAGGCGAAGGACAAGGCGCCCGCGCTCGTGTTCCTCGACGAGATCGACACGATCGGCAAGGGCCGCGTCGGCTCCGTGGGAGCGGGACTCGGGGCGCACGACGAGCGGGAGCAGACGCTCAATCAGCTCCTCGTGGAGATGGACGGCTTCGACGCCTCCAAGGGCGTCATCATCATGGCCGCGACGAACCGACCGGACGTCCTCGACCCAGCGCTCGTGCGTCCCGGGCGTTTCGACCGCCAGGTCGTCGTGGACCGTCCCGACCTCCGCGGTCGTGAGGCGATCTTGCGCGTGCACGCGCGCGGCGTCGCGCTCGACCCGACGGTCGACGTGCGGGTGATCGCGGCGCGGACGCCGGGCTTCACCGGCGCCGACCTCGCGAACGTCGTGAACGAGGCCGCGCTCCTTGCCGCGCGACGGGAGAAGAACTCCGTCAGCGCCGAGGAGCTAGAGGAGGCGATCGACCGCGGCGTCGCCGGCCTCGAGCGCAAGAGCCGCGTGATGTCGGACAAGGAGCGCGAGATCGTCGCGAAGCACGAGATGGGCCACGCGCTCGTCGCCCTCGCGGCGAAGAATGCGGACCCCGTCCACCGCGTGACGATCATCCCGCGCGGAGCGGCCGCGCTCGGCATGACGATGCAACGCCCCCTCGAGGACCGGTACCTGTTAACGGAGCCGGAGCTGCAGGACCGACTCGCGATCCTCCTCGGCGGACGGACCGCCGAGGAGATCTCCTTCAACCAGGTCTCCACCGGAGCGCAGAACGATCTCGAGAAAGCGACCGAGATCGCTCGGGCGATGGTCGTGGAGTACGGGATGAGCCCCAAGGTGGGGCCGCTCTCGTACGGCCATGACGGTCGCATGAACGGCAACCCGTTCGGTGATCGTCCCGAGATGTCCGACGCGACCGCCCGGATCGTCGACGAGGAAGTGGCGCGTCTCGTGAACGACGCGCACGAGCGCGCGACGCGTGTGCTCGCGGACGACCGACCGCTCCTCGACCGCCTCGCGGCGGTCCTGATGGTGCAGGAGGTCATCGAGGGCATCGACCTCATCGCCTACGTCGCCGGCGAGAAGCCGATCCCCGAGCCGAGCGAGGTGCATCCCTCCGGCAACGGCCGCGGCAGCAGCGGGCCGGAGATCATCCTGAACCCGCCGGCCTAGCTCGGGCCGACGCAGAGGTCGAACCGTCCTCGGAACCGCTCCAGGAACCGGTTGAAGTTCCGCTTCGACAGTCGGTCGCGCTCGTCCTCCGGCGTCGCCGCCCATCGACGGTGCTCGTGGCGCTTCAGCGGGAGGTCCGGCACGACGACCGCGCGATAGCCGCGATCCTTGATGCGGAACGACAGCTCGAGGTCGGCGTGGCGATAGAACGCGAAGCGCTCGTCGAAGCCTCCCACCTCCTCGAGGATCTCGCGCCGGAAGGCCATCAGGTACGCCTCGATCGCGTCGACGTCCGGTCCTTCCGATTCCGCGAACTCACGGAGATCGTCGGTAACGAGGCCGAACGGCCCCGCGACGCCGGCGGTCTCGTCCTCCAGGGCGGCCACGAACCGGAGAAACGGGTCCCCGGTCGCCTCCACGGATCCGTCGACGAGCAGGAAGATCGATCCCGTGGAGCGTCGGAGGCCCACGTTTCGCGCGGCCGCCCACCCCGTGGAGGGTTCGAGCGCTACGACTTCCACGTCCTGCGGCCAACGCGCCGGGTCGGAATCGCCGGACATCGTGTCGACGACCACGTGCTGCGCCTCCTGGCCGCCGAACCGACGGAACGACTCGATGCCGCGCAGCACGTCCTCCGGCCATCCGTCCGTGAGCCAGGTGACGGAGATGCCCGCGGTGCGCTCCGGCGTCGCTTGGACGTCTTGCGCGCGGACCCGGCGAAACATTTGTGCGCTCAGCGCGTCGACGCGCGAACCCTGCGGCGTGTCGGTGACCGTGAAGCCGAGGCTCTCTATCCGGACGCGTACGGCGTCCGCGCCCGTGAAGTCCCGGTTGCGACGGAACTCCTCCCGCTCGCGGACGAGCGCCGCGACCTCGCCCGGGATGGAGGGACGCTCAGACGTCGGACGTCTGCGAAGCCTCGCGGAGACGCCCGGCGAGCGACTCCAGCGTCTTCAGCGCGATCGAAGGGTGCTCGACGAGGAGGCCCCGGAACACCCACTCGGTCAGGCCGAGGAGCTCCACCGGCGTGGTGGACGTCACGGTCGCGGTGCGCGCACCGCCGTCGAGGAGCGCGATCTCCCCGAAGAAGTCTCCCGGCTTCAGGACCGCCTTCTGCTTCCCGCCGATCGTGACCTTCGCTTCACCGTCGAGGATCAGGAACAGGCCGACGCCGCGATCTCCCTCCCGGGCGAGGACGGTGTCCTCCTTGTGGTGCACGTGCTTAGCGGCCTTCGCGATCAAGCTGATCTCTCGCTTGGAGCATCCGGTGAAGAGCGGCACTGCCGCGAGCTTGCCGGCGACTTCCTGCGCTGTGGCGGCCACTGCTCCCCTCTCCCCAGTCGGCGTGGGCAGCATTCTATCCGGGCCGCCGCCGCGCGGGAGAAGAGCTATCCGGTGGAGGCGGGACCAGCTCCATGCCGCTCGGGATCCTCGAGCTCCTCGGGATCCTCCTCGTCGACGCGCTGCTCAGGCTCTCCCTCGCGCTCGACGGGATCGCCGGCATCGGGATGCTCGCGGCGCTCCTCCTCCGCGACCTCGACCTCGCCGGGTTCGGTCTCCATGGCTGCCTCCTCGTCGTCTGCCGAGCGCACCTTTCCCGCAACCGGCGGGATCGACGCAGAGCGCACGAAAGCCTTCTGGTTGGTTCACGCAGAAAAGCAGAACGGGCGCCGCTTTCGCAGCGCCCGTTCATTCGTCGCGGGGACAGGATTTGAACCTGTGACCTCTGGGTTATGAGCCCAGCGAGCTACCGGACTGCTCCACCCCGCAAACCGATGCTAACAGTGCGGTTCCGACGACGCCAAGTCCGCCGGTCGCCGCCGCCGTCAGACCTTGATCGGGACCTCGTAGACCTCGTCGGTCGGATGTCCTGCCCGCTCGTGGACCTTCATCACGGCCTCGCGACTCGGGCCGGTGACGAGGCAGAAGGCCTTGCCCGAAACGGGATCCAGCCACGCCTGCTCGTAGTGAACGTCCTCCTCGCCCTCGATCGCCAGGTCGGCCTCGTGAGCCTTCTGGAAATCCTCCGCGGTGGCGCCTTCGAAGCCGCTGTGCACGTCCATGAAGGTCGGCATCTCGCCTCCTCCTTTCGGCCTCCGGTCGAGCCATGGTTGGCCCGAGCGGTCGAACGTTTCGTAGACAGTACGAACGGTCGTGCTATCTTGTCAACATGGAAACGAGCACGACCCCAAGAAAAACCCGGTCGGACGGCGAACGCAGCCGTCGAGCGATCCTCGAGGCCTCCGCGAAGCTCGCGACCGTCGAGGGTCTACGGGGACTCACGATCGGCGGCTTGGCGGAGAGCCTCGGGATGAGCAAGAGCGGACTGTACGCCCACTTCGGCAGCAAGGAGGAACTCCAGCTCGCGACGATCGACGCGGCGGACGAGGTCTTCCAGGCTGAAGTCGTCGAGCCCGCGACCGCAGCGGGCGGCGCCGTCGAACAGATCTTGGAACTCTCCGATCGGTTTCTCGACTACGTCGGAAGCGATGTCTTTCCGGGTGGCTGCTTCTTCGCCGCCGCGTCGGCGGAGGTCGACACGCACCCCGGCCGCGTTCGCGAGCGGATCGCGGCGTTTCAGGCCGGTTGGATGCGGCACTTCGTGGAGCTCATCTCCGAGGCGCAGCGAACAGGAGACATCGACTCGAACGAGGATCCGATGCAGCTCGGCTTCGAGCTGAACTCCATGCTCACGCTGGCGAACTCGATGTACGTCATGTTCGGCGATCGTTCCGCGTTCGACCGCGCGCGGAGAGGGATCCGCCGACGTCTCGGCGCCGGAGGGCCGGCGAGGCAGCGGCGCTAGCTCCCGCCTCCGGACCCTGCCGACGGGCAGCCCCCGAAACCGTATCCGCCGGACTCTTTCCACCCCGTCCAGTCGACGCGGTGGAAGATCAGCCGGCCGCCGCCGTAGCAGCCGTACGGCCTCGGATCGTCCCAGCGGAAGTCGAAGTGCGCCTTGTCTCCGATCCGGACGACGCGTCCGAGCTCGAAGAACGTGCCCGCCTTCCGCCGCTCCCTCCCCACCCATCGAATCGGGGCCCCGAGCGCGTCGTCGACCGCTTCGCGAAGGGAGGCGCTCACCGGCTCGCATCCCGTCGGCTTTCCGGGCGTCGGACAGAGCCGGTCGAGGATCTGGATCGGCTTGCCCGTGTCGAGCACGCCCGCGTACATCGCTGCGCGCAGGACGTCATGCCGGCCCTCGATCGTGGGCTGGCTCGGACGCGCCGAGGCGGTCGGTCCGGCGAACAGCAACGCACCACCAAGAAGCGCGACCGCCAGCTTCCGCATGGAAGAGATGCTGACAGCCTCGCGGCGTCGACGCAACGGAGACCCGTCAGTCCGGGTCGTACGACAAGTTGGAGCGCAGCCAACGCTCCGTCGTGCGGAGGTCCTCTCCCTTGCGGCGGGAGTAGTCCTCGACCTGGTCGCGTCCGATCCGGCCGACGTTGAAGTAGCGCGCCTCCGGATGCGCAAGATAGATTCCGCTCACGGACGCGGCCGGCGTCATCGCGAAATGCTCCGTCAGCTCGATGCCCGCCGACGACGCGTCCAGCAGCTCGAACAGTGGCGCCTTGAGCGAATGGTCGGGGCACGCCGGATATCCGAGAGCCGGGCGGATGCCGCGGTAGCGCTCCTCGATGAGGTCTTCGTTCGACATCTCGACACCGGTCTCGTACCACTCGCGGCGGACGCGCCTGTGGAGGACCTCCGCGAACGCCTCCGCGAGCCGGTCCGCCAGCGCCTTGACCATGATCGCCCTGTAGTCGTCGTTGTCCGCCTCGTAGCGCGCGACGAGCTCGTCGACACCGATGCCGGCGGTCACCGCGAAGCCGCCGAGGGCGTCCTGCAGCTCCGTCTCCGCGGGCGCGATGAAGTCGGCGAGAGACCGGTTCGGACGATCGTCTCCGTGATCCGCCTGCTGCCGCAGCATCGGGAACACTCGTCCGCCCTCCAGCACGATGTCGTCTCCGCGCGCGCACGCCGGCCAGAATCCGTAGACACCGCGGGCGGAGATGGATCCGTCCCGCACGATCTCGTCCAGCAGCTCGGTCGCCTCCCGGTACAGCTCCCGAGCCGCCTCACCGTGCTGCGGATGGTCGAGGATCTGCGGGAACCGGCCCTTGAGCTCCCATGCGGTGAAGAAGAACGTCCAGTCGATGAACGGTCGGAGCTCCTCGAGCGGAAGTTCCACCACGCGTGCGCCGACGAACGGCGGCGGCGGAACGTCCTCCGCGCGCCAGATCGTCGGCGTCCGGTTCTCCTTCGCTCGCTCGTACGGCAACAGCGGCGTGCTCGTCTTCTCCGCGAACTGGGTCCGGAGCTGGTCCTGGAGCTCGCGGTTGTCGCGATCGAGCGTCTCCTTGCGGCCCGGGTCGAGCAGATCGGAGACGACGTTCACCACTCGCGACGCGTCGAGCACGTGGACGGTCGGCGGCGAGTACTCCGGTGCGATCCGCACCGCGGTGTGCTGCCGCGACGTCGTCGCTCCGCCGATCAGCAGAGGGAGCTCCATGCCGCGGCGCTCCATCTCCTTGGCGACGTTCACCATCTCCTCGAGGGAGGGCGTGATCAATCCGGAGAGGCCGACGAAGTCACATCCCTCCTCGACCGCGGTGTCGAGGATCCGCTCCGCCGGCACCATCACGCCGAGGTCGATCACCTCGTAGTTGTTGCAGCCGAGCACGACGCCGACGATGTTCTTGCCGATGTCGTGGACGTCACCCTTGACGGTCGCGGTCACGATGCGGCCCTGCGGCTGTCCGGTCGTGCCGAGGCGAACCTTCTCCTCCTCCATGAAGGGCTCCAGGTAGGCGACCGCCTTCTTCATCGCCCGCGCGCTCTTCACGACCTGCGGCAGGAACATCTTTCCGGCGCCGAAGAGGTCGCCGACGATCTTCATGCCGTCCATCAGCGGCCCCTCGATCACGTCGAGCGGCCGATCGTAGGCCTTGCGCGCCTCCTCGGTGTCCTCCTCGATGTAGTCGACGATGCCGTGGACGAGCGCGTGGCCGAGGCGCTCCTGCACAGAGCCTTCGCGCCAGGTGAGATCGAGCTCGCGTTTGGTCCCCTCGCCCTTGACGTTCTCCGCGAACGTCACCATCCGCTCGGTCGCGTCGGGACGGCGGTCGAAGATGATGTCCTCGACGTGCTCCAGGAGGTCCTTCGGGATGTCCTCGTAGACGGCGAGCTGTCCCGCGTTCACGATCGCCATGTCGAGGCCCGCCGCGATCGCGTGGTACAGGAACGCGGAGTGGATCGCTTCCCGCACGACATCGTTGCCGCGGAACGAGAACGAGAGGTTCGAGACGCCGCCAGAGACGCGCGCTCCAGGACATCGTCGCTTGATCTCCGCGATCGACTCGATATAGGCCTTGGCGAAGTTGTTGTGCTCCTCGATGCCCGTCGCGATCGGCAGGATGTTCGGGTCGAAGATCAGATCGGCGGGATCGAAGCCCACCTCGTCCACGAGCAGCCGGTACGCGCGTTCCGAGATCCCGACCTTGCGCTCGAACGTCTCGGCCTGTCCTTGCTCGTCGAACGCCATCACGACGACGCCGGCTCCGTAGCGCTTGGCCCGCCGCGCCTTGCCGAGGAAGTCCTCCTCCCCCTCCTTGAGGGAGATGGAGTTGACGACGCCCTTGCCCTGGACGCACTTGAGGCCCGCCTCGAGCACCGACCACCTCGAGCTGTCGACCATGATCGGGATGCGGGCGATCTCCGGCTCGGTCGCGATGAGGTTCAGGAACGTCGTCATCGCGGCCTCGGAATCCAACAGGTCCGCGTCCATGTTGACGTCGAGGAGGTTCGCTCCTCCGCGGACCTGCTCCAACGCCACCGCAACGCCGCCCGCGAAGTCTCCGGACTCGATCAGGCGCTTGAACTTCCGGGAGCCGGTGATGTTGGTGCGTTCGCCGATCATCACGAAGCGCGTGTCGGGCGTGATCGTGAACGGCTCCAGGCCGCTGTAGCGGGAGACGCCCGTCGTCTTGGAAGGGACCGTGCGGGGCGGCAGGCCCTGCACCGCGGAGGCGATGGCGTGGATGTGCTCGGGGGTCGTCCCGCAGCACCCGCCGAGGACGTTCGCGAGCCGAGCCTCGGCGAACTCGCGAAGGTATCGCCGCGTCGTGTCGGGAAGCTCGTCGTAGCCGCCGAAGGCGTTCGGCAGCCCCGCGTTCGGATGGCATGTCGTGTACACCGGCGCGACGCGTGAGAGCGCCTCGAGGTAGGGACGCATCTCCGCGGCGCCGAGCGCGCAGTTGACGCCGACCGTGAACGGCTCCGCGTGCTCGACAGCGATCCAGAACGCCTCGGTCGTCTGTCCGGAGAGTGTCCGGCCGCTCCGGTCGGTGATCGTGACGGAGAGCATGAGCGGAAGCTCGGAGGCGACCTCCTTGGCCGCGGCGATCGCCGCCTTCGCGTTCAGCGTGTCGAAGATCGTCTCGAGCAGCAGGAGGTCCGCGCCGCCATCGACGAGTCCGCGGATCTGTTCCGCGTAGCTCTCGAGGAGCTCGTCGAACGTGATCGTCCGGAACGCCGCGTCGCTGACCCGCGGCGACAGGGAGAGCGTCTGATTCGTCGGCCCGACGGAGCCGGCGACGAACCGGTCCTCGTAGCCGGCCGTGGCGCGCTTCGCGATCTCGGCTCCGGAGCGGTTGATCTCGTAGACGAGCGGGCCGAGCCCGTAGTCCGACTGCGAGATCGACGTGGAGGTGAACGTGTTCGTCGTGACGATGTCCGCTCCGGCGTCGAGGTAGGCGCGGTGGATCTCCTCCACGACCTCGGGCTTCGTCAGGTTCAGGACGTCGACGTCTCCACGGAGGTCTCGCGGGTGATCGCGCAGACGGTCTCCGCGGAACTCCGCTTCGGAGAGCTCCAGGGCCTGGATCGCGGTCCCCATCGCTCCGTCGAGGACGAGGATGCGTTCGGCGAGGAGCTCCTCCAAGCGGTCACGGACGCCTTGCGCGGAAATCACGCTCAGTAGCGTACGGGCAGCGGACCCGCCTGACCACGAGTCACATCGACTTCCCCGTTCGGACTCCCCCGGCCCCGCGCTCGAACCGCCCAAAGCCTCATGCGCCGGAGAGCCCTCCCCATCCGATATGGCAAGAGAGGGGCAGATGAGGCCGGTCCACCGGCGTCCACGGATCGAGGAAGAGGAGCACGGACATGACGAACACGCGGACTCGACGGATCGGAGCGCGGATGCTGTTCGCGGCGACGCTGCTCCTCGGCTACGGCGTGCGGATGCCGTTCGCGGAGGCCGCCGCGCATCACCCCCACGCCTTCGTGTGCGACGGCCAGCGCGCCACGATCGTCGGAACGCACGGCGACGACCGGATCAAGGGCACTCCGCATCACGACGTGATCGTCTCCTTGGGTGGGAACGACGTCGTCAAGGCCGGCGGCGGCAACGACCTCGTCTGCGCCGGCGCCGGCAAGGACGTCGTCCTCGGCGGAGCGGGCTCCGACACGGAGTTCGGCGGCGACGGCAACGACGAGCTGCAGGGAGACGACGGGAACGACGACCTTCAGGGCCAAGACGGCAACGACCAGATCGATGGCCAGGACGGAAGCGACACCGAGGAGGGCGGCAACGGCGACGACGTCGAGAACGGCGACCAGAACGACGACACGCTCTCCGGTGACGCGGGCGACGACGACCTCAACGGCGGCAGCGGCAACGACCAGCTGGACGGAGGCGACGACAACGACTCCCTCGACGGAGGCAAGGGCGACGATGTGGAGGAGGGCGGCCAGGGCAACGACGACTGCCAGGGCGACGAGGGGAACGATCACATCAACGGAGGGGGCGGAGATGATCAGCTCGACGGAGGGCAGGGCGACGACGACGAACAAGGCGACGGCGGGAACGACTCCTACGAGTGCGACGCGGGAGACGACTGCGGAAGCGGCGATCCCCAGGACTGAGGGTTCCACGAGCGTTCGAGTCGCGCGGGTGATCCTTCCGGCCACCAGCAAGCGTTCGGCTCGAGGCAGGCAGCTGCCGCTCCGGCGCATCCCCTAGAGGCGCGCACGCACCGCTCCGTTAGGGGCTGGGCGACGTCGAGGGGGTCGCAGACGGCGACGGGACCGCGGGAACGGAGGGGGTCGTGCTCGGCGGGATCGAGCCCGACCCTCCACCGCTTCCACCGCCTCCACCGGTTCCACCGCTCGCGAGCTTCACCACGAGATCGTTCGCCTGCCTGACGAGATCCTGCGCGCGCTTGAGCTCCTGCTGGTACTCACCGAGGTTGCCGGCCTGGAGGGCGACGTTCGCCTTCGCGAAATGCTGCAGCGCCGAGTCCAGCAGCGACTGGATCTGCTGGTCCGTCGTCCCCTGTCCGCCTTGCTGCTTTCCGCCGCCGTTGCCGCCGGTTGGGACCGTGCCACCG
>JBJMLN010000048.1:0-6370 GCA_045805285.1 Actinomycetota bacterium | reverse complement strand
TTCCTGAACGTGGTCCTCATCGTGTGGTTCTGGATCACCCCGATCGTGTATTCGAGCGCGCTGATCCAGCAGAACGCCGGGCATTACTCGGTGTTCGGCATCGATCTGTTCCATCTCTACCTGCTGAACCCGATGGCCGACATCGTCTTCGGGTTCCAGCGCGCGCTCTACGGAACGGTCACCGCCGTCGTCGACGGACATCCGAAACAGATTTTGATCAACGAGAGTGTGGCCTGGCTTGCCGGTCTGCTCGCGATCGTGCTCGTCTTCTCGATTGCATTGCTGTACGTCTCGTGGCGGCTGTTCTTCCGGCTCAGCGGAGACTTCGCCGAGCAGCTCTGAAAGCTCACCGGCGCACACGCATCAGCCGGATCGCGCCGAGAACGACGGCGAGCCCCGTGAGCGTCACGACGAGCGCCATCGTTGCCAGGGCGTAGATGTCGGGTTCCGGCGGCCCCCGGAGCACCGATTCGTACATGAGCATCGGCACGGTCCCGCAGCTCTCGATCCGAAGGCACACGGCGTTGGAGAGAACGAGGTTGTCGAACGAAAGCGTGAACGCCACGACCGCCGCCGCCACCAACGCAGGTGCGCTGAGCGGCAGCGCGACGCGGTGGATGCTCTCCATGGGCGACGCCCCGAGGTCCATCGCGATCTCCTCATAGCTGCGACCGAGCTGTCGGAGCCGCAGCAGCACGATGAGAGCTACGAACGGCACGGCGAGCGTGACGTGAGCGAGGAGCTGCGCACGCACGTCGAGCCCGACCCACGGTGCGACGAATCCGAACAGGATGAACAGCGCGCCGGCGATCGCGATCTGCGGGGTGGCGACGCCCACGAGCACCGTGGCGGTGAGCGCCGTGGGCACGCGTCCACGAAGGCGGTCGATGCCCACGGCGAGGGAGACGCCGAGCGGCGTCGCGATCAGGACGGTCAGCGCCGCGAGCCGGAACGTGCGCAGGAAGATCGACCGCGTCAGGGGATGGTGGAGGACGTCCCAGTACCACGCGGTCGTGAACCCTTCCGGCAGCGCCGCGTCCGTCGTGCTGAACGAGGCGCGGACAGCGACGACGATCGGCAGGAGCCACCACAGGAGATAGCCCCACGCGAGCAGCTCCAACAGGAGCGGAGCTCCGGTCTCGCGATCCCCGCGCCGGAACCGGAGCGCCCTCCGGGCGCTCACGTGAGCGCCGGGTCTCCGCAGGAGCTGGGCGGCGGAGCACCGAGCAGGCGCGCCTGCGCCCACCCGAAGATGTCCGGCGCCGCACGCGCGATCGGCTCGTGCCCGACGCCCGGGTACTCGCGGTACTCGACGACGTCGCCGCGGTCGCACAACCGTTGCCCGAGGGCCTGCACCGACTGCAGCGGAGCCGTGGGGTCGTCGACTCCCTGGACGATGAGGGCCGGCGCCGGGATCGGAACGGCGCCGGGCGTGTTCCGCGCGAGGAGCGAGGGCCACGGCGGCATGCTGAACGCCGAGCTCCGAAACACCTGCGTTTCCGGAACGTCGAAGCGCTGGAGCACCTCCGCGGCGCACTCGCTCCGCACCGCGGGAACCTGTGAGATCGCCCACGGAGTGAGGACGCGTTCGAGGCTCAGTCCCGGATACGTGTCGTGGTACGCGACCGCGGCCATGACGAGAGAGCCGATCAGGCCCGCGGTCGGGAAGGCCCTCGTCAGCATCGGGAGCTCCGCGGCGGGCGCGGAGGCGATCACGCCCATCAGATGGAGATCGGGCGCGTACGTCGATGCGAGCTGCCCCGCGAACAGGGCCCCCTGTCCCCCCTCCGAGTGGCCGAAGGCCAAGACCTGGTTCCGGGTGTCGAGCTGCGGCATCTCCCGGACGGCACGCGCGATGTCGAGGACGCTTCGGCCCTCACTCACTCCGACCGCAGTGGGATGCGGTCCCGGCGTGCCGAGTCCCTCGTAGTCGCTCGCGGCGATCACCATCCCGAGCTTGCCGAGATGCAGCGCCGGAACGGACGAGCCGATCAGCGGTCGCTGACGTGAGGGCGCGCAGTGATCGGCGAGCCCGACGATGCCGTGCGCCCAGCTGACGATCGGATAGCCGCCGGCAGGCGCTGGCGTCTTCGGGGCCACGACGACTCCCGAGACCCGGACGGGGTCGCCGTCGAGCGACCGCGACGTGTACAGCACCCGCCATGCGCGGGTTCCCTTCGGGCCGTCGATCCGTCGCTCGGAGAGCAGGTGGCCCGGAACGTTCTCCGAGCTCGCTTGGCGGCGAAGCGTCGGACCGGGACCGGGATGGTCGTTCGTGCACGCTGCGAGCGCGAGGAGGAGGAGCAGGAGGACGACAGCGCGGCGGCGGAGGACACTCACGACGACATCTTCGCGCGTTCCGCGTGGAGACGATGGACGCGACGAGCCGCGGCCTTGCGCGGCCGCGGCCCGTTTGTTGCGTCCGAACCGTCGCTCGTTACGGAAGCGTCACGTAGTTCTCGAGGAAGCTCCGCGCCGCCCGCGTGTCGAGGCGGTAGTCGATGTCGGTCGACTTGCAGTTGGCGTCTCCCGTCACGGTGAGCGCAACCTCGAGGTTGGAGTCCACGCCGCCGAGAAAATGCGGTCCACCGGAGTCTCCGTAGCAAGTGCCGCCGCTCCCCGTCGCCGGGTTCATGTCGAGCTTCAGCCACTGGGTGCCCTGGAGCGTCTCGAACGTCTGCATGACGTACCTGCGCTTCGCGTTGTCCAGGATCCCCTGTGGACCGCCCTGCTGGGTGACGCGCCGCGTCCCGTAGCCGACCGCAGTGAAGACCTGGTTCTTGAGCTCGTGGCTGGCCCTCATCCGGTCGAGCAGTCCTGCGGAAGGAAGCCGCACGAGCGGGAGGTTCACGGCGTGATCGAGGACGAGGACCGCGATGTCGAACGGCTTGGACTCTCCGGACTGGTACGCGCGCGGGTCGTAGTGCGCGACACCGTGGATCACCGTGCTGTCGTCGGAGATCACGGGATCGAACGTCACCGAGAAGATGTTCGGGTTCGCACCCTGGACGCAGTGCGCGGCCGTCAGGAAGACCTTCGGCGCGATGAGCGCGCCGCTGCAGACCTGGAACCACCCTCCGTGTCCGTCCGGCACGACCATCGAGCCGACGTTCGGATGCCGGTCGCCGTCGAAGTGCCCGTACGTGATGCCCTGCGCCGGCAGCGCGGCTACGAAGAGTGCTGCCGTCGCTGCGACCGTGACCACGAGCTTCTTCATCCAAACCCCCTCGCTTGGTTGCGTCAGCAGTATATGGAGGAGGCAGCGCAAAGAGGAACCCAAGCAGTGCTGCGGGTTCGAAGCGTTGTCGTCACCGCAAACAGCGGTCGGGGAAGGGGCTAGATCCGCTCCATCGGGACCGCGCCGAGCGGCTCGCTCATCCCCTCGATCAGCCGGTTCATCACGACCTGGTCAACCTCGTGACCGGCCCGCTCGAGGGCGAGCGCGACGGCGCCGACGACGGGAGGCGTGCTGAGCCGAACGACGCGCGCGCGCCGGGCGACGTTGCGGACCGCATCGAACAGAGGCTCGACCAGCAACTGCGTGTCCGCCTGGAACAGGCCACCCGCGACCACGAGCTCGAACGGAGTTTCCTCCATGCCGAGGTGACGCGCGACGAGCGCCGCGTTCGCTCCGAGCTCCCTGCCGGCGCGCTTGACGATCTCCTGCGCGACGGGGTCTCCGTCCTCCGCGACCGCGAGCACCTCGCTCGCGACGTACGGGAGGTCGTCCTGCTCGCGGCTCACGACTTCGAGCAGCTCCTCCACGGTGAGGACACGCTCGTGAGCGCAGATCACATCAGAGAGTCGCGTCTGCGGACCCTTTCCGAGGTACGCGTCGCACACGGCTGTGAGCGCGCTCTCGGAGATGTCGGAGCCTCCGCCATAGTCGCCGAAATACGGACCCAGGCCGAGCGTCCGGAAGATCTCCCCTCGCTCATTGCGCCCCGCTACGACGCTTCCCGTTCCCGCGATCACGACGACGCCCTCGGGCTTGCTCGTGCCGGCGCGGAGCGCGACGTAGGCGTCGTTGAGGATCTCGATGCTGCCGCCCAGCCGCAGCGGCCGCAGGATCGTCTCGATGCGCAGTTCGTCGGATTTCCAGTCCACGCCGGCGAGGCCGAACACCGAGGCGGTCAGGTCGCCGGCTTCGACGTAGGCCTCGGCGAGGACGGTCGCCGAGGCACGCTCGAGCGCGTCCGCGGCGCGCGGTAGCCCGACCTCCTCCCAGTTCGAGGGGCCGCGGATGGCCAGTCCGAGAACGCGGCCGCTCTCGTCCGCCACGACGGCGTGCGTCTTCGTGCCGCCGCCGTCGACGCCGAGGACCGCGCTCATGGCACGCGTTCGGGCACGGCTGAGTGCTCCATGTGCTTGACCTATCGGCTGCTTCGGGGGGCCGATTGAGCGCAACTGCGGCTCCGGCCCAGGCCGTAGGCTGGGCGCCCTACGCCGATGGGAGGAAGACGTGCAGCTCCTCGAGGAGGCCCGCGACCTGCTGGAGGACGCGATCGCGCTCCGGCGGCAGCTCCACCGGCGGCCGGAGATCGGGGTCCAGCTGCCGGAGACGCAGGCCGCCGTGGTCGAGGCTCTCGGAGGAACGGGAGCCGAGATCACCCTCGGAGAACGCTGTTCCTCCGTCGTCGCCGTGCTCGAGGGAGCGCGCCCCGGGCCCACCGTCCTGTTGCGAGGCGACATGGACGCGCTCCCGATGGCCGAGGCGACCGGACTGGAGTTCGCCTCCGAGGTCGACGGAGCGATGCACGCGTGCGGTCACGACACGCATACGGCGATGCTCGCGGGGGCCGCGCGACTCCTCGCTTCGCATCGCGAGCGGCTCCACGGCCGGGTGCTCTTCATGTTCCAACCCGGGGAGGAGGGCCACTTCGGCGCGCGCGTGATGCTGGAGGAGGGACTCCTCGACGTCGCTCCGCCGGTCGCGGCGGCCTTCGCGATCCACATCACGGCGCACGAGAAGAGCGGCGTCGTGTCGTCTCGGCCGGGCACGATCGCGGCGTCGGCGGACACGCTGCGCATCCGGCTGTCCGGCCGCGGCGGGCACGCGTCGGCGCCCGCGCTCGCTCTCGATCCGATCCCGGCCGCGTGCGAGACGGTGCTGGCGCTCCAGACGATGGTTACGCGGCGGATCCGGGTCTTCGATCCCGCCGTGGTCACGATTGCGAGGATCGAGGCCGGCACGACCGACAACGTGATCCCCGAGACCGCCGAGCTCGAGGGCACCGTCCGCTCGCTCACGCCGCGGACGCGGGCCTACGTCCTCGACGAGGCGCGACGCGTCGCAGCCGGAGTCGCGTCCGCGCACGGCATCGACGCCGACGTCGTCGTGGAGGAGGGCTACCCGCCGACCGTGAACGACGAGGACATGGCGCGGTTCGCGCTCGACACGGCGAGGGAGCTCCTCGGCGACGACCTCGTCGAGACGCGACGCGATCCGGTGATGGGCGCGGAGGACTTCTCCTACGTCTTGGAGCGCGTCCCCGGCGCGATGGTTCGGCTCGGCATGGCGCCGCCGGAGATGGAGTTCGCGCCGGGGAACCACTCCAACCGCATGGTCGTCGACGAGCGCGCGATGGCGACCGGCATCGCGTTCCACGCCGCGGTCGCGCTCAACTTCCTGGACGGGACGCCGCGCGGCTGAGGGTCAGGACACCGCGTTCCCGGTCGTCCCCGGCAGCGGACGCAGGTGGTCCTTCCGCAGGAAGGAGAACTTGCCGTCGGACTCCATGATGCCGACATCGACGTCGCGGAGGTCGGCGATGCCCTGTTCGCGCGCGGCGTCCTTGATCTCGTCCTCGCTCAGCCGCTCGATCTTCAGGACCTCCTCGAGGGGCTCACCGTCACGGAGCACCACGACCGGAAGGCCCTCCACGACGGGTCCCACGCGGGAGAACTTGAAGGAGACGAACGAGATCAGGAGCGTCAGGAGCCCGAACGTCGCGACGGCGAGCATCGCTCCGACGACCGATCGATCGTCGCCCGTGACGCCTTGCTGGATCAGGTCGCCCATCACGATAAGCAGGATCAGTTCGAACGACGATAGGCCGGCGAGTTCCTTGCGACCAACGGCGCGCGTCACGAACCACACGAAGAAGAACAGCACGACGGAGCGGACGATGATCTGCATCTACGGCACCACCGTCGTCTGGTAGGTGACCGACACGACGGGCTGTCCTCCGACGAGCACGGAGCTCGTGACGGGGGGCAGCTCGTGTTCGCCGGGCTCGGTGTTGCCGTCCATCGAGACGCGGAAGACGTCTCCAGGAGGTGGATCGAACTGGTACACGAGAAGGCCGCCGCTCGCCGTCGAGGAGGTGGAGTCGGGCTCGAGGTTCGAGACGTCGAACAGGTGGAGGTA
>JBJMLN010000047.1:0-2224 GCA_045805285.1 Actinomycetota bacterium | reverse complement strand
GGGCCATTCGAGGCCGGCACCGATGATCTCGACACCGGTGTCGCGCTCCCCCACGCCGGCGAGCACCCGCGGGCGGAACCGCCAGCGCGCGAACGCCGAGCGATTCTCCGTGAGCGTCCACTCCTCGCCGGCGCCGCCCGCGTAATAGTCGTAGACCATCGGCGGGAGGACCTCCCGCGCACAGGCCTCGAACTCCTCGATCGTGATCGGTTCCCGCTCGGTGGTCATGGCGCTCGGAAGGTACGCCGCACGCGCGGATCACGGCAATCTGAGTGAAGGCGGCGTGTTTCCCGGGACGGTTGGGTACATCCGAGGTCAGCCGAGGCCCTTCTGTTTCGTGAGTGACACGGGAGGCACCCTCGCAGAGGAGGCCGTCCTTCGGGGCGGCCTCCTTCTTCATGCCGCCGCGGGCGCCTCCCTCACGCCAGGACGCGAAACACCTTCCAGGTCTCCGGCACGCCCTTGAGGTCGTGCTCCCCGGCGTCCTCGAAGACCAGACCGGAGCCCGCGACGAGGTCCTTCACGGTTTGAGAGACCAGGACCTCCGAAGCCCCGGCCCGCGCGCCGATCCGGGCGCCGATCACGACGCCCATCCCTCCGACCTTGCCGTCGATCGTCTGGAGCTCCCCCGTGTGAACGCCCGCGCGGATCTCGAGGCCGATCGGGCGCACGGCCTCGACGGTCGCCTGCGCACATCGCACCGCGCGCGCAGGCCCGTCGAACGTCGCGAAGAACCCGTCGCCGGCGGTGTCGATCTCCGTTCCGCGGTAGCGCGCGAGCATGGCTCGAACGGCGGAGTGATGCCGCTCGAGCACGTCACGCCACGCGCGGTCGCCGAGCTCCGCTGCCTTCTGCGTGGAGCCGACGACGTCGGTGAACATCACGGTCCCGAGGACGCGGTCGAACTCCTCCTCCTGCTCGCGGATCGCCGCCAGGAAACGATCGAACTCCTCGAAGGCCGACGTGTCGGTTGCTCGGAGGATGTGATGTGCCCCCTCGATCAACGCGTAGCGTGCCCCCGGGATGTGTTCGGCGACCCACTGGGTCCCTCCCCAGAGCTGGTCGTCGACGTCCGACTCGGCCTGAAGGACGAGCGTCGGCACGCGGACGTGAGCTAGGAGCGGCCGGACGTCGATCTCGCTCTCGATCGCGTCGACCGCGAGCACCGCCTGGGGACTGGCGGCGAGCCGCGACCAGCGCGCCCATATCCGAAGCACCTTGGGGTCCTCGACCGTTTCGTTCATATCCTCGAAGTTCCTGCGCCAGAACTCCTCCGTCCCCCACTCGTTCTCGATCGCGTCGTGGAACATCTGCGACCACTCCGGCGTCATCCCCCACGGATAGTCGGCCGACTTCCACGACACGACGGTCGGGGCCTGAAGAACGAGGGCCGTGACACGTTCCGGATAGGACGCGGCGAGCAGCACGCTCACCGCGGCGCCGGCCTCTACTCCCATCACGACGGCGTCCTCGCTGCCGGCGGCGTCCATGACACTGATCGCGTCCTCCATCGCCTTCTCGAGCGTCATGTTCTCGACCGAGGCCGGGCGGTCGGAGATGCCGAAGCCTCGCCGGTCGAACATGATCACGCGGGCACGCCGCGCGAATGCGCGCATGAGTGCCGCATAGTCCGGGAGTTCCCAGTTCGCGTCGACGTTCGACAGCCAGCCGTCGTTCACCAGGAGGTCATACGGGCCCTCACCGAACACCTGATATCCGACGGAGACGCCATCGGGGGTCTTCACGTAGCGGCTCTCGGGGCGCTCCATACGTGGAGTCTCCCGGCAGAGGTCCCGGCGCGCAAACGGTCGTGGAGCTTGCCGGAGCCCCAGCGTACGTTTAGGTTCCCCGGAGCGCGAAGCGATCGGAGGGAGGCACGATGCGGATCCGCGGACTCTTCATCTGCATGACGGCTGCGGGGCTGCTTGCCGCGCCGGCGTTGGCGCACGGGATGCTCGGTGCGGCGGCAGGCGCAGCGAAGGACTGCACGATCACCGGAACGGCTGCGAACGACGACCTCGTCGGAACGACGAAGGACGACGTCATCTGCTCCAAGGCGGGAACCGACGACATCGCCGGCCGAGAGGGCAACGATGTGCTTCGGGCCGGGCAGGGTGACGACTTCGTCTCCGCCGACGACGGGTCGGACGTGGTGCGGGGGCAGCAGGACGACGACGACGTCTGCGGCAACGACCAGAACGACCGGATCTACGGAGGGCAGGGC
>JBJMLN010000046.1:0-2689 GCA_045805285.1 Actinomycetota bacterium | reverse complement strand
GCTCGGGCTGGACGACCTCTGGCAGCTCACCGAGCTCGACCGTCCGGACCTCAAGGCGCCTCCGTGGACGGGGGTGACGCAGAGCCGGCTCACGAACGGCAAGGGTGGACCGGACCTGTTCCGGACGCTCCGAGAAGGCGACGTCCTGGTCCAGCACCCGTACGACTCCTTCGAGACCTCGGTCGCCGCATTCGTCGAACAGGCCTCACTCGACCCCGACGTGCTCGCAATCAAGCAGACGATCTACCGCACGTCGCCCAAGGACAGCTCGATCGTTCGCTCGCTCGCTCGCGCCGCGGAGTCGGGGAAGCAGACCGTCGCCCTCGTGGAGCTCACGGCGCGCGGCGACGAGGAGCGGAACATCGGCTGGGCGCGGCTCCTCGAACGGGCCGGAGTCCACGTCGTCTACGGCGTCCTGGGACTGAAGACGCACACGAAGATCTCGCTCGCGGTACGACAGGAGGAGGGCGGTGTCCGCCGCTATTGCCACGTCGGGACCGGCAACTACGACCCGGAGACCGCGACGATCTACGAGGACATCGGGCTCCTGACCGCGGCGCCCGACATCGCCGCGGACGTCGCCGATCTGTTCAACTCCCTGACGGGCTACAGCCGGCAGGACCACTTCCGCCGGCTGCTCGTCGCGCCGACGACGCTGCGTCCCCGGTTCCTGGAGATGATCGAGGAGGAGTCCGAGGCCGAAGACGGCGAGATCGTGATGAAGATGAACTCCCTCGTCGACACCGAGATGATCGACGCGCTCTACCGCGCGTCGCGCGCGGGGACGGCGGTCGACCTGATCGTTCGCGGCATCTGTTGTCTACGTCCGGGCGTCCCGAAGCTCTCGGAGAACATCCGCGTGCGCTCGATCGTCGGCCGGTATCTCGAGCACTCCCGGATCTTCCGATTCGGGAGCGAGGCGCGAGGACGAACGTACCTGATCGGATCGGCCGACCTCATGCCGCGCAACCTCGACCATCGCGTCGAGTGCGTCGTTCCCGTGAGCGATCCGGCGTTGACGGCGCGCGTCGAGGAGATCCTCGCCGTCGACCTCTCTGACGACGTGCTCGCGTGGGACCTCAGACCCGGCGGATGGAGCAAGGTTCCGACCGAACACGGGATCAACGCGCAGGAGCAGCTCCAGCAGCTCGCCCTGTCACGCGCGCAGCGGGCCACGTGACGGCCGTGCGGTCGGCGACGGAGGCGCCGACCCGGAACGTCGAGCGGGAGGTCAAGCTCTCCGCGCCGCCGGCGTTCCGGATGCCGGATCTGACCGAGCTCCAAGACGGGGTCGCCGCGCGAACGTTGGAGCCGCAACACCTCCAGACGACGTACTTCGACACCGAGGACCTCCGTCTCGCTCGCTGGGGGATGAGCCTGCGGTTCCGCAACGGACAGGGTTGGACGCTCAAGCTTCCCGCGAACGGCGACGGCCCGCTGCTCGTCCGCGGCGAGTACACGTTCGCGGGCGATGCGGCGCATCCGGCGACGGAGGCCCTCGACCTGACGCGGGCGTGCGTGCGCAGCGCGCGGCTGAAGCCGGTCACGCGGCTGCGGACGCTGCGGCGGCGGATGCAGCTCCTCGACGAAGACGGAACGCTCCTCGCGGAGGTCTCCGACGACGAGGTCTCGATCCTTCCGGGCCGCCGGATCGCGGCGCGGTTCCGCGAGCTCGAGGTGGAGATCACCGACGCCATGACGGACGGCCTGTTGGAGCGGGTGGTCGCCGAGCTCCGCGCCGCGGGCGCGGGCGAGCCCGACCCGACGCCGAAGTACACGCGTGCCGTCGGTCCGCGCGCAGCGGAGCCGCCGGACGTCGTCGTGCCGGAGCTGCCCGGGCGTCCCACCGCAGGGGACCTCGTCCGGCGAGCGATCGCCGCATCGGTGCTCCAACTCGTGCAGAACGACGCCGTCATCCGACTCGGCGAGGACATCGAGGGCGTCCATCACGCCCGGGTGGCGACGCGGCGGCTTCGTTCGCACCTGCGGACGTTCCGACCCCTGCTCGATGCGGCATGGAACGGGGCGCTCCGCGACGAGCTCGGATGGCTGGGAGACGTACTCGGCGCGAGCCGGGATGCCGACGTCCTGTGCGAGCGGATGGAGTCCCGGGTCGCGGAGCTTCCGGACGCAGAGCGTGCCGCCGGCGAGGCGGTCGTGCGTTCACTCGCCGACGAGCGGGCGCACGCACGGCGCGCGCTCATCCGCGCGATGGGGAGCGCTCGCTACGTGGAGCTTCTCGACCACCTCGTCGACGCGGCGAAGACGCCTCCGTTGACCGAGGAGGCCGCGCTTCCGGGTTCGTCCGTCGTGCCTCTCGTGGCGGCGCAGTGGAAGTCGCTCGGGCGTCGCGAGCGACACGCCGCCGACCCGCCGACGGACAACGAGCTCCACCGCATCCGCATCCACGCGAAGCGCGCCCGCTACGCGGCGGAGGCCGTCGCGCCCGTCGCGGGGAAACAGGCGAAGGCCTTCGCCGCGGGGGCCGCGGTGCTCCGGTCGGTCCTCGGTACCCACAACGACGCCGTCGTGGCGGTGCGATGGCTGCGCGCGTGGGCGGATCAGAACGCCGACGAGCTCGCCTTCGGCGCGGGCGTCATCGCAGGGCTCGAGCGCGCGGATGCGAGCGCTTCGAGGAGGGAATGGAGGAAGGTATGGAAGGCGCTCGTGAAGCGGCGTCCGTCGACCT
>JBJMLN010000045.1:0-5332 GCA_045805285.1 Actinomycetota bacterium | reverse complement strand
GGGCGCTCCTGGAGTCCTTGGGACTGACGGACCTCGCGGCTCGCACGGCCGCCTACGCGCGCACTCAGTTCGACAGGGCGGGCCTCCTGGACTGGAGCGCGGCCAGTAGCTTCTACGCTCGCCGGCCGGGGGATGCCGAGGGCCTCACCGACTCGGTCGCACGGGCGCTTCTCCGGGCGCTCCTGGAGTCCTTGGGACTGACGGACCTCGCGGCGCGCACGGCCGCCTACGCGCGCACACAGGGCGACAGCGCGGGCCTCCTGGACTCGAGCGCGGCCACGAGCTCCTACGCTCGCCGGCCGGCGGATCCCGAGGGCCTCACCGACGGCGCGACCAGGGCCGTCGCAGCCGTACGGGTGGTCTCCGAGTCAGAAGGACTCGCCGACTCCGTCCTCCGGGCACTCGCATCGGCGCGGTCACAACTCGACGGGGAGGGGCTGCTCGACAGCTCCAGCCGCACCGGAGCCTTCAAACGCGCGCCGAGCGATCCGGAGGGCCTCACGGATACGTCCTCCAGTGTCTCGGCGCGTAGCCGATCCATCGCTGACCCTGAAGGCCTGGTGGACAGTGTCCCGCGCGCGGCCGCCTCCACAAGGACCCAGGCCGACGCCGAAGGACTGCTGGACGCGATCGTGCGCGCGGTCGCGTCCGCTCGCTCGCTGGGCGAGGCAGAAGGCCTCCTCGACAGCCGGCAGATCGCCAGGGCGCGCTTCATCACGACCACGGAGGCCGAAGGGCTCTCCGACAACGCGTCGCGCACTCTCGCGTATCCGCGGCCGCAGACCAACCAGGCGGCCCTCTCGGACGCGGTCGCTGTAGCCGCCGCGTACGCGCGCGCCGTCGCTGAGGTCCTGAACGCGACGGACGGGGTCCGCAGGGCGTACCTGCACTCCCAGACCGACGCGGAGAACCTGCTCGACGCACTGTCCGGTCTCACCGCCGGGGCCAGGACGATCAGGGACGGAGAAGCGCTCGCCGACGCGATCGCGCACGTGCTCACCGCGGTCCGCCGCGTCGTCGATCCCGCGGAGCTCGCGGACTTCATGGACTCGGTCCTGCTGCGCGCGGTACAGGCGCTGATCGAGACCGGAACGATGCAGCTGAAATGGGCAAGCGGAGCCCCCGAGGTCTCCTGGGCCGGCGCCAACGTCCAGAACTAAAGAGGAGTCTCGTGGCCCTTCGTATCTCAGCGCTTTCCAAGGAGTTCGTCCGTGTCCCGATCATCGCGCGGGAAGGCGGCGACATCGTCGACCCGACGGCCGACGTCGTCGACCTCGCGTTCCTCGCATCCGGAACTCCGGAGTCCGGTGACTGGATCACCGGGAGCTGGGAGACGGACGGCACGGCGCACTTCGCGCGCTGCCTCGTCGGGCCCGGAGGCGCGCTCGCACTGGCGCCGGGGCTCTACACGGTCTGGGTCCGCGTGACGGACAACCCCGAATCCCCGGTGAAGGAAGCCGGGATCCTCGAGGTGGTCGGCTGATGGGCGTCCCCCTCCCCGCGTGGAAGGACCGGGTCCGAGTGATCCTCGGCGAGCCGCCGGTCAAGGACATCTCCGACCAGGCCGTCATCGACAACGTGAAGACCGCGATCCAGCGGTTCTCGGGCGACCGCCCGCAGATCGCCTACGACGACTTCACGGGCGACAGCGTCACGTTCGACATCCCGCTCCCCGACGCCTGGGTGCCGCGGTTCTCCTCGCCGAAGGCGATCGAGTACCCGCTGGGGCAGCGTCCGGCAACCATCCTCGACCTCGAGGAAGTCGTGCTGCTCCCGACCGATGACCAGCCGGCGACGATCAGGCTGAACGAGACGACGCCCGCCGCGGGAACGATCGCGCGGATCTTCTTCACGGTCCCGTGGCCGATCCCGGACTCCGACGCCGACACCGATCTGATCGCGCTCGAGGACTTCGAGCCGGTCTGCCACCTGGCCGCCTACTACTGCGCCCTCGGACGCGCGTCAGGGGCCGCCGGCAACACGCGCCCCTCCATCCCCTCCGCCGACGTCGCCGGTGAGGCGACGGAGACGGACCGCTGGCGCTCGGTCGCGCGCGACCAGCTGAAGATCTACACCGACCACGTCGCCGGATCGGACTTCGGACCGGCCGACACGATCATCGACTGGGACGCGCCGGCGACGCTCCCCGTGTACCCGGGCTTCGGCAAGGGCTACCTCTTCCGCCCGCCGCGTCGATGACGCAGTCGAGCTGGGAAGCGATCGTCGCTCGCATCGTGGACCGGATGAAGACGATCCCGGACATCGGCCTCGTCTACGACCGGGTCCGGCTCGTCACGACGCAGGACGACGTCGACAAGGTGTTCACCACGATCTCGGGCGAGACCCGCCTGCGCGCGTGGATGGTGCACCTCGAGACCGGACGCTCCTCGACCTGGCAGGAGGCGGGCGGCTCCGCCGACTGGAACCGCCGCGCAGTGATCGAGGGCTTCCTGCAGTACGAGGACGCAACCTCCTCGGCGAACACGGCGATCGGTCTCGGCGAGTCCGTGATCCGGACGCTCAACTCCGACCTCCGCGCGACGAAGCTCGGCGGGACCATCCTCGGTGGCGGCCCAGCGGACTTCGTCGGGCACCCGGCTGAACCGCGGACCTTCGGGTTCGTGCTCGCGAGCTACGTGAGCATCAGCTGCCCGCTCATGACGATCGAGTCGCCCGCTTGATCGACATCCACGTCCACGTCCTCGGCGACAAGGAGATCGAGGCCGCGTTCGCGGACTCACCGAAGCGCGCGGCCGTCATGCGACAGGCGATGGACGCGCACCTCGGTGCGATCCATGACCGAGTCGTGCCGCTCACGCCGGTCTTCACCGGGACGCTTCGCGGCTCCTGGTCCACACAGGTTTCGGGGTCCGGCACCCACGTCGTCGGTGTCCTCGGTTCGCCGCTGATCTACGCGGCCGTCATGGAGGAGGGCCGCACACCGGGCGCGCAGATGCCGCCGCCGGACGCGATCGCCGCATGGGTCGCCGCGAAGATGGGCGGCACCGTCTCGGCCTTCGTCGTCGCTCGCTCGATCGGCATCAAGGGGATCCGCGGGCGCCACATGCTCCTCCGCGCCATCGAAGAGACGCGCCCGATCGTGCAGTCGATCTGGGACGCGGCCACCGAAGCGCTCATCCCGTAGCCCGCTCCGCACCTCGCAAACCCACACCTCGAACGAGGGGAACTCGCCATGCCCAAGGAGAAGTTCGTGCACGCCCGCTACACCGGCGACTCCCCGCAGGTGATGCCCGACCTGATGTCGCGCGATCGCTGCTGCAAGGCGAAGAACCAGCGCGAGGACGACCCGAACGGCAACCCGAACCCGCGCGCCCTGATCGAGAAGGGCGACGTGATCCTCCTCGACCGCTACTCGGCCGAGGGTCGACCCGACTTCGAGCTCGTCGAGCACTCGCACAAGCCCACCCGCAAGGCGCCTTCAGAGGGGACCGCGCCTGGAGACACGAAGGAGTAACCAGTGCCCAACGGTCCCTACACGACTTCGGATTCACGCAACTACCTCGGCTTCGGGAAAGAGGTCACCAAGGCCACGCCCGTCGCACCGACGGTCTGGGCCGCGTTCGTCGGCGACGCGACGATCGACCACAAGCTCGACATCAAGGGCCTGAAGGAAGCCGGCGGCTCGGGCGCGATCACGCTCTCGGAAAAGATGGCGGAGGACCCGACAGGGACCTTCTCGCTGCGCGGCCGTCCGTCCCCGATGGGGCAGTTCGCTGCGTGGCTCCTCGGAGCGGACTCCGTCGGAGCGGCCGTCTCGGGCGTGTACCCGCACACGATCACCCCTGACCTCGTGACCGACTACCTCACCGTCGAGACGAACCTCGCCGACGACGGCATCGAGCGGATCGCCGACTGCGTGATCTCCGAGATGGTGTACGAGGTCTCGAACAGCGACTCCCAGATCCTTAAGGCGAACGGGACCTGGATGGGCGGGACGCCCGCCTGGCAGGCCTCGGCCACCGCCGAGAGCTATGACGCGGGGACGCCGTTCGTCCTCGGCGACGGCACGTTCACGATCGATGGCGGCGTGGCCGCGAACGTGCAGAAGCTCACGCTCAACTGCCAGATGCGCTACGACGCGGAGAAGATCTCCGACGTCGTGCCGCTGTACCTCATCAAGCTCGGCCTCGACGTCACCGGCACCATCGAGCAGCTGATGCTCGACGTGAACGCGGAGTACCGGAAGGTGCTCTACGGGTCGACGGGTGGCACGACGTACCAGCGGAACCCGCAGTCGACCGCGCTCACCGCGGACTTCCAGTACGGCGCGGCGGGGACGCTGCGGGAGTTCAAGCTGAACGTCCCGACGATCGACTTCACCGACGCGAAGTACACGCCGCTGAACGCCGACGGCTCGGCGGCGCACGTGATGCGCTCGTTCCAGGGACGTGTCGCCGGCGGCAGCCCGCTCATCACGATCACGGCGAAGACCACCGACTCGGCGGCCTACGTCTAAACCGCACCGACGCAAGGAGGGGGAAATGGATCAGTCAGACGAGCTCGAGATCCTCTCGGGCGGCACCACGAGCTACCGCATCACCGACGTCAAGGGCGAGGACCGGACGTTCCAGATCCCGGCGGACCTGCCGTTCCCGGTAACGCTCGCGTTCCTCACGGCAGCCGACAACGTCCGAGGCGTCCACGTCGCTGCGGTGGAGACGCCGACCGACGACAAGAAGGCCGGGGCCTACGGGCCCGCGTGGGAGGAGCTCCTCGAGGCGTTCCTCCCGATCGTGCAGATCCGCCAGCCCGAGGTGAAGCTCGAGGACCTGCGCGACGAGATCGGCCAAGGCACGATGGGCCGCTGGATCTCCGTCGTCGTGGAGAAGTTCAGCGAGGCGGCGAGCGCCGCGGACCCAAAAGCGGAGCCGAACCGGGCGGAGAGACGGGGAGCGCCGAAGGGCAAGGCCCCGAAGCCTCGCTCTTCACGCTAGTCCGGCGGCTGGGCCGAGCGAACGGCTGGAGCCACTCCTACTGGCGCGACATCGGCTGGCGGGAGTTCTGGCTCTCGGTCTCGGAAGCCGCGACCGCGGCAGAGGCGGAAGCGAAACCCCCGCCGACGCCCGAAGAGCGTGCCGTCGAGGACCACGAGGACTGGCTCGCCCAGACAACCGGCTTCCGTTCCTAACCACCGCCCCGGCCCTCCGCGCGAGGCGCCGGGGCGGCTTCTTTCGTTCGAGGAGGTGATGACGTACGGCCGAGTTCACCGAAGAAGTGATCATCACCGCCGACGACTCCCAGCTCGAGGCGACGATGCACTCCGCCGTCGCGAGCGTTGCCGCCGCTTCTGCCGAGATGGACGCCGTCAGCG
>JBJMLN010000044.1:0-17999 GCA_045805285.1 Actinomycetota bacterium | reverse complement strand
ATGCCGACGGGGTGACGGAGACGGAGAGATCCGCCGTTCCGGCCGCGCGCGCCGTCCCCTGGATACAGAGCGCGAGAACGAACGACGCGAGCGTCGCCAAGATGGATAGTCGCCTCACGAAAATCACTTCCCCCTCGGGTCCGGCCGCCCGTTGCTCGCCAATATAAACAGGGTTCCCCCGAAAGACACAATTCCGCGTCGGATGTTTTCCGCGAGTCTGCGCAGGTTTCCGGATCGAGGGCGGAATTTCCGTCTAGGCAGACCAGGGAGGAACTTGTGCCGGTGTGCCCCATTGTGCGATTTCTCGGGCAGGGAGTAGATTCCACGCGCATCCTTCGGCGGCGGCTCGCCGCCGCCCGCCGCTCCACAGGTTAGGGAGGTACAGATGTCGGGTTTGCGACAGCCTGGTCGGACGCGCCGGTTGCGTCGGAGCCTCATCCTGTTGCTCGTTCCGGCGTTGCTCCTGGCCGTCGCGGGTCCCGCGCTCGCCGCGATCTCGGTGACGCCCGAGCATCCAACCTTCGGGACGACCTCCTGGGGCACGAACGGGCGCGTCTGGGCGATGGTCCGCATCGGCGACATCGTCTACATGGGTGGAGAGTTCACCGAGGCCGTTCGCGCCGACGGTGGCGCGAACGCCGCCCGCGGCAACCTGATGGCCGTGAACGTCGTCACCGGCTACCTGCGCCCGTGGCATCCTGCCGTGGACGGCATCGTGTTCTCCATGGCGACGGACGGAACCACGATCTTCGTCGGCGGTGACTTCACCAACGTCGACGGGCTCCCGAGGGAGAATTTCGCCGCGATCGGACCCACGGGGGCGATCCCGAACTGGCATCTGGACGCGACGAACCAGGTCCGCGCACTCACGTACTCCGGCACCACGCTCTTCATGGGGGGCCAGTTCGGCTTCGTCGAGGGCCAACGTCGGACGCGGCTCGCGGCCGCCGACCTCTCCGCGGCTCCACCGGCCGGCGGGTCTCCGGCGCTGCTCGACTGGACACCCAAGACGAACAAGTCGGTGCGCTCGATCCTCGTCCTGCCTGACGGGAACATCCTGATCGGCGGCGTCTGGACAGAGATCCGGGAGCAGGGCGGCGCGGCGTGGGACACGACGAAGCCGTACATCCAGGCACTGACGCCTCCCGGCGTCGGCGGCGGTCTCTTCGCCCAATGGGACACGCATCCGATCGACCTGCTCTGGAAGCTCGCGCTGACACCCGACGGATCGGTGATCGCGGGCCGCGGGGGGAACCAGGGCGGATCACTCTCGCTCTATAACTCCGTCGGCGACGTGATCTGGAACCGCCACGCAAACGGCGACGTTCAGTCGGTCGGCTACGAGGACGGCGAGATCGTCGCCGGCGGCCACTGGACGGACATCGCGGGCGGTCCGAGCGGAGTGATCCACCTTCCGAGGCTCGTCGCGGTCGATCCCGCGACCGGAACGATCGACACGTCGTGGGAGCCGTGGCCGAACGCGACGAAGGGCGTCTGGTCGATCCTGACCGGACCCGACAGGCTCCTGATCGGCGGCGACTTCACGACGATGGACCACGGCGCCGTGAACGTGCCGCACTACGCGCAGTTCGCGATCACGCCGTAGCGAACCGGATCTCCCCGGACGGCAGGGCGGCGACGCTCAGGCCGTCGGGGTGACGACGACCTCGCAGGACGTCGTGGAGTCGCCGACGTCGATCTTGCAGGTGTCGCCGTTGCTGCCGCCGTCCGCCACGTCGTTGCCGCCGACCTTGTCCTTGGACTTGATCAGGTCGTCGCCGTCGTTGCCCTGGAGCGTGTCGTCGCCTTCTCCGCCTGCGGCGACGTCGTTGCCCTCCTGGCCGAAGTCGTGGTCGGTTCCTGGGCCGCCGGAGAGCTGATCCTCCTGGTTGCCGCCGTAGAGCCGGTCGTTGCCGCGACCGCCGTAGAGGATGTCGTTCCCGTCGTTGCCGTAGATCGTGTCGTTTCCGGCGCGGCCGCAGATGATGTTGTCCTTATACGTCCCCTGGAACGTGTCGTCGGCGCCCGTTCCGGAGTAGTCGCACTCCACATGGGCGATCACGCTCGAGCCGCCCGAGATGCCTCCGAGGAGCACGGCCGTCAGCGCGAGCACCATGAGGATCGATCCGCGAAGTCGCATGAGCCTCCCCCTGGTGGTTCCCGTGGTGTATCTCTTGATCGGAACGCGTTCGGCGCGGTGAGCGTTCCGGGCTCGGGCCGGGTTGCGTTTCGCGGAGACTACACGGGCCCACGGAGCGCGCGCGGGCGGCGTAACGCAGAGCCCACGACGCGGGACGGAGCGCGAGCCGGCTCGACCCAGGGCCGAGAAGGAGACGACATGAGCGACACGCCGATCGGTGACCACGCGATGATCTCGGACTGCCGCTCGGCCGCTTTGGTCGATGCGCGCGGCTCGATCGAGTGGTTGTGCTTCCCCCGGTTCGACGGTCCGTCGGTCTTCGGGCGGCTCCTCGACGACGAGGCGGGGCACTGGTCGCTCCGGCCGGGCGGCTCCTTCGAGCACGAGCGCCATTACCTGGAGCGCACGCTGGTCTTGGAGCAGACGTATCGAACCTCGACCGGCACGGTCGTGGTCACCGAGGCCTTGGCAGTCGGTCGCGGCGAGACCGGACACGATCTCGGAGCCGGAGCGCCCGGACTCGTCCTCCGGCGCGCGCTGTGCGTCGAGGGCGAGGTCGAGATGGAGATGGAGTACGCGCCCCGTCCCGAGTACGGACTCGTCACGCCGATCCTCATGCCCGCCGCCGGAGGCGTCCGCGCGCGGGGCGGCGCCGACCTCCTGCTGCTCTGCTCCTCCGTGCCGCTCGAGATCGAGGGCTCGACGGCGACCGCGCGCTTCACGCTCTCGAAGGGAGAGCGGGCGCTGTTCGCGCTCGAGCACCAGAACAGCTGGGAGGAGCCGCCTGAGGTCCGGTCTCCGCAGGAGATCGACGACCGAATCGAGGACACGATCCGCGGATGGCTGAGCTGGTCGGCCGTGCACCAGAACTACGAGGGGCCGTGGAAGGACCTCGTGTATCACAGCGGCTGCGTGCTCCAGGGGCTGACGTTCCAGCCGAGCGGCGCGATCGTCGCGGCCGCGACGACGTCGCTCCCCGAAACGGTTGGGGGAGAACGCAACTGGGACTATCGCTACGCATGGGTGCGCGACGCGAGCTTCACGCTCGAAGCCCTCTGGGTCGCGGCATGTCCCGACGAGGCGCACCGGTTCTTCGGCTACATGGCGGGTGCGACCGCGTCGTCGCTCCGCCAGGGCGGGGAGCTCCAGATCATGTTCGGGATCGGCGGCGAGCACGATCTCTCGGAGCGGACGCTTCCGCACCTCAGCGGTTGGCGGAACAGCGCTCCGGTGCGCGTGGGCAACGGCGCGTGGGACCAGCGGCAGCTCGACGTCTACGGAGAGATCCTCGGCGCGGCACACCGCTTGATCGACGCGACCGAGCAGCTCGATCCGACGAGCATGCGGTTCCTCGTCGATGCCGCCGACATCGCCGCCGCGCGGTGGAAGGAGACCGACGAGGGTATCTGGGAGGTCCGCGGCGGCCAGAAGGAGTTCCTCTACTCGAAGGTGATGTGTTGGGCCGCCCTCGATCGTGCGATCGACCTCGCCGATCGGATCGGGGGACAGGACCGCGTCGAGGACTGGATCGCTACTCGCGAGGAGATCCGCGACGCCGTCCTGACGCGCGGATGGAGCGAGAAGGCGCAGGCGTTCGCGCAGGCGTTCGACTCCGACGCGCTCGACGGCTCGGTGCTGATGATGCCGATCGTGGGCTTCATCTCCGCGGACGATCCGCGCATGCGTTCCACGATCGACGCGATCGAGGAGCGACTCACCGACGATCGCGGCCTCGTCTACCGCTATCTGGCGGAGGACGGTCTCCAAGGAGAGGAGGGCACCTTCCTCCTCTGCACGTTCTGGCTCGCGCAGGCGCTCGCGATGGCGGACGAGGTGGATCGCGCTCGCATGACCTTCGAGCGCGCGATCCGCTACATCAACGACGTCGGCCTCCTCGCCGAGGAGGTCGATCCCGAGACGGGGGAGCTGCTCGGGAACTTCCCGCAGGCGTTCAGCCACATCGGACTGATCAACGCGGCGGCAGCGATCGCGGACGCCGAAGAGCGCGCGAGCTGACCGGTGGATCGCGCTGAGGAGGTCTCGAACCAGCTCGAGCGCGTGCGCGGATGGCTCGATCGCGAGCGTCGCGACGCCGTGCTCTTCCGATCGCAGGCGAACTTCGCGTGGTTGACCGCTGGTGGACGGAGCCACGTCTCGCTCGGTGAGGAGGGCGGGATCGCCGCCATCCTCGTGACGCGTTGGGACGCGGTGGTCATCACGACGAACATCGAGCGGCCGCGTCTCCTCGACGAGGAACTGGAGGGTCTCCGCTACGAGGTGCTCGCGTACCCGTGGCACGCTCCGGAGGACCTTGTCGCGATCGTCCAGAAGGCGTCGCCCGCCGTGGTCGCCGACCTTCCGGTGGGTCCGTTCGCAGCGGCCGATGCGTCGCTGGCGGAGCT
Source organism: Actinomycetota bacterium (assembly GCA_045805285.1). GTDB lineage: Bacteria > Actinomycetota > UBA4738 > UBA4738 > JBJMLN01 > JBJMLN01. The sequence continues at coordinate 13,457 of JBJMLN010000044.1, read as the reverse complement.
TCGGTACACGCTGCTCGCGCCCGAGGTGGAGCGCTACCGCACGCTCGGTCGCGATGCCGCCGAGGCGCTGGAGTCGGCCGCGCGCGCCGCGGAGCCTGGGATGACCGAGCTCGAGATCTCCGCGGCCCTCGCGTCGGAGTGCCGCGTCCGGGACATCCTCCCGCTCGTCGACCTCGTCGGATCCGACGACCGGATCGATCGATACCGCCATCCGATCCCGACCGACCGGCGGGCCCGTCGAACCGTGATGCTCGCCGTGACCGGACGCCGACACGGACTCCACGCGTCGCTCACACGCTTCGTCTCGTTCGGGCCGGTGGAGCCCGAACGCGAGGCTCGAGCGCCGTCGACCGCTCGTGTCGACGCGCGCTACTTGAGTGCGAGCCGGCCGGGAGCGTCTCTGGAAGACGTCTTCGGGGAGGGCGTCGCGCAGTACGCGAGCGAGGGATATCCGGGCGAGGAGGAACGGCACCATCAGGGAGGGCTCACGGGCTACGCGGGCCGCGAGATCTTCGCGACGGCGTCCGCGCAGCACGTCCTCGCCGAGCATCAGGCGCTCGCATGGAACCCCTCGATCACCGGCACGAAATCCGAGGACACCGTGCTCGTCCGCGAGGGGTTTCCGGAGATCCTGACGCGCACGGGGGAGTGGCCCGAGATCGAGGTCGAGCTCGACGGAGAACGGATCTCGCGGCCGGGTTTCCTCGTCCGCTGAAGCGGAGCCGGCGCTCGCCTCCGACCGGGTCGTTCTCCGTCCGAAGCCTGCGGACGTCCTGTCTAGGTCCCGCCGTACACCGGGCGTTCACCCGGCCGCTCCAGGCACGTTGTTCGCGTCAGCTGCGGAGAGAGTCCGACGCGAGCGCGGTCAGAATCCCCTCCGCTATAGTTCGCTCGATGGACCCGCGCGAAGAGGCACCCGACCTTCCCAGGACGCTCATCCGCAAGCTCGAGCGCTATCGGGAGTTTCCGCTGGAATCGCTCGAAGCCGTCGCGCAGGTCCGCACGGTCGTCGGGGAGATCGAGTTCCGCGCGATCGTCGAAGCGCGGGAGCGCGGCGCGACGTGGGACGACATCGCCGAGGCGCTCTCGATCAGCCGGCAGTCGGTGTTGTACCGGCTCCGGACGCTGTCGACGCTTCCACGCCGCGGCGCCGGCAACGCGTCGGAGGACGCCGACCCCGTTGACCCTCCGCTCGATTTCCGCGTCGAGGAGCACGGAGGCGAGCACGTCCTCGTCGGGCTCAGCGGACGGCTCACGGGACACAGCTGGACCGACAGGCTCCGGCGGTTCCTCGAGGAACGCTACGTGGATGACGGCGTGCGCCGTATCCACCTCGACCTCGCGAACGTGACCGCCGTCGACGAGGAGGGGCTCGCGACCCTGAAGGCGCTCCACCGCGAGTCGGAGGAACGCCACAAGGCGCTGCTGCTCGAGGGGACGCACGGGGAACTTCGCACGCGGCTGGCCGCGGAGGGACTCAACCCCATCGCCTGAGGAGCGTTACGCCTCGCCCAGCGGTCCCGACTCGGCGCCGCCGCGGCCGTCCTCGCGGAGGAAGCGTTCGATCTCCGAGGCGAGCTCGTCGCCGGAGGGGATCCGCTCCTCGTCGACCATGTTCTCGAGGCGTTCGACGTACGAGGCGGAATCCTCATCGGCAGCGACCGCCTCGTCGAGCCGCTGGCGGTGTGTCGCCGCCTGCTCCAGCAGACCTCCCGGCGGGATGTCGACGCCGATCTGACGCGAGACGTGTTCCAGGAGCGCCACGGATGCCGCGGGAAACGGACCGCCGACGTAATGGGGGATCTGCGCGTAGAAGCCGACACAGGGGATCCCGGCGCTCGAGACCGCGAGCTCCACGGTGCTGAGCGCTGCGCTCGGAACGCGCAGGAGTCCCTGCGGCCCCTGTTGCCCTCCGTCGCGGAGCAGGCCCGGGTCCGACGCGTTCGCGAGGACGGGCACCGGACGTGTGTGCGGCACCGCGGCAGGGATCGAGCCGATGCTGATCCACTCCCGCACGCCGAGCTCACGGACGATCTCGACGGTGTCTCGTCCGAGCTCCTGCCAGCGGTAGTCGGGTTCCGCGCCCGTGAAGACGACGACGTCGCGGTCGCCGTGGCGCGCGCGCCGCATCGTGAGCTCCGGCCAGCCGAGATCCGTCAGCTTGCCGTCGACGATGTCGAGGACCGGCCGCCGTGAACGGAAGTCGAACAACGCGTCGGGATCGAACTCCACGAGCGCCGTCGCATCGGAAGCGACCTCTCCCACGGCCGCGGTCGACGCGCCCGCGGCGTCGATCCAGCCATCGAACGCGGCGAGGATCACCGGGCGCTCCAGCTCGGCGGAACCAGGCGTCACGCGGTAGGGAGACATGGCCCGAAGGATAGTCGGCGGACGTTGCACTCCGCCGCGCGAGCAGGAGCTGTCAGGACGCCGGATCCGTGGGCGTTCCGGATGCGTCCTCGCCAGATGCCGCGCGAGCAGGAGCTGTCAGGACGCCGGATCCGTGGGCGTTCCGGATGCGTCCTCGCCAGATGCCGCCTCTTCGTCTGACGCCTCTTTGGCAGACGGGTCTCCGGTGGAGGCCCGTTGGGCAATCGCGTCGTCAGTGGGGACCTGCTCGGCCGAGGCTTCTTCGCCGGACGCGTCTTCCGTCTTGGCGGTCACCTCCTGGGGGGCGTCGGCGCCCGAGGCGTTCTTGGCAGAACGTTTCGTCGCCGAACGCGCCGCCTTGGAAGCGGCCGCGCGCGCTCCCGAGGTTCCGACCTTCGCCTTCGCCACGGCGTCTTTCGCCTTCCCTGCTGCCTTCGGCGCCTGATCGCTCATCCGCTTCGTGATCTCCGGCGCCTTCTGGGCGACGACGTCCCCGATCGTCGGCGCATGTTTCGCGATCTGGTCGGCGGCGGTCTGGGCCGCCTTCCGCACGGTCGGAGACGACCGAGACGTCATCGAGCGAGCGATTTGCGGCGCCTTCTCCGCGACGGTCTTCGCGACGCCCGGCGCCTTCTCCGCGACGACCTTCGCGACCTTCGGCGCCTTCTTCGCGGCCGCGTTGATCGCTCCCTCGAGGGAGTTCCAGACGTCGGACTTCTTCTTGTTCGTGTCGCTCAACGCATCCCTCCGGAGCTACTCGCCGCGGTCGCGTCGCCAGAGACGGAAGCGGCGCTCCTCATCTTCGGCATCGGCGCTCCGCTCGCCTTCGGCGTCCTTCCAGAACTCGCGGAGGCGCTCCTCGAACTCGGACCGCTGTTCCGCGTACTGACGGAGCTCGCGCTCGGTGACCGAAAGCGTCTCCTCGTCGCCGTATTCCCGTGGAGCGTCCTCGTTCTCGGCGGGCGAACCTGCGTCCGCCGACTCGTCGGCGGGGGCGGGCGCGGGCTCCGTCCAACTCCCACTCGCGGGCTGGGTTCGATTCCCGCCTGGTCGCGCGGCGCCACGCTCGGAGGTCGTCGCGTCGCCAGCCGCAGCCTTAGCTGCCGGTCCGCTTTCGGAGCTGCTTGCCGGCGCGACCGGCGCGTCGGCGATCGGCTCGGAATCCGCCGGTGTGATCTCGTCCTCGCCGGCCTCCCACAGGCGGTTCGCCTGGGAGCGCGCAAGGGCATCGCGGAGCGTTGCCATCGGGTCGGGCCCGAGCTCGGCGGCGACGTCCGGAGTGGTTCCGGGCACGTCTCGCGTCGCGCTGGTTTCTCCGCTCGCTGCGGCCGGCTCGAAGTCGAAGCGCGCGAGCTGCCGCGCGATGTCGGCGGGGTCGGGGTCCCGGTTGCGGCTCTCCGCGGCGAGGAGCCGCTCGCTCGCGACGCGGAACTCCACCTCGGCCGCGCGAACCCGCGACTCCGTCTCGGCCAGGATGCCTTCCATCGATCCCGCGCGCTTCTCCGCCTGACGGAGTCGATCCGAGAGCTGGGCCGCTCGCTCCTCCGCCGCGCCCGCGCGTTCGTCGGCCTTCTTCCGCCGCTCCTCGAGCTCGCCGAGATGCTGGGCGGTCTGGCGGAGCTTCTCCACGGCCTGGGAGAGCGACCTCTCCGTCTCCTTCGTGCGCTGATCGGCCGCTCGGCTGCGCTCCTCTGCGAGCTTGGCGGACCGCTGCGCCTCCCGGATGCGGCCCTCGGACTGCGCGAGCTTCTCCTCGCCCTCGCGCCGAGCGGCGGCGAGCTGCTGGATCCGCTCCTCCGCCTGGCGACGACGATCCTCGAGTTCCGCGACGACCTCCGCGGCCTGGCGGAGCTTCTCCTCGGTCCTGCGCAGGCGCTCCTCTGCCCGCTGGCTGCGGTCCTCGAGCCTGCGCTGGCGGTCCATCTGGGCGAGGGGGCCGCCCGCCTCGAGGAGCCGCTCCTCCGCCTGGCGGAGCCCTGCGGCGGCGTCGTGGGCCCTGTCCAGCGCGTCACGGAGGAGAACCTCGGCGTCTCTGAGGAGGTCGTCCGAGGATTCTTTCGGAGTTTCCTTGCGCTCGTCGATCTGGGCCATTTGCCCTTCCCCACCTCGGATGACGCGTCACATCCTACGCAGGCCTCGGCGCGAGGCCAATCCTGGCGTTCTTGCAGTTCCCCCGATCCGCTGGGAGACTCCGAGGCTTCCGAAAGGAAGGCACCACCATGGACCGACGCGAGTTCCTGAAAACGTCGGCCCTGACGGGAGCGGCGATCGCCTTTCCCGGTTGGGTCATGGGGCGCGCAGCCTGGGGAGCGACCCAGTCCTCGGGATGCCTCTGGGGAGCGTACGTGCGACCCCAGGGAACGGAGACCCCGCAGAGCGCGATCGCCAACTTCGAGACGAAGATCGGGCGACGCCTCTCCATCACGCGGCACTACCTGAACTGGGACGACCAACTCCCCGGGCAGTACGCGGAGTGGTCCGCGGCTCAGGGCTACCACCAATACATCTCCTGGCACGCGCTCGGCCACAACGGCGGCGGCATCTCCTGGCTCGCGATCGCGAGCGGCAGGTACGACACGTGGATCCGCGAGCAGGCGACGCGCATGAAGCAATGGGGCAGGCGCGTCTACTTCACGTTCCATCACGAGCCCGAGGCCGATCCGAGCGGAGACAACAACGATTTCAAGGCAGCGTGGGCCCACGTCCGGAAGATCTTCGCGGACGTGCAGACACCGAACCTGCGATGGGTCGTCACCCTCACGGCCTCGACCTACGACGGCGGTCACGGCGGCCCGATGGCGTGGCTCCCGAAGCATTACGACGCGCTCGGCGTCGACGGCTACAACCGCTTCCCCTGCCTCGACAACAAGCCCGTGCACCCGTGGCGCTCGTTCTGGGGCGTGTTCCATTCCGCGCACAACCTCTCGCTCAAGCTGAAGAAGCCGCTCATCGTCGGCGAGTACGGAAGCGTCGAGCAGACCGCGTGCGGCTACTCCCTTGGCGATCCGACCGCGAAGGCGCAGTGGCTGACCGCCGCAGGCGAGACGCTCAAGGCCTGGACCAACGTCAAGGTCGCGATGTACTCGCACACGCTCGGGAACTTCGAGGGGTTCCCGGAGGCGTACTGGGTGGATACCTCGGCGCAGTCGCTTGCCGCGTACTCCGCGGTCGGCAGCCAGTCGTACTTCCTCTAGACGGCCGCTCCGGCGCTCAGCTCGCCTTGTAGCGCACGACCGCGACGTCCCCGCCGCGTGCGGCGCCCGCCTCTCCGGCGACGACGATCGATCCGCTCCCCGTGATCAGCACGTCGCGCGCGAGGTCCCACCCGTTGCCGAAGTCGGTGGTCGCGGTTCCGTGCACGCCGAAGGAGGTGTCGAGCGATCCGTCGGTCCGGTAGCGCGTGACGGCGAATCGGTGGTCGTTCATCCACACCTTGATGGAGGTCGTTCCGGCCGTGACGACCTTTCCGTTCGGTTGCACGGCGAGCGACGTGGCGATGTCGTCACCTCCAGGGATGCCAACGTCAAGGATCCTTCGTCCGCCCGAGCCGAAGGAGCCGTCCAGCGACCCGTCCGGGAGATAGCGCGCGAGGGCGGCGTCGTGCTCCCTGATCATCGGACCCTGGAACGCCGACCCGCAGGCGATGATCTTGCGGTTGCCGAGGACGACGACGTCGAGGGCCTCCGCGGCCATCGGCGTGGTGCCGCCGAAAGCCGTGCGCACCAAGCCGTTCGAGCCGAAGCCCGGGACGGGCGTCCCGGAGGCGGCGTTGACCTCCGCCAGGGCGAAGTCGGAGTCGCGGTCGACCTCCGACGCCCCGGCGAGGACGATTTCCCCGCCCGGCGTTCGCGCGATCCCGGCCGCGCGATCGCTCCGCCCGGAGAAGTCGAGGGTCGCGAAGCCGCCGGAGCCGAAGCCGGGGTCGATCGTGCCCGAGGAATCGAAGCGCGCCACCGCGAAGTCGGACGGCGTCGTCGCCGGCGAGAGTGTCGATCCGGCGACGAGGAGGTCCCCACCCGGGAGGACGAGCAGCGCGTTCGCGGAGTCCATGCTCTCCGACGTGGCGTGGGCGAGGACACGTCCTGCGTTTCCGAACGTCGGATCGAGGGAGCCGTCGGGGCGATACCGCGCGAGCGCGAAGGCCGTTCGGCCGCCGACGTTCGCGGTTCCGGCCACGACGATGCCGGCGTCGGTAACCGCCACGTCGCGAGCTTGCTGGAAGCTTCCGCCGAACGACGTCAGCACGCGGCCGTCGCTCCCGAACGTGTTGTCGAGCTTTCCGTCCGCGCGGTAGCGCAACACGAGGAAGCGTTCTCCGCTCTGTGTTTCCGCGAAGCCGGCGACGACGAGCTTCCCGTTCGGCTGCTGGGCCACCGCGTAGGCCGTGTCGAACGCGCCGTGGAGGACGTCCGTCACGACCGCGCCTCCGTCGCCGAACGACCGCTCAGGCGCGCCGGCTGCTCCGAATGCCGGCGCGGGAACGACGACGACTCCCGTCAGGACGCCGACGACGACGAGCCTGCGGAGAACGTTCACGTCAGTTCGCCGGGAAGAACGCGAGAAGCTGGACCGGGCCCGGGAGCGTTCCGTTCTGGCCGTTGGTGACGATGAAGTCGGTGAGGCCGTTGCGGTCGTAGTCGATCGGCGAGACGCTCTCGGCGCTTCCGGTCGGGACGCTCGGGATGCGCATCGGTTCGAAGTCGTGGCCGTCCTGCCCGTCGAGCAGCATCAGGTCCGGAGCGTTCTGCAGCGACTTCGAATGGCCGCGCGCGATGTAGAGATCCGGCCGCCCGTCCCGATTGACGTCGCCGGCCGCGATCGAGACGCCGCTCGCGCCGAGGGGGGTCCGGAACGCCAACTCGAAGGTCCCATGTTCCTGAAGCGCGACGCGGAGGTGGTCGTCCTGCGTAAGGATCGCGATGTCGGGCCAGCCGTCGCCGTTGAAATCCGCAACCGTCGCGTCCTTGACGTGTTGTCCGAGCCCCGTCTTCGACGTGACGTCGACGAGGCTGTGTCCGCCATCGGCATCCTCGTAGAGCCGGAGACCGCTCGTCGTGCACAACAGGAGATCCGGGTGGCCATCGAGGTTGTAGTCGAACGACTGCCCGCAGCTGTCTCCGAACTCCTTGTTGAGGTCGTAGGAGACGCCTTCCTGGTACCGCTCCCCGTTGCGGTTGAGGAAGAATCGGTTCGGTGAGGGGATCCCGTCCGGCCGGTCGCCCGAGTCACCGAGGAAGAGCTCCGGGTAGCCGTCTCCGTTGAGGTCGAGGAACGCTTCGTCGCGGCCGCGGCCGAAGACATCCGCGACGCCGTACCGGCTGGCCTCGTTGACGAAGCTGTGGTCGGGTTGCTGGATCCAGAGCTCGTTCTGCTTCAGCTCAGAGCCCTTATTCGCTCCCGTTGCGCAGAAGACGTCGGGCTGTCCGTCCGCATTGACGTCGGCCGCCGAGCAGTAGTGCCGGTCGATCGCCTTGAACTCCCCCGGGGAGACTTCGGTGAAATGGCCGTTCCCGTCGTTGTGATACAGGCGCGCGGCGAATTGGTGACGGCCGAGCAGGAAGTCCGGCCAATGATCGCCGTCGTAGTCGAAGACGACCGCTCCGCGGCTTCGCGTGATCTCCGAGATGCCCGCCTGCTTCTCTCGCGATCGAGCGACGACCTTGATCGCGCGTGACTTCGGAACGGGGGTCGGCTCAACGTTCGGTTCCGCGGTGGATGTCGACGGGGCGGCTCGGAGCCGGCCGGGGCTCGAGGAAACATGATCGCGAGCGGGGCTCTGCACGACCGGGGTGTTGGCCGTCGGGCAGATGGTCATGAACAGCCCGAAGATCCCGGAGCGGCCGCCTGCCCACACCTGGCCCGTATCGGGCGCGATCGTCACGCCGATCAGCTCGCTGTTGACTCCCTGTCCTTCCGGAGTCGGAACGATCTCCCAGCTGCTCCCGTTCCACCGTTCCGCGAGCGGATGGAACAGTGACGCGCCGGTGTCGAAGGAAAAGCCGACGGCCCATGCGTCGCCCCGTGAGCGAGCCGCTACGCCGACCAGCGCGTCGTACCCGAAACTCGTCGACGGAGCCGGAACGGTGCTCCAGTGCTGCCCATCCCAGCGGAGCGTCAGCGGCAGGCGCGAATCACTCGGCCCGCGATATCCGACGGCCCACACGTTCGCGTGAGCGCTCGCGGAGACACCTGTCAGGACGCTCTCGCCGGGACCGGACGCCGGGCTCGGAACGACGTTCCACCGAGTTCCGTTCCAGTGGAGGGTGAGCGGGCGGTAACGGTGTCCCTCCCGGAAGTAGCCAACGGCCCAGACGTCGTTCTTGCCGCTGCCGGAAAGGGCAGTCAGTCCGGCGCTGGTGGAGCTCGGGCTTGGGCTGGGGATCACCGTCCACCGCGTTCCGTTCCAATGCTCGATGAGCGTCATGCGAGCGCTGCCGTTCTTCTGGTAGCCGGCAGCCCAGACGTCGTTCGGCCCGAGTGCGTCCACGCCGGTGAAGCTGTTGCTCCCCGAGAGTCGCGGAGTCTTCACGGGCCGCCAGCGCTGGCCGTTCCAATGGAGGGCGAGCGTCGACCACGGAGGTGTCTCGCTGATGAAGTCGCCGGAGTAGCCCACGGCCCACCCGTCGTGCGGATTGACGAACGAGACCTTGTTGAGGCCGGTGTCGCTGTCCGGACGGTTCGGCGACGCGACTCGCTTCCACGCGACGCCGTCAGTCGTGCGTGAGCTGAATGACGGCTCCGGAGAGCCGAACTCGATGCCGACGCCCCACGCGTTCGTGGACGAAAGGGCGTCGAGTCCGTTGATGTTCTTCGTCGGGCGCGCGGGAACGGTCGTCCAGGTTGGCCCACACGTCGTGTCCGCCGCCGCCGACGTCGTTGGGGCAGGCGTCGATAGGAGCAGGATCGCCGAGGCGATCAGGACGGAACCTCGGGTACCTCGCACTGCCCGCTCTCCGAAGGTCGAAAAATGGACCGAATTTCAGCAGCACGATACCCGGCCAGCCTCCGAAGCACATGAGCAATTCCGTCAGGAGATGGGTCGCAGAAAGGGAGCTTTGACCTAGGAGCTTCGCCTAGTCGTTTCCGTGCCCGTTCCCATTTCCGTTGCCCTGGCCGTTGCCGGGAGGGTCCTGATGTCCGGGCGGCGTCTGGTCGTGGCCGGAATTTCCTGGAGGGTCCTGATGCCCGGGCGGCGTTCCGTGCCCGTAAGCGTGCCCCGGGGGATCGCTGTGCCCAGGATCTCCATGACCCCATCCGTGCGTGCCGTGACCCGAGTTGCCCGGGCCGCCGCCGTGTCCGTCTCCGTCACCGCCGCCGCCGGTTCCACCGCCACCGCCACCACCGCCGCCGGTTCCACCGCCACCGCCACCGCCGGCTCCACCGCCACAGCCGCCGCCGGCTCCACCGCCACCACCGCCGCCGGTTCCGCCACCACCGCCGCCGGTTCCGCCACCACCGCCGCCGGTTCCGCCGCCGCCACCGCCGCCGGTTCCGCCGCCACCGCCGCCGGTTCCGCCACCGCCGTGGTGACCGCCGGATCCTCCTCCGCCGCTCCCGCCCGAGCTTCCGGAACCGCCGGCGCTGCCGGAGCCACCCGAGCCTCCGACATGCGTCGCGGGAGCAGGCGGATAGTTGCCCGCTCCGCCTCCGGCATTGCCGCCGGTGGAACCGCCGGTGGAACCGCCCGAGCCACCCGAACCGCCAGAGCCTCCGACGGCGCTTCGGCCACCACCGTTGCCTCCTTGGCCGTTCGAAGGCAGAAGCGGTCCCATCGTGTTCGCGACGGCGCCGGAGGCCTTCGCGGAGATGTGGTCAAGGAGTTGCGGGAGCTCGTTGGCGATGCGCGCGTCGAGCGCGGAGACGTCCGCTCCGGCGGCAACGGCGACGCTTCGAGCGGCGATCACTGAGGAGGCCAGTCGTTTCACCGTTGGTCCGTCCGCCCCTCGTTTCATCGCGCTCTCCAGGGCATCGAGTTGCGAGAGGGCGACGTTCGAGTAGGAGTTCTGTGTCGTCGTGGCCGTTCCTTGGCTCGTCACCGGCGACGGCGGGATCACACTCTCCGGTCCGGTGCTCTCGCGGGAGCTCCTCCACAGCGCGAAGCTCAGAACCGTGATCGCGCTCGCGGCGACCGCGGCGAGGCGCGTGTACCACCGGGTGACACGGTTCGGCAGTCGGCGCTTCCGCTCGGCTGCGAGATCGGCGACGGGCGCGGGGTAAGCCGCCGCCGCAGCAGGCTCGAACGTCGCCGGCATCCGTGGGAGGGCGAGGAGCGTTGCGGGAAGCTCCGCGAGACCGCGGGTCTCCTGCAGGTAAAGATCCGCTCGTTCGGCGGCCTCCGCGTCGACGGTGTCCGGATCGGGCGTCAGTACGACGACGCTCGCCCGCGGACAGCTCTCGCGGATATCGCCGACGAAGTGGAGCCCGTCCTCCGCTCCGGCCTCGAAACGAACGACGACCACGTCGGGCTGCGTCGCCTGCACGAGGCGGGAGGCGCGTTCGCCCGGCGGCATGTCGCCCACGACCTCGATCCGGTCGTCGGCCAGCAGGAAACGGACCAGGTGTCCGTGCAGGGCGTCCCCGTCCGCGACGACGACCCGCAGAGGTCCGTTCGGCGACTGCTCTTCCCCAAGCAGCGTCACAGCGCTCCCCGTGCGTGAATTGCGGTTCTCTCTCCGTAGCCCAGAGTACCTAGTCGGACCGGCGAAATCTCGCTTGGGCGCGGAGAAGGTTCGTCAAGGAGACACATCTGGGCCGCCCGTCGTCCGGTCGAACAGCACCATGTCACGCACGACCATCCCATCGAAGAGCACCGGCTCCGGATACCGCTCGAAGAAGCCCCGGCGCACGCCCGTATACCGGAAGCCGCACTTCAGATAGAACAGATGGGTTTCCACGGCCACGTCCGCGGTGCCGACGAGCAGGCGACCCACGCCTTCGGTCGCGGCCCGCTCCGCGAGGAGGTCGATCGCCCGGCGGCCGATGCCTCTTCTTCTCTGCTCCTCCGCGAGCGCGAAGTTGCGGATCTCCAAGGCGTCGTCCTCCGGGATCACCAGCATCTCGCCGGCGAGCGTGCCGTCGGCGTAGACGCCGAGAAGCTCGCCCTCGTGCAGGTAGGTGCGGACCATCTCCTTGGACTCGTCGGCCTCCAGGAGGAGTGGCAGGAACGCTTCGCGGTCACCCTCGACCGGGCGGAGCTCCACCGAGGGGATCACGGCGTCTGGACGTCGGCCGAGAGAGCGCGCACCGTCTGCTCCACGAGCCATCCCAGATAGGAGTAGACGGCGAAGACCTCCGCGTCGCCGCCGCGGAGGAGCTCCTCGTCGCTGGTGGGGTCCTCCGAGACATCGAGCTTCGTTCCGAGCACCAGGCGGAGATCGTTCAGCGCATGCAGCCACGCTTCCATCTGCTCGTCGTCGAGCCGCTCGGCGTCGACGGTCTCCTCCAGCACGCGGAGCGACTCCAACCTCGCCTCCGTCAGATCGTCTCGCGTCATCGCTCGATACTCGGCTTCGAGTTCCGTGTCCTCTGCGTGGCCGGGCGGATACAGACGCTTGGTCGACGGATCCTCGGTTTCGAGCAGCCGGCGAAGCTGGTCCGGAAGCGAGCGGAGGAGGTCGCGCTCGTTCTCCGGAAGCCGGAGGTCGAAACCTCCGCGCCGGCGCCGTCGGATGCGGTCGCCCAACGCCATGTCAGGAATCGTGCTGCATCGTCGCCCAGAGCCCGTACTGATGCAGTCGGAACGTGTCGAACTCGGCCTTCTCGCGCGTGCCGCTCGAGACGACCGCCCTTCCTTTGTGGTGCACGTCGAGCATCAGCTTCTGGGCCTTCTCGAGGCTGTAACCGAAGAGCTTCTGGAAGACGAACGTGACGTAAGACATCAGGTTGATCGGGTCGTTCCAGACGATCACCAGCCACGGGCGGTCCGGCTCGTCGACCTCTCGCGTCGATGGGTCCTCGGTCTCGATCGGGACCGTGATCGGAGGTGACGTGCTCATCCCAACATGCTCTCGCATCCGGGACGAGGGACGCGGAGCGAGGCGGGCTCAGACGGAGGACGATCTCCGGCCGAGGAGGGTCGAGAGGAGAGACCACGCGAACCCGGCCGCCACGAGCGCGCTCGCGATGCCGCCGCTCAGGTACTGGCCGACGCCGGACGGATCGCCCAGGAGAAGCAGCTCCGCGCTGATCGCGAGTAGCGCCGCTCCCGCGAGGCCGAAGACGCTCGCTCCGATCGTCGCGGCGAACGCGCGGGGGAGGTGCGGCGTCTCCGTCAGATGGCGTCTCCGTGCGAAGAGGTATCCGGCGAGCAGCCCGAGGCCGAGCACTCCCGCAGCGATCCGGTAGTCGACGATCTCTCCCGCGTGGTGGATCGTCGCGGCTTCGTGACAGGTGGCGGCTCCGGGAGCGTACTCGCGGAAGTCCGCGCATCGGGCCGCGGAGTAGCTCACGCCCGGCCGGTCTCCGGCGACGAAGTCCTGGCCGAACGCGGCGCCGAACGCCGCCGACAGCACGCCGCTCGCGCCGATCGCGATGAGGCCGACCGCTGCGAGCCAGGCGGCCGCGCTCGTCAGCTCGCGGAGGAGCGTCCGCGGCGGTACGGCGGGGGCGACGGTGGGTCGAGCGACATCCATGCGTTCATCGTGAGGAGGCACGAGCGCGGCGTCAACGCCGCGATCGTCGAGATCCTGTGGCGACCGTGTGTCGCGGAGGCTGCGGGGGGTGCGGGTACTCTCCTCGGGTGATGCAGCGTGACCGCATCGTCCGCGGCTCGGGACTGCTTCTGTCCATCGGCGTGTGTCTTGCGCTCGCGGGAGGCCTCGTTGTGCCGGCGTCGGCCGCGCGGACGCCTTCGCCCTCCAACCGAACGCCAGTGTCGCCTGCGTCGCAAGGGACCCGGATCCTCCACTGGTCGGGCTACGACTGGATCATGAAAGACGCCTCCAGCCCGATCGGCCCCGGACCGAACCGCTTCTCCGACTCGCCGCGCTCCGTCTGGGTCGACGACACCGGCCGTCTCCACCTCCGTATCCGCAAGCGCCACGGGCATTGGGTGTGTTCCGAGCTGTGGGCCACGAGCGCGCTCGGGT
>JBJMLN010000043.1:0-22506 GCA_045805285.1 Actinomycetota bacterium | reverse complement strand
GAGTTGTCGCGATTGTCGCCCATCATGAAATAATGCTCGCGCGGCACTTCGAAGAGGGGCGTATTATCGTTGAAGCCGGTATCGCCCTGGATTTCGATGATGGTGTGCGTGACCCCGCCGGGCAGCGTTTCCTTCCAGCGCTTCACCCGGGAGATGCCGCCGCCTTCCGAGCCGCACGGATCCTCGCCGACATATTCGCTCATGCGCTGCCGCTCGACCGGGGTATCGTTGATGTAGAGCAGCCCGTCCTTCATCTGGATACGGTCGCCGGGCAACCCGATCACCCGCTTGATGAAGTCCTCGTTCGGAGGCGTCGCTAGGCCGAGGCCCTCTCCCACCCAGTGGAAGAACGACTCGATCGCGTTGCGCTGCGGTTCCTCTGTCGGGTGCGGGTTCGAGAACACGATGATGTCGCCGTGCGCCGGAAGCCCGAAATGCGGCGAGAGCTTGTTGACGAGGACGCGGTCGCCCGGCATGAGCGTCGGCTCCATCGAGGCCGAAGGGATGTAGAACGCTTGGACGAGGAACGTCTTGATGAGGAGCGCCAGCACGAACGCCAGCACGATGAGGACCGGCAGCTCCTTGAGGAAACCGAGAACGCCGTGACTTTCCGGCTCCTTTTCGGGTGCCGGCGCGGCCTCTTCGTCGGTGTCGATCGGGCCGGGAGGCTTGACCGCCACGGCTAGCCTTCCTCTCCGTCGTCCGACGGCTCGGCGATCGAGCGAGGCGCGGCCGGCGCCAGCTCGCGTCGCTCCTTGATGCGGGCGCTGCGTCCGCGGCGCTCTCGAAGGTAGTAGAGCTTCGCGCGGCGCACGCGCCCCTTCGTGTCGACCTCGAGCTTTCCGATCGACGGCGAGTGAACGGGGAACGTGCGCTCCACGCCGACGCCGAAGGAGATCTTGCGGACGGTGAACGTCTCCTGCAGGCCTCCGCCCTGACGACGGATCACGACGCCCTGAAACACCTGGATGCGCTCCCGGTTCCCCTCGACGACGCGCACGTGGACCTTCAGGGTGTCGCCCGGCCGGAATTCCGGCAGGTCGTCACGAAGGTAGGAACGGTCGACGAGATCGGTCTTGTTCATGGCGGGAGCAGGGATGATAACACCGGCCTCCCGATCAGCCGGGCGGTTGCTCTCCCTGCTCCGGAGGAGATCCGAGCAGATCCGGCCGGTTGCGCTCCGTTTTCTCCCGAGCGGCGTCGCGCCGCCAGCGCTCGATCGCCGCATGATCGCCGGAGAGGAGCACCTCCGGCACTGCCATCCCGCGCACGACCTGCGGACGCGTGTAATGCGGATGATCGAGCAAACCCTGCTCGAAGGAGTCGTTCCTCACCGAGTCCTCACGCCCGACGACGCCCGGAACGAGCCGCGTGACCGCCTCGAGCAGCACGAGCGCAGGCACCTCTCCGCCCGAGAGGACGTAGTCGCCGATCGAGAGCTCCTCCCCGGGGAGCCCCTCGACGACGCGCTCGTCGATCCCCTCGTAGCGGCCGGCGATCAAGACCAGCCACGGCTCCTTCGAAAGCTCCTTGACGAGCGCTTGATCGAGCCGGCGGCCGGCGGGCGAGAGCACGACGGTCCTGCGCGATCCGTCGCCGAGCGACTCCGACGCGCGCAGCACGGGTTCCGCCATCAGCACCATCCCGGGTCCACCACCGAACGACGTGTCGTCGACCTGACGATGCCGATCGACGGTGAAATCGCGCAGATCGTGCACGCGCACGTCGAGGAGACCCGAAGAGATCCCGCGCGCGAGCAACCCCTCGCGGAGAGGGCTCTCGAACAGACCGGGGAAGATCGTCACGACGTCGACGCGCACGCCTCAACCCTCGGCGGTGAGTCCCGGGACGTCGCGAACCAGCACCCGGCGTGCACGGACGTCGACGGAGACGACGACGTCCTTGAGCGCCGGTACCAAGACCTCAGCGGCGGGATCGTCGGCAGGACGAACAGCCCAGACGTCGTTCGCCTGGGTGTGGATCACATCGACGATGCTCCCGAGCGCGCGTCCGCTCTCGGTTCGCACCTCACATCCCTCGAGCTCGTACGGCCAGTACGACCCCTCGGGAAGCTCCGGAGACGCCGCACGCGGGACCATCAGATAGACGCCTTGGAGACGCTGCGCGGCATCGCGATCGTCGACGCCCTCGAACTTCACGAGCAGGCGACCGCGATCACGCCTCGTTTCTTGGATCGAAAAAGAACCGTCACGGTCGGCGAGAAGCTCCTGCCCCGGATCGAACCGACCCTCGACCTCGGAGAGCACGAGCACCGCGACCTCTCCTCGAACGCCGTGGGCTCGGGTGATCTTGCCGACGGCGACCGCCGGCTCATCGGTCACTCCACGATCTCGACCATGGTGTTGACGTCCGCGCGTGTTCCGGCGGCCTTCAACACCGTGCGGATCGCACGGACCGTGCGTCCACCCTTGCCGATGACCTTGCCCATGTCCTCGGGATCCACTCGCAGCTTGAGCTGGACCGAGCGTTCCCGCTGGATCTCCGTCACCTCCACCGCGTCGGGGTGCTCGACGATCTCCTTCGCGATGTACTCCAGGACCTCCTTCACGACACCGCGGGAGCGCCGGAGGACGCCGGTGCGCCGCCCGTCTTCTCCGCCTGGAAACGGTCCCAGATGCCGGTGACGCGCAGGAGGTTCGTGACGGCTGCGCTCGGCTGCGCACCGGTCTTCAGCCAGTGCACGGCCCGATCCTCGTCGATCTCGATGAGCGAAGGATCCTCCAGCGGGTGGTACTTCCCGATGTTCTCGATGAAGCGGCCGTCGCGGGCCTCCCGCTGGTCCGCGACCACCACGCGGTAGAACGGACGCTTCTTCGCGCCCATCCTCCGCAACCTGATCCTCGTCGCCACGCTCGCTCCTTCTTCCGGTCCTACGAGAGGCCCGGGATCTTCGGCATCCCCGGGATCCGCGGCGCCTTGCGCCCGCCTCCCATCATGGACTTCATCATCTTGCGTGCCTGTTCGAACTCCTTGAGCAGGCCGTTCACGTCCTGTGTCGTGGTGCCGGAGCCGCGAGCGATCCGCAGGCGCCGACTGCCGCTGATGATAGCGGGGTTCCGCCGCTCCTCCAGGGTCATGGAGAGGATCATCGCCTCGGCTCGGTCGAACTCCCGGTCGTCGACCTCCAGATCCTGGAGGCCGTTCTTTCCGCCCGGGATGCCCGGCATCATCGCGAGGAGGTCCTGGATCGGCCCGAGCTTCTTGACCTCCCGCATCTGGACGAGGAAGTCCTCCAGCGTGAACTGGGCCTTGAGCATCTTCTCGGCGGCCTCGCGCGCCTGGTCCTGATCGATCGTCTGTTCGGCCTTCTCGATCAGGGAGAGCATGTCGCCCATCCCGAGGATCCGGGAGGCCATGCGGTCGGGATAGAACGGCTCGAGATCGGAGGGCTTCTCCCCGGTACCGACGAAGTAGACCGGCCTTCCCGTGACGCCGGTGATGGAGAGTGCGGCGCCGCCGCGCGCGTCTCCGTCGAGCTTGGTCAGGATGAAGCCCGTCGTGTCGACCTCCTGCATGAAGGCGCGCGCCTGCACGACGGCGTCCTGACCCGTCATGGAGTCGCACGCCATCAGGACCTGGTGCGGCTTCGAGACGTCTCGAACGCGGCGGGCCTCCTTCATCATCTCCTCGTCGACGTGGAGACGGCCCGCAGTGTCGATGATCACGACGTCCGCCGAGCCGCTGCGCGACACCTCTTTGAGCGCGTTCTTCGCGACCTTCACCGCGTCGCGACCGTCGGAGACGACCGGAACGCCGATCTCGGCGCCGAGCGTGAACAGCTGATCCACGGCGGCCGGCCGTTGGAGGTCGGCGGCGACGAGCAGCGGGTGCTTCCCCTTCTCCTTGAGCAGACGAGCGAGCTTCGCGCACGCCGTGGTCTTTCCGGAGCCCTGGACGCCGGCCATCATGACGACCGCAGGCCGAGCGTTCGGAAGGACGAATGGGCGGTGCTCTCCCCCGAGCGTCGTCGTGAGCTCGTCGCGAACGACCTTCACGACCTGTTGCGCCGGCGTGAGGCTCCCCATGACCTCCTGCGAGAGCGCGCGTGCGCGGACCCGCGCGAGCAGGTCGTCGGCGACCTCGAGGGAGACGTCCGCCTCGAGCAACGCCGAGCGGATCCCCTCGAGAGCCTGGTCCACCTGCTTCGGGTGGAGCTTCCCGCGAGTCTTGAGCTTCTTGAAGACCGTGTTCAGACGGCCGGTCAGCGTGTCGAACATGCCTGGTTGGAGGGTCGTCGGTCATACGACGGCGCATGAGCGCCCGGAGATCAGATTCTACCCAGCCACCTCCGAGGCGGTCGGGCTCGGCGTCAGCGTCCGTCCTCCGGCGCCGTCGCCGACAGCACCTTCTCGACGGTCCGGAGAAGCGCGAGCGGGCTGAACGGCTTGGTGAAGTACTCGTCGGCGCCGAGCGAGAGCACGCGCTCGCGCTCTTCCTCTCCGGTCGCGGTGACGATGATGACGCGGACCGACGCCGTCGCCGGATCCTCCTTGAGGCTCTTCAAGACCTCGGCTCCCGTCATCCCCGGGATGTTGAGGTCGAGGAACACCAGATCGGGCGGCTGCGCGCGCACCATCTCCACGGCGGCGGCGCCGTCGGCCGCTTCCCGGATGACGAAACCCTCGTGCTCGAGGACCATCCGCATGGCCTCACGCATCGTCGGATGGTCCTCGACGATCAGGATGTCCGCTCCGGCCATCTAGCCCCTCACCAAGCGATCGGCGAACGCCGCGGCGTCGAACGGCTCCAGGTCCCCCGGAGCCTCACCGGTTCCGACGAGCTTCACCGGAACCCCGAGCTCGCCGCGCACCGCGAGCACGATACCCCCCTTCGCGGTCCCGTCGAGCTTGGCGAGGACGACCCCGGTCACCTCCACCGCGTCCGTGAACGCGCGCGCCTGCGCGATCCCGTTCTGTCCGGTCGTCGCGTCGAGCACGAGGAGCGTCTCCTCGACGTTTCCCGCGGCGCGTTCCAACACCCGCCGGACCTTGGCGAGCTCGTCCATCAGCGGCGTTCGCGTATGGAGCCTTCCGGCGGTGTCGACGATCAGCACGTTCGAGCCGCGCGCTCGGGCCGACTGGACCGCGTCGAACGCGACCGCGCCGGGGTCCGCGCCCCGCTCCTGGGAGACGAGGTGCGCGTCGCTCCGCTTCGCCCAGACGTCGAGCTGCTCCGACGCGGCGGCGCGAAAGGTGTCGCTGCCGGCGATGCTCACCTTCGTGCCCTGACCCGCCAGCGCGACGGCCAGCTTGCCGATCGTGGTCGTCTTTCCCGCGCCGTTCACGCCGACCACCATCCAGATGGCGAGGTCGCCGTTCCCCGTCGAGAGCTCGGAGTCCCCCTGCAGCTCGTTCGTGATCTCCGAGACGAGGATGTCCTCCAGGTCGGCCTCCGGCGTGTAACGCTCGCGGACACGCTTCGTGAGATCCGCGGCGACGGCGGGGCCGACGTCGGAGCGGATCAAGAGGTCCTCGAGCGCCTTCCAGTCTTCCTCCGTCGCCGCCCGCCCGCCGAAGAGGGAGCGGACCCTCGCGCCGAGCCCGTCCCGCGCAGGGACGCGTGTCGGCGCGGGAGCCGAACGCTCGAGCGTCGCGGTTGCGCCGGACGCCCGCGACGCCACGCGGTCGTCGCCGGAGCGACGACGCATCGTCGTGACGGCGAAAGCCCCGAGGGCGAGGAGCAGGACCAGGACGACGATCAGGATGGTGAGCGACACGCGTCGGTCAGGCTATCGGACCGGGTCCGCCTCCGGCACGACAACCGTCTTCTCGGCGGGTACTTCAGCGGCCGCGGAAGCGGATGCCGAGGCGGGCGTCGACGTCTTGCGCCCTTCGTCGTCGATCCGCTGACAGACGACGCGCGAGGTGCCGTCCTTCGACATCGAGACGCCGTAGAGCATCGCGGCCATCTCCATCGTGCGCTTCTGGTGCGTCACGACGAGGACCTGCGAGTCGCGAGCGAAGCTCTCGATCAGCTTGAGGAACCGGTGAAGGTTCACGTCGTCGAGCGCGGGCTCCACCTCGTCGAGCAGATAGAACGGACTCGGGCGCGCCCGGAAGATCGCGAACAGGAAGGCCATCGCGGTGAGCGCCCGCTCTCCACCGGAGAGCAACGAGATGCGGCGAACGCGCTTGCGACCCGGACGCGCCTCGATCTCGAGCCCGGTCTCGAGGAGGTTCGCCGGGTCCGTCAGCACCAGCTTTCCCTCGCCGCCAGGAAACAGCTCCTCGAACAGATCGGAAAATGCCTGCGCGACATCCTTGAAGGCCGCGTCGAACGTCGCGCCGATCTCCACGTCGATGCGCTGGATGAGCTCGAGCAGGTCGCGGCGCGCCGACTTCACGTCGTCGAGCTCCCGCGCCATGAAGTCGTAGCGCTCCTGGACCGCCTCGAACTCTCCCGTCGCGAGGAGGTTCACCCGGCCGAGCAGCGCGAGGCGCCGGGAGACGAGCTCCGCCCGCCGCTCGAGCGACTGCACGTTCTCCTCCGCGGAGAGCGCCGCGACCGACTCCGCGGGATCGCGCCCGTGACCCGTGCGGAGAAGCGTCTCGGCGTCGGCGATCCTGCGGTCGAGGTCGCCGCGCGCGCGGTCCTCGTCCGCGTAGTGGTCGCGGAGCGATTCCAACCGCGCCGCCGCTTCACGCCAGCGGCGGTTCACCTCCGCCTCCGCCTCGGTGGCCTTGCGCTCGTTCGCGGCCGCTGCGTTCCGACGGGCGGACGCGGCGTCGAGCGTGTCGCGCGCGTCGCGGAGCTCCGACTCGGCCTCGGCTCGGCGAGCTCGCGCCGCCTCGAGCGCCTCGCGCGTCGCGGTCTCGTCCTCTGCCTCGAGCGAAGCGCGGTCCGAGATCACGCGGTCGCGCCGGGACTCCAGCGACGCGCGGCTGCGTCTGAGTGCCTCGACCTCGACGCGCGCGCGGACGGGTGGTTCCGGGAGCGGCGGCAACGTCGGGAGCGCCGGTTCCACGTCGCTCGACGGCAGCTGCGCGCGGAGCGCCGCCACGGATCCGTCGAGTCCGGCGATCCGGCCGGCGAGTAGCTCCTCCTCCCGCGCGAGCGCGGCGAGGTCGGCGGTCGCGGCGCCCATACGCTCGGCGGCGGTGGTGAGCTCGGCGTCCGAATCCTCCATGTCGCGCGCCAGCGCCTGCGACTGCTTGACGAGCTCCTCGAGCGTCGCTCGCTTCGGCCGGAGGCTCGACCTCGCGACGGCCAGGTCGTGCTCCACGACAGCGAGCTCGTCGCGGATCTCCTTCCCACGGGCGTCGCTCGTCGCGGCGGTCCGGATCGACGCCGGACCGAGCAGCACGCCGGCCGGCGTGACGAACGACGCCTTCGGGTGCTTCGCACGCTTCGAGACCGCGTCGGTGAGGTCCTTCGCCAGATAGACGTCGCGAAGCACGGTGGAGATCAACCCGCGCGCCGGCGGCTCCGCGGAAACCTTCGACAGGAGACTCTGTTCGCCCGGAAGGACGAACGAGACCGGACCGCCCTGCGCGATCGCGAGCCATGCGCCCTGACCGGAAGGAGCGGCGGCGAGCGCGTCGTCGTCGCGTGCGAACACGACGGCGTCCGCGTACGGACCGAGCGCCGTCGCGAGCGCGCGCCGAAGGGGCGGCTCGACGCGAACGAGGTCCTTCAACAACCCGATCGCCCGCGGTCCGCCGGACATGAACCGCGAGCCCGGCGTCTCCTCGAGGTCGCTCCGGCGCGCCCGGAGGAGCTCGCTCCTCGCCTCGTGGCGCCGGACGCGCTCCTCGATCTCCTCGACCTCGGCGCCGACCCGCGCGCGCTGTTCGTCGATGCGACCCATCTCCTCGGTGAGCTGCGTCGCCTTGGCATCGAGAGCCTCGACGGTCGCGGAAAGCTCCTCCCGCTCCTCGGTCCGCGCGGCGGAGCGCTCGCGCACGTCCTCCAAGCTCGCGCGAACCGTCGTCCGCTCCGCCTCCGCGGCCCCGACCGCCCGCTGGATCGCCTCCATCTCGGCCCGGCGCGCGGCTGCGAGCTCGGTCAGCCGGGCGCGCTCCTCCTCGGCGTCGCGGCGGACGGATTGCTCTCGGTGGAATCGCTGGTCGGCTTCCTCCAGCTCCGCCTCGCGACGCTCCACCTCCGGCCCGAGCTCCGCGAGCTCGAGGGCGACGCGGTCGAGCTCTTCGTTCAGCGCCGCGAGCCGCGTGGTTCGTGTCGACGCCCCCGCAAGCCGTTCACGCGCCGTCGCCTCCTCGTCGACAGCGGAGCGCAGAGACTGATCGGCGTCGGTCGCGCGCACCTGCGCGTCGGCGAAGGCCGACTCCACCGACCACAGCTCGGCGGAGGCACGGTCGCGCTCGCGTCCCGCCTCCTCGATGCGTGCGTCGAGCTCGCCGAGCTCCGTGCGCGCGCGCTCGCGATCGCGTAGCCCCTCCTCCCAGCCGGAGGACCGCGCGCCGCGCTCCCCGAGCAACGCCTTCAAACGGGCGGCGGCGAGCCGCCAACTCAGCTCGTCCGCCTGGCCCGTAAGGTCCTCGTGCCGCTGCGCGGACTCCGCCTGGTGTTTGAGCGGCTTCAGCTGTCGCTTCAGCTCCGCGAGCACGTCCTGCAGCCGGAGCACGTCCTGCTCCAGCGACGCGAGCTTGCGCTGCGCGCGCTCTCGGCGGCGGCGGTGCTTCGCGATCCCGGCCGCCTCCTCGATGTACTGACGGCGTTCCTCCGGGCGCGCGTGGAGCACCTCCTCGAGCTGGCCCTGGCCGACGACGGTGTGGAGCGCACGCCCGATGCCGGTCTCCGACAGGAGCTCCTGGACGTCCAGCAGTCGGACGACCTGGCCGCCGATCCGGTACTCCGATTCGCCCGAGCGGAAGATGGCGCGCGAGACCTCGATCTCCGAGAGCGGAACGGGGATCAGGCCCGCGGCGTTGTCGATGACGAGTTTCACCTCGGCCATGCCGAGGGCCGGACGCTCCGGGCTTCCGGCGAAGATGACGTCGGCCATCTGGCCGCCGCGCAGCGCCCGCGGGCCCTGCTCCCCGAGGGCCCAGGAGATCGCGTCGACGAGGTTGGACTTTCCCGAGCCGTTCGGACCGACGATGACGCTCGCGCCCGGAACGAACTCCAGGACGGTCTTGTCGGCGAACGACTTGAATCCTCGGAGGCTGAGTGACCGGAGGAACATCGCCGACGATGCTAACAGCGGCGATCGAGTGAATCTCGGCTTCGACCTGCGGCTTCGCGTCCGGCGGTCACGACACGCGGAAGCCGTGTTCCCGCAGCGTTCCCGGCTCTTCGGAGATCTCGACCGAGTCGACGCTCGCGAGCTCCGGTCCGCGGCGGCACCAGGCGATCGCCTGTGCGACGGCCTCGTCGCTCCCCGAGACGACGGCCTCGACGGCGCCGTCGGGGCGGTTCGTCACCCATCCGCCCAGGTCGAGCCGTCTCGCGAGGTCCGCGAACGAAGCGCGGAAGAACACGCCCTGCACGCGCCCCCTGACGACGATCCGCACGTGTCGCACGCGGGAGATGCTACGGGCGACCCGCGCGGGTACGCTCCCGCCGCATGCCCACCTACGACCCCTCCACGGCGTTGCTCGTCGTGGACGTACAGAACGACTTCGCCGACCCGAACGGCAGCCTGTACGTCACGGGCGGCGAGGAGATCCTCGACCGGGCGAACGAGGAGATCCGCGCGGCTTCGAACGCCGGCGCGCTCGCGATCTACACGCAGGACTGGCATCCGCCCTCGACGCCGCACTTCCAGAAGGACGGCGGGATCTGGCCGGTGCATTGCGTACGCGACACCTGGGGAGCCGAGTTCGTTCCGGGCCTCGAGGTTCGCGGGACGGTGATCCGCAAGGGCACCGGCGGTGAGGACGGCTACTCCGGATTCAGCGTCCGCGACCCGCGGAGCGGGGCGCGTTCCGCGACCGAGCTCGAGGGAGAGCTTCGCTCGCGCGACATCCGGCGCGTGGTGATCGCCGGCCTCGCGACCGACTACTGCGTCGTGGAGACGGTCCTCGACGCGAGACATCTCCGCTTCGAGACCGAGGTGCTGCGAGACGCGATCCGGGCGGTGGATCTCCAACCGGGCGACGGAGACCGAGCGATCGAGCGGATGCGCGAGGCCGGAGCGGAGATCGGCTGATCAGCTCTGGCACTGCGGGCAGAAGTAGGAGTTCCGACCGCTCACCTTGACCGCTTGGATCGGCGTCCGGCACCGCCGGCACGGAAGACCGAGCCGGCCGTAGACCTTGAGCTCGTTCTGGAACTCACCCGGCTTGCCGAACAGGTCGACGTACGCGTCGTCGTCGAGCGTCGTTCCCCGATAGCGGATCGCGTCCTGCAACGTCTCTTGGATCGCGCGATAGAGCCGGCGCACCTCCTGGGAGGAGAGCGAGTCCGACATCCGGTCGTGCCGCAGTCCCGCCGCGAACAGCACCTCGTCGGAGTAGATGTTGCCGAGACCGGAGATGAACTTCTGGTCCATCAGCAACGGCTTGAGCTTCGAGGCCCTCCGAGCCATGTAGTCCCCGAACGCCTGCCACGTGAAGACCTGGTCGAGCGGATCCACGGCGATGTGCGAAAGCTCCTTCACCTTCCCGAGCTCGTCGACGGGCGTGACGAAGAGCTCGCCGAACGTGCGCGGATCGACGAACCGCAGGTCGCCGCCCTGCTGGAACGTCATCACCACGTGGGTGTGCGGCGGGAGCGGCTGTCGCTTCGTGCCACGGATGAACTGTCCGCTCATGCCGAAGTGCACGACGAGGACGTCGCCCGAGTCGAGCTGCATCAGGAGGTACTTGCCTTTGCGCTCGACCTTGGAGACCTTGCGGCCGACGAGCAGCGCGGAGAAGTCCTTGCGCTTTCCGTGACGGCGGATGACGCGCATCGCGTTCTTGGTCGGTCGTACCTCGACCTCCTTGAACCGGCGGCCGACGACGTCCTTTTCCAGGTCGCGCCGCATCACCTCGACTTCGGGAAGCTCCACCTATCCTCCTCGTGATCCCGCGCGGCCGGGCCGCGGCTTTCCCGACGCCGCGTCGATCTCCGTCGGGTTCGCTCCGCCCGACAGTCGCTCGAACGCCTCCCGGGCGGCCTGTTGCTCGGCCTCTTTCTTGGAGCCGCCGACACCGCTCCCCCACGGCTTTCCGGCGAGATAGACGGTCGCCGTGAACTCCTTCTCGTGATCGGGGCCCGATTCGGAGATCCGGTAGTCCGGCATCGCGTGCAGATCCTGCGACGCGAGTTCCTGGAGCGTCGTCTTGAAGTCCCGCGCGCCTTCGCCGCGAACGTACGCCTGCATCCGCGGCCAGAAGAGCCGCTCGATCAGCTTCCGCGAGCTGCTCAGCCCGCGGTCGAGATAGACGGCGCCGAGGACCGCCTCCATGGCGTCGGCGAGGATGCTCGGCTTGTCGCGCCCGCCGCTCATCTCCTCCCCCTTGCCGAGGAGCACGAGCTCTCCGAGGTCGATCTCGCGCGCGACCTCCGCGAGGGTCGTCATGTTGACCGTCGCCGCACGGAGCTTCGCGAGTTCTCCCTCGGACAGGTCGGGAAACTGCCGGTACGCGAGGTCGGTGATCACGATGCCGAGCACCGCATCACCGAGGAACTCGAGGCGCTCGTTCGTCTCCTCGAGCCCGTTCTCGAAGGCGTAGGAGCGATGCGTCAACGCCATCCGGCGCAGGCCGTCGTCGCGGAAGCGCACGCGGAGCGCCGAGTCGAGCGTCCGTGCGCGACTCCCTCTCGCCGTCGTCAGGCCGGGCGTTCCCGCCACCGGCTACTCGACCTCGATGGCCTGCCGGCCGGCGTAGTAGCCGCAGTTGCCGCATACGCGATGCGGGAGCTTCGGCTGATGGCACTGCGGGCACTCCGAGTACGTCGGAGCGGATCCCTTCCAGTTCGCGGCGCGCTTGTCGCCGCGCGTCTTGCTCTGTCGTCGCTTCGGAACCGCCACGGTGTCACTCCCTCCTACTTGAACAGCTGCTCGAGCCCCGCCCAGCGGGGATCGACGTCGGTGTCGGCGCACGAACACCACTCGCCGAGGTTGCGATCGCCGCCACATCGCTCGCACAGTCCCCTGCAGTCGGGGCGGCACAGCGGAGAGAACGGCATCTCGAGCAAGACGGCGTCGCGCACCATCGGCTCGGGGTCGAGGCTTCCCGGCTCCGCGAGCGGGTAGGTGTCCTCCTCCGCGGGATCGGGGTCGGCGGAGAACAGGTCGCCGACCTCGACCGAGAAGTCGCGATCGAACGTGGAAAGACAGCGCGCGCACTGGAGTCGCATGCGGCCCTCGACCTCGCCGGAGACGAGGATGCCCTCGACGACGCTCTCGAGGAGGAGGTCACCCTCGACGGGCGCGTCGGCCGGAACCTCCGCGAGCTGGAGCGCGAGGCCGGGCACCGCCTCGTGGAGGTGGACCCGCTTGGAGGACCCAGGGTGCTCGGCGAGCTCGCGGACGTCGATGACGTTCATCACGCTTCCTCCTCTCCCTCGGCCATCGCGGGCGCCCCTTCCGGCTCCGCGGGCGGCGCTAGCTGACCCGCCGGATGCGCCATGCCGCGCAGCCGGTCGCGTCCGGCGCCGACCTGGTCCACGGTCTTGGTCAACGCCGCCGCAGACCGGTGCATGCTGTCCTGGATCTTGTTGAGCACGATCTCGAACTGTGCGAGCTTCGAGTCGACGTAGTCCTCGGCCTCGAGTCGCGTCTCCCGAGCCTCGCGCTCCGCCTCCGCGATCAGGCGTTCCGCCTCCTCTTTGGCTCGGCGGACGACCTCCTCGCGCGAGGCCATGCGCAGCTGCTCCGAGCGCGCCTTCTCGACGATCCCGTCGGCGTCCTGCCGCGCCTTCACGAGCAGATCCTCCCGGTCCTTCACGATCCAGCGCGCCTGCTTGATCTCCTCCGGCAAGGACTCGCGCATCTGCGCGAGGAGCTCGAGGACCTCGTCGCGGTTCAGCAGCGCGGAGGACGACAGCGGCATCGACTTCGCCTGCGTCACCATGTCCTCCAGCTGCTGGAGCCCGGCCGCGAGATCCATCAGTCGGCGCTCCCGAACTTCTCCCGCAGGCGCTCCGCGACGATCTCCGGCACGAGCGAGGAGACGTCGCGGCCGAAGCGCGCGACCTCGCGCACCAGCGACGAGGACAGGTACGACCAGTTCGGATCCGTCGACATGAAGAAGGTCTCCACGCCTTTCAGTCGGTGGTTCATCTGTGCCATCTGCAACTCGTAGTCGAAGTCGGAAACCGCCCGGAGTCCCTTCACGACGACCCCGATCCCCCGGGACCCCGCGAAGTCCACGAGGAGCCCCGAGAACGACGCCACCTCCACCCCGTCGAGGTCGGCCGTCACGGCCTTGAGCATCGCAACCCGCTCCTCGACCCCGAACAACGGCGCCTTGGAGGGGTTGTCGAGCACCCCTACCACCAGCTGGTCGAACCGACGGCTCGCCCGTCCGATGATGTCGAGGTGACCGTTCGTCACGGGATCGAACGTCCCCGGACACAGGGCGGTCGAGCCCATCAGACCTCCCGAAACAGGATGACGAGGCTGTCGCCGTAGACCAGGCGCCTCGCGGCCTGCCAGTTTACCGGAATGCCAATTCTGTCATTCCGGACGGGCCTGGTGAGCGCGACTGTCCAAGATCCGACACCCTCCCAGCGGTTGCTGAGCACGCGCAGCGCCTCTTCCACCTCCTCGACGGGCGTCGCGTACGGCGGATCGAGGAACGCGATGGTCGGTCGTACCGGCGCAGCGGCTCCGGCGCGGAGGAACGAGAGCACCGGCTGCTGGCGCACCGTCGCGTCCTCCTCGAGCCCGACGGAGGCAAGGTTGGAGCGGATCGTCGCTGCGGCGCGGCGGTTCGACTCCACGAACGTCGCCCGCTCCGCGCCTCTGGAGAGGGCCTCGATGCCGAGAGCCCCCGTCCCCGCGTACAGATCGAGGACCTCCGCGTCGAGCACCAGGTCGCCGAGGCTGGAGAAGAGCCCCTCCCGCGCGCGGTCCGAGACGGGGCGGACGCCCGGCGGGACCGGCCCGAGCCGGGCTCCACGAGCCGAGCCCGCGATGATCCGCATGGATCGAACTCTAGGAGCGGCGCTCGGCCCTCACGCGGAGAAGAGCCAATCGATCGAGTTCCGGAACCTGGAGCGGAGCTCGCGGACCAGCGCCGGATGCTCCTCGAGCGACGGGTCGGCGGCGACGACCTCGAAAGCGCGAGAGCGGGCGCGCTTGACGAGCTCGAGGTCCTCGGCGAGGCGCGCGAGCTTGAGATCCGGCATGCCAGCCTGACGGACGTCGAAGAGCGTTCCCTCTCCGCGCAACCGGAGGTCCTCATCGGCGAGCGCGAACCCGTCCGTCGTCCTTGCCATCGCCTCGAGGCGCGCGCGCGCGTCGAGCTGCTCGTCGGTGCTCTCGTCGAACAGGATGCAGGTGGAGGCGAACGCTCCGCGTCCGATCCGTCCTCGGAGTTGATGGAGCTGCGCGAGCCCGAAACGTTCGGCGTTCTCGACGAGCATCACGGTCGCATTCGGGATGTCGACCCCGACCTCGATCACGGTCGTGGAGATCAACAGGTGGTCGGAGCCGCTGCGGAACGCCTCCATGCGCGTCTCCTTCTCCGCCGGGCGCATGCGTCCGTGGAGGACGCTGACGGAAAGGTCTGGAAAGACGTCGGTCGCGAGCCGCTCGGCCTCCTGCTCGGCGGCCTTGACCTGCGAGCGGTTCCCCTCGTCGATCGCCGCACACACGACGAACGCCTGCCGGCCGGCCTCCACTTCCTCGCGGACGAGCGCGTAGGCGCGTTCCCGATCGGCGTCGCTCCGCACCACGCGCGTCGCCACCGGCATACGCCCGGCGGGCATCTCGTCGACGACGGAGACGTCGAGGTCGCCGTAGTACGTGAGCGCGAGCGTTCGAGGGATCGGCGTCGCCGTCATGATCAGCACGTCCGGCTCTCCTCCCTTGCCCTTGAGCGCCATCCGTTGGTGGACGCCGAAGCGGTGCTGCTCGTCGATCACCGCGAGCGAGAGATCGCCGAACGACACACCCTCCTGCACGAGCGCGTGCGTTCCCACGACGAGGTCGATCGTTCCGTCAGCGATCGCCTCCAGGACGGCGACCCGCTCTTTCCCGGTGACGGAGCCGGTGAGCGAGGCGTATGTCACGAGAGGACGCTCTCTCTCCGCGTCCAACAGCGAGGCCTGGTCGCTCTTCGCCGCGTCTCTGGTTGCCGAGGTGAACCGAACGGCCCCGATCGGTGCGAGCAGCGACTCCACAGAGCGGCGGTGCTGTCCGGCCAGGACCTCCGTCGGCGCCATGATCGCGGCCTGGTGGCCCGATTGGATCGCGATCAGCGCCGCGTGTACCGCCACGACGGTCTTTCCTGCGCCGACGTCGCCCTGCAGCAGCGTGTTCATCGGCCTCGACGACGCCATCGCGGCGGAGACGTCCGCGATCGCGCGCTCCTGCGCACCGGTCAGCTCGAACGGAAGGTGCTCGCGGAACGCGCGGGTGAGCGCTCCGTCCACGTCGTGTGCGACGCCGGTCGCCTGCGACTCGATGCGGTGCTTGCGGAACGCGACGCCGAGCTCGAGAACGAAGAGCTCGTCGAACTTCAACCGCTCGCGCGCCGCATCGAGCGCCTCCTGCGACTCCGGGAAGTGGATCGCGCGGATCGCCTCGTCGAACGACGACAGGCGCTCGGCTTCCACCACGCCGACCGGCACCGGATCCGCGATCGTCTTGAGCCGTCCGAGGGCGGCATGGACGAGCTCGCGGATCGTGCGCGTCGAGATCCCCTCCGACGCCGGATGCACGGGCGTGATCCGGCCGGTGTGGACGGTGTCGCCCTCGGAGGTGAGGACCTCCACCTCCTGGTTCGCAAGCTGCAGCCGTCCGCGATACATGCCGGCGATCCCGGAGACGGCGAGCTCCTGTCCCTCCTTGTAGACGTTCGCGAGCCATGGCTGGTTGAAGAAGGTCAGGTCGAGGAAGCCGGTCCCGTCCGCGACCGTGACCGTCACCATCGACTGGCGGCTTCGCGTCGCGCGCTTCGCGACCCGGCGAACGCGGCCGATGACGGTGGCGTGCTGACCGACCCGGAGCTCACGGATCGACGCCACCGCGGAGCGGTCGATGTAACGGCGCGGATAGTGGTGGAGAAGGTCGCCGACCGTCGGGATCCCCATCTCCTGGAGGACCTCGTACGCCGGCGGCCCTTTGGTCCGAGAACCGGTCCGGCGGTTCGCGATGCGCGAGTCGATCAGTCGGACGTCGGTGGAGAGCTCGAGCGTCACGGCCGGCGAACCGAGCGGGGAGGAGCGCCGTATCGCATATCGGTGGTTCTACCATGCGATGGATGCATCTCCTTCGGCTGACGGCAGCCGCCGTCGTCCTCTCCACAGCCACCGTCGCGTGCACGCACGGGTCGACGGATCCGGCGGTCCCGTCGGTCCACGCATCGAACCCCGTCACCGCACCGCTGCTGCCGACCGACGTGACGGCGCTTCCCTCGACGGATCCCTCGTCGTTCCACGAACTCCTCGGCCAGCTCGAGGGAACACCGGTCGTCGTCAATGTGTGGGC
Organism: Actinomycetota bacterium; assembly: GCA_045805285.1. Taxonomy (GTDB): domain Bacteria; phylum Actinomycetota; class UBA4738; order UBA4738; family JBJMLN01; genus JBJMLN01. The sequence continues at coordinate 5,936 of JBJMLN010000043.1, read as the reverse complement.
TTCCTGGTGCGATCCCTGCAGGAAGGAGACGCCGCTCCTGGTGAAGGCCGCGAAGACCTACGACGGACGGGTGCAGTTCCTCGGGCTCGACGTGAAGGACGCCCGGCCCTCCGCTCAGCAGTTCCTGCGGACCTACGACGTGACGTATCCGAGCGTCTACGACGCGGTGGGGGCGGTCCAGCGCGATCTCGGATTCTTCGGCCAGCCGGACACGGTCTTCTACGACGCGAGCGGAAAGGCCGTGGAGAAGGTTCCCGGACAGCTCGACGAGGCGACGCTCCAGGCTGGACTGCGCAAGATCCTCGCGTCCTGAACGCGAGGGCGCGTCGGAGGCCTCTGCTACCCTCGGAGAGCCATGGCAGCCGTCTGCGACATCTGCGGGAAGAAGCCGTTCTTCGGCAAGCGGGTCTCCCACTCGCACCGCCGGACGAACCGGCGCTGGAACCCGAACGTGCAGCGCGTGCGCGCGCTCGTGAACGGGTCGCCGAAGCGCCTCCACGTCTGCACGAGCTGCCTCAAGGCCGGCAAGGTCCAGCGCGCCGGCTGATCCCGAGCCGACCCGCTCCGCGCGCCGCGATATCGCTCACCCCGACCGACGATTCCGCCACACCGGGTCCACGGGTCCGATCCCCTTTCCGATCGCGAGCGCGTGCCGGATCGCCTCCGTGACGAACGCCTTCCCGGAGCGGACCGCATCGAGGAGCTCCGTGCCGCGCGCGAGCTCCGCAGCGATCGCGGCGGAGAGGACGCATCCGGTCCCGTGGGTATGACGGGTCGGGAGGCGCTCGGATTCGAGCCACTCCTCCCGGCTGCCGTCGACGAAGAGGTCATCGGCGCCGCCGCCCTGGAGGTGGCCTCCCTTCACCAATACCGCTGACGGACCGAGCTCGAGCAACCGCTCCCCGACCTTGCGCATGTCCTCTCGTGACGCGACGTCGACCGCCGACAGCTCTGCGGACTCCGGCAGGTTCGGCGTGACGAGCGTGGCGAGCGGCAGGATCCGCTCCCGGAGCGAGGACAGTGCGTCCTCCGCCAGCAGTCGGTGGCCGTGCTTGGAGACGAAGACCGGGTCGACGACGAGCGGAGAGATCTCCGTGGCGGCGACCGCGTCAGCGACGGCGTTCACGATCGGCGCGGACGCCAGCATGCCGGTCTTCGCGGCGTCGACGCCGATGTCCTCCGCGACGGCGCGGATCTGCGCCGCGACGGTCTCCGGCGCGACCTCCTGGAACCCCGAGACGCCGGCGGTGTTCTGCACCGTGACCGCCGTGATCGCGGTCGTTCCGAACACGCCGAACGCGCCGAACGTGTTGAGGTCGGCTTGGATGCCCGCACCGCCGCCGGAGTCGGAGCCGGCGATCGACAGCGCGCGAGGGATCGTCGCGTCATCCACGAGCGAAGTGATCCCACCCCTTGGCCTCGAGCGGCCGCTCCTTGCCCGCCGAGTCGACGATCGCGACGCCCTCGGCGTCCGTCGTCTCTCCGATCTCGGTGAGCGCGACGCCGAACCGGTCGCGGAGACGCTCCGCGGCGCCCTCCATCACGCCAGGCGCCAGGACCGCCAGGAGCTCGTAGTCCTCTCCGCCGGAGAGCGCGACGTCGAGCGGCTCGACGCCGAGCCGTTCCGCGTTCTGTGTGAGGGCCGGCGCGATCGGAACCTGGTCCGCGCGGATCACGGCGCCGACGCCGCTCGCGCGGCAGAGACGCGGCAGGTCACGCGAGACCCCGTCGGAGAGATCCATCATCGCGGTTGCACCCGACTGCGCGAGCGTCTCCCCTTCCCCGATGCGCGGCGTCGGGCGCTCGTGCGCACGTAGCAGCTCGCGGCCCCAGCCTGCCGTCAGCGCCTCGCTCAACACGTCTTTCGGAGAGCGCGACAGCAACAGCCCCGCTGCGGACGCCCCCAGCGCTCCGGTGACGGCGATCCGCTCTCCGACGCTCGCGCCCGAACGCAGCACCGCGCGGCCGGCAGGCGCCTCTCCGATGAGCGTGACGGAGATCGTCGTCTGCGCCGCCCGGGAGAGGTCTCCGCCGACGATCGAGACGGCGTACTCGCTCGCGCATTCCACCATTCCGCCGTAGAGCTCCACGACCCAGGCGGCGTCGACGGCAGGGGGGAGTCCGAGGGAGACGAGCGCGAAGCGCGGGCTCGCGCCCATCGCCGCGATGTCGGAGAGGTTCACCGCGATCGCCTTGTAGCCGAGGTCGCGCGGCGCGATCAGCCGGCGCTCGAAATGCGACCCCTCGATCAGCAGATCCGTCGTGAGCGCGAGCTCTCCGCTGCGGACCATGGCGAGGGCTGCGTCGTCGCCGATCCCGACGCGAACCCCGGGCGCCGGGCCGGAAACGACCCTCGCGATCGCGGCGACAAGCTCGTCTTCGGTGAGTTGCATCGGCTCCCAAGCGGCGAGCGCCCGTGCCTCTCCACGCACGCGGGAGCGGACCTGCCGTCCGGTAGAATCTAGCGCCGCCCCACCACCCGGGGCGCGAGCCACCGACATCAACGAGGAGCTGCCGTTGTCAGGCGACGCCAGAACCGTGCACGACAACCCGACCCCGGAGGAGCTTCGCGACTTCACCGAGGAGATGCCCCAGGCGCGCGTCACGGAGTACGACAACGTCAACGTCCAGACGCAGGTGACGTCACGGAGCTCCGGCAGCACCCGCATCGTCACCGAGGATCCCGCCGGCGCCAGCGGCAAGACGATGACCCGCGAGGAGTACGACCGCATCGCCGAGATGCAGGACGAGTACCTCGCACAGCGCGACGCCGTGGTGATCGACGGCTACATCGGCAACGACCCCGACTTCCGAACGCCGGCGCGGCTCACGATCGAGAAGGCGAACGCGAACATCGCCGGGATGCAGCAGAAGCTCTACTTCCCGCGATCCGGCGGCGAGCCGGAGGTCCAGGTCATCTACACGCCGAACCTCTCCGCGCCGGGTTATCCCGACGACCGGCTGATCGCGGTCGACCTCGAGAACGGCGTCACGCGCGTCCTGCACTCCGACTACTTCGGGGAGTCGAAGAAGGGCGGCCTGCGGATGTGGAACAAGATCGTCTACGACCGCGGCGGCCTCGCCCTCCACGCCGGCTGCAAGGTGATCCCGACCGACGCCGGAGAGAAGGTGTTCTTGATCATCGGACTCTCCGGAACGGGGAAGACGACGACGACGTTCACGACGCAGAACAATTCCGAGCCGGTGCAGGACGACTTCGTCGGGCTCATGCCGGGCGGTCGCGTCTACGGCACGGAGAACGGCTGCTTCGCGAAGACGTTCAGCCTCGACCCGGACTTCGAGCCGAGCATCTACGGCGCCGTCACGAAGCCGAACGCGTACCTCGAGAACGTCTACCAGGACGACTCCGGAAACGTGAACTTCTTCGAGACCTCGTACACGAAGAACGGGCGCGCGGTGTTCGGCATGGCGGATCTCGGCCACTACCGCGACGCCCGGGAGGTCGGCACGGTCGACTACCTGCTGATCCTCAACCGCAACGAGAACATCATCCCGGCCGTCGCGCGGCTCAATCAGGAGCAGGCCGCGGCGTACTTCATGCTCGGCGAGACGACCGGAACCTCCGCCGGCGGCGCCGCCGAGGAGGGCAAGTTCCTGCGTGTGCCCGGAACGAACCCCTTCTTCCCGCTTCCGCACGGGCTGCAGGGGAACCGGATCCTGGAGCTCCTCGCGTCTCATCCCATCGAGACGTTCCTGATGAACACCGGACGCGTCGGCGGGCGCGAGGAGACGGGCGGATCGAAGAAGGTGAAGATCCCGCACTCCTCCGCCGTCGTGAAGGGCATCGCGGAAGGAACGATCTCCTGGACGGGTGACGACGACTTCGGCTACGAGATCGCGACGGAGGTGCCCGGCATCGGGGACATCGAGCTCCTCCAGCCGCGGCGTCTCTACGACGCGCAGGGTCGCTCGGACGAGTACACCCTGATCGTCGAGCGCCTGATCGAGGAGCGGCGAGCCACGCTCGACGGGTTCCCGCAGCTGTCGGACGACATCCGCAAGGCCGTCGGCTAAGGCGTCCGCTCGCGGCGCGACGTGTGCCGAACTATCCTCCGGGCTTCCCGATCGAGAGGAGCCCGGACATGGTGAAGGACTTCAAGACGTTCCTGCTGCGCGGCAACGTCGTGGACCTCGCGGTCGGGATCGTGATCGGCGTTGCCTTCGGCATGCTCGTCACGGCGTTCGTCGATGACCTGATCACCCCGATCGTCGCGGCGATCATCGGGGAGCCGGACTTCTCGAAGCTCACCTTCACGATCAACGACAGCGTGTTCCGTTACGGAGCGTTCCTGAACGCGCTGATCGCGTTCGTCTCGATCGCGGTCGCGGTGTTCTTCTTCGTCGTCAAGCCGGTGAACGCGCTGACCGCACGCGCGCGGAAAGAGCCACGGCCGGATCCCACGACCAAGAAGTGTTCCGAGTGCCTGAGCGAGATCCCGCTCGAGGCGAAGCGGTGCGCGTACTGCACCTCGGAGCAGGCCGCAGCCTGATTCCTCAGGACGTCACGTCGCGGCGGCGGAAGTTGAGGAGCGCCGCTCCGAGGAACAGAACCGTGTACGCGGCGCTGATCGCGACGCCGCCACGCATCGCCGACCATTCGATCGGGAACCGGAAGAGATCGGTGAACGCGAGCCATCCGTGCGTCGGCAGGTACGGATGGATACCGCGGAGGCTGTCGAGGTTGTCGAGGATCTGGCTCGCGATCGCGATGATGATGGTCGCGACCGTCGCTCCCGGAGCCGAGTCGGTCAGGGTGGAGAGGAAGATGCCGATCGAGGCGACGCCCGAGACGACGATCAGCATGTAGAGGGCGGATCCCAGGATCCGGGCGAAGGCGCCGGCAACCGAGAGCGTCGTTCCCGAGAGCGTCGGCAGCTCCCGAACGCCGAAGAGGATGCCTCCCGCGATCAGCCCGCAGACGATCACCCACAGCAGCAACGACGCGAGCAGCGTCATCGAAGCCGTGTACTTCGCGAGCACGAGCCGCGTCCTCGAGACGGGGCGCACGAGCAGATAGCGGAGCGTTCCGCCCTGGGCTTCCCCCGCGATCGCGTCTCCGGCGAAGAGCCCCGTCGCGAGCGGGAGGAAGAACGGCTGGATCACGGCGAGGCCCGTCAAGGGAGCGAACAGCCCGTTCCGCACGATCTGCAACAGGAACGGCGGCGCGTCCGCGCCCTGCTGCGTCGGCGGCGACAGCTGCACCGCGACGGCGATCAGGACCGGGATGCCCCCGAACGCCGCCGCGAGGAGGAGCGTCCTCCACCGGCGCGAGGCCTTCGAGAGCTCAACCCGGAACACCGGCGTCCTCCACGAGCGAGAGGAACACGTCCTCGAGCGTGTCGCGCTCGGGTGCGAGCGCGCTGACCTCCACCCCGGCGCCGACGAGCGCCGCGTTCACCGCCGCCGGCGTCGCGGGAGCGTCGAGGCGGAGACGAAGGACGCCTGCCGCACGATCGACCACCCGGACGCCCGGCACGTCCTCCACGACGGCCGCCGCCCGGGCCGAGTCGTCGACGTCGAGCCGGAGGCGGTCCGCCGCCCCCCGAAGCTTCGACGGCGGGCCCTCGGCGACCAGCTTCCCGTGCGAGAGCACGCCGACGCGATCGCACATCGCCTCCACCTCGCTCAGGAGATGGCTCGAGACGAACACGGTCGTTCCCTCGTCCGCGAGCCGTCGAAGGAGCGTGCGGATCTCCCGCATCCCCTGCGGATCGAGGCCGTTCGTCGGCTCGTCGAGGACCAGCAGATCCGGCCGGCCGAGAAGCGCGAGCGCGATCCCGAGGCGCTGACGCATCCCCTGGCTGTAGGCCTTCACGCGCTTCGTCCGCGCATCAGCGAGGCCGACCTGTTCCATCACCGCGTCGACGCGGCGGAGGCGCGACTCCACGTCGGCGCGAGAGCCTCCGGCGCGCGCG
>JBJMLN010000042.1:0-10169 GCA_045805285.1 Actinomycetota bacterium | reverse complement strand
TACGACGTCAAGCCGGACTGGGCCCGGAGGTAGCGCGCCGGCCTACGGGCCGCGCCAGTTCGGCGGCGGAGGCTGGCAGAGTTGCCTCAGCTGGTCGTTCAGGCCGCCCTGTCCGTTGATCTCTTGGTCGTACGACGGGTCCTTCGCGAGGTTGTGGAGCTCCAGCGGGTCATTCGTGAGGTCGTAGAGCTCCCGATCGCCCGTCTTGTAGACGGCGTACATCTCCGTCTGGGTCCGCATCGCGCAGTACGTCGGGGCGGGGGAGTATCTCCCCTCCATATGCTCGATCAGGAACTGTGTTCGCCACTGACCGCCGTTCAACAGGTCGAGGATGCTGGAGCCGTCGACGTGCGGAGCGTTCAACCCCGCCGCGTCGGCGATCGTCGGGGCGATGTCGATGTTCGCGATCAGGTTGTCGTTCGTCGTTGCGGTGTTCGCCGTGACGGGGTCGTAGCGCAGGATGAACGGAACGCGGATGCTCTCCTCCCACGGCGTCTGCTTGCCGTCCAGGCGGTGCTCTCCCCAGAGGAAACCGTTGTCGGAGGTGAAGATGATCATCGTGTTGTCGAGCTGACCCGACCTACGGAGCGCCCCGACGATGTTGCCGACCGCGTCGTCCACGGAGAGGAGCGTCCGGTACTGGGCGAGTCGTGTCTGGTCGATCTCCTTCTTGTCCGCCTTCGAAAGGCGGGGGAAATGCGCCCACTTCGGCTTGTCCTTGATGCCCTTCTCGTTGTAGCTCTCGGGGCGCCACTTCGGCAGGTTCGCGAAGGCGTGCTTGTACTTCGGTGCGGGCACCGCCGGCTTGTGCGGCGCGCTCGGCGCCCAGTACAGGAAGAACGGTCCGTCGGTGTTGTTGATGAACGTCGAGGCCTTCTGCGCCAAGACGTCGGTGGAGTAATCGCTCTTCGCGTCTCCGAAGTGCTTGAGATTCCCGTTGATGTTGAGGTCGTAGTTGAAGTAGTGCCCCGTCCCGGAATGAGGCACGTTGAAGGCCGTCCAGCTGTCCCACCCCTGCGGGATCCGCGTGCCCTTGTATCCGTTGAGGTACTTGCCCATCAGTGCGGTCGTGTATCCGGCGCCGTCGAGCCAGGTCGCGATCGTGGAGCGCTCGTCGTGGTGCTTCACGAACGAGGCCACGCCGCCGTGCGGAGGCTGGTCGCGGTAGACGCCGGTGTTGTGGGAGTAGTTCCCGGTCAGCGTGGCCGCGCGGCTCGGGCAGCACTCCGGGTTCACGACGAAGGAGTTGCTGAAACTCACGCCCTTGTCGGTGAGCAGCTTCTGGGTCTGCGGCATCTTCGCGAGGGTCTCGGGCCGCTGGTCGTCGGTGTTGATCAGCACGAAGCTCGGACGGTCACTCGGGCGGTTCGTCGTGTCGCCCGAGGCGCCGGCGCCCGCGGCCGGGCCGGACGCGGCCAACAGCGAGCTCAGCATCATCGCAGGCAGCGCGAAGAGCGCGGCGCGGCGGAGGAGGGCGTTGCGTCGGCGGCTCATCCGGGATCCGGGGTTGAGTAGTTCAGCAGGCCGTCCTTGCGGAAATCCGCGAACGTCTGGTCGGCCTTGGGCTGAGTGAGGAAGGCGACGGAGGCAGAGCCCTCGAAGCCGCTGTGCGCCGGAACGAGCACGCGGTTCACGTTCTTCGGAGGGATCGACAGCGCCGTCAGCGCGAGGCTCATCAACGTCGAGAACGGCAGGTCAGTCTGCACGTCGGGCAGGCCCGCCGCCACCCACTTGAACAGCGCGACCGGATCCTTCTCGAACTGCTGCTGGAAGCCGACCTGTGCCGCCTGGAGCTCACGGGACTGGTTGAGCGTGCGGCTGTAGACGCCGTCGGGGGCGTCGTGGCGGTCGCGAGCGAAGGCCTGCGCATTGTGGCCGTTCAGCCGCTGGTAGCCGGGCTTGTAGAAGGCCTTGGAATACGGGTCGTGCTCCGGATAGGGGATGTTCACGAAGAGGCCGCCGATCTGGTTGACCATGTCGGTCCAACCCTTGAACGAGGTCAAGATGTAATAGTCGATCGGGATGTGCGTGACGCTCTCGAACGTCTTGACCGTCAGCAGCGGACCGCCCTCGACCATCGCGGTGTTCAGCCGCGTCTTGTCGTGGCCGGGGATCTGAACCCAGGTGTCGCGGTGGAAGCCGAGGATCGTCGCCCGGTGCTGCGCGGGGTTGATGCCGATCAGCTGCATCACGTCGGAGTGCCCGTGAGCGACCTTGTCCGGCTCGTTGGAGCGCGAGTCGCTTCCGAGCGCCAGCACGAAGATCGGCTTCGATCCCGTCATCGCCGGGAAGAACTCCGTCCGCTTCGACGCGGCGCCGATCGTGACCGGAACGTCCGCGCGTGCCGTCTGCGGCTTCGGCGGCGTGGTGCCGAGTGCTCCTCCGACCGTCCATGCGGTCAGCGCTGCCAGCGGGATCATCCAGCGTTTGCGCTTCAACTCTGCTTGTCCTTCCGTCGGACCTGGTAGCCGTAGATCATCCACTTGTCGCCCTCGGGGCGGAGGAAGTACCGGCCGACGCTCCGAACCGCCGTCGTGCCGCCGCTCTGCTCCTTGGCGTTCGCGTTGAAGTGGACCGAGGCGATCGCCGACTTCGGCTGGGAGTTCTCGTCGAGAAGGAGCTGCACGCTGACGTCCCCGCTGTCGAACGCGACCGAGGAATAGGTGCTCGGCGCGTCCTTCCCGAGGGTCAGGAGGTCCTCGTCGTGCTGTGCCGCCGCGCGCGACTCCGGCACGACGGACGCCCAGGCGGGGCTGTAATCGGCTTGGTCCCAGTTCTCCTTCGTCAGGAAGGCCTGCTCGTAGAACTGCGCGAGCGCCTTGTCCACGTCATCGGCGGCCTTCGTCGAGGACGCATCCGCGTTCGCGCCGGGGTTGCCGATCGTCGTCGGCGTCACCTGCTTGAGATGGAAGTTGATGGTCGCCGCGGCGACGCTCGGCGGAACCGTGATCGTCGGAGAGCTCCCGGGGCGGTCTTGAGCGTTGCCCGCTTGGTCGTTGCGGATCAGGAAGAACGCGACGCCGCCACCGGCCAACACCACGAGCACGACGACGGCGACCCACATCGACGATCGTCCGGATTTCCGATGGGTTGCTCGCGCCACGCGACCTCCTGGGTACGCCGGCTCCCTCCCGGCGTCGCGGGGTGTCGGAGCCCGGGCAGGATACCGCACGCCCCCGGATATGTCGGGAGAAGGGGGGACGCATTCGTCGTGATTCGCGTGCGTGGCTCGCGCGCGCGTGCGTGCTAGCGTCGCGCGATGCGGCTGCCGAGCGATCCCGCGCTCCATCCCGATGTCGCGGCTCTTGGATTGCTCCTCGGGACGTGGAGCGGAACCGGCGAGGGGGAGTATCCGACGGTGGAGCCGTTCCGCTACGGCGAGGAGATGACGTTCAGCCATGTGGGCGATCCGTTCCTCGCGTACGAGCAGAAGAGCTGGTCGCTCGAGGACGGCTCGCCGCTCCATTTCGAGCGGGGATTCCTGCGAGCGGGCGACTCCGGCGCGGTGGAGCTCGTCCTCGCCCATCCGCTCGGGATCGTGGAGGTCTCGACGGGCACGCTGTCGGCCTCCACGGGCGGCGCCCGGACGCTCGACCTCGCCTCCGTGACGATGGCGCACACGCCGACGGGCGACCGGGTGACGGGCCTCGAGCGCCATCTCGAGGTCGACGGAGACGCCATGGTCTACACGCTCCGGATGGAGATGGAGCGCGTGCCGCTCGCGCCGCACCTCCGCGCAGAGCTCCGCCGCGGTTAGGGTCGTCTCAGGAGAACCGGCGGCACCCCCGGAGAGGCATGGCACAGGCGATCCTTCACACGAAGCGCGACCCCGACGTCTGGCTGCTGATCGCGAGCGTCGTCGGGATCGCCGCCGGTGGCGTCGCCTACGCCGCGGGCGCGCACGACGCGGCGGATGCGCTGTGGGCGCTCACCACCGTCGTGGGGCTCGTGCCGCTGCTCGTCTCCGTCGCGCGCGATCTCGCGAACCGGGAGTCGGGCGTCGACGTGATCGCGCTCCTCGCGATGGGGGGAGCGCTCGCACTCGGGGAGTACCTCGCGGGCGCGGTCATCGCGCTGATGCTCTCGAGCGGCCAGACGCTAGAGGCCTACGCGGACGCTCGGGCGCGGCGGGAGCTCTCCACCCTCGTCGGTCGCGCGCCGCGGGTCGTGAACCGCTACGCGGCAGACGAGCTCGAGAGCGTCGGCATCGACGCGGTGGAGGTCGGCGATCGACTCCTCGTGAAGCCGGGAGAGGTCCTCCCCGTGGACGGGGTCGCGCTCGGGCCGGCAGTGCTCGACGAGTCCGCGCTGACGGGGGAGTCGCGACCGGTCGAGCGCGCGGGCGGCGATCAGGTCCGATCGGGCGCCGTGAACGCCGGGGGCGGGTTCGATCTCCGCGCGATCGCGACGGCGCAGGAGAGCACCTACGCCGGCATCGTCCGGCTCGTGGAGGAGGCGCAGCGCCAAAAGGCGCCGTTCGTCCGGATCGCGGACCGCTATGCGCTGATCTTCGTTCCGGTCACCCTCGTGATCGCGGCCGCCGCGTGGGCGATCTCCGGCGACGCGGTCCGCGCTCTCGCCGTGCTCGTCGTCGCAACGCCGTGTCCGTTGATCCTCGCCGCTCCGATCGCGATCGTGGCCGGCATCTCCCGGGCAGCGCGCCGCGGCATCATCGTCAAGGGCGGCGGAGCGCTCGAGGCACTCGGCCGCGGACAGGTGCTCCTGTTCGACAAGACCGGCACGCTCACCGCCGGCATGCCGGAGGTGAGCGACATCGAGACCTTCGGCGACGTCGGCGCCGACGAGTTGCTCCGGCTCGCGGCGTCGCTCGACCAGGTCTCGGCGCACGTGCTCGCCTCCGCGATCGTCCGCGCGGCGCGGGAACGCCGGCTCGCGCTCGTCTTTCCTTCCGAGGTACGCGAGCAGCTCGGCGCGGGCATCGCCGGTGTCGTCGACGGTCGCAAGGTCTCCCTGGGCAAGGGCGACTGGGTGCTCGACGGCTCGCGGATGCCGGGCACGGCGCGCGACGTGCGCAGGCGCGCGATGCTGCAGGGCTCCACCAACGTCTTCGTCTCCGTCGACGGCGAGCTCGCAGGAGCGCTGCTGCTCGACGACCCGATCCGCCCCGACACGCCGCGCGTGATCCGTTCCCTTCGCCGTGAGGGGTTCCGGCGCATCGTGATGATCACCGGCGATCACGCCGACGTCGCGGAGTCGGTCGGGGTCGCGCTCGGCGTCGACCGGATCCTCTCGGAGCGCACCCCGGCCGACAAGGTCGACGCGGTCGAGGCGGAGCGGCAGGAGGGCTTCACGGTCATGGTGGGCGACGGCATCAACGACGCTCCGGCGCTCGCCGTCGCGGACGTCGGAGTTGCGATGGGCGCGCGAGGCGCGACGGCGTCGTCGGAGGCCGCCGACATCGTCCTCGCGGTCGACCGGCTGGATCGGCTCGCGGAGGCGATGCGGATCGCGCGGCGCTCCCGCCGGATCGCGCTCCAGAGCGTGATCGCGGGCATGGCGCTCTCGCTCATCGCGATGCTCTTCGCCGCGGCCGGGTTGCTCGTTCCCGTCGGCGGCGCGCTGATCCAGGAGCTGATCGACGTCGCCGTGATCCTGAACGCGCTCCGCGCGCTCCGCGGCGATCGGCGCGGACCGATGCCGAGCACGAGCTCCGACGTCGGGGAGCGGTTCCGCGTCGAGCATCGCGAGTTCCTCCCGGAGATGAACCGGATCCGCGCGGTCGCGGACCGGCTCGACCGCATGCCACCGTCCGAGGCGCTCGCCGAGCTGGAGCTCGTCCGCGTCTTCCTCCTGGAAAGGCTCGTCCGCCACGAGGAGGAGGAGGAGGCCGAGGTGTATCCGGTCGTCGCGAAGCTGATGGGCGGCGAGGACCCGATGGCGACGATGAGCCGCGCCCACCTGGAGATCTCCCACCTGACCAGGCTGTTCACGCAGCTCCTGGAGGACCTTCCGCCCGGCGGCCCGGGCCCGGAGGACCTTCCGGATCTCCGACGCGTCCTCTACGGGCTCCACGCGATCCTGCGGCTGCACTTCGCACAGGAGGAGGAGGCGTACTCGTTGCTCAGCGACGCGGTGCCGGCGGAGACGGCGTCGGTTCCGTGAGCGGCGTCCTTCCGCGCGACCTCCACACGCACTCCGAGTGGTCCTACGACGCGCCGGACGGCTCGATGGAGAAGTCGTGCCGCCGGGCGGTGGAGATCGGTCTACCGGCGATCGCGTTCACCGACCACGCGGAGCTCGCGCCGTCGGAGCCGCAGCTCGCGGTGGAGGGCTATCTCCGGGAGCTGGAGCGTTGCCGTTCGCTGTTCCCGTCGCTTCGGATCCACTCCGGCATCGAGCTCGGTCAGCCGCACCGGTATCCGGAGCGAGCCGACGCGGTTCTGCGAGCGGTCGGCGCCGACCTCGTGCTCGGGTCCGTCCATCGCGTGGAGACGCCCGACGGCAACGTGGAGCTCGACGACGACATGCTCGCGGCCGCCCCGCACGACATGGTGCGCTCGTACTTCGAGGAGATGCTCGGGCTCCTGGAACGCCCGGCCGATTTCGCGATCCTCGCGCACATCGACTACGTCAAGCGCGCGTGGCCTCACGACGTGCTGGCGTACGAGGAGTCCGACTTCGAAGAGGAGTACCGCGCCGTGCTGAAGGCGGCGGCGACGAACGGCCTCGCGCTCGAGATCAACACCGACCGGGAGGACTGGCCGGAGCACTGGCCGTCTCCCCGCCCGATCGTCGTGGAGTGGTGGCACGAGGCCGGTGGCAAGGCCGTGACGTTCGGGAGCGATGCGCATGCGCCGGACGTCCTCGCCATGGACTTCTCCGAGGCGACCGGCATCGCGGAGGCGGCAGGGTTCCGGCCGGCGCCGCACGAATTCGGGTTCTGGCTCCGCTGACCTTCGCTACATCTGATGGTGGTCATGCCCGCCGCGCTCGTCGTGTTCGTGCTCTTGGTGGTCGCCGTGATCGTCCATCGGCTCGTCCATCATCCGGAGCATCGGGACGACGCCGGTCCGGATCGCGCGCGCGACAAGCGCCGACGCAAGGAACAGGAAGAGGACGTTCAGCACCGTGGTGTAGTTGAGGGTCACTCCGGACTCCATCGGAACGTGGCCGAGGTGCCGCTCCGGTACGAGACCGAAGACGCCGAAGAGGATCTCCACGGCGTAGCCGGCGAGCACCATCGCCGCGTAGAACGTCGCGAGCAGGAACCCGCTCACCTTGATCCCGTAGTACTTCCGGTAGATGTTCAGGATCGGAAGGATGATCAGGTCGGCGAAGATGAACGACGCGACGCCGCCGAAGCTGATCCCGCCGTTCCAGAGCACGGCCGCGAGCGGGACGTTTCCGATCGAACAGACGAACGACAGGGCGGCGACGATCGGTCCGACGAGCGGCCCCCAGAGCTTCGCGACGAGCGGATGGTCGACGGCGAAGAACGCCTGCCAGAACGACTCCGGCACCCAGGCGCCGATCGCGCCGGCGATCAGCAGTCCCGCGACGATGTCCTTCCACACCGCCGCCCACTCCATGACGAACGAGTGGCTGATCGCGGTGAACCCACGCGGAGACACGACGCGCGAAAGGACCGAGCCGCCGACGATCGACATGTCCATCGTCGCGTGGCCCTCCATGGAGCCGAGGACGCCGCGCTCGGCCTGGCGGCGAGCCTCCTCCACCATCCGGTCGCTCAGGAAGAAACGGAACAGCACCGAGAGGATCGCGATCATGATCACGCCGCCGACGAACTCCGCGAGCGTGAACTCCCAGCCGAGGAGGAGCCACAGGATCACGCCGAGCTCGATCACCAGGTTCGTCGACGCGAACTCGAACGCCATCGCGGACGTGAAGTTCGCTCCCTTCGTGAACATCGAACGCGCGAGCGCGACGGCGGCGTAGGAGCAGGATGAGGACGCCGCGCCGAGGCCGCACGCCGCGGCGAGCGTGCGCGGGGAGTCGTCGGGGAGGAGTCGCACCATCTCCGACTTCGACACGACCGCCTGCACCGCCGCGGAGAGCGCGAAGCCGAGGACGAGCGCCCAGAGGATCTCCCACGTCATCGAGAACGCGAGGTGGAGTGCGTCCACGATCGCGCTCCCCATGCTCGCGACCATCGCGCTCAGCCGGCCTCCGCGGAGCCGTCGGCACGCGGATCGGAGCCGGCGGAGAACCCGTCGGGTCCGACGCGGATCAGGTGCGTGTGGCCGACGGTGCTGTCGTACGGCTCCAGGACGTCGACGCGGTAGCCGGCGCCCGCGAGCGCTTGTCGCGTCTCCGCGGGGACGCGCTCCTCGGCCTCCACGAACGCTCCGCCCTGGACGCTGTCGGTTCCTCCGACGACGTAGCGCGGGGCCGCGACCGCGTCGGCGGGAGACATACCGAGGTCGAGGGAACGCGTCAGCACCTGTGCGTGGATCTGCGGCTGGCCGCCGCCGCCCATCGTTCCCGGAACGCCGACGAGGTTTCCGTTGCGCGTGAGCAGCACAGGCATCAGTGTATGCGCGGGTCGCTTTCGGCCGGCGATCACGTTCGGCGACGCCGGATCGAGCGAGAAGCACGCGCCGCGGTTGTGGAGAACGACGCCGGTGGAGGGCTCAAGGATGCCGGAGCCGAAGCCGTTGTACAGGCTCTGGATCAGCGACACGGCCCAGCCGTCGGCGTCCGCCGTCACGATGCCGACCGTGTCGCCGGCAACCGGGGCGGCTGCGACCGGCGCCGCCGACGTCGCGTCGCGCGCGACCCGGTTGATGTTCGCCTCCCCCAGCAGATCGTCGACCGGGACGTCGACGCGCCACGGATCGGCGAGATGGGCGTCGCGGTCGAGGCATGCGAGGCGGAGGACGTTCGCGAAAGTGACCGCATCGGTGCCCGTCGCGTCGGGTTCGATCCCGAGTCGCTCGATCGCGAGGAGCATCTCCAGCAGCGCGACGCCCTGCGAGTTCGGCGGGACGACGGAGACGTCGACGCCGCGGTACGCGCGCGTCACGGGCTCGGTCACGTCGGTGGAGTGCGCCTCGAAGTCCTCGATCGTGTGGGTCTCACCGAGCGAACGGAGATGCTCGGCGAGGCGCGCACCGATCGGGCCGCCGTACATCGCCGGCGGGCCGTCGTTCGCAAGGGTCCGGAGCGTCTCCGCGAGCGCCGGCTGGCGGAGCAGCTCTCCCTCCGCGAGCAGTTTCCCGTCGGGGAGGAACACCGCGGCCATGCCGGGATCGGCGAGCCACACGTCGATGCGGCGCGAGATCGAGCCTGCGAGGTCGGACGCGACCGGAACGCCGTCCGCGGCGAACGCGATCGCCGGTTGGAGTGCTCGCGTCAGGTCGAAGCGCGCGCCGAGGCCGGTGAGCTCCGACCATCCGGCCACTGCTCCGGGAACGGTCACGGTGTGCGGTCCGCGCTCGGGCATCCGGAGCGCGTGCTCCGCTCCGTCGCCGGCTCGCTCCGCTCGGATCGCGTCGACGTCGACGGCTGCGGGTGCGGCGCCGCTCGAGTTCAGCGCCGCGATCGAGCCGTCCGGAGAGCGCACGAGCGCGAAGAGGTCTCCGCCGACGCCGCAGGAGGCCGGATACACAACTGCGAGCGACGTCGCGGCCGCGAGCGCCGCGTCGACCGCGTTGCCGCCGGCCTCGAACGCCTCCGCGCCGCCGCGGGTCGCCGCCGCGTGGGGACACGCGATCGCCCAACGGGATCCCTCCGCGGAGAGGTGTCGCTCGCTCACGGCCGGTCGGCGCGGCTGATCGCGCTCACGGCTCGGCGGCGCCGACCGGGTCGCCGCGAAGCTCCGCCTCCGCGAGCTCGGAGTGGCGCTCCATCCCGAGCTCGCGGTACTCCTCGATCGAGGTGCGGAGGAGGTCCTCCGCGCGCGCCCCGTCTCCCTCGGAGTTCCGCCGAAGGAACATCCGGGCGAGGAAGCGGTGCACGTCGGCACGCTCCATCGGGTTCGGGAGCTCCTCGCCGCGGCGGAGCACCTCCGAGAAGAGCGCCTCGGCCTCGTCGTAGCGCTCGGCGGCGGCCGCTGCGATCGCAACGCGCGTCCTGACCCACCGCGAATCGAACGAGATCCACTCCGCCTGCAGCTCGAGGGCCTGCTCGGCGAGGGGCAGCAGCTCCGCGGCGTCCTCGTTCCGTCCGACGAGCCACAGCGGCTCGAG
>JBJMLN010000041.1:0-7320 GCA_045805285.1 Actinomycetota bacterium | reverse complement strand
GTTCGAGGTGCTCCGCTACATCGTGCTGCCGCTGATCGCGCCCGCGCTCGCGGCGTCGGCGATCTTCGCGTTCAGCTGGTCGTTCAACAACTTCACGATCAGCTTCTTCACGGCGGGGTTCCAGGCGACCTTTCCGATCTGGGTGTTCTCGACGCTCAACCACGCGAAGAACATCCCCATCGTGAATGCGATCTCCACGCTCGTGGCCGCGATCCAGGTGGTCGTCCTCTACGTCGCCTGGAGGCTCAGTCGCCGGTGGCAGTCGCGGACGACCGGATCGGACACGCTCACGCCGGAGATGGTGATCTGATGGCGGTGGAGCTCGCTCCCGCGACCATCCTCGAAACCGAGCCGCCGCCCGTCCGCAAGCGCGCGAGAGTGATCGCCTACGTCTCGAGCCCGATCGCCGTCCTCGTCGTGTTCTTCCTCGGGCCGATGGGGATCCTCGGCTACATGAGCGTGTTGAAGTTCGGCATCGCCGGAGTCGGCGGCTTCACCGGGCTGGACAACTATCGCTCCGTCCTGACCGATCCGACGTTCTGGGAGATCCTCTGGACGACGTTCACGATCGCGACGGTCTCGATGATCCTGATGCTCTTCTTCGCGCTGCCCCTCGCGTACGTCCTGGCCTTCAAGGTTCGCCGCTACGAGCTCCAGCTGCTGTTGTTGCTCGTGCTGGCCGACCAGCTGAACCCGCTGATCCGGGTCTACGCCTGGCGGACGCTCCTCGGGCGGGAGGGGATCATCAACTCGGCCCTGTTGTTCATGCATCTGATCCACCAGCCGATCGAGTCGCTCCTGTTCAGCAGGACGGCCGTCATCATCGTCAGCTCGGCGGAGTACCTCTCACTTGCCACCATCCCGATCTACGCGGCGCTGAAGGCGATCGATCCCGCGATCCTCGAGGCCGCCGACGATCTCGGCGCCGGAACGTTCACGATGTACCGGAAGATGCTGGTTCCGCTGGCGGCGCCCGGCATCTTCGTCGCCCTGATCTTGGTCTACATCCCCCTGTTCACGGAGTTCCTCACACCCGCGCTCGTCGGCGGCACTAGCGGCTTCATGGTCGGCAACTACATCGAGCAACAGATCCTCAAGACCGGAAACTGGGGGGTCGGCTCCGCGATGAGCTTCCTCTTGCTGGTGTTCGCGGTGATCTTCGTCGCGATCATGTACAAGCTCGCCGCGATCAACCGGCTGCAGTCGGCCACGTCATCCGATGCCTGAGCCCGCCATGGCCTCGGGTTCCGCAACGGCGGAACAGCCGCCGGAGACGTCGGTGGAGGCCGCCGTCGTCGTGGACCACGTGACGAAGCGGTTCGGCTCCGGGCCGCCCGCGGTGGACGACGTCTCCTTCGCGGTCGCGAAGAGCGAGTTCTTCTCCCTCCTCGGACCGAGCGGCTGTGGAAAGACAACCACGCTCCGGATGCTCGCCGGGTTCGAGACGCCGACGTCCGGACGCATCGTGATCGAGGGCCGCGATGCCTCGACGGTCCCCGTCCACAAGCGGAACACCAACCTCGTCTTCCAGAACTACGCGCTGTTTCCGCACATGACGATCGCGCAGAACGTCGCCTTCGGGCCCGAGCGGAAACGGTTGCCGCGCAAGGAGGTCAAGCAGCGGGTGGGAGAGGTGCTCGAGGCGGTGCACCTCAGCGAGTACGCGGGCCGCTATCCGCGGGAGCTCTCCGGCGGCCAACAGCAGCGGGTCGCGCTCGCTCGAGCATTGTCGAACCGGCCCGCGGTGCTGCTCCTCGACGAGCCGCTCGGCGCGCTCGATCTCAAGCTTCGGGAGGGGATGCAGTTCGAGCTGAAGCGCATCCAGCGAGACGTCGGCATCAGCTTCGTCTACGTGACGCACGACCAGAACGAGGCGATGACGATGTCGGACCGGATCGCGGTGATGAACCTCGGAAAGGTCGAGCATCTCGGCGCGCCCGAGGAGGTCTACCTCCGGCCGCGGACGCTGTTCACCGCCGGCTTCATCGGTCAGGCGAACCTCCTGTCGGGCAAGGTGGAGTCGCGCGAAGGCGAAGGGCTCGTCGTGCGCCTGGACGACGGCAGCGTCATGCGCGCGGGAGCCGCCGCGGAAGGTTGCGACGACGGCGCCGTTGTCAGCGTGATGGTCCGGCCGGAGCATCTGCGGATCGCGACGATCGAGCCGTCGGGACCTGGAGGTCTGCCGGTCCGACTGTTGGAGGAGACGTTCCAGGGCTCGTGGTCGCGCTACGCCGCCGAGACGCAGACCGGCGAGCGCGTGATCGTGAACGTTCCCTCCGACGCGCGCTTGGAGCGCTCCGCGTTCGACTCGACCGTCTGGCTCTCCAGCGACCCGGACCAGGCGTACGTGCTTCCCGGCGAGGCGACCGTTTCGCCGGCCGATCCGGCGGACCCGCAGTTGTAGACTGTCCGCAAGTGTCATCGGCGCCCGCTGATCTCGAGATCGCGCGGTTCGCGGTCGGAGAGGTCGTCGGGGGGACGCAGACAGGTCGGGACGCGGGAACGCTCCATCTCTCGCTCCCGGAGCTCGCGGTCGGCGCACAGGAAACGGCGCTGGCGGAGGCCACGGTCGACATCGTCCGACCTGGCGATCCTGTCCGCATCGTGAACGTGATCGACGCCGTCGTCCCCTCGGTCAAGGCGGACGACCCTCCGGCGACGTTCCCGGGAGCGCTCGGGACCCTGATTGCCGCGGGCCGCGGCCGCACCCACGTTCTGGACGGCGTGCGCGTCGTCGTCTCCTGCGACTGGAGCGTCACCGGCAACGCCGAGGCGGTGGAGTTCCCTCCCTCGTTCATCGACATGGCCGGCCCGTCGGCGGAGCGCGCCCCGTACGCGCGCACGACGAACGTCGTCGTCACGTGCCGGCCGTCTCGCGATGCGACGGTCGTGGAGGCCGACCGCGCGGTGCGACGCGCCGGGCTCCGCGTCGCCCGCGAGCTGGCGGCGACGACCATCGGCGCGCAGCCGGACGATGTCGAGCGACTGCAGGGCTCGCGTTCGCCCGCGTCGGAGCTCCCGTCCGTGTGCGCGGTGCTCCAGGTCGCCTCCGAGGGGCCGCTCGTCGACACGTTCCTCTACGGCGCGCCGATGGGAGGGCTCGTGCCGACGCTCCTCGACCCGCTGGAGGTCATCGACGGGGCACTCGTGAACGGAACCTACGACTGGCCGTCGGTCCGCAACGCCACCGCGACGTATCAAGGGAGTCCGCTGATCCGCGAGCTCCTCGCGGCGGACGGAGAGCGTCTGCACTTCGCCGCACTCATCGTCGCCCTCGGATACCTGAGCACCGCGGAGGACAAGCAGCGCTCCGCGCTCCAGACGGCCCGGCTCGCGCGTCTGATCGGCGCCGATGCCGCGGTCTGCACCACGTTCTCCTCCGGCAACTCCCACACCGACACGATGCTCACGGTCCGTGCGCTGGAGAGCTCCGGCATCCGCACATGCGCGATCCTCGCGGAGACGAACGGCGGCCTCACCGACCACGTCCCGGAGGCCGACTGCATCGTGAGCACCGGCAACGAGGACGAGCTCCTGGAGCCGTGGACGCCGGGGCTGGTGATCGGCGCTCGAGATGACGAGGCGATGGCGGGACAGCCGGTTCCGCTGTCGAGCTACCTCGGCGCCAACGACGAGACCGGCGCCTTCGACCTGACTGCGCTGACGGCATGAGGATCGCGCGATGACCGTCGTCCACTACGTGAACCAGTTCTTCGCCGGTCTCGGGGGAGAGGAGGCCGCCGGCCACCAGCCCGTGCGGATCGAGGGGTCGGCCGGCCCCGGCCGCGCGCTGGGTGCCGCCGGGCTCGCGGTCGGCGTCACGCTCGCCTGCGGCGACGACTTCTTCGGCGAGCACGAGGCGGAGTCGCTCGCGACGCTCCTCGCGTGGATCGAGGAGCTTGAGCCCGACGTCGTCGTCCTCGGGCCCGCGTTCGGTTCCGGACGCTACGGCTACGCGTGCGGAGTGCTCGCGCGCGAGGCCGGCCGCCGCGGCGTTCCCGTCGTGACCGCGATGACGCCCGACTCCCCGGGAGTAATCGCCGCGGAGGGTGTCGCCTACGTCGTTCCCACGGGGTCGAACGTGTCGAGCATGAAGGACGCCGTTCCGGTCGTGGCGAGCCTCGCGAAGCGTCTCGCCGCCGGCGAGGACATCGGCTCGGCTGAGGCGGAGGGATACCTACCGCGGCATCAGCGGAGGAACGTCCGCGCCGGTCGCAGCGGAGCCGCGCGCGCGATCGATCTCCTTCTTCGCAAGCTCGACGGCGACGTCCGCACGGAGGTGGAACCGCCGGCCGACCGCGTGCCGCCTCCGCCCGCGGTGCCCGACCTCGCCGAGGCGACGATCGCGCTCGTGACGGAGGCCGGATGCGTGCCGCAGGGGAACCCCGATCACCTGCCGACGCGTCACGCGAACGTGTGGCTGAGGTATCCGCTCGAGGGTGTGGAGTCGCTGTCTCCGCAGGGTTACGTCTCCGTCCACGCGGGGTTCGACACGACGTTCGCGAACGAGGATCCGAACCGGCTCGTGCCGCTCGACGCGGTGCGGGAGCTCGAGTCCGAGGGCCGGATCGGGCGCCTCCACGACGCGTTCTACACGACGACCGGCGTCGACACGCCGGTCGCCACGGCGGTGAAGTTCGGACAGGAGATCGCCGCGGAGCTCAAGAGGGCCGACGTCAGCGCGGTGATCCTGACCGGAACCTGAGGAACCGGAACGCGTTGCGGGTCAACGCTCAGCAGAGAGTTCGAACGAGAGGGGATACCGACGGTGTTCATCACGGCGCTGCCGACGATCGCGCAGATGGTCGGAGCGAACCGCATCCTGAAGGGCGTTTCGATCACCCATCCCGCGGGTGACCCCTCGCTCGCGGTCGGTGACGAGCACGCGCTGCGCCGGCGGATCACCGAGCGGGCGCTGGAGATGCTTTCCACCGACGTCGTCCCCGGCACCGTGTGGGAGATCGCGTGACCCGCCGGACCGCGGTCGTCGCCTCCTCCTTCGTGCTGGAGCACGTTCCGGACCTGGTGCGCTACGGCTCGAAGCCGCACCGGGAGTCGCACCGCGTGCCGGAGATCGAGCGCGCGCTGCGATCGTTCGACGACGCGGTCGCCTATCCACCGAATCAGGTCTTCATCGGCAACGCGGAGCCCGGCGATCTGTGGAGCATCGAGCGGCCGTGGTGGAGCCACGCGACGCCCCGCGCGAACCCGGCCGGTCGGAGCGGCGAGCTGATGCGCGAAGAAACCTTCTACGAGCTGCTGTGCGAGGTCGACCAGTTCGACCTAGTGCACCCCGGAAAGGAGGCGCGACCGGGGGAGATCCCGCTCCACCTGGGAGGAGCGCCGTGGGGCGCGTTCTCCTCCGCCCACGCGGAGGACGATTCGCTCTCCGCTCGCGTGCTCCTGGAGAACTTCTCGATCAAGGCGAGTGCGACGCATGCGGTCAAGGACCTCCTCGAGCGCACCGGGCTCGATCCGCACGACGTGACGTTCGCGATCGGCTGCGGAGAGGAGGCGGTCGGGGACCGCTACCAGCGCGGCGGTGGAAATCTGGCCAAGGCCGTCGCGGAGCAATGCGGCTTGCAGAACGCCTCAGGGATCGACGTGAAGTCGTTCTGCGCGGCGCCGGTGCACGCGCTCGTGGTCGCCGCGTCGCTCATCGAATCGGGCGTCGAGGACGCCGTCCTCGTTCTCGCCGGCGGCTCGCTGGCGAAGCTCGGCATGAAGTTCGAAGGAGCGCTGACGAAGGGCGTCCCCATCCTGGAGGACGTCCTCGCCGGGATGGCGGTCCTGCTCGCGCCCTCCGACGGCTCGAACGGACCGATCCTTCGGACCGACGCGGTCGGGCGGATGCCGGTCGGCGCCGCGGCGGCGCCGCAGGCGCAGCTCGAGGCGCTCGTCGGCGCGCCGCTCGACGCCCTCGGGGTCTCGATCGATGACATCGACGTGTACGCAACGGAGATCCACAACCCCGAGATCACCGAGCCGCAGGGCGGGGGAGACGTTCCCGACCGCAACTACAAGATGCTCGCGGGCCTCGGTGTGGTTCGCAAGGAGCTCGAACGCGAGGACATCCAGACGTTTGCGCGCGAGCACGGGATGCCGGGATTCTCCCCGACCCAGGGCCACATCGCGTCGGCAGCTCCCTGGCTTCCGCACGCGCTGCGGCGGTTCGAAAGGGGAGACCTCTCCCGGACGATGTTGATGGCGAAGGGCTCGCTGTTCCTCGGCCGCCTCACGCGGTCCTGGGACGGCGTCTCCGTCGTCCTCGAGGCATGAGGAGGAGCACATGGCGACCGACGTGACGATCGAAACGTATCCGGAGCTCGCCGCGAAGGGCGAGGTCCTGCTCGATATCTGGGGGCCGGAGTGCCAGCCGTGCCTCGCGCTGATGCCGGCGGTGGAGGAGCTCGGCGAACGCTACGAGGGCCAGATACGCCTGCTGAAGCTGAACGCGCCGGAGAACCGAAAGCTCTGCCGCGACCTCCGCGTCGCCGGGCTCCCGGCGTACATCACGCTCCGTGACGGCGTCGAGGTGGAACGGCTGACCGGCAACGGAACGACGATCAAGGACATCGAGGCGGCCGTCGGCCGTCTCCTCGACGGCGCTCCGGCGGTGGCCCTGCCGGAGCCGCAGTGGGAGAGCAGGTGAGCTCACACATGGAGCTTCGCGGCAAGAAGGTCATCGCGCTCGGCGAGCGCGACGGCGTCCCCGGAGAGGCGATCGCCGAGGTCGTCCGCTCCGCGGGCGCGGACGTGATCGAGACGCGCACCGAGTGCTTCGTCTGAACGGCATCGGGCGCCATGGACCCGGAGAACCAGGCATTGATCAAGCGGATCGTCGATGAGCAGGGCGCCGAGGGAATCGTCGTCGTGCTCGGAGCGGCGGACGCGGAGGCCGTGGAGGTCGCCGCGGAGACCGTGCGAGACGGAGATCCCGCGTACGTGGGTCCATTGGCCGGAGTCCAGTTGGGGCTCCCGGTGTTCCACGTGTTCGAGGACGAGGTGAAGGAGGCAGCTGACGACGCCGTCTACGAGGAGCAGGTCGGCTTCTTCGAGATGACGCTCGACACGAGCGAGGTCAAGGAGGGGATGAAGCGAGCGCGCGGAGAGAGCTGAGCTCCCGCGTGCCTAGCCGCGCTGCGCCACGAACTCGGCGATCAGCTCTCCCGCCCGCTCGGAGTGTTCCGAGAGCAGGCGTGCGGCCTTCTCCTCGTCTCCGGCCGCGATCGCGTCGACGAGCGGCGCGTGCTGTGCCGGAACATCATCGATCGAGCGGAGGACGTGCTCGTCCAGCCGGAGCAACGCTCGAAGCGTCGG
>JBJMLN010000040.1:0-3091 GCA_045805285.1 Actinomycetota bacterium | reverse complement strand
ATCGGCGAGCCCGCGCCTCCTTGCGGTCGAGCTTCCGCTCGAGCGCCGCCTTCTCGCCCTTGAGGCGAGCGACCTCGTTCTCGAGGTTGTCGTTCCGGTCCATCGGCGCTCCAGACCTCGAAGGGACGTCGGGTGAGCCGCGCATTGCGAGCGCGGCTTACATCATCGCGGATCGCTCACACGTCGACGCGGGCGGGATCATCGCCCCGGCCGGTCGTTGGAACCGGCCGGGGCGTCGTTCCCGAGGAGTTCCTACGCCGCGGCGTCGCGGCCGTGCATCGTCAGCGCCCAGATCACGGAAACGTCCAGCACGATCAGGATGATGGACCACACCGGCGCGTACGGCAGCGACGCGAACGACGCGATCGCGCTGATCAGCGCGACGATGACGCCGACCGTGCGCGCCCACACCGCTCCTCCGTAGAGCGAGAAGCCCGCGATCAGCACGATGATGCCGCCGATCAGGTGGATCCATCCCCACGTCGTGACGTTGAACTTGAAGATGTAGTCGCCGATGTGGGCGTAGACGTCGTTGTTGACGATCGCGGCGAGGCCGTCGATCGCGTGGAAGATCCCGATCATGATCAGGATGAACGACGCGAACATGATGTAGCCGACTGCCCAACCACTGCGGTTGTCCTGCTGCATGCTCTCCTCCTCAGGCCCTCACGTTCCGGGACGCCGGCACCTAGATCTGGATCAAGGCCTTGCGCTTGAGCTCCTCGTATTCCTCGACGGTGATGTCTCCGGAGTCTCGAAGCTTCCCGAGCTTCTCGACCTCGTCCGCCGGCGAGTAACCGGTGACCCGCCGCTGTATCTCCTGCTGCTCCTCGATGATCTGCCGGTCCTGTTCCGTCATCTTGGGTCGCGCAACGATGTAGATCAGCGCGCCGAGGAACGGAAGGATGAACAACAGGATGATCCAGCCGGCCTTCGCTCCACCGCTGAGATCATTGCGGCGGAAGATGTCGGAAAACAGCGCGATGAACAGCCAGATGGCCGCGACCCACGCGAAGAACACGACCATGGCCCACAGCACGCTGCCGAACGACCACTCAGTTGCGAGCATGCACTCTCCTCCTCTACCGCCGCCCTCGATCCCACCGGTTGGCGGGGATCGGCTCCTTTCGAGCGACGCGTGGCTACCGGAGCGGCATCGGTTCGCCGAGTTCCGGTGGATGCCGCTTCAGGCTAGTGCGGGAACGTTGCCAGCGCAACGTATGCGATCTGGGTCGATGGGACGGTTGTGTCCGCTCCGCGCTCCTTGGAGACGCGGCGGCGCTTCCGCGTGCGCGGAGCGTCAGTCTTCCGCGTCCGGCTCCTCTCGCACTGTCGCAGGGATCGACGAGAGCCACTCAACGATGTCGTCGGTGTCGGCGCTCTGGAAGACCTGCGTGAACGTCCGCACGGCATTGGGGACCTCGCCCTGGAACGTTTCCATGTTCTTGGCGTCGGCGATTGCGATGATCGCGCCGCGGCCGGGCTGGAGGTACTCGCCCATGTCCTTGAGGAACCCGTGGTCCAGCATGCCCTTGTGGAGCTTCCCGCCGGCTGCGCCGACGGCGGCCCCGGCGACGCCGGTGACGATCAGGGAGGGAGGAAACACGACTCCGAGCACGGCTCCGACGATCGCGCCCTCGCGCGCGCCGTGCCGGCCTCCATGCGCTCCGCGAACCTCGATCTTTCCGTCCTCCTTGCGCAGGATCTTCGCGTCGTCGTAGATGTCCATGATCTTGGCTTTCCGCTGATAGAAGCGGAGCGCCTCTAGGCCCTTGTCGGCACTCTCCTCGTCCTCGAAGACGGCCACGAAGACGCCGATCGGTCCTTCGGGTTTGTTCGCCATCGGCATCGCTTCTCTCCTCCTCGGGCGCCCGTCCGCAGCGCCCTCGTCCTTATGCCCTTCTCGGCTCGTTCACCTGCTGAGCGAAAGCGTCATGCGCGCTTCAGCCGGGAGCATCGGCTTGCCGAAGATGTCCGAGCCCGGCTGCTGGAACCCTCCGCCGCGCGCCAGCGTTCCCGCGTCGACCGGCGTGAACCCGATCTCCTCGATCAGCGCGGAGACGCGCGTCTTCGCCCGGGCGTCGTCGCCCGACATCACGATGGCCAGTCGCTGCTCCTTCGGCGCGGATCGCCGTCCTTCCGCCCGAAGGATCTCCGGCGGAAGCGTGTTCAGGGCCTTGACGACGCGCGCCTGCGGGAATCGTTCGGCGGTGGCCTCGCTGGAGGACCGGCCCGCGCCGTCCTCCGACCCCGCGTTCATGGCGTCGATCACGATCTTGCCGACCACCGTCAGCGGAGACGGTCCCGCGTCGGCCGTGCCGAAAGGACGCGTCAACACGATGACCTCGGCCGAGCGGGCGGCGTCGTCGACCGGCGCGATCTCGATCAGGAACTCCGAGAGGCGTTCGGAGAGGTCATCGGAGGAAGCCTCCTCGTCGGCAACGAGGAGGACCTGGTGCCCGGCACGAGCCCACAGCTCCGCGAGCGTCAGCCCGAGCTCACCGCTTCCGATGATGCCGATCCGCAAGGTTCGCCTCCGCCCGTCGTCTCAGTAGACCACGGCTGTCGCTCAGGGAGCCGGCCTGCTCCACGGGCGGCGCCCGTGTGGCAGGCTTCGACGTGAACCCGCACCGATGCCTGCCGCGGCCTCGGAGCCGTCAGGTGCAACCGGGGAGGAGAGGCAGATGTCGCGACAGGTTCTGAACGAGCAGGCGTTCGCGCCGGGCGGCGAGCTCACGGTCTCGCGGACCGGCGCGCGCACGATGACCATCGGCGGAACGATCGCCAAGGCGTTCCTGCTGCTGATCGTGACCGTCATCTTTGCCGCACTCGGGTGGAGGGCGGCCGCCAACGTTCTGGTCCAGTCCGGGCTCTGGTTCTTCCTCGGCTATCTCTTGCTGATCGCCCTGACGTTCGCGGCGGTCGCGAATCCGCGGCTCGCGGCGGGCGCGGGTCTCCTCTACGCCGTCCTGATGGGAACGTGGATGGGCGCGATCTCCCGTCTGTACGAGCACTACTACGACGGGGTCGTCGGACTCGCGATCTTCATCACGCTTGCGGTGTTCTTCGCGTGTCTCGTGCTGTACACACT
>JBJMLN010000039.1:0-23862 GCA_045805285.1 Actinomycetota bacterium | reverse complement strand
AGCGCCTGCGCCTCCACGAGCCGGTTGCCCTTGGTCTCGGAGAGGATCCGCTCGCACCGCGCGACGACGTCCGGAACGGGCGTCGGTCCGTACACGCCGGCGCCGACGTAGAGCCCGAGGTTCTCCGCCTCCTCGTAGGCCGCTCCTGCCCGGCGTGCGTGGTCGATCGCGTGCTCGACCGCGTCCTCCGCGGCGGAGTAGCGAGCGCGCGTCCAGTGCACGTCGGCGGTGAGCCGGTAGGCGCGCGCGAGGCCGAGGTGATCGCCGAGCTCCTCGAACGCCGGGATCACGAGCTTCAGCTCGCGGAGCGCCACCTCGGAGCGACCCTTCGGATCGGTCGACTCCATCAGCAGGAGCCGCACGATCGTCGCGTGTCCGCGCAGCCCGGCGTCCTTTTCGTCGTCCGCGATGTGGATCGCGTCGCTGAGGAGCTCGTCGGCGCGTGCGAGCGCTCCCGTTTCCATCAACGCCTCGCTGAGATCGGGAAGCAGCTGCGCGCGTTGCGAGCTTTCGTCGGGAAGGAGATCCGTCGCCCGCTCGAGGAGCGACACGGCGGCCGCCATGTCGCCGCGCGAGAGTGCACGGCGCCCGGCGACGGCAAGTCCCTCAGCGGCGCGTTCGCCGAGCGCGCCGACGTCGGGGCCGGAGGCTCCGAGCTCCCGGCGATACCGGAACGCCTGCTCGAGGTGATAGCCGACCACCGCCTCGTACTCCGGCATGCGATCGCCGGACCGCTCCTGTACCCAGCCGGCGAACCGCTCGTGGAGCTCCGCCCGCCGCTCCTTCGGCAGGCCCGAGTACGACGCGTCGAGGATCAGGATGTGGTGGAAGCGGAACGCGTCCTCTCCGGCGAGCGTCGAGCGTTCCGGTGAGATCAGTCCCTTGCGGACGAGCGTCTGGAGGTGGCTTCCGACGTACGGACGAAGACTCTCCGGCGAGAGCTCCGAAACGGCGCCCCACCAGAACTCCTTGCCGATCACCGACGCGGCGCCGAGCACGACGCGCTCGGGCGGCCCGAGCCGGTCGAGGCGCGCGGCGAGCAGCGCCTGGATCGTCGGGGGCACGGCGACACGCGAGAGGTCGCCGACGACCCTCCACACGCCCCCGTCCTTGCTGAGGAGACCGTCGTCCTCGAGCATGCGGAGCATCTCCTCCAGGAAGAGCGGGTTGCCCTCCGCGGCCTCGACGATCCGGTCGCGGTCGGGAGCATCGAGCGGCGAGGTTCCGAGGAGGTCCGCGATCAGGGTCGCGCTCTCCTCCGGGGCGAGCGGCGAGAGCATCAGCGTTCGTGCCGTGGGCTCGAGCCCGATCCACGCGGGCCGGAGCTCCAGCAACTCGGGCCGCGCGAGGCACAGGAGCGTGATCCGCGCGTCGCGCGAGGAGCTCGCCAGGTACTCCACGAGGTCGAGGAACACCGGCTCGGCCCAATGGACGTCGTCGAAGAGGACGACGAGGGGCCGCTCGCGCTGGAGCGATTCCAGGAACCGCCGGATCGCCCAAAAGGTCTCCTGCATCCCCGTGGAGGTCTCGACGATGCCGGCGATCGCGGCGACGCCGTCGGCGATCATCTCCGCGTCGTCGGTTCCGTGCAGGACGCGCGCGATCTTCTCGCGCGCAGCCTCACGCGGCTCGTCGATACCGATGTCGCACGCGTCGCGCACCATCTCCGCCACGGGCCAGAACGTGATGCCGTCTCCGTACGGAAGACACCGCCCGCCGACGACGCGCGCGTCGGCGGAGACGGACCGCGCGAACTCCTCCGCGAGGCGCGACTTGCCGACGCCCGCGGAGCCGAGGACGGTCAGCAACACGCAGGCGGAGTCGCGCACGCTCTCGTCGAACGCCTCCCGGAGGTCACGAACCTCGTGCCCGCGCCCGACGAACGCCGGAGCGCCGTGGTCGTCTCGCCCGGCTCGGAGCTCCACGTCGATCAGGCGATAGCCCGTGACCGGCTCGGCCTTTCCCTTGAGCGAGAGCGCGCGGCCGTCGTCGACGGTGACGGCGTCGCGGACGAGCGCGTACGTCTGCCTCCCGAGGAGGACGTCTCCGGGCGCCGCGGTCTGCTCGAGCCGCGCCGCAACGTTGATCGCGTCACCGAGGACCGGCGACCCGGAGCTCCCGGTCACGACCTCGCCCGTGTTGACGCCGATCCGGATCTGGAGCTCCACGCCGAACGAGCCGCGGAGCTCGTCGTTGAGGTCGGCGAGGGCGGAGCGCATCTCCTCGGCGGCGCGGACGGCCCGCAACGCATCGTCCTCGTGGAGAACCGGAAGACCGAAGACGCCCATGACCGCGTCGCCGATGTACTTCTCCACGGCGCCGCCGTGGCGCTCGAGAACCGAGCGCATGCCGTCGTAGAAGCGGGTCATCACGCGGCGGACCGACTCCGGATCGAGCTGCTCTCCGAGGAGCGTGCTGCCGACCACGTCGCAGAACAGGACCGTGACCGTCTTTCGGATCTCGCCGGCGACGGGCTCCGCCGGCTCGGGGAGCGGAGAGCCGCACGCCATGCAGAAACGTGCCTGGGCCGGGTTGCTCTCGCCGCAGACACGGCATACCAGCATGGAGCGAGTCTAGGCCCGTCGGTCCGGCCTCCGACCTTGCCCGGCGGCTCGGACCGCGCGTAGGCTCCGGGCTCGGCCACCGTCGGGAGGAGCGGCCATGGAGTTCACCGCGGAGTTCACGATCATCGGCGAGGACCAGGAGCCGGACGACGACAAGGACATGGCGCCGATGCCGGCCGGAAGCGTCTTCGCGATCGACCAGGATCTCTACGAAGAGGACGGCGACGGCTCCTGGCGCAAAGGGGGACAGGTCGGCGAAGCGCACGGATCCGTGACCGTGACGCGCAAAGGGCGCGCGATGTGCGTCATCACGTTCGAGTACGAGCGCGGCACCGTGATGGTTCAGGGGCTCGTTCCGGCGCAGGGGAAGAAGCTGAGCGGCGGATCGCTGGCCGTCACGGGCGGGACCGGAGACTTCGAGAAGTCGAGCGGCCGCGTCGACATGGAGAGCCGGAACCCGAAGCGCTGGAGCTTCGTTCTCTGAGTAGCAGGCTCCTCGACGTCTCCGAGTCGCTCCGCTGCGAGCGGATGCGGAGCGTTCCCTCCTCTCACGCCCTCCCCCTCTGGGCGTGAGCGCCACCGGCACCGCGCGGACACGAGTCGTTCGGTCGTCGGTGCTCCTTCGCGCGCTCAAGATCCGCCCCGGAGAAGGACCCGTCGCGTTCCTCGTGATCGCGCTGATGTTCGTCGTCTGGTCGGGGTTCGCGATCGGCGGCAACGCCGTCGAGGGCCTGCTCTTCGCGCGGTTCGGACCCGCCGCGCTGCCGTATCTGTTCGTTGCGGTCGGGATCGGTACGGCCGCACTGATGCTCGGGCTCAACTCCGTCCTGCAGCGGCCGGATCCGCAGCGCCTCCTCGTCCGCCTGCTTCCGGCGATGGCGGTCGCGGTGCTCGTGATGCGGGCGTCGCTGCTGCTGAACGCGCGGTGGCTGTATCCGGTGCTCTGGCTCGCCATGATGATGATCTGGACCGCGATCGGCGTCGTGATCTGGGGCGTCGCCGGCGCCGTGAACGACACACGGCAGGCGAAGCGGCTGTTTCCGCTGTACGGGTCGGCGCTGATCCTCGGAGGCGTGGTCGGCGGCGTCGCGACGGCGCCGCTCGCCGCGGCCGTCGGGGCGGAGAACCTGTTGTTCCTCTGGTCGGCGTCGCTCGCGTTCGCGTTCGCCCTCGCGCTGGCCGCGCTGCGCCGCGGCGGCGTGCGGGTATCGCGCAAACGGCAGCTGACACGGCAGACGGCGTCCGCGCGGGATCGCCTCTCGGAGGGCCTTCGCTCCGTCCGCTCCACCTCGCTGCTCTCGAGGATGGCCGTGAGCCTCGCATTGCTCGCGGTCCTGTACTTCTCGTTGTCGTTCCTGTTCGCGCGCGCCGCGACGGCGCGATTCCCTGACGCCGATCGTCTCGCCGGGTTCCTGGGCCTGTTCATGGGCCTCACGAGCGCGACGGCGCTCATCGTCGGGCTGTTCCTCGCGAACCGTTTGTACGCGCGGTTCGGCCTCGCTTCGATGGTCGTCGGGCTCGCGGTCCTCTACGTCGCCGGCTTCTCCGTGTCGGTCGCGTCGATGACGTTCGTGACGGTGTTCGCGTTCCGTTTCGCGCAGATGGTCTGGGTGAACGGCGTGTGGTCCGGTGCCTGGCAGTCGCTGTACAGCGTCGTTCCGCCGGAGCGACGCGACGGAACACGTGCGTTCATCGACGGGGTCGCGATCCAGGGCGGCGTCGTGCTCGCGGGACTCATGCTGATCGTCGCCGACCAGGTCCTCGGAGCGCGCTCCGTGGCCGTGATCGGACTCGCTGCGGCGATCGTCGCGGTTGCGCTGACGTGGCGGCTCCGGAGCGCCTACGCCTCGGCGGTCGTCGATGCGCTCCGAGCCGGGAACCCGGAGGTCTTCGTCGCGGAGGACGAGCCATTCGGCGGGATCCGCCGAGACGCGGACGCGATCGATGCTGTGGTGCGCGGCGCGTCGGACCCCGATCCGCGTTTGCGGAGGGTCTCCACGCAGATCCTCCGCGATCTGGACGCTCCCCGGGCGGAGGCCGCGCTCCTCGCCGGCCTGCGCGACAGTGACCCGCAGGTACGGGCGAGCGCGGCACGCGGGCTTCCCGCACGGAGCGTGCCGGTTCCGGCGGCGGAGATCGAGGCGCTCCTCGATGACGCAGACCACGAGGTGCGCACGGCCGCGATCGATCTGGCCGGGCCCGACGCTTCGCCCGCGCTCGAGCTGCTCCTACGCGATCCGGATCCGACGACGCGCGCGGCGGCCGCGGCGCAGCTCGTTCGGTTGGGGGCCGACGGCGCCGCCGTCTCGTGCCTCCGGGAACTGGCGTCCTCCTCCGACGTCGCTGAGCGGTTGGCGGCGATCGAGCGGGCCTCCTCCGCGCCCGAGATCGTTCCGGAGCTGCTCCGCGACGAGGAGCCGCTCGTCCGGCGGGCGGCCGTCGGCCGCGTGATCCATCCGCAGACGGGTCGGATCATCGACAGTCCGGCGACCGCGGCTGCGTTGCTCGTTCCCTTGCTCGGTGACCCCGACCGCGGCGTGCGACTCGCCGCCGTCGATGCGCTCGCCCAACTCGGCGGCGACGCGCTCGGAGCCGTCGAGGAGGCTCGCCGCGATCCGGCCCGAGAGGAGGCGGCCACCTGGGTGATCGCCCGGTCCGGGAACGGCGACGGGTCCGGACTGCAGGCCTTCGAGGACCGGGAGGTCGCGGAGGCGGTGCGCCATCTGACGCTCCTTCGCGCCGTGTCGATGCGCGACGACGCGGCGGCGGACCTCCTCGCGCACTGCCTGCGGAACCGCGCGCTGGCGCGGACCGTCGCGGCGCTCCGGGCGTCGCGCTTCGATCCGTCCGCCGTCGAGCTCGCGATCGACGACCTGGCGGCACCCGACGCCTCGCGTTCTGCGAACGCGCTCGAGGCGCTCGACGCGATGGGAGACCCGCATCTGCGTCCGCTCGTCCGGGCATGGGAGAACGCGAGCACGCCCGGCGGCGACTCCGAAGCGGCCGTCGCCGAGGTCCTCGGCGCGGACGATCCGTGGCTCCGCGCCTCGGGCGCTCTCGCGGCGGCCGGCGACGCGGCGCTCCGCGATCGCGTCGAGGTGCTCGCGGAGAGCGATGACGATACGCTCGTGCGGAACGCAGCCGCATCGGTTTTTCGGGAGGCGAACCTGCAGACGCTCACCACGCTCTCGCTGATCGAACGCATCGTCTTCCTGCGTCGCGTTCCGTTGTTCGCGGGCCTCTCCCCGGAGGACCTCAAGCACGTCGCCGACATCACGGAAGAGCACGCCTACGAGGAGGGCGACCTCATCGCGGAGCAGGGCGAGACCGGCGAGGAGATGCATCTCATCGTCTCCGGCGAGATCGGCGTGCGCGTCGACGCCGACGCGGAGACGTCGCACGAGGTCGCGCGGCGCGGAATCGGCGAGAGCGTCGGCGAGATGGCCGTGATCAGCCGGGCGCCGCGGATGGCGTCGCTCGTCGCGGCGACCGACGTCCGGACGCTCGTGATCGACCGCGTCCGGTTCGAACGGATCCTTCGCGACCGGCCCGACGCGAGCCTCGCCGTGATGAACGTGCTGTGCGAACGGCTGCGCGAGACGCAGTCGAACGCCTGACCGCGGCGCCCGGGATGCTCGACCCGCGGTCCGCGGAGGAGATCGCCACCCGGTTCGGTGTCGGCACCGACGCGTCGCTCTCGGGTCCGACGGCTCGTGGAAGGCTCGGCCAGGTATGGCAGCTGACGACCTCGCGCGGCCGGTTCGCCGTCAAAGAGTCTTTCGGCCCGTTCGAAGAACGCGACGGAGAGGATGCTGCGTTCTCCGAGGCGGCGCGCGCGGCCGGCGTTCCGGCACCGGAAGTCCTCCCGGCGGCCGATGGCTCCCTGATCATCGCCTTCGGCGACGTGGAGGTCCGGATGTTCGGCTGGGTCGATCTCCGCGACCCTGACCCGTACGCGGATGCGGCCGACGTGGGAACGGTCGTCGGGGCACTCCACCGCGTGGCGTTCGAAGGGACGCGCCCGGTCGACTCCTGGTACAGCGAACCGGTGGGTGCGGCGCGGTGGGATGCACTCGTCGAGGACCTCCGCGAGGCCGCCGCACCGTTCGCGGAGGACCTCGCGAGCTACCGCGACGAGCTGGTCGCGATGGAGGAGCTGATCCGCCCCGCGGAAACCCTCCGGACCTGCCATCGGGATCTTTGGGCGGACAACCTGCGGAGGACGCTCGAGGGCAGCTTGTGCGTGATCGATTGGGACAACTGCGGTCTGGCCGATCCCAGCCGCGAGCTCGCCGCCGTCCTGTTCGAGTTCGCGAGCGGGAGCGAGGATCGCGCGAGGACGCTTCACGAGGCGTATCTCGCCCAAGGAGGACCGGGCGCGGTCGACGGCCGCGAGGACTTCTCGATGGCGATCGCGCAGCTCGGTCACATCGGAGAGACGGCCGCTCGCCGCTGGCTTCTGGCCGGAACCGAAGCCGACCGCGACGACAACGAGTCCTGGTTCAGGGAGTTCGTCGACCGCCCCCTCACGCGGACAGAGATCGACGGGTTGCTGGACGCGGTCTCGACCTGAAACGCGGGCCGGGATCGCCTCCTGGCGCTCGGGGACGCAACGGCATAGGTTCTCCCCGGAGCGCGGCCCCCGGAGGAGACGCGGTCACCACCCGGAACGCAGGCGCGAGCGACGGACAC
The DNA here is from genome assembly GCA_045805285.1 of Actinomycetota bacterium. Taxonomy (GTDB): domain Bacteria; phylum Actinomycetota; class UBA4738; order UBA4738; family JBJMLN01; genus JBJMLN01. The sequence goes on along the minus strand of JBJMLN010000039.1, from coordinate 16,606 downwards.
CCATCACTCACGCCTGATCGAGAGACCAGGGGAAGGAGCTCGGAATGAGACGTACCACCCGACGGATCGCCCAGATCGCCTTGGCGGTCCCGATCGCCATCGCGCTGATGGCGGGCACGGCGCTCGCCGCCGACCAGACGAGCGGAGTCGCCACCACGAACGCGGGGAACACGATCCGGTTCGACACGGGGTGCAACGTCGCCCTCGTGAGCGATCGATGTCCCGTCGGCGAAGCGACCGGAACGATCGACTTCCTCGTCAACCCGCCGAACACCTACACCGATCCTGCGAACGGAAACCTCGAGTCGTTCTTCTGTGACGGCATCGACAGCTACCGCTTCGAGCTCACCGCGCACGGCTATCCGCGCACGCGCATCACCGCGACGTGCGACGGCACCTTCCTGTTCGGGGAGGGCTCCGTTCCCGTCTACGTCAAGTGTTATTTCGTGGACAAGGGAGTCGTGAGCAGAACCGATCCCTCCCGAGACCGGATCAACTGCTACGCGTCGACGCACCGCGCCTATCGGCACAACGCGGAGCTCGATCCGGACCGCCTGCTCAAGGACATCGGTCTCATCCAGGACGGAGACGTGCAGATCGCGCACACCTGATCTCCGGCTGATCGGCATCGACGCGAGGGCGTGGCTTTCGAGCCGCGCCCTCCGTGCGTCCGTCCGCTTTTCCGGGAGCGCAGTGCTGGGTAAGGCCTCGCGAACGAGACGCAGCCGAAAGGAGTCAGCCCATGCTCCCCGAAGCCACAGACCTCCCCGAGCCCGGTACCTGGACGATCGACTCGGGCCACTCGACGATCGGCGCGGTCGCGCGCCACCTCATGTTCACCAAGGTTCGCGGGCAGTTCCGCTCCTTCCAGGGCGCCATCCACGTGGAGCGCGCCATCGAGGACTCGCGAACGGAGCTCGAGATCGACACGGCGAGCATCGATACCGGAAACGCCGACCGTGATGCCCACCTGCGGAGTCCGGACTTCCTCGACGTCGAGCGGTACCCGAAGATCACGTTCCGAAGCACGCAGGTGGAGCGGACCGGCGGGAACACGCTCCGCGTCACCGGCGACCTCACGATCCGCGACGTTACGCAGAGCATCGACCTCGATGTCACCTACGAGGGGCTGATGGCCGACCCGTGGGGTGGCACCCGCGCGGGGTTCGAGCTCTACGGCGCGATCGACCGCGAGGCGTTCGGGATGACGTGGAACGTCGCACTTGAGACCGGCGGCGTGCTGGTGAGCCGCAACATCGACATCGAGGCCGAGGTCCAGACGGTGCGCCAAGCGGCGGACGCGGATCGCGCGAACGAGGCGGAAACTGAGCTCAGCGAAGAGGAGATCGCCCGCTCGGCGTAATCAGTCGAGCGTCGCGACGGGTCGGGGCACCGCGAGGAGCGCCCACAGCTCGTCTCGCCGGACCTTTCCTGCGGCGTTCCGCGGGATCGCGTCCACCGTCGTGACCTCGACCGGAACCGCCGAGGCGGGAAGCGCGGCGCGGAGCGACCCGAGCACAGCGGCTGCCTCCGGCGCGCATCCGGGCTCGGTGACGACAGCGGCGACGAGCCGCCCGTGCACCTCTCCGACTGCGGCGTCGGCGATGCACGGCAGTCCGTAGAGACGAAGTTCCATCGTGGCCGGGTATACGGTCCCCGAACCGATCCGGATGGCCGACGACGCGGCCTCGCGAAGAAGCCTCGCCGCTGGAACGGGCATCCCGGCGAACCCGCCCGACGGCGCGGGTAGACTCGGCCGCCTCGGCCGCCATCGATGCCGGGCAGAACCAACGACGGAGGCATCCGGTGACTCGTACGCGGCGCACAACCTCACGGGTCGCGTTCCTCTGCTGTTGTCTCGCTCTCCTCATCGCGCCGAGCGCTGCGGCGGCGCCCACGGACACCGCTCGTCCGCATCTCCGCCTGGTCGCCGCGAGCGGATCGGTCGACCTCACCAGGTTTCCGGGACGGCCGGTGCCGCTCGACGTCGGCGTGTACGTCGCCTCGCTCAACGCTCCGTTCGAGATCCATGCGACCCGGCCGGCGTATCCGTCGCCGATCCAGGTGCGGCAGATGCTCCCCGGAGGAGCAAGCCGCGAGCTCCCGGAGTGGACCGCCGACGGATGGAGCGGCCTGTCGAACTTCATCCGGATCCAGGTGACCGATGACTCCGGAGACGTCGCGGCCCGCACGCACCTCACGTTCTGTCCGGACGGCGCGGACGTGGAGCGCATCGACACCTCGGGTCCCATGCGCTCGCCGTATCCGGGCTTCTGCCCGACGAATGTCTTCACACGCGGCTCGGTCTGGGGCATCGCGAAGGGATGGGCGACACGGGTCGCGGGCCGGTACGGAGGTGCACCGACGTACCTCGACGTGCCCGACGGGAGCTACACCGCGACGTTCTCGATCTCCCGGCCGTTCCGGAAGCTGTTCGACGTCTCCCCCGAGGACGGAAGAGCCGTCGTGCAGCTCCACATCACATCCGCGACACGGCACGCGCCGGTCAGATCCCAGACGAGCGCCGTCTCGGAGGCGCCGTCGCCGCACGTGCCGACGATGACGCATCCGGATCCGTCGGTGCTTCCCGAGCTGATCCCGCTTCCCGCGTACCACATCTCCACCGTGCGGGTCGGCGCCCGCGACTACGTCGACTTCGCCGCGACCGTGTGGAACTCCGGGCCGTCACAACTCTCCGTGGAGGGCTACCGCCGACAGGGGACGGATGTGATGGACGCGTACCAGTACTTCTACGACGGAGGGAAACCCGTCGGCCGCGCGCCGGTCGGGACGTTCGAGTACGACTCCCGTCCCGGACACGAGCACTGGCATTTCCGGCAGTTCGCCCGATACACGCTGCTCGACGCCTCAAAGCAGGATGTCGTCGTCAGCGACAAGGAGGCGTTCTGCCTGACGCCGACGGAGCCGATCGATCTCCTGCGCCGCGGCGCGAACTGGGATCCGGAACACGTCGGGTTCGGCTCCGCGTGCGGGGACGCGTCGTCGGTCTGGACGCGGGAGACGCTCGACGCCGGGTGGGGAGACACCTACATCCAGACGCTTCCCGGGCAGTCCTTCGATATCACCGGCCTGCCGAACGGCACGTACTACATCGAGGTGCGAACGAATCCCGCCGGGCGGCTCTACGAGCGCGACGCCACGAACGACGTCGTGCTCCGCAGGATCAAGCTGGGGGGAACACCGGGCGATCGAACCGTCCGCGTTCCGGCGTGGCACGGCATCGACTCGGAGGGTTCCAGCCCCTCCTGAGCTCCGGCTGCGCCTACAGCTCGCAGCTGGAGACCGAGTCGCCCGCGTCGATCTTGCACGTATCGGTGTTCTGTCCGCCGTCCACGTTGTCGTTGCCCGACACATGGTCCCTCGACTTCAGGAAGTCGTTCCCGGCCTCGGGCGCGAGCTCCTTGAACGTGCACCCCGCACCGATGCAGTCGGAGCCTTGGCCGCCGTACATGTGGTCGTTCTGGCCGCCGCCCTCCATCGAGTCGTCGTCGGCCTGGCCGCGGATCGTGTCCGACCCGCCGTTGCCGTTCAGTCCGAAGAAACCGCCACGGACGATCGCGGCACGCACCGGCGCCTGCCTCGGTGCACCGCCGTCGTCTCCCTGGCCCCCGCGGATGATGTCGTTGCCCTCCTCTCCGTTCGCCGCGTCGGCGCCCGCCTTCAGGCAGATGACGTCGTCCTGCGTCGTGCCATTGATCTGGTCGTTCGCCGCCGTTGCGGTGATCGTGCATTCGACCTTCGCTCCGGCCGCGCTGGAGACGACGCCGCTGAGGAACGCCGGTCCTGCGATGAGTCCGGCTGTCGCGATCGAGACGAAGATCATCCGAGGCCGCATGTCGACTCCCTCTTGTCGTTGTGCGGATGCTAGTCCACCTCGGTCCCCGTGCAAGACCGACCTTGGTGATCGCGGCCGAGCTTCGTCAGCGAGAGTCCCTGTCCTCGACGGAGGTCCGCACGCGGAACAGCGAAAGCAAGCGGTCGAGGGTGGCGGCGTCACCGCGCCAATGGTCGGCGACGACCTCGCGGCCGGTCGTTCGCAGGACGTGTCGAAGGATCAGCGCCGCGACGAGCGCGTCGTCGAGGGGTCCGAGCACCGGGATGAACTCCGGGATCAGATCGATCGGAGATGCGACCCACACGACGCCGACCACCAGCAGCGCCTTCGATCCACGCGACACGCGCGGATCGCGGACGAGCCCCTTGAACAGCATGAGGAGGTTCGGGATCAGCGCCGCGACCTCGCGCGCCGCCGTCCGCTTCCCCGCGACGAAGAGCGCCGCGATGAACACCGCGTAGACGGCGACGGCGATCGCCAGTCCGATCAGCCAGGTCCGGATGACGCGCTCCCTTCCTTACCGAGCCAGATGCCACATCACGATGAGCAGCCCCGCGAAGAAGACGGGGACGCTGATCGTCACGACGAGCAGCATCGTTCGGAACCGGCGGATCGTCGGTGCGATCTCCGCAAGGATCGCCCCCGCGTGGTCCGCGACGGCGCCTCGAACGCGCTCCCGCAGCGTCATCTCCCCGGTCCCGTGGTCAACGACCGGAACGAGCTGGCTCTTGGTTGCTCTCATGCGTTCCCTCCCTGGTCGTAGACGCGAGCCGCGAACTCCTCGAGACGCGCGTCGCACTCCTTCAACCGTCGCTCCGCTTCCGCCTGCGATGGAGCGACGAAGACGTCACGGCGCCGGAGCTCGCGGAACCAACGATGGAGGCGCTCGAGGTTCTGCTCCTCCTCGTCGAGCTCGGCGGCGGTGAACTTCCGGATCCGGATCTCCTTTTCGATCTCGGCGTCGAACTTCCCGCACTCGGAGAGGAACTCGCCCCATTCCTCCTCCCGGCGGCCCGTGAAGATCTCCTCGACACGTGCCGCGGTCGTGTCGTCCTTCGGGGCGGAGTCGAAGACGAGAGCGTCGCCGTCCGCTGCTTCCACGAGGCCGACGACCTTCGTGAGGACCTCCGTGAAGTCCGGCCGTTGCGGAAGCGCCCACGTCGCCTGCTGGAGGGGGACCGCGCCCGCCCTCCGCAGCTCGCGCCATACGGCGACGCGGTGCCGCGACGGTTCGGCGGGTATCCGGTACGTCAGAACGGTCCAGTCCACGGGAACTCCGCAATTGTCGTTACATCGCTGAGTGTATCAGTTGTTACATCCGCCAACATTCGCACAGCCAGCAGGACAGAAGAGACGCTCCTTGCGCGGATTGTCCCGACCGCGGCGGGGGTACAGGCACGCTCGGAGGGATCCATCGCGCAAACGGACACCGAACTGCGTCCTGCCTTCTCCGGCGCCGACGGCGGCCGAGCCGCCACTCCTCGCGCAGCGAGGACACTCGGGCGCCTCGCAGCCGTGCTCTTCCTCGGGTCGGGCGCCCTGCTCGTCGTCACGATCCCGCTCCCCGGTCCGAGCGACTTCGATCGGATGTGGACGTTCGTCGTCGGCCTCCTCGCGCTCCTCGTCGGGGCGTTCGCTTGGGAGGCGCCATGGGATCGGTGGCCGCGATGGGCCTCGCTCTTCTTGGTCCCCGTCGCGCTCGCGCTCATCGCCGCCGGAAACATCTTCGGAGGTAGCGAGCCATACGTGTTCGGCGTCTTCTTCGTCGTCGTGTTCGTGTGGATCGGCCTCGCGCATCCGCGATGGACCTCCGCGTGGATGGCGTTTCCGGCCGTTATCGCCTACGTCGTCCCGATCCTCATCATGCGCGGCGCCGACGCGTCCGCGATCAGCACGGTCGCGATCACGATCCCCGTGTGCGTCCTCGTCGGGGAATCGCTCGCGTGGGGCATGCACCGTCTCACGTCCACGGAGGAGGCGCTCACGCGCGAGCGTCACGTCACCGAGCGTTTGCGAACGCTCGATCAGCAGAAGCGGCTGTTGCTCTCGACCACCTCGCACGAGCTCCGTACGCCGATCACGATCTGCCGCGGTTACCTCGACGTGCTCGACGAGACGAGTGACCCGAACGACATGCACGAGACCATGACGGTCCTCCAGGAGGAGCTCCAGCGCATGGGCCGGATCGTCGAGGACATCACGACGGTCGTTCGGCTCGAGGACCCTGCGGCCCTCCACAAACGCCGCGTGCGGATGGACGAGCTCCTCGACGGGCTCCAGTTGAAGGCGCGCCCCTTCCTCGACGGCCGCCTCCGCGTCGAGCGCGAGCGGAGCTCCGGCGAGACGGAGCTCGATCCGGAGCGCATCACGCAGGCGGTGCTCAACCTCCTGGAGAACGCGGCGAAGTACGGCGCCGGTTCGCCAGTCGCGCTCCGGAGTGACCTCGCCTCGCGCACATGCCGGTTCGAGGTCTCCGACCGCGGGCCCGGCGTCGCTGTCGCCGACGTCGACCGCCTGTTCGAGCCCTTCGAGCGAGGCGCGGACGGAGCCGGGATGGGGATGGGGCTCGCGGTGGTCGGCGCGATCGCTCGGGCGCACCACGGCTCCGCCGGCGTCCGACGGCAGGACGAGGAAACGACGTTCTGGATCGAGGTTCCCCGATGAAGGTCCTGCTGGTGGAGGACGAGGAGCGCATCGCTGCGTTCGTCGGCAAAGGCCTCCGCGCGAACGGGTTCGACGTCGACGTCCAGTGCACCGGCCGCGGGGCACTTTCCGCCGCGCGGGATTCGGACCTCGTCGTGCTCGACCTGGGCCTCCCCGACATCGACGGCCTCGACGTGCTGCGCCACCTCCGTCAGGACGGTTCGCAGGTGCCGATCGTCGTCCTCACGGCCCGCGGTGACGTCGATGATCGCGTCCGGGCGTTCGAGCTCGGTGCGGACGACTACGTTCCGAAACCGTTCGCGTTCCGGGAGCTCCTAGCCCGCGTGCGCGCGCGACTCAAGGACAAGCCCGCGATCGCGTCCGCGGTGACGCTCCACGGGATCCGGCTGGACCCTCGGACGCTCAGCGCGTCGGTCGATGGACGGCACGTCGCGCTCTCCGCTCGTGAATTCTCCCTGTTCGTCACGCTGCTCGAGAACGCCGGCGCCACCCTTTCGAGGGAGCAGCTCCTCCATCGCGTTTGGGATCTCGACTTCGACCCCGGCACCAACATCGTGTCCGTGTACGTCGGGTACCTCCGAAAGAAGCTGCCCGAGGCACAAATCGAGACGGTCCGCGGGACGGGCTACCGGCTGAACCCTTAGCGCCTCGGTTCGTCGCCGTGAGAAGGCTCTTAGCTTGCGTTTCGCGCTGCCTCCACGGGAAACGTCGCTGCTGCGCGATGGAGCAACGACTCGGCGTTTCCGCAGTCGCTGTGGAGGAGGTGAACGAGACAGCCGGCGGCTCCCGCGGTCCCGTCCGTTCAAGCACGAAGGAGCGGTGATGAAGAAGCGGCTCAGTTTCGTCGCGATCCTCGCGGCGATGGTGTTGATGGTTCCGCTGGCAGCATCCGCGGGGCAGTTCACGCTGCATCCCAGCGGGTTCGGCCCGCACTCGTACGCGTCATGGAAGGCTGGAGAAGGCCTTCCCGATTCGAACGGCAACAAGTCGCAGGCGCTGTACATGCAGAAGTTCACGACTACGCCTACGACCGCGGCGGGCGTGGTCCTGATCAAGGGCTTCGAGGGCATGCCCGCGAGCGAACTGACTGGTCTCGCATGGGACCACCGGGAAGACGGGCACTGCGGCGCAGGCGCCCCTCGGTGGAACATCGGACTGACGCTCCCGAACGGCACGCAAACGACCGCGTTCCTCGGCTGCAACGCCGCACAGCACACCCAGCTGGCCGCTAGCACGAACGGTCACGGATGGTGCATGGACACGCAGCCGTCCGCGGCGATCCCCACGCAGGGAACGATCCGCTACCTCGCGATCGTCTTCGACGAGGGGAACGACACGGCTAACCCACCACCCGCCGGCTGCACCCAGGAGACCCTGACGCCGGGCGGTTTCGTCTTCCTCGACAACATCACGGTTCAGGCGGACGGTGTCACGCACACATGGACCTCCGCTTCGGACAACGGAAACGGCGGAACGACAAGCGCCAACACCACGCTGACGGCGGACCAGCTTCAGCAGCAGCTGGGATTCCCGCTCGTGGATCTCCTCCACTGACTGGCGCACCGTTCCGTCTCGCGCGGGAGGGCGGTCTCACGGGGGACCGCCCCCCGCGTCCCACTTCGACTAGTGATGGCTTCGTCCGACCCCTCGCCGGGTAACGACTTCTTCGACACGAGGAGAGATGCCATGGCCGGAGCGGGAGCGGAACGACCGGCGATCGGGCTCGGCATCGCCGCCGTCGAGAACGAGGGAGAAGACGGAGCGTGGGCCGTCGATCGCCGCGCGAACGGGAACTGGACCGAGGTGGAACGGTTCGGCTCCGAGACCAAGGCGCGGGAGCGACTCGACGAGATCGCGGCTCAGGACGGGATCTCATTGGAGGACCTCCGCATCCGCCGCATCGACGACTGAGCGTCGCGCGGGTGCCCGCCAGGCGCGCGGGGTAGGGTCGCTCCGACGCGCCGGAACCGAGGAGGCCCGATGGCGCAGGCGATCTGGAGCGGCTCCATCAGCTTCGGGCTGATCGGGATCCCCGTGAAGCTCTATCCCGCGACGAAGCGGAACGACGTCCGTTTCCACGAGGTCGAGCGCGCGACGGGTCGGCGCGTGCGGCATCGCCGCGTCGTGGAGGGCGCGGACGGGCCTGCCCCGGACGAGCCTTCGTACAACGATGCGGATCCGGCCGCCGACGGCGCCTCGCCGGGAACGACCCCCGACGACCCACTCGAGGCGACGCCCGAGTACGCGGCGTCCGAGCCGTCGCAACCCGTCGACCGCCGAGACGCCGCCGACGGACGCGGCGAACGCGAGATCTCGGGCGACGACCTGGAAAAGGGATACGACGTCGGCGACGACCGACTCGTCACTGTCACCCCCGAGGAGCTCCAGGCGCTGCGCCCGGAGTCGACCCACACGATCGAGCTCGAGGAGTTCGTCGCGCTCCGCGACATCGACCCGGTCTTCTTCGACCGGACGTATCTCGTGGCGCCGCAGACGAACGCCGGCGCGGAGAAACCGTACGCGTTGCTCCTCCACGCGATGGACGAGGCGGGGCGCATCGGCATCGGCCGTTTCGTCCTGCGGACGAAGGAGTACCTCGTTGCGCTCCGGCCGACGGAAGGGGCGCTCGCGCTCGAGACGCTCTTCTACCAGGACGAGGTGCGACCACTCTCCGATATCCCGGGCCTTCCGGTGAGCGCACCGGCGACGGAACGCGAGGAGACGCTCGCGCTCCAGCTGATCGAGACTCTGACAAGCGAATGGAGCCCGGAGCGTTATCGCGATCCGTTCCGGGAGCGGGTCCTGGACCTGATCGAGAGCAAGGCCGGCTCCGCACGGACGGCCCCCCGCGAGCCGGCGGAGACGGCGACGTCGCGCGTCTCCGATCTGATGGAGGCGCTGAAACAGAGCGTTGAAGCCGCGAGGGAAGTGCGGAGCGACCGGGAGGCCTCCGCCTCCTAGCGCGCGAAAGCGACAAATCCCGCCGATCTTCGCCGGAAGCCCGGGCGAAGTCGCGCTCCGGGCCGAAAAACGCGACAATCCTTCTCTCGGATCGGATCGGATCGCACTCGCGCTAGAGGGGAAGGCTCGGAATTGCGGGAACGCTCCGCCGGGTGCGCCTCACGGCGGCGCCCTGAACTCAGCTCCGAGCGATCGAACTCGCTCGCACCGACGCGGAGACGCGATTGATCCGCCGCATCTCGCTCCTCGCGGTTGTCGCGATCGTCCTCGGCGTCGCTCCGTCAACGGCGAGGGCGTCGACGCCGGCGATCACGACCACGTCGCCGCGGCATGGACCCGTCGGGACGAAGGTCTTCATCAAGGGCAGCGGCTTCACCGGCACCACTGCCGTCGCCTTCAACGGCACGGCGGCGACATTCACGGTCCGCTCCGACGTCTCGATCCGTACCTACGTTCCGGGTGGCGCGACGACCGGGCCGGTCACGGTGACCGGCGACTCGACGGCGCAGAGCCCGGCTCCGTTCGTCGTGCAGCCGAACATCGTGCTGATCCTCACCGATGACCAGCGGTACGACCAGCTTGACCACATGCCGATCGTCCAGAGCGAGCTCATCGGGAAAGGAACCGATTTCACCAACGGTTTCGTCGTCGACCCTCTCTGCTGCCCGAGCCGTGCGACGATCCTGACCGGGAAGTACTCCCACGGGACGGATGTGTACAGCAACATCTATCCGCACGGCTCCTTCCGGACGTTCGTGACCGACAACCACGAGGACCGCTCCACGATCGCGACCTGGCTCCAGAAGATCGGTTACGACACCGGGCTCGTCGGCAAGTACCTGAACGGCTACTCCGTCAAGAAAGCGTCGTACGTCTCTCCGGGATGGAACACGTGGGACGCGCTCGCGCTCAACGCCGGCGGAGGCGGCGAGGGAACGGGCGGCTACTACAACTACGACATGAGCATCCAGGGCGTGGACACGCAGTTCGGGTCGGATCCTTCGGACTACTCGACGGACGTCCTGAGCTCTCAGGCGACGGATTTCATCCGTTCGGCGCCGGCGTCGCAGCCGCTGTTCCTGTATTTCGCTCCCCGCGCTCCTCACGGTCCCGCGACGCCGCCCGATCGATATGCGGACGCACTCCCTGACTTGCCGCCGTTCCGACCCGCTGCCTACAACGAGGACGACGTCACGGACAAGCCGGCGTACGTCCAGGCAGTCGCGCCGTGGTCCGATACCACTCAGGCAACCGAGGACGCGTTCGTCCGAAACGAGTATCAGTCGCTTCTCGCCGTCGACGACGCGGTCGGGAACATCATCCAGGCGCTCCGGGATACCGGACGACTCGAGGACACGCTGATCGTGTTCACCTCCGACAACGGGCTGGAGCTCGGTGAGCACCGGTGGAAAGCGAAGAAGGTCCCGTACGAGGAGAGCATCAGGGTGCCGATCATCGCTCGCTACGACGCATTGATGCACGGAACCGCGTCGACCGACCCGAGCCTGGTCCTCAACCTCGACCTCGCCCCCACCTTCGCGGCGGCCGGTGGAGCGACCGCGACCGGCGTCGAAGGCATGAACATGATGCCGCTCCTGGATGGTTCGGCGTCGTCGTGGCGGAGCGACTTCCTGGTCGAGCACATGGATCCGAGGGTCGTCCAGGTTCCGGCCTACTGCGCCGTGCGGAACTCCGACGAGATCTACATCAAGTACCAGGACGGCTTCGAGGAACTCTACGACCTTCGCACCGATCCGTACGAGCTGACGAACGTGGCCAACGATCCGCTCTACGAGCTGGACAAGGCGGCGCTGTATCAGCGCCTGCTCGAGCTCTGTCAGCCTCCACCGCCCGGCTACACGCCGTAGTGCCCGCCCTGTCTGTGGTGCCGTTCGCCAAAGCCCCGGCGGTTCGTCGTAGAGTTCGGCAGTCCACCGAAAGGAGACCTACCGTGAAGGCTCGCGCGCTCCTCATCTCCATGACGACGGCCGCCCTGATGGTCGCGCCGGCGTTCGCGAACGGCATCACCGGTAGCGTCGCCGGCGCCCGGACCGAGTGCACGATCGTCGGAACGGCGGCCGACGACACCCTCGCCGGAACGACCCGCGACGACGTCATCTGCGGCAAGGCCGGCTCCGACTCGGTCGACGCGCTGGAGGGCAACGACGTCGTCCGGGGCGGCCAGGGGGACGACGGCACAGGCTGCCAACCCAAGCGCGGGCCGATCGTCCGCGGATGTTCGTTCGGCTCGCCCGTCCGAGGCGTCGTGACACGCGGCAGCTTCACCACCTTCGGTCTCAACGGCGGCGACGGATCCGACGTCGTGAAAGGCCAGCAGGACGACGACTCGATCGAAGGCAACGACCAGAGCGACAAGCTTTACGGCGGTCAAGGCAACGACTGCCTCGGCGAGAACTGCACCGTGAGCGACTCCGAGAACGGCAACGACTTCCTGAAGACGAAGGACAAGGTCTCCGGGAACGACGCCGCCGAGGGCGGAAACAACACCGACACCTGCCGGATCGACGCGGGCGACCAGGCCAACAGCTGCGAACTCTAGATACGCGATCCACCGAAACGCCGTCACGGACAGCCCCTGGCACACGCCGGGGGCTGTTTCCGTCCCGGCGCCCTCACCGCGTTCGGGTGGAAGCCACCGGGGAGGTGCCACTACCCTGACGGCATGCTGACCTGCCCGAACTGCGGACAGCAGAACCCGGCGGAGTCGCGCTTCTGCAACGCTTGCGCCACGCCACTCGCAGTCGCCGCCCCGGAGGACGCCCGGGAAGAACGCAAGGTCGTCTCCGTCCTCTTTTGCGACCTGGTCGGTTTCACGGCTCGATCGGAGCGCCTCGACCCCGAGGACGTCCGGGCGCTCCTCGCTCCGTACCACGGCCGCCTGCGTGCGGAGCTCGAGCGCTTCGGCGGCACCGTGGAGAAGTTCATCGGCGACGCGGTGGTCGGTCTGTTCGGAGCGCCGGTCGCGCACGAGGACGACGCCGAACGCGCCGTCCGGGCCGCGCTCGCGATCCGGGACTGGGTCCTGGAGGAAGGCGGCATCCAGGTCCGGATCGGCGTCAACACCGGCGAAGCGCTCGTGCGTCTGGACGCGAAGCCGCACGAGGGCGAAGGGATGGCGACCGGCGATGTCGTGAACACCGCCGCTCGGCTGCAGACCGCCGCTCCGGTGATGGGCATCCTCGTCGGCGAACGGACGTATCTCGCCACTGCGCAGGAGATCGAGTACCGGCTCTCCGACCCCGTCGTCGCGAAGGGCAAGGAGGACCCCGTCGCGGCCTACGAGGCCGTGGAGGCCCGCTCCCGGTACGGGGTCGACCTCTCCGAACGTGTCGCGGGACCGTTCGTCGGACGGGAACGCGAGCTGGACCTCCTCGGAACCACGCTCAGGCGCGTGGTCGCGGAGCGGTCTCCGCAGCTCCTCACGCTCGTCGGCGTTCCCGGCATCGGCAAGAGCCGTCTCCTCCGCGAGTTCTTCGTCGCGGTCGACGCCGACCCCGACACGATCGTGCTCTGGCGACAGGGCCGCTGTCTGCCCTACGGCGACGGCGTCACGTTCTGGGCGCTCGGCGAGATGCTCAAGGCGCAGTCGGGCGTCCTCGAGAGTGACGAGCCCGCCGACGTCGAGCGCAAGCTCGACTCCGCGGTGCGCGCCGTGATCCCCGATGAGACGGACGCGAAGTGGATCGCGTCGACGCTCCGGCCGCTCCTCGGGTTGGAGCGCGAGATGGACCTCACTGCGGACCGCCTCGACCAGAGCTTCGCCGCGTGGAGACGTTTCCTCGAGGCGCTCGCGGAGTCGTATCCGCTCGTGCTCGTCTTCGAGGACCTCCACTGGGCCGACGAGGCGATGCTCGAGTTCATCGACCAGCTCGTCGACTGGGCGACGGGCGTTCCCCTCCTCGTCGTCGGCTCGAGCCGTCCAGAGCTTCTCGACCGCCGGCCGAACTGGGGCGGCGGAAAGACGAACGCGGTCACCGTCTCACTCTCACCGCTCGCCGACGGCGACACGGCGGAGCTCGTCACGTCCCTCCTCGACGCCGATGCCCTCGGCTCCTCGAGCCGCGAGGACATCCTCGCGAAGGCCGGGGGGAACCCGCTGTACGCCGAGCAGTACGCCCGCATGCTCTCCGAACGCGGCGCGATGGAGGAGCTCCCCGGGTCCATCCAGGGCATCATCGCCGCGCGCCTCGACTCCCTCGACGGCGAGGAGAAAGCGACGCTCCAGGTTGCCTCCGTCGCGGGGAAGGTGTTCTGGCTCGGGGCCATCGAGGCGATGGGCGGCCCGCCGGCCACCCAGAGCGCGAAGCTCCTCCACGGGCTCGAGCGCAAGGGGTTCGTGCGGCGCGCGCGCAAGTCCTCGGTGGCGGGTGAAACGGAGTACGCGTTCCAGCACATCCTGCTTCGCGACGTGGCGTACTCGCAGATCCCCCGCGCAACGCGATCGAAGAACCACCGTGCGGCGGCGGATTGGCTGGAGTCGCTCGGGCGGCGCGAGGACCACGCGGAGATGCTCGCGTATCACTACGGACAGGCTCTGGAGTACCTCCTTGCCGTCGGAGATGACGATCCGGAGCTCGCGGATCGCGTTCGGCTCGCGCTCGCGGCGGCGGCGGAGCGCGCCCTCTCCCTCGGCGGGTACGCGAACGCCGTCGCGTCGTTCCAGAGGTCACTGGAGCTCACCTCGGAGGACGACCCCGGGCGAGGAGAGCTCCTCCTCGCCTACGGCCGAGCGCAGTTCCTCGCGGACGGGACGGGAACCGACCTCCTGAGGCAGGCCGTCGACCGGCTCGAAGCCGAGGGCGCTCCGGAGCGAGCCGCCGCGGCTGCCGTGGAGCTCGCACGCGCCACGTTCTTCCGTGGCGAGCGAGCCCAAACCGACGACGCGGTGGAGCGTGCGCTCGCGCTGACGGAAAACGCTCCCGAGTCCGCCGCGCGAGCCCGGGCACTGGTTGCAAAGACCGCGTACGAGATGCTCGGAGGCCAGTACCTGGCCGCGATCGAGACCGGCCGTTCGACGCTTCCACTCGTCGAATCGCTCGGTCTTGAGCCCGAACGCGCCCGGCTTCTCGACGTGATCGGCGTCTCCCGAGCGCTCACGGCAGACGCGGGCGGTCTCGCCGACAGCGCGCTCGCGATCGAGGTGGCCCGCGAGTCCGGCGACATGTTCGAGCTCATCGTCTCGATCAACAACCTGATGAACGGACAGCTCGCGCTCGGGCAGATCGACGCGTCACGTGAGAGCCTCGAGCGTTTCCGCGAGGCCGTCGAGCGGTACGGCACCGTGAACAATCGTCGTTGGCTCGCGAGCAACCTCTCGGAGGACTTCTACCTCCTGGGCCGGTGGGACGAGGCGATGTCGCTCCTCGACGAGGACATTGCACGGACGGACCGGGGATTTCCGTTCTATCTGGATGCGATGAATCGGTCCCGCCGAGGCGTCATCCGCGAGGCCCGGGGAGACCTGCAAGGCGCGCTCGCCGATACGGAACGAGCGATCGAGCTGGCACGCACCGCGAGGGACCATCAGTTGCTGGGTCCCGTCCTCGTCATGCGAGGGAACATCCTCCACGCGGCCGGGAAGAGCGCGGAAGCGGAGCGCCTCCTGAATGAGGTCCTGGACCTGGGAGAGGGGGCCGTCGCGTTCCTCCAACAGGATGCGATGGCCGATTCGTTGATGGACGTCGCGTGGCTCGCGTACGACCTCCGCCGTGAGGAGCGGCTGCGGTCGGTCCTGGAGACGACCGTGGAGAACACGTGGGCGGAGCCTGCGCTGGCGATCCTCCGCGGAGACGCGGCGAGCACCGGAGACATGCTGGAGCGCCTCCGGAGCGACGCCGCGGCCGCGTACGCGCGACACCATGGCGGACTCCAGCTGATCGCGAAAGGCCGGACCGACGAGGGACAGACGCTCCTGCAGAAGGCGCTCGAGTTCTACCGCAAGGCCGGGGCCACCAAGTACCTCCGCGAGGCGGAGGAGGCCCTGGGCACGAGCGGCGCCATCACCGCCGAGCGCTCGCGTTCCGCAGAGGCGTGACCCCGGCAGCCATCGCGTCGTACCATTCGCCGGCATCTCGACCGAAGGAGAGGAACCGTGAGGCTTCGAACGTTCTTCGTCTCAGCGTCCGCCGTGTGTCTGATGATCGCGCCGGCGTTCGGCATCACCGGCGGCGTGGCCGGCGCCCGTACGGAGTGCACCATCACCGGCACGGCCGCCGATGACACGCTGTTCGGGACGACACGTGACGACGTGATCTGCGGCAAGGCCGGCGCCGACTCCGTCGACGCGCTCGAGGGCAACGACATCGTCCGCGGCGGCCAGGGCGACGACGGTGGCGGCTGCGGAAGGACACCAACGGGCGTCACCCGCCAGACCATCTGCGACGCCACGATCGTCCGCGGCTTCATCACGGAGGGCCTCAACGGCGGCGACGGATCCGACGTCGTCAAGGGCCAGCAGGACGACGACTCGATCGAGGGCAACGACCAGAACGACAAGCTCTACGGTGGCCAGGGCGACGACTGCCTCGGCGGCGGCTGCACCGTGAGCGACTCCGAGAACGGCAACGACTTCCTGAAGTCGAAGGACAAGGTCTCGGGCAACGACGTCGTGAACGGTGGCAACAACACTGACACCTGCCGTATCGACGCGGGAGACCAGGCGCTCAGCTGCGAGCTGTAGCTCCTCCGGAAAGAACGGGATCTCCGGACAGCCCCGGCACAACGCCGGGGCCGTCTGCTTTCTTCCCCCGGCACGCGGGTTCGCCCGCACGCCTGGAGGACTGACACAATGCACCCATGACAGCCCCGGCCAAGCCGAGGGAACCGGGCTCCGGCCAGAAGCAGCGCGGACCGGCCCCGCCGCCCCGCCCCTCCTGGTGGAACTGGGTCGTCGTGATCGGCCTGTTGTTCTCCCTGTTCCTGCTGTTCTTCCCGGCCAACTCCTCCGGAACGGACCTCACGTACACGCAGTTCCTCTCTAAGGTCCGCACGAACGAGGTCAAGACCGCGACGATCGATGAGAACGGCGGCGTCTCCGGAACCCTTGCGGGCGGCCAGACCTACACCTCCCAGATCCCGACGGCGCTTCAGGACCAGAACCTCGCT
>JBJMLN010000038.1:0-81426 GCA_045805285.1 Actinomycetota bacterium | reverse complement strand
CCGATGCCCCCGTCGTTGTCGTGACGCCGGGATGGGACCGGGCGTCGGCTCCTCAGCGGAACGAAGAGCCGGTCGTCCTGTGCGTCGCGAACGCCACTCCGGTGAAGGGGATCCCCCATGCGATCGCCGCGTTCCGCGACGCGGGCCTCGACGACGCTCGGTTCACGCTCGTCGGAGACGTACAGCGCGATCCGGCGGAGTCGGAGCGGATCCGCGCAGCGTCGTCGGCGCTCCGCCCGGCACTACTCTTGCTTGGACTAGCAACGCCCGAGGAGCTCGCCGGACGCTACGCGACCGCGCGTGTGATGCTCTCCGCCTCCCGGTACGAAGGATGGCCGATCGCGGTCGCGGAGGCGATGGCGAGCGGCGTTCCGGTCGTCGCGTTCGACGTTCCGGGCGTCCGTGAGCTCGTCCGCGACGGAGTGGACGGCCTCCTCGTCGAGCTCGGCGATGTCGACTCCCTCGCTTCTGCGCTCCGACGCCTATGGGATGACGCCACACTGCGATCGAGGATGTCGCTCGAGGCGAGACGGCGCGCAAGGGCGTGGCCGACGTGGCAACACTCCGCGGCGCGCTTCGTTGACGTCATCGAGACGGTCGTCCCCGGCGATCAACCGACGACATCTTGGTAGGCGCCGAACGCGTCCGGGCCTTCCCAGACCGTCACCGTCATCTCGGCTTGGGGCAGCGCTCCCACTCCTTCGCTGAGCCGAGCGTGGAGCCACTGGGAGAGGCGCTCGACCGTCACGGCCTCGTCCGTTTCGAGCACGTCGCCGAGGTCGGCGCCCGTCATCCTGTCCGAAACGTCCGCAAGCGAACGGCGCAGCACGTCGATGTCGACGACCATCCCCTCGTCGTCGAGAGAGGGCCGCTCGACGGAGACCTCGATGCGGTAGTCGTGCTCGTGCGGCGCTCCCTCCGGAAGCGGCATACCCGCCATCACGTGCGTCGCCCGGACCGTCCCGACGACGCCGACGCCGTAGGTCATGGGTACGCCAGCGCGACGTGCATCAGCCCCTCCTCGCCGCCCGCGATCGCGTCGTACGCCGCCTGTGCATCGTCGAACGCGTAATCCCGCATCGCGAGCGTTTGAATCGGGAGCTCCCGCAGAAGCTCCAGCGCGACGGCGCGGCGACGCGCGACGCTCCACGCTCCCGAGAGGCGCGCCGGGATCGTGGACACCTGGGTGCTCCTGATGGAGAGGCGACGGCGATGGAACTCCGCGCCGAGCGGCAGCTCGACCGGCTTTCGCCCGTACCAGGACGCGACGAGCGCCGTGCCCTCGTTGCCGAGAAGCCCGAGGGCCGACGATAGCGCCGCCGGTTGTCCCGAGACCTCCACGACGAGCGGAACTCCCTCGGGTGACTCCTCCCGAACCGCGTCGGAGATGCCGTCGGGATCGTATGCCTCGAAGCCGAAGCGCTTGGCCACCTCGCGGCGCCACCGACGCGGATCGCACCCCAGCACGGTCGCGCCGGACCGCGCGAGCAGCGCGCCGGTGAGGATGCCGACCGGTCCCAACCCGAGGACGACGGCGGGCTCCCCGAGCCGAACCTCCGCGTCGAGCGTGATCTGGAGCGCGGTCTCCACGAGTGGCAGCAGCGTCGCGAGCCTGGGCTCCGTTCCGGTCACTCGAACGATGTCGGTGGTCCCGACGACGAAGCGGTCCTGATGGGGATGGAACGCGAGGACGTCCTCACCCTCGGGCACATCTCCGCGCGAGCGCTCGACGGTGCCGGCGGCCGCGTATCCATAGGCGAAGGGGTATCGGAACGTCCCGCCGAGCGAACCGAGCGTTTCGTCCCGAGGCATGTCGGGGTCCAGCTCTCCTCGGTAGGCGAGCATCTCCGTGCCTCCGCTGATGCCCGAGAAGGCGGTGCGGACGAGCACCTCGCCGTCTCCCGGCTCCTCGAGATCGACGTCTCGAACCTCCACGACGCCGGGTTCGACGAAGAGGAGTCCCCGAGCCCTCATCGAGTTCGCCTCAAGGAGGAGTGCCAAGGTCGCTTCACGCAAAGGAGGGTTTCCGAGCCGATTCGCGGGTAAACGCGTGCGCATGAAGCCGTTGGCGAAGATCGAGCAAGCCGTAGGTGCTCCGGAGTCACCGACGGTCGCGGTCGGGACCCCGAACGGAGAGTTCCAGCTCCGCGGCTTCGAGGCACCATCGGGGCGAACATACGTCGCCGTCATGCGCGGGGAGATAGGAGCGGGGGACGGCGTCCTCGTCCGCCTGCATTCCGAATGCCTCACGGGAGACGTCCTCGGCTCGCTGCGATGCGACTGCGGAACCCAGCTGGAGTTCGCCCTCCGCCGCGTGGCCGCGGAGGGGCGAGGCATCGTGCTCTACTCCATCGGAGACGAGGGCAGGGGCGTCGGGATCCTGAACAAGCTGCGCGCGTACGAGCTCCAGGACCTCGGACTGGACACCGTCGACGCGAACCGGCACCTCGGCTTTCCGGTCGACGCTCGCGACTTCACCGAGGCGGGGCAGGTCCTTCGCGACCTGGGCGTCCGATCGGTGCGATTGATGACGAACAATCCCGCGAAGGTCGACGCTCTTCGCTCGGCGGGCGTTGACGTCGAAGCGGTCGAGCCGCTTCCCACCTCGCCGAACATCCGGAGCGTGACGTATCTCCAGACGAAGCGGTCGCGTCTCGGTCACGAACCGTTCGGGGACGTTCCCGGAGAGCCGCTCTCGCCCGCGCTCGACGTGCGGGAGTTCCTCGGGAACCCGAACGGTCATCGGCCGTACGTCGTTCTGAAGCACGCGCAGACGCTCGATGGCAGGACGGCGACCGCGAGCGGAGACTCCCGTTGGATCAGCGGAACGGAGGAGCGCGCGCTGTCGCATGCGCTCCGGTCCGCGTGCGACGCCGTCGCGGTCGGCATCGGCACGGTCCTGATCGACGATCCGCAGTTGACGGTTCGTTTCGTCTCGGGACCGTCCCCGATACGCGTCGTGTTCGACTCGCTGCTGCGGATCCCCGACAGGGCGAAGGTTCTGAGCGACGGTCCCGCGACCGTCGTCGTGACGACGCCTCGATCCTCTGAAGCACGCCGGCAGGCGTTGATCGAGCGGGGGATCGGCGTCGAGGTCGTCCGCGAAGGGTCCGGCGGCGTTTCCCTCTCCGATGCGTTGGTCGCTCTGACGTCGCGCGGCATCGCGAGCATCCTGGTGGAGGGTGGCGCGCAGCTCGCGACGTCGCTTCTCTCGGGCGGGCTCGTCCACCGCGCGATCGTCTCCATCGCGCCGACGGTGTTGGGCGCCGGCACCAACGCGATCGGCGACCTCGGCGTGGACCGCATCAGCGAGGCGATCCATCTCCAACGGTCGATCGCGCGGACGGTCGGAGACGACGTCGTCCTCGCCGGAGACGTCGAGTCGCAGTAGGAGACTCCCGGTTACAACTCTTCCAGATCGCGACGCTCGATCGCTTCTTTGCGCGCGAACGTTCGGACGAGCTGTGGATAGGCGAGGAAGAACGTCACGCCCAGGAGCATCGTCGTGATGCCCGCCACGAACAAGCCTCGATTGATCCAGAGCTCCGAAGCGAGCCAGCTTCCGTAGAAACGTTTGTTGTCGGGATCGTCCGTCCACGAACCACGGCCGTGCCACGTTCTGATCTGGATCGCGAAAGCGATTTCCGAGGCGCCGAGAACGAGGGGGAGCCACGTCCCAAGGAGCCGTCGGGGTTGCGGCGATCTGCGTATCCCGACGGCGAGTGCGCACACACTCCCGAAAGCGATGAGGTAGGTCGCAAGCAGGATCGGTGTCGGAGCGGGCAGCACGCGAACATTGCGCCACACGCGTCACGCGCGCTGCAATGGATGTGGAGGAGACGGCACATGATCGTCACGCGCTCACAGCTCCGTGAGCGTCAGGAGCGTGCCTCGGATCAGGGTCGGGTGCTAATGACCTACGCCGCGGACGAAGGCTAGATCCGAGAGATCGATCACGCCTCGCGGCGTTCGGTTGAACCGGAGCTCCACCGAGGTCACATCCTTCAGCCGGACGCCGGAGAACCGCGACAACGGAAAGCGGACCTGATTCAGCATGAAGTGGCCTTGGCTCCGAAGCGGAGGGTAGATGAGAGCACGGTCGTCCACGCTCGAGGCCGGAACCGCTTTGCGATGTCCGGCCGCGTCGGTGAGCACGACCTCGAGGTCCTGGATGCGCACGCCTTGGTTCGCCTGGTATCCGGGATTCAGCGCGCCACGGAACTGCACCGCGTCGAAACGGCTCACGTCTTGATCCCTCGGCGGCAGCGAGAAACGCACCGAGCCCGTTGCGCTGCTTGACCATCCGATGACACCCTGCGCGAGGCCCGGCAAGTGGACGTCCGCGTGCGCGGCCTCTCCCGGGACACACGGATCGCTCTCCACGTCCAGACACCAGCCGTAATGCGAGACGTCGCTCGGCCGCACGGGAGCACCGAGCGCATCCCGCGAGAGGGAGTCCGCCTGCGTGAAGCGATCGACGTCGAGGCGGCGCTGCGGCGTATCCGGCGGGAGGTAGCTGACCAGCGCCTGCGCGGGCGCGATCTGCGACGGCGTCTGCGCGCCCGTCCACATCGGATCGAGTGCCCGGTCGCCGCCGAGGTAGCGGCGGAAGAAGCCGACGATGTACGCGACGCCGACGTGACGCTGTTGCGCCTCGGAGAGCCGGCCGGGGCAGTTGGTTCCGTCGTCGAAAGCTCCCGGGAACCCGCCCGACGGCGACCACACCGTGTTGAAGAAGTTGTGGTTCGCGCCCATGACGGTGACCGCGTCCTTCGGAGTCGGATCTCCGGGAACGAGGTAGCGGGAGTCGTCGAAGTAGTGGATGCCCTGCAGGTCATAGACGTCTCCGTCGCAGTAGGGCAGGACGACGGCGAACGGCACGTCGTTGATCGTCCGCCTGTCGAAGTCGACCGGCGCGAGCGCGAGCACGGCCTCGATCCCGAACGGGTGGGTGCGTTCCCGGTCCACGATCGTGTTCCAGACGACACCCTCACCGCCGCGGGAGTGGCCCATCGTGCCGATCCGGGAGAGATCGACCTTTCCGACGAAGCGACCCTCGAACGGCGCGCCGCCGATCGTGTCCCATGTCTTCCAGAGCTCGATGTGCTTCTCGAGCAGCTCGCCTCGCTGTCGCATCCCCGTGTCGCGTACGTCGTTGCCCAGGACGTTGACGCCGTTCGCGCTGACTGAGACGACGATGAATCCGTAGCTGGCGAGGCGCTGTGCGATGTAGTCGTAGCCCTCATAGTTCGGGATCGGCTGTGAGCCGTCGCGGCACGGCCACTCGTACGAGGATTTCCGGCCCTTGTAGCAGGTGGAATGGTTGCCGTGCATGAACAGCACGAGCGGGTACGGGCCGTCGGGAAGCCCCCGCGGGTAGTGGACGTCTGCGGTGAGCTCCACCTTTCCGTTGAGGCCGGGCGGCTGATAGACCTGGTCTCCGAAGTCGTAGCGGACCTTCCGGACCGGGTCGGGACCGAAGCCTCCGGGGTTCGGGAGGTGCGGTGGCCGCTGGATGCTTGACGGTCCCGCGCGCTCTGACGCGACCGGAGGTGGTGATCCGTCGCCGTATCGGGTGGTGATGTGCGCGGTGAGCACGGCCGAGTCGGTGGAGACCGAACGGAGCGACCGCTCGTCGGCGGCCGGCGTTCCGTACGCGATCGGTTGGGCGTTCGCCAGCACCTCGTAACGGAGCGCTCGCGGAGGAAATCTCCCGGAGACGGAGACACGCCATTCGGTCGCGGGTACGGCGGGGGAGCTCGATCGCGCGGACTCCGGAACGTCGATCTGGGAAACGGTGACGTCGCCGTCGCGACGAACGACCCTGCCGGGGAGCGAAAGGCCAAGTTCGACGGCCCGTTGCGGGAGCATCGGAACGGGCTGCTCGTTTCCATCGCGCCGGGTGTGTGACGTCGGTTTCGTCCGAGCCGGTGCCGGTGACGGTGCGAGGAGGAGCGCGGTGATCACGAGGAATGTGGTGCCCCACGCCCGCCAGCCGCGAATCGGAACCCTCTCCTCCGTGGAGCCCGATGGAACGTCAGCGGATTATGCGCGGTTTTCCGATGGCAGCAATAGCCGAGCCATGGCGCCGTTCCACGAACTCGTCGGCGTTGCGGGTCCACGACTGAGTGAACGCTGTACGTTTCCGGGGATGTCAGGCTTCGATGGCCTCGTTGCTGTCGCGACCGAGGAGCCGTCGATCTTGGGCGTGATCCTGTCGGGCTCACGAGGGCGTGGGAGCGTGGGCGCTGATTCCGATTGGGATTGCTACGTCGTCGTGGACGAGGAGGCACTCGATGATGGGATGCGTTCCATTCGCGAGATCGACGATCCGATGCTCGACTGCGTGGTCCTCGGGTTCGGAGAGTTCCAGCGGTACGCCGAGCCGGGGAGCGCGAACTTCTGGGAGGCCTACGCCTTCGCTCACGTCACGACGTCTTACGACTCTCTGGACGGCGCGATCGCGGACCTCGCTGCCCAAAAGGAGTTCCTGGACGAAGGCATCGCCGACGGGATTGCACGCACGGCGCTGGATGCGTTCCTCAATCAGTGCATCCGCGCCGCGAAGGATCGCAGAGACGGGAACGACGATGCCGCCGTGCTCGATTGCGCCGGAGCGGTGTCGCCGGCGCTCGAGACCGTCTTCGCCCTCGAGGGTCGCGTCCGGCCGTACAACCGGTACCTCTCCTGGGAGGTCGAACGGCATCCCCTCGAACTCTTCCGGGGGGATCGATTCGTCGACGTCGTCAAGCGGCTCGCCTCGGCCGATCCTCAGGCGGTCGCGGAGCTCTTCCACTTGCTCGAGCGCGTCGCTCGGTCCGCCGGCATCGGCGATGTGATCGACGCCTGGAGCGACCGCGACCTCGAGCTCCTCGCCTAGGGCGGAGGCGCGATCGTCACGTTCGCTTTACGGAGTTCAACACCGCCTCCAACCGCCGATGCAGCTCGGGGAGGTTCCCGTGGATCTCTGGATCCCCCCAAGGGAAGTCCTCGAGCCGGCCCCGGCCGCCGGCGGCGCAGATCTGACGTATGAGGTCATCCGTCTTCGGCGAGAAACGAAGAAGCCCGCGGTCGACGACGTCCGCGACTGGATCCCTTTCCTGATGCCGGAGATACCGATTCGTCCGATATCCACCGATCGCCATCCCGAGCAGACAGAGCGCGATGACGATGAGGACCACCGAGACGAGGATCGATCCGATGGTCCACGTCGCGACGGCGGACGCGATGAGGACGACAGCGGCGCCCGTCCAGATCCAAAGATCCCTCGCCGAAACGGCGGCTGAGGGATGCGACCGCCATTCATCGGCCGTCGGATATCGCTTCGTGCTCGGCCCGAGATACCAGAGCTGACCTTTCCGGTAGCTGAGCTCGCGCACCGCGGGGGAGGTGAATCGGAGGACCCCGAGAAGGGTGCCGATCACGACAGCGAAGAGGATGCCGTCGCCGGCCATGCTCGACAGCGTATCGTCTCGAACCTGTTCGGCCGTCTCACGGTGCTGGATGAGAGGTGCATGTTCGGTGCGTCGGTACTCCGGTTTCATCTCGGACAACGACCGCTGGAATCGGTTCGAGTTCCGTCCGGACGACGTGGTCATCTCCACCCCGTCGAAGTGCGGCACCACGTGGATGCAGACGATCGTCGGGATGCTCGTGCTCGATCGCGTGGAGCTGGGAGCGCCGCTCAGCCTGATCTCCCCGTGGCTCGACATGCTGATCCACAAGGAGGAGGACACCTTCGCGATCCTGAAGGCGCAGTCCCATCGCCGATTCATCAAGACGCACACTCCGCTCGACGGCGTTCCGAGACTCGACTCCGTCACCTACATCACGGTGACTCGACACCCCCTCGACGTCGCGCTCTCGCTCAGGGATCACCACGCCAACATGGACTTCGAGCAGCTCGAGAAGCTGCGCATCGACGCGTCGGGCCCGCCTCCCGAAACCGAGTACGAGGAAGCCCCGGAAGAGGATCCGCTCGAGTACCTCCGGTGGTTCATCGATCACGAGGGGCCGTGCGACGGAGCAGGGCCCAACGACCTCGCCGACTACTGCCTCCAGATCCGGACGTACTGGGATGCCCGCGAGGAGCCGAACGTGCACCTCTTCCATTACTCGGACATGTGGAACGACCTCGATCGGGAGATGCGCCGCGTTGCCGCGATCCTGGGCGTCGAGATCGATGCCGAGCGCTGGCCACAGTTCGTCGACGCCGCGACGCTCTCTTCGATGAGAGCGCGCGCAGCGGCGGCGAGTCCGGAGGGAGACGTCCGGCTGTGGAAGGCGTCTGAGCTGTTCTTCAGAGCGGGCGGCTCGAGGAACTGGGGCTCGATCCTCACGCCGGAGGACATCGCGCATTTCGACGAGCGCTTGCGTGAGCTGGCCGGCGATGCGGCGCAGTGGTGCGTCAGCGGGTCAGTCGCTCTTGGCTGACGGTGTCCTCCCGAGGAAGAGCCCTCGCCCCAGCAACCCGGACTCGTCGAACCGAACCGAAAGCCCCGCTTCCTCCAGCGCCCGGACGTGATCGTCCTTGGTGAACGCGCCGAGAGTGGTGCGCTCGAGGAGATGTTCGATCGGGCCGCCATGCCGCCAGAGCAGCAAGTGCGTGTCCTGCCTCCAGAGCTGTCCGTCGAGTGTCGTCGTCTCCATCAGGATGACGGAGCGGTCATCCCACTCGACGGTGTGGACCCACGGCCTTTCGTCGCGAGACGCCTCGGGAAAGTCCCACGGCTCCAGCACGAGGAGGCCGCCCTCGGTCAGGTGCCGCGCCATCGTTCGGACCGCTCGCCGGAGATCCTCCCCGGTTCGCATGTGCGCGATGCTCGATGAGAGGCACGTCACGACGTCGAAGCGCTTTCCGAGCTCGAAGGAACGCATGTCGCCGAGATGAAGCGAAACGTCGCCCAGGCGCCGCCCAGCGATCTCCAACATGGCGGGCGACGCGTCGACTCCCTCCACGGCGTACCAGTCCCGGAGTCGCTCGAGGTGCCAGCCCGTTCCGCACGCCACGTCGAGCAATGACCGCGCGTCGGGATTCACCTCTCGGATCATCTCGTGCAGCCGATCCGCATCCGCTCGTGCCCGATTCGCATCGTGGATGAACTCGTATAGCTCCGCGGAACGAGCCGACCACGGTTCCAAGGCCGATGCGGCGTCGTCGTTCACGACGGCACCGTGTCGAGACCGATCAGCCCGTGGATTCGGTCAGTCCGTGAGGGAACGAGCCCCACGACGGCAGGCTGTCCTGCGCTTCGTTCGACGTGATCTGCCGGGCCGCCGTGGGCTGGCCCCCGCTCAGCGGCATCGTGAAGAGCTCTGCCGTCATGGAGTCTCCGAAGCAGCACTTGGAGAAGATCACCTGTCGCCCGTTCGGAGAGAAGGCCGGGTCCTTCTCCGCTTCCGCCGTGGACGTCAGTTGGATCTCCCGCGAGCCGTTCCTGCCGATCAGGAAGAGATCGCTTTCCGTGGAGCTCGAGCTCCGCACGAACACGAGGCGTCTCCCGTCGGGGGACCAGTCGGGCGCCAAATCCATGGGGCCGTTCGTCACGCGCCGAAGATCGCGGCCGTCGGGGTCGACGGTCCAGACCTCACAGCTCCCCGCGTGGCATCGCTCGAACGCGATGCGTGAGCCGTCGGGAGACCATTCCGGGGCGAGGAACTCGCCGAACCCCTTGGGCGTGGCGATCGGTCGAGGATCCTCCCCGTGCGAACCGACGACGGCGATCCCGTTCCCCGACTCGAACACGAGCCTCGTTCCGTTCGGCGCCCAGGAGGCGTTTCCGATGCCCTCGGCCGTCAATGCGATGTGCGTCTTGTTTCCGTCGTCGTCGGTTACGATCAGCTGCACGGTTCCGGTTTGCGCTCCGGTCAGCCCGTGCTCGAACACGATCTTTGAGCCGTCGGGGGACCACGCCGGGTTCGTTCCATTGCGCGCCATCAGCCGCTCGACGTTGTTCCCGTGCTTGCCGGCGGTCCAGATGCGGGGAAGCCCCTCATGGGCGCGCGCACGCGCGAAGGCGATCCGGCCGTTCTCGCCCGGGAACGCGGCCCTCGCGAATCCTCCTCCGGCGGCGATGACGAGGGAGGCACAGCACAGGACCAGCCACGAACGGCGGAGGAGACGCATCCGCCCACGCTAGCCGTTCACCCGACGAGCGGCCATCCCGCCATTCCCAGCGAGGTCGTCCTACCTGGCCTATGCGCCTCAGGAAATCGCAGGATCTCCGAAGAAGCCTGTCACCCTGGAGGTCATTCAAGGACGCGGTCGAAGCCATCGATGAAAGACGATGCGCTCGAAGCGTGTGCTGAAGGCACTCCCGGTCCTCATCGCTCTCGCCTCGACAGTCTTGTTGTCCGGACGCGAGAACGCCCTCGCGCAGTGTGTTCGGCCCGATTCCTTCGACGCGATGGTCGCGGGCGGACCGCATTCCGCCTCCACCGAGTTCTACGACTCGATCTTCATCGCACGGGTTACCGCGATCCGCCGAGGGATCGAAGCCGGTTCCCCGCATGGAAACACGGTGATGTACGAGGCCGCCACGTACGACGCGATCGACATGCAGCTCGAGGCCCGCCTGCTTGGGAGCATCCCGGAACATCCGACGGTGATGTCGAGAGAGGGGATGGAGGACAATTTCGCCGCATCCCTCGGCACGACTTATGTTGTCGCCGGCCACCACAACGCGGACGGCACGTTCGTCACGGCCGGTTGCATGTCTCAACGCGTCGATGCCAATGACGCACAGTCCCTGAAGAACGTCTCCGATCCGCGATACGTACACACGGCTCGGGATGCGATCGTTGGATCGGGGTCCTCGACGAGAGAGAGCGCGCTCGAAGTCATCGGCGTTCTGCTTGCGGCCGGAGTCGCAGTTGCCGTCCTCCGGCGACTTCGAGGGAGTCGCGAACAGCCTGGAAAAGGCGGCCCCGCGCCGTCATCGACGTAGGAGGTCCTCAGTGGCGGATCAGACGTCGATGGGATCGGAGGCGTCACGGTCGTAAGGTCATCCCATGAGGCACGTTCCGTACGTGGCGCTCGCTCTTTGTCTCGTCGCCTTCGGTGTTCTCGGCATCTTCAGCATCGGCTTTCCGTTCCTCGCGACGGGACTGGTGATGCTGTTCCTCCTCCCGCTTCGGCCGTCCTTCGACGTCCTCGTGCCGGCGAT
Source organism: Actinomycetota bacterium (assembly GCA_045805285.1). Classification (GTDB taxonomy): domain Bacteria; phylum Actinomycetota; class UBA4738; order UBA4738; family JBJMLN01; genus JBJMLN01. The sequence goes on along the minus strand of JBJMLN010000038.1, from coordinate 70,261 downwards.
CGCCGCGGTGTCGGGCTTCACGGCGGCCTTTCTCCTCGTCGCTCCGCTGGGATGCACTGCCTCGGCCGGAGCGCCGGCAGGAGGGAGGGCCGTGGGGGTCACGATCTGTAACGGAGTCTTCTCCAACTACGTCGGACGCGGCGTCTACAACCCTCCGCTGCTTCCGGCATTCCTCGTCGGTCTCATCGGTGGAGTCGTTGCCGCAGTCGTTGCACGAAGCGTGATCCGGCGACGCTCCGCGCGGCTCGCGGCAAGTGTGTGACCCGAGCGTGGACGATCCGAAGCGGGTCGTGACGGAGGGCTACGACCGGATCGGTGACGGCTCCGCGATTGGTTCGACGAGACAGCGGGCGAGGTCCGCAGAGCCTTCCTCCCCGAGATCTTGGCGCGTGTTCCCGAAGGGTCCGACGTGCTCGAGCTTGGCTGCGGCGCCGGGCTCGACGCGATCGAGCTGGCGCGCGGACGCCGCTACACGGGCGTTGACCTCTCCGGGACGATGGTCGGTCTCGCGAGCGAGCGGGTGCCGTCCGGGACCTTCATCCGGGGCGATCTCGTCGAGGTCGCGTTTCCTCCCGACTCCTTCGACGCCGTCGTCTCGTTCTACGTCTTCGGCCACGTTCCGGCGGCCGAGCACGTCCCGACGTTCCGGCACGTTTTCGAGCGGCTTCGGCCGGGCGGGGTCCTCTGCGCGTCGGTTCCGAGCGGCGCGCACGAGGAATGCAGGAGGAGTTCATCGACGTTCCGATGTACTTCGCCGCGATCGGCCGCGACGCGACGGAGGGCGCGCTCCGGGACATCGGGTTCGACCTGGAGATCTCCGAGGTGAAGGAGGAGATGGAGCCCACCGGGGAGACCATCTCGTTCCTATGGATCATCGCGCGCAAGCGGCGACGCGATGAGGAGCGATGATCCCGTCGCCGTTCGCCTCGATCGACGCGGACGACTACCAGCGCCTCCGTCGTGACTATCCGCGGGAGCCGATCGACTGGTTCATCGCGGAGGCCGAGCTCGCGCCCGGTTCTCGGATGCTCGATGCCGGCGCCGGAACCGGGCAGGCCACGCGGGTCCTTTCTTCCGCCGGGATGAACGCGATCGCGATGGAGCCGGCGCCGAACCTGCGGCAGAAGCTCCATGACGTCGTTCCCGATGGCGCGGTCGTCGGGGCAAAGGCGGAGGCGCTCCCGTTCCGCGACGGTTCCCTGGACGCGGTCGTTTCGGCGCAATCGTTCCAGTGGTTCGACGGCCCTCGGGCGGTGCCCGAGCTCCATCGCGTCCTTCGGCCCGGAGGCGCCCTCGCCGTCGTGTGGATCGAGAGCGACGAAGGCAGCACCCTCCACCAAGAGATGTGGGAGGCCGCCGGGGAGGACCCACCGGAGGGGTCGGCGATCGACCAAGCCCAGGAGCGCTGGAGGGGCTCCTTCGACCGAACGGAGCTTTTCGGGCCGTTTCGCACCGCGACCTTTCCGTTCGTTCGGCGGCTCCAGTCGGCGGACCTTCCGCGGTTCATCGCGACGAGCAGCGACATCGCGGTGCTCCCGAACGACCGGCGGGCACGTGCCCTCCGCGCCGTCGAGGAGTGGGCCGAGCGGCTCCCACCCGAGGTAGAGATCCCGCTGCTCACGGAGGTCAATCTCTCGTTCCGTGAGGGCTGACGCCATCCGACTGCTTGCCCTGCGCCTTCTCGGTGGGTACCGTCATTCGATCCACCCCGATCGGAGGGAACCATGAGGCTCCGCAGCATCTTCTTCTCGCTCATGACCACGGCGCTCCTCGTCGCGCCCGCGCTCGCTCACGGAGCGCTCGGCAGCGTTGCCGGCGCCGCGAAGGAGTGCACGATCGTCGGAACGGCGGCGAACGACGGCCTGAACGGCACGACCCGCGCCGACGTGATCTGCAGCCGCGCCGGAGCCGACGACGTGCAGGCGCTCGAGGGGAACGACATCGTCCGCCTCGGGCAGGGCGACGACCAGGGCGAAGGAGACGATGGCTCGGACGTCGTTCGCGGGCAGGCCGACGACGACGGAGTCCAGGGCGACGACCAGAACGACAAGGTCTACGGCGGACAGGGAGACGATTGCCTCGGCGTGAACTGCGCCCACTCCGGAGGCGAGGCAGGCAACGACTTCCTCAAGTCGCGGGACAACGTCTCCGGAAACGACACGGTCGACGGCGGGACCGAAACCGACACCTGTGTCATCGACGCGCAGGACACCGCCACCAGCTGCGAGGCGTAGCTCCGCACGAACGTGAGTTCAAGACGGTAACCGGGTCCGTCGACCGCTCGGACCTCCGATCGGTCGTGCTTGTCGAGGGAGAGAGCGATTGGGCGGCGCTCGAGCGGCTCGCCGCGCGTCGGGCTCGAGATCTCACGGCGGATGCCGTCTCGGTCGTCGCGATGGGCGGGTCGAAGAACATCCCGACGTTCCTGGAGCGGTACGTCTCCGCAGGCGTCGCGGTTGCGGGCATGTGCGATGCAGCGGAGGAGGGTGATTTCCGCCGCGGTCTCGAGCGCGTCGGCCTCGGCGTCAACCTCACACGAGCCGAGATGGAGGAGCTCGGCTTCTTCGTCTGCGACCGAGACCTCGAGGACGAGCTGATCCGCGCCCTGGGTGCTTCTCGCGTCCAGAAGGTTCTCGAGGCGGAGGGGGAGCTCGCCGTCTTCCGCACCTTCCAACGGCAGCCGGAGTGGAGGTTCCAGCCGGTGGAGGAGCAACTCCATCGCTTCATCGGTACGAAGAGCGGTCGGAAGCTCCGTGCCGCGACCGCGCTCGTCGAGGCGCTCGACTTGGATCGAGTTCCGCGCCCGCTCGAAGGCGTGTTAGCGGCCGTCTAGCTCGACTGGCGTCCGCCAAACCGAGGGAATACGCTGAACCCCGCATGCGCGAGCTCGCCTGGAGACGACGTTCGAAGGCGCTGGCGCTTTCCGCGATGCTCGCGTTCGGCCCGGCGCTGCTCCTTCCAGGCGGGAGCGCGGCCGCGGCGGTGACGTGCGGTGGAAGGGCCGCGACCATCACCGGCACCGGCAGCGACGACACGATCGCCGGGACGACCGGCGCCGACGTGATCGTGGCGTTCGGCGGGAACGACCTCATCTCCGCCCGCGGAGGGAACGACATCGTCTGCGCGGGCCTCGGCAACAACATCGTCGGAGGCGGCGACGGAGCGGATCTCATCTTCGGGGGCAACAACCGCGACATCGTGACCGGCGGGAACGGCGACGACGTTCTCGTCGGCGGCGCAGGCAACGACATCCTGGTCGGCGACCGCGGAAACGACGTCCTCAACGGAGGACCGCACGACGACTACCTCCAGGGCGGTCTCGGCACAGACGTCGCGACCTACGTGGGCGCCACCGGCAGGGTCTTCGCGAACCTCTCCACGGGGCACGCGGGCGGCGCCGCCGGCAACGACACCCTCACGCAGATCGAGTACCTCACCGGCTCCCGCTTCGACGATTCCCTGATCGGCAACGCGCAGAGCAACACGCTCCGCGGTCTCGGCGGAGACGACCGGCTCACCGGCCTGGCCGCGAACGACCGATTGATCGGTTACCGAGGCGACGACGTCGAGCTCGGCGGCGCCGGAAAGGACGTCCTCATCGGAAACCAGGGCCACGATCACCTCGACGGAGGCCTCGGCGTCGACCACGCGGACGGCGGCTCCGGCACGGACACGTGCATCCGGAACGACTTCCACACAAAGAACTGCGAGAGATAGCCGGAAAAGCACCGGCGGTGCTTCGTCGGCCTCTCCCCAGGACCGAGAATGAGCGCCATATCACCGTCACGCAGCGCTCCGGAGCGGAACCGTCGCCGAGCCGCGCTCGCCGGAGCGACGGTCGCGGTACTGCTCCTCGGACTAGCGCTCGGCACATCCGGCGGCGGCCGCGCCGTCGCGGCCCACAACACCAAGCCCAACTTCCTCGTCATCATCAGCGATGATCAGCGGGCGGATGAGCTCTCGACGATGCCGATCGTCAAGCACCAGCTGATCGACAACGGCGTCAGGTTCACGAACGGCTTCGTCTCCAACGCGATCTGTTGTCCGAGCCGGACGAGCATCCTGACCGGGAATTACTCCCACACGACGGGGGTCTTCGGAAACGAGCCGCCGAACGGTGGTTTTCAGTTCTTCGACGATCGCTCGACGCTTCCGGTCTGGCTTCATCACGACGGATACCAAACCGGCCTGTTCGGCAAATATATGAACAGCTACGAGGATGCGGCGCTCAACCGGCAATACATCCCGCCCGGCTGGGACGAGTGGTACGCGTTCGCGGAGTCGCAGTACTACGACTACAACGTCAACGACAACGGAACGCTCGAGTACCACGGGAAGAAGCCACAGGACTACTCCACCAACGTCCTCGCGAACGCGGCGTCGTCGTACATCCGCAACACGAGCGGTCCGCTGATGGTGTTCTTCGATCCCGCGGCGCCGCACGCTCCGGCGACGCCGGCCCCGGGAGACGGCAACGCGTTCGCGAACCTGCCGAAGTGGGATCCGCCGAGCTACAACGAGCCGAACGTCTCCGACAAGCCCAAGTGGCTCCAGGGGGTCAGGCCGCTCGGTGCCGACTCCCAGCGCACCGTGCAGGATTTCCGGCGAGGCCAGTACGGAACGCTGATCTCCCTCGACAACGCGGTCGGGGAGCTGCTGTCGGCGCTCCGCGAGACGGGGCGTCTCGGTAATACCTTCATCATCTATCTCTCCGACAACGGGATCGAATGGGGAGAGCACCGGTGGCACACGAAGCGGGTCCCGTACGAGGAGAGCATCCGCGTGCCGTTCATCGTTCGGTACGACCCGTTGACGTCGAACGCCAAAACGGACTCGCACCTCGTCGTGAACATCGACATCGCGCCCACGATCGCCGACCTCGCCGGCATCAGCGACCACGGCGCGGAGGGCAGGAGCCTCGTGCCGCTCTTACGAGAGTCGCATCCGCCGTGGCGGAGCGACTTCCTTCTCGAGCACATGAAGAGCGACCCCGTCGGACCGCCGTCGTTCTGTGGCGTGCGCGGAGAGAACGAGGTGTACGTGCTGTATGCGACTGGGGAGGAGGAGCTGTACGACCTCCGCTCGGATCCCTACGAGCTGAACAACCTCGCATCGAAGCCGGGTGAGGAGTCCACGTTGCGAGGATTCCGAGAACGGGTTCAGCAGCTGTGCAAGCCGACTCCGCCGGGGCTGAACCTCAACGTGATTCCCACCGGGAACGGGAGTGGAAAGAAGCTCGGCGACCACAACCGAAACACGTCCGGAGCCCAGCAGCAGTCGGGCGCGGGGAACGCGCAAGGCTCCGGCGGCACGGGTTCGACACCGTCTCCGGCCGGCAGTCCTGTCCCGTCGTTCTCTCCGCCCCATCCGCGGTCGGGCCACGACCGGAGCACGGCATCTCCCGAGCCGCTGCCGCCGGTGACGACAGGCGGTGTCCACGCGGCCCCACTTCCGGCTCGTCCGCAGGTCGGCTGGATCGCCAGGATGGAAGGACCTCTGAGCCTCGTGCTCATCCTGCTGGGGGCGCTCGCGTTCCTCGCCCTGCTCGGGCTCGCGATCGTCTCGCCGGATCGGATGCGTCAGGTCCTCCGCCGTCGTTGACGCCGGAGCCGCGCCGAACGACTCTTGCGGATCTGTGCCTGCGTCCCACCCTTCTCGAACCTGAGGCACTAGGCTCCGCCGAGTAGGGGACCAAACCACCAGAGGGAGGCCGCCGATGGCTGACGTTCCGTCCGGACCGATACCCCCGCCGCCACCTCCACCGGAGGGAACGCCTCCGGGCCCGGGGAGCCTGCGGCCGAGGACGCTCGGAGAGATCCTCTCCGCGGCGTTCGAGATCTACAAGAACAACGCGCAGGGCCTGATCGTGATCGTCGCGATCATCGTGGTGCCGCTGTCGCTGATCTCTGCGCTGATCCTGCACTACGCCGTCTCGAACACGACGACCAGCACCACCACGATCAATGGACACGTGGTGACGGTGAGCTCGACGTCGGTCGGCACCGCGATCTTCGGAGGGATCATCGCGGCCGCGATCTCGATCATCATCGGTGCGCTGCTCCAGGCGGCGATCATCCGGGCCGGCGCACAGGCGACGATCGGAGACCCTGTCGACGTCGAAGACAGCTACCGTTACGGCTTCCACCGGATCGGGAGCGTTGTCCTCGTCGGGTTGCTCGTCGGGCTGGCCGTGGCCTTCGGCTTCATCCTGTTGGTGATTCCGGGGATCCTCGCCTTGGTCTACTTCTCGGTCAGCATCCCTTCGCTCGTCGTCGAGAACCGTCGCGGCACGAAAGCGATGAGCCGGTCGGCAAACCTCGTGTCGGGCCATTTCTGGCACGCGTTCGGCGTCATCATCGTGGCGTACATCATCGTCGCCGTCGTCAGTGGCATTCTGAGCGCGATCGGCGGCAACAGCTGGTTCATCCGCTGGATCTTCAACGCGATCGCTCAGATCATCACGACGCCGTTCAGCGCGCTCGTCAGCGTCCTGCTGTACCTCGACCTCCGCGCGCGCAAGGAAGCACTGACGACGACCGTCCTCCGAAGCGAGCTTTCCGCGGGGATGTAGCCCGAGTCAGGTAGTTCTTTCGAGGCCGGGGAGCGGGCGCTCCCCGGCCTCTTGCGTTCAGCAGCCGTTCACATCCTGCGGCGGTACCTGGCCACCGCGAGCGGCGCGAACACGGCGACGATCACGACCATCCAGATGATCGACTGGATGACCGGCTTCGCCACGGGCCCGCCGAGCATCAGGCCTCGCGTGGCGTTCGCGACCTTCGTGATCGGATTCAGGTTCACGATCGGTTGCAGCCAACCCGGCATCGACGACGGCGGAACGAACACCGAGCTTGCGAACGTGAGCGGAAGGATGATCAGGAACCCCCACGTGTTCACGGCCTCGGGCGTCTTCGCGGTGATCCCGATGAACGCCATCGGCCAGCACAGGGAGATGCCGAAGGCCAGCACGAGCAGGAACGCTCCGATCGCGCCGGCGAAGCCGCCGCCGAAACGGAAGCCGAGCAGCACGCCGAAGCCGATGAGGATGATCTCGCCCCAGATGATCCGCACGGCGTCCGCCACGATCCTCCCGGCGATCACGCTCGATCGCGCGATCGGCAGCGACCGGAAGCGGTCGATCAGGCCCCGCTGGAAGTCCACGTTCAAGCCGAGCGCGGTCGTGAACGGCGTGAAGGCGATGCCCTGCACGACGATCCCGGGCAACGCGAACTGGAGATACTCCTGGCTCGATCCGGCGATGGCGCCGCCGAAGACGAACACGAACAGCACGAGGAACATGAGTGGCTGGATCGTCATCCCCACGATCTGCTCGGGATCCGACTTGATGTGCAGCAGGTTCCGCCGGGCGATCGTCATCGTGTTGGTGAACGCGCTCGCGTGCCCGACCCGCGGCGCGGCGACCGTGGCGGCGCTCATCGGCGGCTCCGTTCGCTCGGACTGTCCTCCTGGGGCGCCTCCTCGGCGACGTGGCCGGTGAGGGAGAGGAAGACCTCGTCGAGGCTCGGCCGACGAAGGGCGAGGTCGTCGACCGCGATGCCCGCTTCGTCGAGCGCGCGGACGGCCTGAGCGAGCGCCGAGCGGTCCGCGATCGGCACCGTCACGATCTGACCGTCGTTGTGGACGGATTCTCCCTCACGGGCGAGCTGGCCGAGGATCTTCTCCGTGGCCTCGAGGTCGCGCGGATCCGCGGCTTGCGCCTGGAGGATCTGCCCGCCGACGCGGGTCTTGAGCTGTTGCGGAGTGCCGGCCGCGATCACCTTTCCGTGATCGATGACGACGATCTCGTCCGCGAGCCGATCGGCCTCCTCGAGGTACTGCGTCGTCAGCAGGACGGTCGTCCCGCGAGCGACGAGCGCGCGGATCATCTCCCAGAGCTCGAGTCGGCTGCGCGGGTCGAGGCCCGTGGTCGGCTCGTCCAGATAGAGGAGTCGCGGCCGCCCGACCAGGCTCGCCGCGAGGTCGAGGCGCCGCCGCATGCCGCCCGAGTACGCCTTCACGGCCTTCGTCGCGGCGTCGGAGAGATCGAAATCCTCGAGGAGCTCGGTTGCGCGCGCCCGCGCGTCCGCCGGGGAGAAGCCGAGGAGCCGCCCGATCATGTACAGGTTCTCGTGACCCGAGAGGAGCTCGTCCACCGCCGCGTACTGTCCGGTGAGGCCGATCTGGCGGCGCACGTCCGCCGGCTGGCGCACGACGTCGTATCCGACGACCGTAGCGCGGCCGGCGTCGGGCACGATCAGCGTGGAGAGGATGCGGATCGCCGTCGTCTTGCCGGCTCCGTTCGGGCCGAGCAGCCCGAACACGGTGCCCTCGGTCGCCACCATGTCGATGCCGTCCAGGGCTCTGACGTCCTTGAAGTTCTTGACGAGGCCCTCGGCCTCGATCGCTGAGGTGGCCACGGGGGGCGCCTGCTCCTCGCTTCGGCGGAGCCTCCACCGTATCGGTTGGCTCGGACAGCCCCAAACCCGCCGGTCGCGCCCAAAGACCGGCGGGGATAGGGTTCCGTCAAGGCCGCTATGGAGGAGAGACCATGACTGCTCGTCGCTGGATCGCCGTGCTCGTCTCGACCGGGATGCTGGCCGTGCCGACGCTCCTTTCCTTGAACTCCGTCTCGTCCGCGGAGACGCTTCCGTCGGATCACCAGGATCTCCTCGCGAAGGTGGAGGCGAGCCCGCTGGTCGATTGGATGTCCGGCCCGGCGAAGCGTGCCCTCGACGCCCTCGCCGGTGTCCAGAGCGAGCCGCGTGCGCCGCGTTCACGGACGGCGTCGCACGTTTCTCGTCAGTCGATCTCACCGATCGCGCCGAACGTGCGGGTGAACGACCCCTCGGGGGACGGTGTCGGCGACCCCGACATGACGACGCAGAGCGAGACGTCGGTCGCGGTCTCCGGAAAGCACGTCGTCGTGGCCTACAACGACGACGGCCATAGCCCGCTGTTCTTGGAGCCGAAGGTTGATCTCTCCGGGTACTCGTGGTCGGCGGACGGCGGCAAGACGTTCCACGACTCGCGGCTGCCGAACAAGCTTCCCGGAAACAACATCGGTGACCCGGGCGTCGCGGTCGACCGGAGCGGGAACGTCTATTACTCGACGCTCGACCTCGACTTCTCCACGCCGCTGCTCGGGGTCGCCGTCGGACGCTCCGAGGACAACGGCCGGACGTTCCACAAGCCGACGATCGTGAGCCGGAAGACCGGGTTCACCAGCACGCCTACGAGCGACAGTTTCGTCACGACCGACAAGCCGTGGATCACCGTCGGTCCCGATCCCTCGGACCGGAGTCGCGACGTCGTCTACGCGACCTGGACGGAGGACTACTTCTTCGACACGCGCAGGACCTTCGGGCAGGGAACCAGGATCATGCTCGCCTCCTCCCGGGACGGCGGCGTGTCGTGGAACCGGCCGCAGGTCGTGATCGACGATCCGATCTCACAGCACGACGAGTTCCACAACGTCTTTCATTTCGTGAGCGGCTCGAACATCACGGTGGACTCCTCCGGCCACGTCTACATCGCGTGGGAGCGCTTCGCCGACGACGGAACGTTCACGTATCCCAGCCGGCAGGAGTGGGTCGCGCGCTCCTCCGACGGAGGACGGACGTTCCAGCGCGGGACGCAGATCGCGTCTCCGTCGCCGGTCGGAGCGGTTTCCGCGCCGCTCTCGTGCCCGAACGTTCTCCAGTTCGGTCCCGGCCGGTACGTCCGGACGCAGGAGTTCCCGATGATCGGGATCGGGCCGGACGGAGCCGTGTTCGTGACGTACGACTCGGGGGACGGGCCCGGGCGGTCCTCGATCCGCGTCGCGCGCTCGGACGACGGCGGCCGGTCGTGGTTCACGAAGACGGTGCGGAGCCACGCGACCGCGTTCATGCCGGCGATCGCGGCGAACGCACACGGGGTCGACATCGTCTACTACGAGCAGACGAGCAAGCGGACGATGAAGGCCGCGATCGCCACCTCGCACGACGGGCTCTCCTACGCCCGTCACAACCTGTCCAGCGCGACGTTCGCGATGCCCGTGACGCTTCCTGCGTTCGATCCGAGCACGGCTCCGTGCTACATGGGCGACTATCTCGGCGCGACCCGTCGCGGGTCCATCACGTACACCGCGTGGGGGGACAACCGCGACACCGTGAAGAACGAGTTCTGGCCCAAGGGGAGGCCCGACGCCGACGTCTACTTCGCCAAGGTGAGCTAGAGGTCCCCCGCAACGGGGATCCTCAGCCCGTCCGGCGGAGATGCCGATACAGAAAACAGATGGGGAGAGCGCTACGGGTCGTCGTCTACGCGATGGCCGCCGTGATCGTCGGCGGGACCGTCGCGAGCGCCGTTCCCGGTGCGCGGCGATCGCCGGCCGACCAGCCGAGCCCGTCCTTCGCTCCGTCGCCCACGCCGAGCGTCACGCCTGACGCTTCCCCGACGCCGGAGCTCTCTCCGCAGCCACCGGTCACGCCGGAGCCGACGCCGGTCGAGTCTCCAGCGCCGCTCGAACAGCACGCTTCGGATCCCCAAGGCACCGAGGCGGAGGGGTCTCAGAAGGAGAACGGGGCATCCGGGTCGGAGCACGGGGGACCCGATTTCTCGGTGTGCGACGGTCTCACCGGCCTGCAGAACGCGATCTGTCGACACGAGGTGCTCCTCCAGCTTCAGCCGAACAACCCGGGCCTGCAGAACGCGCTCGCGCACCTCCGCGAGAATCTCGGAAGGCACCAGGCGAACGGATCCGGCAAGGGCGCGCACGGGAACCGACACGGCGACGAGACCGGAGACGGCACCGACTAGCCGCGGGGTCGCGTGGCTCCACGCAGCAGAAGCGCAGGCGAACACCCTGTCCCGCAGTCCGAACACGCGCGAGAATCCGTCGTGATGGAGGCTTCCCGGCGCGATGCGGTGGTCCTCGGGACCGCGGCCGGTTGGATCGTCACGGCCGTCTTCGGTCTCGGCGCTTCCGTTCTGACGATCGTCGGATGGCGCTACCTGGCGTGGTCGGATCGGCTGAGTCTCCTCGAGGCCGTCGCGGCGGTGTTCTACGCCACGCTCGGGACGCTGATCTTGCGCCGCGGCGCCACCGCAGCTATCGGATGGATCCTGTTCGCGGTCGGCCTGTTGCTCGCGATCCAGTCGTTCGCCGGCGTGTACGCAGTCGTCGGCATCCTCGTCCACCCAGGCTCGTTCCCTGCCTCCCGGGCTTTGGGGGCGATTGGCCTATACGTGTTCCAACCAATGACGCTCTTGCTGGCGTCGATCCTCTTCCTGTTCCCGACGGGATCGGTCGCGTCGCCGCGCTGGAGGCCGGTCTTCGTCGTGTGGATCGTCGCCGCGGCGATCACGTGTGCGGGCTTCGTCCTGGATCCGGTCCCGGTCCGGGTTCCCGCGCCTGGCGGGCTCGCCGTCGTCTTTCCGAACCCGCTGGGGATCGCGGGACATCTGATCCCGAGGCTGCTCGTCGCAGCCGTCTGGGTTGTCGTGCTTCTTATCGGAGCGGGCTTCGTGTCGTTGGTGAGGCGGTACCGGCGGGGAGGAACCGAGCTCCGCCAGCAGATCAAGTGGATCGCATTCGCCGCGGCCGCTGCGCTCGGGTTCCTCGCCCTCGGCTTCCTCAGCCTCCTGGTGTGTGGGTGCGATCAGTCCTTCGCGGCGACGCTGTTCCTCGACGCCACAGCGCTCGTCGTCTTCTTCGGGCTACCGGGAGCGCTGACGATCGCGATCTTGAGATACCGCCTCTACGAGATCGACGTCATCATCAATCGGACGGTGGTCTACACGCTGCTGGCGGGAGCGTTGACCGCGATCTACGTCGGCGTCGTCGCGGGCATCGGCGCGATCGTCGGGAATGGCGGCAACTCGTTCCTCACGGTAGCCGCGGCGGTCGTGGTCGCGTTGCTGTTCCAACCGCTGCGCCGGCGGGCGCAAGCGTTCGCGAACCGGCTCGTCTACGGCGAGCGGGCGACGCCGTATCAGGCGCTCTCGGACTTCGCCGAGCGCATGGGAGGGACCTACGGGGTCGACGACGTGCTCCAGCGGATGGCCTCGATTGTCGCGGAGGGCGCGGGCGCGAGCCGGGTCGAAGTTTGGCTGCGAGTGGGGGAGGAGCTCCGGCCCGGCGCGACGTGGCCCGTCGACGCCGAGCCTTCGGTTGCGACGGCCGTCGTCGGAGATGAGCTTCCCGTCTTCGAGGGCGTGACCCTGGCGGTCGCGGTCCGCCACGGCGAGGAGCTTCTGGGCGCGATCGCGCTCGAGAAGCCGCGCAGCGAGCCGCCCTCGCCGACGGAGGAGAAGCTGGTCCAGGACCTCGCGGCACAGGCCGGGCTCGTGTTGCGGAACGCGCGGCTCACGGCGGAGCTGCTCGCGAACGTGGAGGAGCTCCGCGCGTCGCGCAGGCGGCTGGTGCAGGCTCAGGATGAAGAACGCCGGAAGATCGAGCGGAACCTCCACGACGGCGCGCAGCAACAACTCGTGGCGGTGAACGTGCAGCTGGGGTTGCTCCAGCGGCAGGCCGAGGACCCCGAGAAGGTGAAGCAGGCAGCCACGCGACTCCAGTCCGCCGTCACCGACGCGTTGGACGATCTCCGCGACCTCGCACGAGGGATCTATCCACCGCTCCTCGCCGATAAGGGATTGCCGGAAGCGCTCGCGGCACAGGGTCGCAAGGCCGTCGTGCCGACCTCCGTGGAGCCTGATTCGGTCGGCCGCTATCCGCAGGAGATCGAGGCCGCCGTGTATTTCTGTGCGTTGGAGGCGCTCCAGAACATCGGGAAGTACGCGCACGCGTCCTCGGCGCTGGTGCGCTTGTCGCAGGAGAACGGCGAGCTCCGCTTCGAGATCTCCGACGACGGAGAGGGATTCGATGCGGAGTCGACGTCGTACGGAACGGGATTGCAGGGCATGGCGGACCGCCTCGCCGCGATCGGTGGGGAGCTGGCTGTCGAGTCGGCGCCGGGCTCCGGAACGACGATCCGAGGCGCTATCCCCGTCGCGTGACTACTCGACGATCTCGGACTCGATCGGATGGATCTCGATGGCGCCCTTCGCGACCGCGCACGGCGTTCCCGCGACGAGGGAGATCACCTCGTCGATGTCCTCCGCGTCGATGATGGAGAAGCCCACGAGTGGAGCGTTTCCTCTTGCGAACGGCTCGTCGGTTGTCTCCGGCTTTCGGTCCCATGCGCGGACCGTGACGGCGGGGCCGAGGACGGCGACGTCGTCTCCGCGCTGACGGAGGACCTCGTCGTTCGCCGAGAGCTCCTCCCGTTCACCTTCCGTGAGCGCGAGCCAGTCCCGTTCGTTGCCGTATGCCAGGCATAGATGTCTCATCGTTCCTCCGATGATCCGGATGCTTTCCGGTCGAATGTTGAGTGGCTTATTCCGGCAGCGGTTTCCATCCCGCCGCCTTACGCATCAGCGAGTCCCGACAGCCCTGCCCCTCCGTACAGAGGACCAACCCGTTCGTATAGGTCGTCGAATAGTGGAGCGGTCCCACGTGGTAATGGATCACGAAGCCCGGAGAGACGTACTGCCCCACCCGCGACGCCTCGAGTTCGACGACGAGCCGCGGTCCATTCCCGGTCGGGGTAGCGGCTGGCAGCTGATAACCATCCACCGGGAGCTTGCACTCGTCAGGAGTCGTTCGTGGGTTTGCAGCGAGGTCGGCACAACGGTCGCTCGACGGAAGCCATGCGTCGATGACGTGAAGACCACGGAGGTTCCCCGCGGCGAGCTCAACGCTGTCGAGCGTGACCCCGACGCGCGAGGGGTTGTACACCCACAGCGCCGGATACGGGATCTCCTTGTGGAGAGGGACGTGATGAAGCCGACGACACCTCCGCCGTTTCCCGGATCCATCGGAGCGTCCCAAGGCAACATGCCGTTCCAGGCGGCCAACGCTGCGCCTACGGCGACGACAGTTGCGACAGCGATCGTCGCACCGACCCAAGCGCGCCAGCGCGAGTGACCTCCGGGGGATCGTGTCTGCGTCGGCTCGGTCGCCGCTTCCATCGAGCTGACGATATGCGGGCGATTCTGTCGAGGCAAGAGCGAGCGGAGGGAGGCTGCGACTCCGACAGAAGTCTTGGACGCGTCCGTCCGTCGAACCTGTACATGCGCGGAGGCTTGCGGCTGCGACGCCGCGGGTTGACGATGTCGGGGTGTGGAGGTTCACGGTTGTTGCGCTGATCGCGGCCGGGTCCCTCCTCGGTTCGCGCGGTCCGGTTCCTCCTCCTGTTGTCGGAGGTCCGGGCGGGGCCGGCATCTTCTTTCCGACCGTGCCGATCGGGAACGCGTATCCGGCGGCCTTGATCAGCGGCACACTCGAGGAGCGGAATCGCTGCCTCGACGTAGGAAGCGGTCGGGAGCACTGGTTGCTCCTGTGGCCGAGGGGCTACCAGGCCCGCGTCGTGAACCGCCGGGTCCAGGTCTCCGATCAGGACGGCCGACTGGTTGGGCGCGTCGGAGACGAGATCGAGCTCGGCGGAGGCGAGGGCCGGCCGAGCGAGACGGGCGGTGCGGCAGCATCGGAGAGATGGGCGACGGAACTGACCGGTGTGGACATCCCCGAGCGTTGCGGGGATCTGTACTGGCTGGTGTCTCCCTAGACGTCCCAGCCTGCGTCGACCGGGATGTCGTGCCCGGTGATGTTCCGCGCTCCATCGGAGACCAGGAAATCGATCGCGTTCGCGATGTCCTCCTCCTCGACGAACCGGCCCAAGGCAGTCTGGCGCTCGAAGTCGGCGTAGACCTCCTCGGGCGTCTTGCCGAGGACGCGCGCCTTCTCCGCGACGATCTTGTCCATGCGACTGCCGTTCGTGACGTTCGGGCAGACGTCGTTCACGGTGATGTCGTGCGGGCCGAGCTCCAGCGCGAGCGTCCGCGTGAGCCCACGGATCGCCCACTTCGACGAGGAGTACCCCGACCGGTTCCGATAGCCGCGCAGTCCCGACGTTCCCGCGATGTTGACGATCCGTCCTCCGCCGCGCGCGATCAGATGCGGGATCGAGTGCTTGCAGGGGAGGAACGTTCCGATCACGTTGAGCTCCAGGATCGCGCGGAACTGCTCGACGGGATAATCCTTGGCCGGGGTCTCGATCGGGCCGGTCCCGCCCGCGGTATTCACGAGGATGTCGACGCCGCCGAACCGGTCGACGACGGTGGAGACCATCGCGGCGACCTCCTCCTCGGAGGTCACGTCGCAGCGCACGACGACGCTCTCCCGTTCGGGGAACTTCTCGTCGAGGGCGGCCGCGTGGTCGTTCAACGCGGCGAGGTCGCGGCCCACGAGCGCGACGTGCGCTCCGTCGCGCGCCAGGTGCTCGGTCACGACGCCGCCGATGCCCTTCGCCGCGCCCGTGACGACGGCCACCTTTCCCGCGAGCGTCACGACGGCGCCTCGAGATCCGGCACTCGATGACCGAGTGCGGAGGAGATCTCCTCCGCGGCCGAAACAACCGTCGGAAACAGCAAGGCGATCCGCGCATCGTCGAGCCGCGCGCTCGGGCCGGCGACGCCGATCGCGCACACCACGCTCCCGCCCTCGGAGAGCACCGGGATCGCGATGCC
This sequence comes from Actinomycetota bacterium, assembly GCA_045805285.1. Classification (GTDB taxonomy): domain Bacteria; phylum Actinomycetota; class UBA4738; order UBA4738; family JBJMLN01; genus JBJMLN01. The sequence continues at coordinate 54,694 of JBJMLN010000038.1, read as the reverse complement.
GCGAACGCCGAGATTCGTCTCCTCGTTCGAGTCCGCCCAGCCGCGCGTACGGGTGCGCGCGATCTCCGCTCGGAGCGCCTGCCGATCGACGATCGTGTGCTCGCAGAGACGCTCCAGCGGCTGCGACAACACGCGGTCGACCGCGTCCGAGGGGAGGAATGCGAGCAACGCCTTCTGCGACGCGCCCGCGTGCAACGGAACTCGCCGTCCCGGCTGGACCGACAGACGGAGCGGCTGCGCCGTCTCGACCCGCTCGAGACACACCCCGCGTGAGCCGCCCGGCGCGACGACGGTCAGCAACGCGGTCTCGCCCGTCTCGCGGGAGAGCCGCTTCAACACCGGAAGCGACAGCGAGCGGAGATCCACCGCCGCGTGTGCCCGGTCGCCGAGGTGGAGGGCACCCACTCCGAGCCGGAAGCGCTTCGTCTCCTCGTGCTGGCTCACGTAGCCGCGCTGCTTGAGCGCCATCAGGATCCGGTGCGTGGTCGGAACGGGAAGCTCGAGCGCGCGCGCGATCTCCGTCCCGGTCCACTCGGGGCGTTCCTCGTCGAAGAGGTCGAGGATCGCGAACGTGCGGTCGAGGATCTGGAACGCCGGCCGGCCGTCGCCGTTCGCCACGGCGTGCGTGCGCTTGGCCGGCTCAACCCGCGCTGCGCTCACAGCTTGATGACGACCATTCGTTCCTCGGTCATCTCCCGGACGGCGTCGTGCGGCCCTTCCTTCGTGTTCCCGGATGCCTTCGTTCCGCCGTACGGCATCTGGTCGACGCGGAACTGGGGCGCCTCGTTCACGGTGACGCCGCCGAACTCCAGGCGCTCCACGGCGTCGAGGGCGACGCTGAGGTCGCGTGTGAAGATGCCCGCCTGCAGGCCGTACTCCGTTCCGTTGGCCAGGTCGATCGCCTCGTCCATCGTCGAGAACGTGTCGACCGAGATCACCGGGCCGAAGGCCTCCTTGCTCCAGACGCGGAGGTCGTGCCGCGGACGGTCGAGCACCGCGGGACGGAGGTACCCGTCGCCGAACGTTCCGCCGCCGTGGAGCCCCGCGCCGGCGGAGACGGCCTCGTCGACGATCTCGTGCACGCGGTCGCGCGCCTCCTTCGTGATCGACGGCCCGAGGTCGGTGTCTGGCTCGGCAGGATCGCCCGCGACCTGCGCCCCCGCGGCCTTGACCAGCGCGGAGAGGAACTCGTCGTGCACCGACTCGTGCACCAGCGCGCGCTGGACGGAGATGCAGGACTGTCCGGCGAACGCGTAGCCACTCCCGGCGCTCGCCGCTGCGGCCGCGTCGAGGTCGGCGTCTGCGCACACGATCACCGGCGTGGAGTTGCCGAGCTCGAGTGTCACGCGTTTCCGCGGCGCGCGGCGCGCGAGCTCCCATCCGATCGCGGCGGAGCCGGTGAACGTGAGGAGCGCGACGCGGTCGTCCTCGAGGAGGACGTCGGCGATCTCGGGGGCGTCGCCGATCAGCACGGACATCCACGGCTTCGGGAGACCCGCTTCGTGGAAGGCGTGAACGAGCTCGATCGCGGCGAGGGGAGCCTTGTCCGCCGGCTTCAGGACGACGCCGCAGCCAGCGGCGACGGCCGGCGCGACCTTGTGAGCGGCGAGCGTGAGCGGGAAGTTGAACGGCGTGATCGCTCCGACGACGCCGATCGGAACGCGGATCGTCATGCCGAGCCGCCCGACGCCGGCCGGATGCGCGTCGAGCGGAACGCCGCGGCCGGAAAGCGAGCGAGCCTCCACCGCGGAGAAGATCAGGGTCTGGATGCAGCGGTCGACCTCGGCGGCGGCGAACTTGTACGGCTTGCCGTTCTCCGATGAGATCAGCCGTGCGAGCTCCTCGCGCCTCGAGCGGACGATCTCGATGACGCCGTCGAGGATGGACGCCCGTTCCGCCGCCGGGAGCCTCTCCCGCATCGCGTTCGCGGCCGCGTCGACCGCCGCCCGAGCGGCGTCGGCTCCGAGCCACGGGACCGCTCCGACATCGCGGCCGTCCCAGGGGGACCGAACCGTGAACGTTTCGCCGTCGGAGATCTCCTCGCCGGCGACGACGACCGGGGAGATGGTGGGAGCTTGTTGCGGCACGGTGGGCGCCTCTCGTTGCGATTTGACCGTCGGAGCGCGGATGCTAGCATGCGCCTCCCGGTAGTCGAAATGCCTTCTCGCTGAACGAGAAGGGAGGGAGATGGAGCGGCCGGATCTCGAGCTGATGAAGGGCGCGATCGACATGCACGCCCACACGGCTCCGGCGCTCTTCAACCGGCACATCGACGATGCGACGCTCGCGCAGTACGCGATCGAGTTCGGGATGCGCGGGTTCGTGCTGAAGGACCACGACGCGTCGACGACCGGGCGCGCCTACTACGTCTCCAAGATGTATCCGGAGGTGGAGTCCTTCGGCGCCGTCGTGCTGAACCGCTCCGTCGGCGGCCTCGATCCCTACGTCGCAGAGGCGGCGCTCCACTACGGCGCGAAGATCGTGTGGATGCCGTCGAATCACTCCAAGTATCACGCCGACTACTTCGACATCCCGGACTATCCGCAGTTCGGCCGCCCGAAGAAGCAGCTCCCCGGCGTCGGCATCACCGTCTTCGAGGAGGACGGCAAGACGCTCACGAAAGCCGCCCGGACGATCTGCGAGGTCGTCGCGGAGAACGGAGCTTGCCTCGCGACCGGTCACCTCTCCTTAGAGGAGATCCGCGCGCTGCAGGACGCGGCTCTCGCGGCCGGCGTCTCTCCGAGGAAGTTCATCGTCACGCACGCCAACTGGTCGCTCTGCAAGCTCGACCTCGAGGTCCAGCGCGAGCTCATGGACAAGGGCGCGATCCTCGAGTACGTCGCGTGCACGTGCACGTCTCCGATCTTTTGGGAGCAACAGCCCGGCGAGCTGGGGGAGTGGATCACGGCGCTCGAGGGCCGGAACCTCGTCTTCGGCTCCGACCTCGGACAGTTCGCCGGCCCGCCGCACCCGGAGGGCCTCCGCATGCTGATGGCTGCCTTGCTCGGAGTGGGTGTTCCCTACGAGTATCTGGAGCGCATGCTGAAGGAGACGCCGGTAGAGCTGCTGGGGCTCGAACCGGGATGGCAGCCCACGAGCGGTCGCGCGTTCCCGGCGATGGTCCACGACGGCGAGGCGAACGCCTCGGCGCACCATCCCGCCACGGAAGGGATCTCGTGACGAGGTTCTGGCACCCCTTCGCCGACATGGCGGCGGTCTCCGAAGCGGAGGTGGAGATCGTCCGCGGTGAGGGCTACTACATCTGGGATTCCGAGGGCCGCAGGTACCTCGATGCCACCGCGTCGCTCTGGTACTGCAACATCGGCCACGGCCGCCCGGAGATCGCAGACGCCGTCGCCGCGCAGATGCGCGAGCTCGAGTCGTACTCCACGTTCCAGGACCTGACGAACCCGCCCGCGCGGGCGCTCGCGGAACGTGTCGCGTCGATCGCACCGGTCGACGGCTCCGTCGTGTTCTTCACGAGCGGCGGCTCCGATTCGATCGACACGGCCACGAAGATGGCGCGGAGGTACTGGTCGCTCGCCGGAGAGCCGGACCGCTCCGTCCTCATCCGCCGGCAGCGCGCCTATCACGGCATGCACACCGCGGGAACGTCGCTCGCAGGGCTGCCGGCGAACCTCGAGGGCCACGGACAGCTGCTGGCGGACATCGCGGAGGTTCCCTGGGACGACGCGGAGGCGCTGCGTTCCACGATCGAGGAGCTCGGAGCCGACCGCGTGGCGGCGTTCTTCTGCGAGCCGGTGATCGGCGCGGGAGGCGTCTTCGCTCCGCCGTCCGGCTACCTCGAAGCGGTCCGGCAGATCTGCCGGGACACCGGCGTGCTGTTCGTCGCCGACGAGGTCATCACCGGGTTCGGCCGCACGGGAGCGTGGTTCGCGAGCGAGCGCTGGTCCCTCGAGCCTGACCTGATCACCTGCGCGAAGGGCATCACCTCCGGGTACCTGCCCCTCGGCGCAGTGATCGCGTCGCCGCGTGTGTGGGAGCCGTTCTGGGCCGAGAGCGCCGGGATGTGGCGCCACGGCTACACGTACACGGGCCACGCGGCGGTCGCGGTGGCGGCGCTCGCGAACCTCGACATCATCGAAAAAGAGGAGCTCCTGCAGCGCGCGATGGCGCTGGAGGCCGAGCTCGCCGATGCGCTGAAGCCGCTCGAGGAACACGCCCTCGTCAGTGAGGTGCGCGCCGGAACGGGAGTACTCGCGGCGGTGCAGATCGACCCCTCGGCGCTGGAGGATCCGATGTTGCTGCCGCGCGTCGTTCCCGCGTGTCGCCGCAACGGGATCATGACCCGCACGCTCGCGACGGGCGCGATCCACGTCTCTCCGCCACTGATCCTCGACCCCCAGGGCCTCAAGGAGCTCGCCGCGGGCATCGGTACCGCGCTCGACGAGCTCGCGACCGGCGGCTGACAGCCCGTGTACGTCAAGCCGTTCCGCTACGAGCGCGCGGCGTCGCTGGCGGAGGCCGCGGATGCCCTCCGGGCGCTCGAGGGCGGCGGGCGCCTGATCGCCGGCGGCCAGAGCCTGATGCCGATGATGAACCTCGGCCTCGTGGAGGTCGACGCGGTCGTCGACATCTCCCGCGCCGAGGAGTCACGAGGCGTGGCGGAGGACGACGGCTACCTCCGGATCGGCGCGCTGACCCGCCACCGCGAGCTGGAGCGCGACCCGTTGGTCGCCGCGCATCAGCCGCTCCTCGCCGCGGCCGCGCGAAACGTCGGGAGCGCCCGCGTGCGGAACCGCGGAACGCTCGGTGGCTCCCTCGCGCACAGCGATCCCGCCGCTGAGCTTCCGCTCGCGATGACGACGCTCGGCGCGACCTACGAGGTGACGAACGGCCGGGAGACGCGGAACGTTCCGGTTGAGGAGTTCCACGTCACGTACTTCACGACGTCGCTCGCGGAGGACGAGGTGCTCACGGCGGCGCGCGTTCCGAAGCTCGGCCCCGGCTGGGGCTGGGGGTTCGTCGAAGTCTCGAGGAGGCCGGGCGATTTCGCGATCGTCGCGGCCGCGGCGCTCGTCCGCCTCGCCGGCGGGGAGATCGTCGAGTCACGCCTCGTCCTCGGTGGCGTCTCCGAGCGGCCGTTGCGTCTCGGCGGCGTGGAGAGTTCTCTGACGGGCGCTCGCGCGGCCGAGGTGCCGGAGCGCGTGCCCGAGATCGACGGCCTCGACCCGATGACCGACACCAGCGCGACGGGGGAGCACCGCAGACACCTTTCGCGGGTGCTGGCGATCCGCGCGCTCCAGGATGCGTGCGCCCGTGCGGGGGAGGCAGCGTGACGCTCTCGACGCCGGTCTCCGTCACGTTGCGCGTGAACGGCCGCTCCGTCACCCGCGAAGCCGGCGGGCACATGACGCTGCTCCGCTGGCTCCGTGACAACGCCGACGCGCTCGACCCGAAGTACGCGTGTGGAGAGGGGATCTGCGGCGCGTGCACCGTCCTCGTGGACGGAGAGCCGGTGAGCTCCTGCATCGTTCTCGCCGCGCAGGTCGACGGCGCGGAGATCACGACCGCCGCGGGACTCACCGCGCCGGACGGGTCGCTGAACGATCTCCAGGAGTCGTTCCATCGCCATCACGCCGCCCAGTGTGGGTTCTGCACGCCGGGGATGCTGATGTGCGCGGCCGCGATGCTCGCCGAAGGCGCCGCAAGCTCGCGGCAGGAGATCCGCGAAGGGTTGCACGGCAACCTCTGCCGCTGCACCGGCTATCAGCACATCGTCGACGCGATCGAGGAATGCGCGTCGACCGGAGCGAACGCGGCGACCCGATGAGCGTCGACGAGATCCGCACATCGAAGGCGGACGAGCTCCGCGTCGTCAACAAGCCGCTCGCGCGTCACGACGCGGCGGAGAAGATCGCGGGGTCGACGCGCTACGCCGGGGATCTCTCCTACACCGGGATGCTCCACGCGTGTCTCGTGCGCTCGCAGGTTCCCTCCGCGCGGCTGACGCGGCGGGACGGCTCTCGGGCCCGCGAGGTCCCCGGCGTCGTGGCCGTGTTGTTCGGTGAGGACGTGCCGAACAACGAGGTGCGCGTCGACGTTCCCGGACAGACCGTCGCCGTCTCACCGCTCCGCGCGACCATGCAGATCCTCGCGACCGAGCGCGTGCGGTTCCACGGCGAGCCGATCGCGCTCGTGATCGCCGAGAGCGAAGACGATCTCGCCGAGGCCGTTCAGGCGGTGGAGATCGAGTACGACCCGCTCCCCGTCGTGAGCGAACCCGACGAGGCGCTCCGCGACCGCGCCCCGGAGATCCACGAGGGCGGGAACCTCCTCGCGGAGTGGAGCATCGACCGCGGAGACGTGGAGACCGCTTTCGCGAACGCCGACCTCGTGATCGAGGGGGAGTACCGGACGCAGTTCGTCGACCACGCCTACCTCGAGCCGGAGGCCGGTGTCGCGTGGCTCGACGACGACGGCGTCCTGAACGTCCGCGTCGCGACCCAGGTCGTGGAGCACTACCGCGACATCGCGAAGATGCTCGGGGTTCCCGACTCGAAGGTTCGCGTGATGGCGCCGTACGTGGGCGGCGGCTTCGGCGGCAAGGAGGACATGACCGTCGAGCCCTACGTCGCGTTGGCGGTGTGGCGCACGCGGCGGCCGGTCCGGATGCAGTGGACGCGGAACGAGTCGCTCCTCGCGCGAGCGAAGCGCCACCGCAACACGATGCGGTACCGCACCGCGGCGAGGAGTGACGGCACGATCCTCGCCCAGGACGTGGAGATCCTCTCCGATGCCGGCGCGTATGCGTACCTCTCCGCGCTCGTGCTCCTGTATTCGAGCGTGCACGCGTGCGGGCCGTATCGGGTCGACAACGCGCGGATCGCCGCGAAGACCGCGTACACGAACAACCCTCCGACGTCGGCGTTCCGCGGGTTCGGCGGCATGCAGGTCGTGCTCGGATACGAGTCGCAGATCGACGAGCTCGCGAAGCGGCTCGGGATGGATCCGGCGGAGATCCGCAAGCGCAACGCCCTCGAGCGCGGCGACGTCCTCCCCGTCGGCCAGACGATCGAGACCGAGGTCCTCCTCGCGGAGACGATCGACGCGGTCAGGGAGCGCGCCGGAGCCGAGAAGCCCGAGCCCTCAGGCCCGCGGAAGGCCGTCGGTCGCGGGATCGCGTCGAACCTCCAGTCGTACGGACGCCTCGTATGGCTGAATGACTCCGCGGCGGCATGGATCGGGTTCCAGATGGACGGCTCGCTCTCGGTCCGTTGCGGCGTGCAGGACATCGGCGGTGGACAGGCCTCCTCGCTCGCGCAGATCGCCTCGGAGATCCTCGGCGTGGACATCGACCGCATTTCCGTTCACTTTGGCGACTCCGCGCTCACGCCGATCGCCGGCACAACGACGGCGACGCGGCAGTTGCTGATGTCGGGGAACGCGACGTATGAGGCCGCGATGATGCTCCGCGGGCAGATCCTCGGCGCGATCGCCGAGGAGACCGGGCAACCGCTCGAGGCGCTCGAGATGAGGCCCGAAGGCATCGTCGGACCGGAGAGTTCCACGCCCATCCCCGAGGCGCTGAAGATCTGTCGCCGCCGGAACGTGGAGATTGAGGCGCTCGGCACGTTCTTCGGTCCGAAGGGGAAGGAGGTCACGAAGGAGCTCGAGGGGGCACGCATCTTTCCCGACTTCACGTTCGGCACCCATCTCGCCGACGTGGAGGTCGACCTCGACACCGGCGAGGTGAAGCTCCTCCGCTACGTCGCGGCGCACGACGTCGGGCGCGCGATCAACCCGCTCTCCGTGGAGGGGCAGATCGCGGGCGGCGCGGTGCAGGGCATCGGGCAGGCGCTGCTGGAGGAGGTCGTGATGCAGGACGGGGTGAACCTCACCGGCGGCTTCTTCCAGTACCTGATCCCGACGGCGTCGGATGTTCCCGACATCGAGACGGTCGTGCTCGAGTCGGGAGAGGGCCTCGGGCCGTTCGGCGCCCGCGGCATCGGGGAGCCGCCGGTGGGTCCCCCGATCGGCGCGATCCCCAACGCGATTGCCGATGCGGTCGGGGCGCGTCCGACGCAGCTTCCCGTCACGCCCGAGCGCGTCCTCGACTGCGTCCGGCGCGCCGCCGGAGCTGGCGCAGCCGCCGGAGGAGACACGGATGCGTGAGGAGCTGACGATCGGGCTCGCGCAGTGGCTCTCCGAGCCGGGCGCGCCGGAGAAGAACCTCGCTCAGGCGATCGGCCTCGTCGAGCAGCTTGCGGCGGCCGGCTGTGACCTGATCGCTCTCCCGGAGCTGTGGCCGTCGGGGTACGACACGCGAACGCTGTCGCGCGATGCCGCCGAGGCGGCCGAGCCGTTCGACGGTCCTCGCACGAAGCTCCTGGCGGAGTCGGCGCGCGAGCTCGGCGTCTGGCTCGCGGCAGGGAGCGTTCCCGAGCTCGACGGCGACCGCGTCTTCAACACGTCGCTCCTGTTCTCCCGTGACGGCGAGCTCGTCGGCACCCATCGCAAGGTTCACCTCTACGGAGACGCCGAGCGGAATGGCTTCGTCGCGGGCGATCGCCTCACCACCGTGGAGACCGACGAGCTCGGCACGGTCGGTCTCTGCGTCTGCTTCGACGGCGACTTCCCGGAGGTCGGCCGTTCCATGGCCAAGCGTGGCGCGCGACTGGTGATCTCACCCGCCGCCTATCCGGCAGCTGACTCCGCGTGGTGGGACCGGCTCTATCCGGCGACGGCGCTCCTGAACGGCCAGTGGTGGGTCCTGACCGGCCAGTGTGGGACGAACGGCGACCTCACGCTCCTCGGCGGCAGCAAGGTCGTGTCCCCGCTCGGGGAGACGTGCGCCGAGGCGCCGCGAGCGAGCGCGGGGGAGACGCCCGATACGGCCACGCTCGTGGTTCGGATCCAACTGAAGGACGAGATCGAGAAGGCGCAGGATGAGCTCCAGGAGATGCACGCAACCAGAAGGCCCGAGGTCTACGACACGGAGGGAACGAGATGACGTACGGCGTCGAGGAGTTCCAGCGCAGGACACCGGCAAGCCGCACCGCATGGGAACGCGCCGCGAAGCTCATCCCCGGCGGCGTCGGGAGCGCGATCCAGTTCAAGCCGCCGTATCCGCTGATGATCGGCGACTCCAAGGGCTCGAAGGTCTGGGACGTCGACGGCAACGAGTACATCGACTACTCCCTCTGCTACGCGGCGATGGTGGCGGGCCACGCGAACCCGCACATCGTGGAGGCGATCAAGCGCCAATCCGAGCACGGGACGCTGTTCGGCCTTCCGACGACGCTCGCCGCCGACCTCGCGGAGGAGATCGTGCGCCGCTATCAGGGAGTGATCGACATGATCCGCTTCACCCAATCCGGCGTGGAGGCGACACAGACGGTCATCCGCCTGGCCAGAGCGGCCACCGGCCGCAAGAAGATCGTCAAGATCGAGGGCCAGTATCACGGCGGCACCGATCACCTGTTGCTCTCCATCGGCGGGGCACCGGCCGACGCGATGGGGCCCGACGACCGTCCGAACGCGACGGCGGACTCCGCCGGGCTGCTTCCGGCGAGCGTGGAAAACACCGTCGTCGTGCAGTTCAACGACCTCGACATGATGCGAGCGGCCTTCGACCGCTTCGACGGAGACATCGCCGGCGTGATCGTGGAGCCCGCAATGACCAACGGCGGCGTCATCCCTCCGGAGCCGGGATACCTACAGGGCGTCCGCGACCTCACGAAGGAGAAGGGAGCCGTCCTGATCTTCGACGAGGTGAAGGTCGGCTGCCGTATCGCTCCCGGCGGAGCGACGGAGCTCTGGGGCGTCAAGGCCGATCTCGTGACGCTCGCGAAGGCGATCGGCGGCGGCGTTCCCGTCGGCGCCTTCGGCGGTCGCCGGGACCTGATGGAGCAGGTGAGCCCGCTCGGACCGATGGTGCACTTCGGCACGTACAACGCGAACCCGCTCGGGATGGCCGCGGGTCTCGCGTGCCTCACGAAGGTGATGACCGACGACACCTACAAGCAGATGACGCGTCTCGCGACGAGGCTCGCCGACGGCCAGCGGGACATCGTCAAGTCACTCGGCATCCCGGCCTACGTCGTGCAGGTGCAGACGCTCGGCGGCATCTTCCTCGGCCTGACGGAGCAGCCGCGGAACTTCCGCGAGGCGGCGCGCTCGGACATCGCGAAGTGGGACGACTACTGGTTCGGCATGCTGAACCGCGGCGTGATCCCGATGGGGAGCGCGTGGTTCGAGGAATGGTCGATCTCCGCCCAGCACACCGACGAGGACGTCGACCGGACGCTCGAGGTCACGGAGTCGGTCGTCAAGGAGATTCATGCCTGAGCGAGAGCTCCGAGGGAGGAGAAGGACATGACTGACGACCTCGATCCAGCGCTGGTGCGGGGTCTCACGCAGCCGAGGATGTCGCGGCGGCGCTTCCTCCACGACGCCGGAGTCGGCGCCGGCGCGCTCGGGCTGGCGTCGGTCCTCGCCGCATGCGGAACGCAGGGCGCGACGACGAGCGGCCGCCTGCCGAATGCCGGGCTGGGAACGGCGGACTGGTGGGCAAAGCAGCAGCTCCAGCACGAGTTCAGCTTCGCGAACTGGGCGTACTACATCGACACGACGCACGGGACGCATCCGTCGCTCGACGAATTCAAGAAGGACACGGGCATCACGGTGGACTACCACGAGGCCGTCAACGACAACAACGCGTTCTTCGCGAAGATCCGCCCCGACCTCCAGGAGGGCAACTACACGGGTTTCGACCTCGTGGTGAGCACCGACAACGACCCGCCGGTCTCGGAGATGGTGCAGCTCGGCTACGCGGTCCCGCTGAACCAGGACATGATGAAGAACTACTACCAGTACTCCAGCAAGCTGGTGCGGAGCCCGGCGTTCGATCCGCAGAACAAGTACACGATGGCGTGGCAGTCGGGCTACACGTGCATCGGCTACAACTCCAAATACATCAAGGAGCCGCCGACGAGCCTCGAGGCCCTGTGGGATCCGAAGTACGAGGGCAAGGTCGGGATGATGGGCATCGCGTCGGAGCTCGGAGCGCAGGGACTCCTCGCGGTCGGGGTCGATCCGGCGACGTCGACGGAGGCGGACTGGAAACGCGCCGCAGCGAAGCTCCAAGAGCAGCGTCCGCTCGTCCGCAGCTACTACGACTCCTCCTACATCCGCGCGCTCAAGCAGGAGGAGACGTGGATCTCCATGGCGTGGTCGGGCGACATCTTCTACGCCAAGACGTACCAGAACTACGACACGCTCGAGGTCGTGATCCCGAAAGAGGGAGCGATGTTCTGGACCGACTACATGTTGATCCCGTACACGGCGCAGGCGCCGCTCGACGCGATGACCTACATGGACTCGGTGTTCGACCCGCAGACGCAGGCGGAGATCGAGGACTACGTCGGCTACGTCTGCCCCGTTCCGGCCGCGCAGGAGATCATCCGCAACGACCTCAACGACCCCGCGGTCGCGAACAGTCCCACGGTGTTCCCGACGCAGCAGATGGAGTCGCTGACGCACCATTTCCCCGTGTGGAAGAGCGCGGAGTTCATCAAGTCGTGGAACGACGCCTTCTTCCCGGTGTTCCAGAGCTAGACGTCGGGATCCACGAACACGCGGCCGTGGCGGATCTCCGCGGCATGGAGCCGGATCGGCTCGGTCGCGGGCCCGCGAAGCACGGCGCCGGTCCGCAGGTCGAAGATGGAGCCGTGGCACTCGCACTCGATCGTCGCGCCGTCGACCACCCCGTCGTCGAGCGGACATCCGTGGTGCGTGCACGCGTTGTCGAAGGCGAGCCACGCGCCGTCCACTCGGGCGGCAGCGACATCGGCGTCGCCCGTCCGAAGTCGATAGATCTCGCCGTCCTCGGAGGGTTCCGACGGCCCGACGTCGAGCCAGCGGTCGTCGATCACGCGTCCCAGCGGACGGGGAGCTGCGACGGCCCACGATACTCCCATCCGGAGAAGCGCACCTCGCCGTCGAGTCGGAGCGACGGGATGCGCTCGAACAGCCGGCGGATGCCGGTCCTGACCTGCCACCGCGCGAGGTAGTGACCGACGCAGAAATGCGGACCGAACCCGAACGCCGCGTGTGGATGCCGCGCGCGGAACAGATCGAAGCGGTCGGCGTCCGAGCCCCACTCCTCCTCGTCGCGGTTCGCGGACTGCACCATCAAGGCGACGTTCGCGCCGTCGGGGATCTCCACGCCGCCGAGCGCCGCTCCGTCGGCGCTCGCGCGTCCCTGCGTTCCGATCGGGGAGATCCATCGGAGTCCCTCGTCGACGGCGCGCTTGACGAGGCCGTCGAGATCGGCGCGCAGCGCCTCGGCCTGGTCCGGATTCTGAAGCAGGCCGGCCACCGTGGAGCCCATCCCGTCTCCCGGCTCCTGGAGACCGCCGATCAACGCCAGCTTCAGGCTCGGCATGAAGGCGCGCATGCGCTCGTCGAGGTCTCCCTCCTCGGCGTGGAGCATGTCGGAGACCATCGTGCCGTCGGGGCGTTCGAGGAGCTCGGCGAACAGCGGCCGGAGCGTGTCGTCGATCTCCACGCTCACCCGATCGGCGATCGCTTGCTTGGCGGGATCACCCTCGTAGTTGGACGTCCCCATCGCGAGCTCGTGGAACCATCGCTGGAGCGTCGCCGCGTCGAGCTCCCGGAGACCGATCATCTCCGCGAGCGTGAGGACGGAGAACGGCTCGCAGAACGCTCCCATCAGCGCGGCTTCGCCCTCGTCGACGAAGCCATCGATCAGCTCGTCGGCGACGCGTCGGACGATCTCCGGCGCGCGTTCCTCCACCGCCTTGGGACGGAGCGTCGTCTCCATCGGATCGCGCATGTGCGCGTGGGTCTGTCCGTCGACCGTGAGGACGTTCGCGCCGCCGAGCGTCCGATCGAGGGGAGAGCCCGGCATCGACGCCGGGAAATGCTCGCGGTTCTCCGCGGCGTCGATGACGTCGGCCCAGCGGGTGACGAACCAGAGATCCACGGCGGGGACGTAACAGACCGGCGCGGCGCGACGGAGTTCCGTGTAGATCGGGAATGGGTCGCGCGTGAGCGCCTCGACGGTGACGTCGTCGGCGACGGTGGCGGCTCTGCTCATCGCTTGCTCCAGGCGGCCACGAGGTGCCGCTTCCCGATGGTGTGCGAAATAGTAGCCCGCCGGAACGTCCGAGCCCGCGAGGTCAGCGATGGCACCGTGCTTGTGAGTGATAAGCGAGAAGGGCTGCACATGAGAAAGGACGATCCATGAAACTGACGACGGTTACGCACGTCTCCGTCGACGGCGTGATGCAGGGGCTCGGCGGCCGGGACGAGGACCGCAGCGGCGGATTCGAGCGCGGCGGATGGGCGCTGCCGCTCCTCGACGACGAGGGTGGGGCGTACATCGGCGAGGTGTTCCAACGCGCGGAAGCATTCCTGTTCGGCAGGCGGACGTACGAGATCTTCGCCGGCTACTGGGGAGTGATGGAGGACTCCGACAATCCCATCGCATCGGCGTTGAACACGCGCCCGAAGTACGTGGCATCGACGACGCTCACCGACCCGCAGTGGAGAGACACGAGCGTCCTCTCCGGAGACGTCGCGGCCGCCGTCGGCGAGCTGAAAGCCAAGCCCGGAGGGGAGCTGCAGGTGCACGGGAGCGGCAACCTCGTCCGCTGGCTATTCGACCAGCAGCTCGTCGACGAGCTCACTCTGCTGATCTATCCCGTGGTCATCGGCCAGGGGACGCGGCTGTTCCCCGACGCCGGCCCGGACGCGGCGCTTGACCTCGTGGAGTCGCGGACGACCCCGAAGGGCGTGGCGATCCACGTGTACCGGCCCACCGGGCGGCCGGAGTATGCAGGGTCCTGAGCGGCTAGGGCGCGATCGCCCGGAACCGTTCCGCGAGCTCGTCGACACCGACCACATCGAGCGTCTCGAGGATCACCCAGCTGCCCGCCTCCCAGTGGGTGATGTACTCCGCGTTCTCGGGGTGGAGAACCGTTCGCCACTCCGAGACGACGATGTCGGCGACCGCGCGCGCCGCGATCACGTCGGGGAGGATCGCGAGCTCCTCGTCCTCGAGCGGAGCGACGGCCACGTAGCCGGGGATCGCCGCCTCCGCCACCGCGAGGAAGTCCGGCCGCTCGCCGAGGAGCGACGCGAGCATGTTCGCGAGGTCGCAGACGAACGCCGTCTCCACCATGTCGCCGAAGTCGAGGATCGCGGAAACGTCCTGCCGCCCGTCGAAGAGCACGTTGTCGCGCGTGAGGTCGTTGTGGATCACTTGGGCGCGGAGGGTCTCCATGACCGGCACTGTGTGGGTCTCCGCGCGCGTGAGCCAGCGGTCGACCTGCGCGCGGCCTTTCGGATCCTTCACGAAGCCGAGCAGCGGCCGCACCGCGGCGACCTGCAGGTCGTCCCACACCATCGGATGACGTGCGGCCGGATGGGAGAAGCTCCGCAGCGCGATCCCCATCCGGGCGACGACGCCGGCGTAGCGACGGATCGCGTCGAGAGAGAAGTCGGCGGAGTCCACCTTCGTTCCCTCGAGATACGTGAGGAGGCGGACGACGTGCTCGGCTCCGGTGGCGTCCGCCCATGTCGCGTGGGGCGCTCCGTCACGCGTCGGGATCGGCGCCGGGATCGGTAGTGACGGATCCACCGCGCGCACGTGCTCGAGCGCGAGCTCCTGCATCTCGATGAATCCCTCGTCTTCGGCGCCGTTGTGGATCTTGAGCAGGAACTCCGCCTCGTCGGGCGCCTCGATGCGGAAGTTCCGGTCGCGTTCGCTCTCGAGCGGCGTGAATACGCCGTCGACGCCGAAGGAGTGACGCGCGATGTGGTCCGCCGTCACGACGTCCACGTGCGGCGCGGCAGCAGCGAATACCGCTGCCGGATCGACCAGCCGCTCGTCCACCGGCGTCGAACCTACGGCATCGGAGCGACGACCGCGACGGCGCTACGCTTGCCCGACCCCATCGGAGGAGGACGCATAGCAGTACGTCGTGATGGCCTGGGACGGAACCGACGACGGAGCGCGCGATCGAAGGCTCGAGGCGCGGGCAGCACATCTCGAGCGCATCCGGCCGCGCGTCGACGCCGGGGAAGCCCTCGTCGGCGGCGCGATCCTCGACGACGACGGAGGCATGATCGGCTCTGTTCTGCTGATGGACTTCGAGACGCGCGAGGCGCTCGACGAGTGGCTGAGCACCGACCCCTACATGACGGGCCATGTGTGGGAGCGCGTCGACGTGCGTCCGTTTCGCACTGCCGTCGGCGCGTGGATACCGAAGCCCTGAACGAAGAGAGAGGGCGCGGGATCGTCTCCCGCGCCGTCTCTTCCGGAGGGTGTGTCGGATCCGGTTTCTAGACCGAGATCGACGTCGTGGTCGACGACGATCCGGAGCTGCTGGAGCTGCCCGAACCGTCGTTCGGGCAGTGATGGGTCGTGGAGCTCGATCCGGAGCCGGAAGAGCCGGAAGAGCCCTGCTGTTGCGACGTTCCCGGGGAGTTCGCCGCGAGCGCGTTCGAGATCCCGACGCCTCCGACCGTGAGCGCTCCCGCGGCCAGGATGCTCGCAACCGCGGTACGTCCGAGCTTCGTCATGGCGGTCACCTCCTTTCCGGAAGAGATGCTCCGCCGCCCGGCTGGAGCACTGCTGGGCCGGCCCTGTGGCTCGCCTGGGAATGCGTCACAGGGAACTCACAGCGAAAACGCCTATCGTGCGGGAGATGACCGGCGACGCCTTACGGATCCTCGCGGTCGACGACGAGGAGAGCATCACGGACCTCCTCGGCATGGCGCTGCGCTACGAGGGGTTCGACGTGCAGGTCGCGAACAACGGCCGGCAGGCGCTTCGCACCGTGACCGAACGCCGCCCGCATCTCTTGATCCTCGACGTGATGCTGCCCGACCTCGATGGCTTCGAGATCGCCAAGCGCCTCACGAGCCGCGGAGAGAAGGTCCCGATCCTGTTCCTCACCGCGCGCGACACGACGGAGGACAAGGTGCGCGGGCTCACGCTCGGAGGCGACGACTACCTGACGAAGCCGTTCAGCCTCGAGGAGCTCGTCGCGCGCGTTCGCGCGATCCTCCGCCGCGCCGGAGACCTCGAGGAGACGACGCGTCTTTCGTTCGAGGACCTGGAGATGAACGACGACGCGCACGAGGTCCGACGCGCCGGCACGCGTGTCGAGCTCACGGCGACGGAGTACAAGCTGCTCCGCTACCTGCTGATGAACGGAGGCAAGGTCGTCTCCAAGGCGCAGATCCTCGACCACGTGTGGAACTACGACTTCGGCGGCGACGGCAACGTCGTGGAGACCTACATCAGCTACCTCCGCCGCAAGCTGGATCCGCTGGGACCGCCGCTGATCTCCACGGTTCGCGGCGTCGGCTATTCGCTCCGCGCTCCGGAGCACTGAGCCGTGTCGATGCGGCTGCGGCTGACGCTCGCGATCTCCGGCTTCGTGCTCGTCGGGCTCCTGATCGCCGGCGTGGCGACGTATCTGCTGCTCCGCTCGTTCCTGCTCGATCGCGTCGACGCGCAGCTGTACGCCGCGCGCGAGCCGGTGGTGCACGCGTTGGGTGGTATGCCTCAGCCCGGGGGGCCGTCGGGCGACGGAGAGGATCAGCTCCTGCCGACGGGAACGGTCGGAGAGGCGTTCCGCGACGGGCGGGTCCTCGCCTCGCCGGTTTGGCCGCTCAATCCCGTCGGCCAGCCGCACGCGCCGGCTCCGGCGCTTCCAAGTCCGCTCGTCGCGACGCCCGAGGGGCACATCTTCACCGCCGGTGCGCAGGGCGACGCGTCGTTCCACTACCGCGTCCTCGCCCAGTTGATCCCGGCGAACGGCGCGGTGCTCGTGGTCGGCATTCCGCTCACGGAGGTCGGACAGGTGCTGAACCGCCTGCTCGCCATCGAGATCCTGGTCGCGGTTGGCGTCCTCCTCGGCCTCGCGGCGCTGTCGCTCTGGACGGTGCGCCGTGAGCTCCGCCCGCTGGAGCGGATCGAGGAGACGGCGGGCGCCATCGCGGCCGGAGATCTCTCCCGCCGCGTCGACGTCGTGGACCCGCGCACGGAGGTCGGCCGGCTCGGCGTCTCCTTGAACGCGATGCTCGTACAGATCGAGCGGGCTTTCGAGGAGCGCCGGGCATCGGAGAGCCGGCTGCGGCGCTTCCTCGCCGACGCGTCGCACGAGCTGCGGACGCCTCTGACCTCGATCCGCGGCTATGCGGAGCTGTTCCGCCGCGGAGCCGAGGCGCGCCCGGACGACCTCGCGACCTCCATGCGCAGGATCGAGGAGGAAGCGGCTCGCATGGGGCTGATGGTCGACGAACTCCTGCTGCTGGCGCGCCTCGATCAGGGGCGGCCGCTCGAAACGGGCTCCGTCGACCTGGCGGCGATCGCATCGGACGCCGTCACGGACGCGCGAGCGGTCCACGGCGGACGGGAGATCTCGCTTGATGCTCCCGGCCGGCTCGACGTTGCCGGAGACGAGGCGCGTCTCCGCGAGGTGGTCGCGAATCTTCTCTCCAACGCGCTGGAGTACACCGACGGCAGTGTCGAGGTCTCGGTCCGCTCCGAGGACGGTTCTGCATTGCTCGAGGTCGCGGATCACGGTGCGGGCCTCCCGGACGAGCAACGGGCGCACGTCTTCGAGCCGTTCTATCGCGCCGATCCGGGACGGACTCGTCGGAGCGGAGGCGCAGGGCTCGGGCTCTCGATCGTTTCCGCGATCGTCGCCGCGCACGGTGGCTCCGTCTCGATCGAGGACACGCCCGGAGGCGGAACGACGTTTCGAGTCTCGATCGCGCAGCGTGAGCGCGCCGCCACCGCTTGACCGCAGGATCACGGCGCGGGGAACCATCCGCGCGTTGTGACGTCATCTGTGCGGTAGGGCATCGCGCGTAAAGCGGTGATTTTCCGTGGGGTGTCGGTAGCAACTGCTACATAGGTGGCATATCGTCCTGCCGACGGACGATCACCGCATGGCTCGTCGAGGAGAGGGGACTCGCATGAAGCCGCTTCGATTCCGCACGCCGGTGCTCGCCGCCGTCTCGATCGTTGTTGCGCTCGCGCCTCCGTTGCCGGTCGCGCAGGCGGCGCCCTCGTGCCACGGTCACCGGGCGACCATCGTCGGCACGGGTGGACGGGACCGGTTGCAGGGACGTCCGCGCCGCGACGTCATCGTCGCGTTCGGCGGAGCGGACCGCGTCCTCGCCGGGGGAGGCAACGACATCGTCTGTGCGGGCCTCGGGACGGATGTCATCTCCGGCGGTTCCGGGATCGACGTGCTCGACGGACAGGGGGATGACGACAAGCTTTCCGGGGGCCGCGGCAACGACTGGCTCATCGGAGCCGACGGGGATGACCGTCAGATGGGTGGTCTCGGCAAGGACCATCTGCTCGGGAGCCCGGGCAACGACGACCTCGACGGCGGCGGCTCCCACGACTCGGTGAGCTACGTGGACGCTCCCGCGATCCACCTCGACCTCAAGAAGGGAAAGGCGACGGGGTGGGGGAGCGACTCGCTCGCACGGATCGAGCGGGTGAACGGGTCCGGACACGCCGACGACACCCTGGTCGGCACCCGCGGAGCGGACACGTTCGTGGGAGGCGGAGGAGCCGATCTGCTCCGAGGTAGAGGCGGGAACGACCGTCTCGTGGGCGCGCGAGGCGACGACCATCTCCTCGCCGGCGGGGGCAACGACCGCCTCTTCGGCAACATCGGGAACGATCATCTGGACGGCGGTCCGGGCAACGACCACGGCAACGGAGGCCAGGGGAAGGACTCCTGCACGCACGTGGAGGGCAATCGCCGCAACTGCGAGCGTCGGTAGCGCCTTCCCGTTTCACCCGGTCGCGACGTTCGAGGTACCCAGCTCCCGCGTGGGACGACCCGGACGAAGATGAGAACTGCCCACCTTTCGGACGCAACGCCGCGTTCCTATCGTCGTCGCTACCTCGAATGCAAGGAGGAGAGCGATGCGGAGCAAACGAAGGGCAGCGGCGATCGCGATCTCGTTGGTCGTGATGGCGGTGGTTCCGGTTCTGGGAGGGGTCGCGAGCGCCTCGTTCCCGGGAACGAACGGCGTCATCGCGTTCGCACGGAACCGGCACGGGAGCGGCCACATCTTCACGATCAACGCCGACGGGACCGGAGAGCAGCAGCTCACCTTCGGAACGTCCTCGGACTCCCAGCCCGCCTGGTCGCCGGACGGAACGCGCCTGGCGTTCGTCCGATGCTGTCCGCACGGCGTTCATCAGATCTACGTCATCGACGTGGCGCACGGAGCTGCGCCCGTGAACATCTCGACCAGCTCGCGGAACCAGACCGCGCCGGCGTGGGGACCGAACGGCGTTCGCATCGCCTTCGTGAGCTCCGGCGGCATCTGGAGGATGCGCGCGAACGGAGAGGATCAGGTCAAGATCAGCCCGAACGGCGTCCGCGACGCGGACCCTTCGTGGGGCTCGAACGATCTCATCGCGTTCAGTCGCTGCTGCCCCGATGACGCGAAGCAGACCGTCTGGACGATGCGGCCCGACGGCACGCACGAGCAGCAGGAGATCACGCTCGACGGGGGGGACGAATCCGCCCACGGGCCCGATTGGGCGCCGGACGGAACGCGTGTCGTCTTCTCCGCGACGTACTCGGACGGAACGAGCGCGGGCCTCTACTACGGCGACGCGAGTGGTTACTCGTACTGGTCGAGCCAGAACCACACGTGTTCGTCCGGCGGAGCCTGCAACGTCAACACCGATCCCGTGTACTCGCCGGACGGGACGTCGGTCGCGTTCAACAACGACGACTCCCGTCTGTCGAGTCCGAGGATTTACCTCGTCCAGACGTGCGATTGCGCGCCCGCGACGCTCCTGGTGAGCGGCCACGACCCGGCGTGGCAGACCGTCCCCGCGCCCTGAGGAGAGCGAACCGGGCCGGACGGGGTAGAGATGCCTCGCTATGGAGACGCGAGCGCTCGGCAAGGACGGCCCCGGGGTCCCGGTCGTCGGCCTGGGAACGTGGCAGGTGTTCGACGTCGGGTCCGGAGCTGAGCCCCAGGCGAAGGCCGTCGTGGAGACGGTCTTCGCCGGCGGCGGTCGGGTCTTCGACTCCTCGCCGATGTACGGGCGCTCGGAGGAGGTGCTGGGGCGAGCCCTCGGCGAGCGACGTGACGACGCGCTCGTCGCGACGAAGATCTGGACGCCGTCGGTGGAGGAGGGCCGCGCGCAGTTCGAGCGCCAGCTCGGCTTCTACGGCGGCCGCGTCGATGTCGAACAGGTCCACAACCTCGTCTCGACCTCGGAGCACCTCGACTGGATGGAGCGGGAGCGTGACGCCGGCCGGATCGGTCTCCTCGGCGCGACGCATTACGCCGCGGGAGCGTTCGACGAGCTGCAGCGCGTGATGCAATCGGGGAGGATCTCCTGCGTGCAGGTGCCGTACAACCCGCACGAGCGGAAGTGCGAAGACAGGATCCTCCCGCTCGCGGAGGAGCTTGGCCTCGGCGTGATCGCGATGCGGCCGCTCGGCTCCGGGTCGCTCACGCGACGCTCGCCCGACGTCTCGCATCTCGGCGTCGCGACGTGGCCGGAGGCGCTCCTCAAGTGGTGCCTCTCGGATCCGCGGATCACGGTGGCGATCCCGGCGACGTCGAAGCCTGACCACGCGGAGGCGAACCTCCACGCGGGCTCACCGCCGTGGTTCGACGAGGAGCAGCGCCGAGAGGTCGAGCGCCTCGCGGGTTAGCGGTTCGTTCGGGCTCGCACGACGTCGTCGGCGGCCGCGACGCTCTGCGGGTGCCCGGTGACGGCTTCGAGGAACGGAGCGCGCTCCAGGGCCAGGAGATCCATGTCGGTCGCGGCGACCACCGTCGCCGTCCGCGGAACGTCGCGCAGCAGTGCGATCTCCCCGAACGACTCTCCGCTCGAGAGGTGGCCGACGAGCTCGCCCTTCGCGGAGACGTCGGCCGCTCCGTTCCGGATCACGTAGAACCGATCGCCGGTGTCGCCCTCTCGGATCACGACGTCGCCCGCGGATGCCGCCACCGGCGAGAGGTTCACGAACACCCGCTCGATCGTGGGAGCGGGAAGCGGTGCGAAGATCGGCAGCCGTCGTAGGAGCGAGAGGATCTCCGGGTCGGGGGCGTGCGCGTGCCGATCGATCGACAGCAACCGCCCGAGCGACAGCAGGACGATCACGGGAACGAACGCGCCCGTCACGATCAACGCGGTTCGGATGCCGAACGCCGATACGAGCGCCGCGGCGCCGACGGAGCCGATCGCCAACGCGAGCATGCCGATGCCCTCCAGGACGCCGAACACGCGTGCCAGCGCGTCCTCCGGGGCGATCCGCTGGAGCAGTGTCCGTGCGGACACGTCGCTCAAGCTCCGACCGGCGCCGCCGAGCCCGAGGAGGAGCGCCACCGCGACGGGGCTCGCTGCAGCGCCCACGACGATGAGTGGAGTGCCGAGGATCGCGGCGCCTGTTGCAAGGGAGGGCGTGAGCCGACGCCGTCCGACGAGTGTCACCGTCGCCGCCGCGCCGAGGACGGCACCCGCGCCGAAGGCCGCGTTCAGGAAACCGGCGCCGCCCGCTCCGGAGCCGAGGAGCGAGAAGGCCGTCGCAACGATGAGCACGTCCAGGGCACCGATCACGATGAGCTCCGCCGAGGTGATCGCGACCAGCAGGCGCTGGTCTCGGTCGTGATGAAGGATCCGGAAGCCAGCCGACATCTCGCGAAGCATCCGTCCCTCGCGAGCGTGCGGAGCCGCGAGATCGCCTTCCGTTCGGACACCCGCGACGACCGCCGCTCCGAGCAGGCAGACGCACGCCATCACGGCGAAGACGGTCGCTGGCTCGGAGATCTCGAGCAGGATCCCGGCAACGAACGGACCGAGGAGGATCCCGACGCTCTCGATGATGCCGGAAGCGACGTTCGCGGCCGTGAGGTCCTCCGGCGTGCGCGTGATCGCGGGCAGGAGCGCCGATTGCACCGGCCGCGTGAACGTGACGGTGCACGTCGCCACCGCGGCGAGGCCGTAGACGACCGGCACGGGGGCGTCGGTGTACATGGCCGCAGCGACCGCACCGAACGCAACGGATTGGAGGAGGTAGTCGGCGAGCAGTACCCGGTCTTTCCGGAACCGGTCTGCGGCATACGAGGCGACGGGCGCGATGATCGCCCCCGGAAGGAGCTGGATGAGGGCGACGAGCGCGGCGGCGGTGGCTCCTCCGCGCGCGTACGCGAACACCAGGATCGCGATCCAGGTGGAGAACTCCGCCGTGTTGAAGCCGACGAAGGCGCCCTCGATCCGGAGCAGGTTCGGATCCCGGAAGACCGCGAGGAAGACCCGAAGCCGCTCTCGCACGGGGCAAGGATGCCACTGCCGACGGAGCCGCGCGAGCTCTGGGCAGGCGCTGGCTGTGGAGCTACTCCAGCACGCCGTCGCGGATCGTGAGCACCCGGTCCACGTGCTCCTTGATCTCCTGGCTGTGCGTCGCCAGGAGTGAGGCGGTTCCGCGCGCCGCGGCGGCTCGGAGCGCCGTCAGCACTCCTTTGACCCAGAGCTCGTCCTGATGCGCCGTCGGTTCGTCGGCGAGCAGCAGGCGTGGCCCGACGACCAGCGCCCGCGCGATCGATGCGCGCTGTTGCTCGCCGAGCGATGCCTCCCCCGGCGGTCGGGCCGCGAGCTGCGACAGACCGAGCGCATCGATCAGCGAAAGGGCCGCGTCCGGTCCCTCCGTCCTGAGGGTGCCCGAGAGGCGCAACGGCAGCTCCACGTTCTCGCCGATCGAGAGCTCCTCCAGCAACGCCACGTCCTGGGGAACGATCGCTACGTCCGACCACGGGAGCTCCGACGGAGACTCGATCGCCGAACCCCGCCACGCGAGCGTTCCGCCGTCGGGCCGCTCCCATCCGCAGAGCACGTTCAGCAGCGTCGTCTTCCCCGATCCCGACGGACCCATCAGCGCGACGACTTCGCCGGCTTCAACCTCGAGATCGGCGCCTCGCAACGCATGCACCACCTCCGGGCCGCGGCGGTACTCTTTTCGCAGATCGCGACCGACGAGCAACGGAGGCTGTGCATCCGCATCCGCGAGATCCTGTTCGCGTCTCATGGCGGCACGATCCTCATGGACTCGTCCTCCACCACGATCTCGGCGCGACCCGCGGGAAAGAGGTCGTTCCATCCTGGCGGGAGCTGGATCCGGCCGTCGGCGTCGATCACGGAGAGTGAGCGGTCCTCGCGCGACTCCGCCGCGACGGAGCCGTGACGCAACAGATACGTCCGTTCCGCGGCGCGAACGACGGCTGCGTCGTGCGTCGCGATGATGAAGGCGGTGTTCCGCCCGGCCAGGGCCGCGACCGACCGCAACAGATCCTCCGTCGACTCGGAGTCGAGCTCGCCCGTCGGCTCATCCGCGATCACGATCGCGGGGTTCCCCATGGCCGCAGCGGCGAATGCCGCTCGCTGCTGCTCTCCGCCGGAGAGCTCTCGCGGGAGACGGCCGGCGCGCTCCGAGAGCCCGAGCGCGGAGAGGATCTCCTCGGCGTCGGAGCGCCAGCCCTGGAGGCGTCCTCGGATCCGCGCCGCCTGGCGGAGATGCTCGAGAACCGAGAGATACGGCACCAGGTTGTCGGCTGGTCGCTGGAAGACGTACCCGACCGTTCGCCGGCGGAGTTTCCGCAGATCGCGCGCCCGCATGCCGCTCGTTTCGGCGTCGCCGAGGCGGACGCTTCCCGCCGTCGGGCGGTCGAAGCCGCCGATAATCCGCAGGAGCGAGGACTTTCCCGAGCCCGAGGGACCGATCACGGCGGAGAGCGACGACGCCGGGAACCGCAGGTCGACGCCCTTCAGCGCCGCGACCTCGCCGGCGAGCGTGTAATAGATCTTCACCACGCCGTCGCACGACGCGGCGAGATCGGAGCGGGCCTCCGTCTCAGTCGGCAAAGCGCATCACCTTCGCGATGTTCGCGTGTTGGGTCCGCACGTGCACGATCCACGCGCCGGCGAGCGTGCTGAGTGCGATGACGCCGCTGATCTCCGCGATGAGCGCGAAGGGAAAGCGCAGCAGCGCGCTCGGCGGGAGCGAGGGCAGCGGATCGAGCTGGCGATACACGAGCGCAGCCGCTGCGGTCGCGAGCGCGGCACCGAGTACGAGGGCCGTCAGCAGGATGAAGAGCAGCTCGGTGCCGACGGCGACGAGATGCGCGCCGGAGGAGAGGCCCATCCGCGAGCTGAGCGCGAAGCTCATCTCCCGCCCGCGCTGGCGCGCCTGGAGGTAGAGCACGAGCCCGATCAAGGCGACGAGCGCCGTGACGGCGCCGAGCACCTCCATGAAGCCGAATGCCCACGACAGCGCGCGGAGATCCGGCGCGTGCAACCGCTCCGACGCAGAGGCGATCAGCTGCGGGGAGATGCCGAGCGACTTGAAATACGCGGTCGCCTGCGCCGGGTTCCCGCGCGCCCACGTCTGGTACGCGGCGCCGACGGAGTCGAACGTGACCCCGTGCGATCCGAGCGTCTGCTGCAACGCCGGCGCGGAGACGACGAGGTTCACGCCGGCATGCTCGCCGGGGAAGGCGCTCGGCGTGTCGACGACGTCGACGGGGATCGGATAGCCGGCGATCGTCACCGTCGCTCCCGGAGACGCTCGACCGTTCACGACGAGCATCGGCACCGTGGAACCCTGCGGCCGTGACAGTTCAGCAAGCAGGTCCTGAAGGGAGCTCGACGAGAAGCTCCGATCCCAGAACGCGGCGCCCGCGAACGTCGACGGATCGATCGCGATCACGTTCGTGCGGCGGCCTTCCTCCGCACCCTCCGAGAGGCTTCCGGGGATCGTGACGACGCTCGTGAGTGCCGCAGGCCGTCCCGCCGGCGGGAGGATGAGGCCCGCGCCGTGCGACGCCGCGACGTCGGAGCCCACAGCGACCATCGTCTTGTCGAAGGCAGCCGACCGGACCGTCGCGACCACCGTCCCGGCGTACGCCGGGATGCCGACCGCGAGCGTCGAGGCCGTCACAAGCAAGAGTGCAACGCGCGGCGCCGACGCCAGCCGCCGGAACGCGAGATAGAGCGAGACCGGCCATCCGGCGCTCCGCCTCCTGCTGCCCGAAAGCAATCGGGAGACGACCCGCACCGCGAGCCCGCCGAGCCCGGCGATGAAGAGCAAGGGGAACAGCAGGAAGAGTCGATCGATGTGCACCGTGCCGTTCGTTCCCTCGATCGGGGCGGTTCCGCGCACGCCGATCTCGTACAGAGCTGCGCCGGCGAGGATCAGCACGGGGATCTCCCACAGCGCTCCGGACACGGCGGACCGCATCCGCGCCGAGGATGCCATGTCGGTCTCCACGCGACCGGCGATCGCGGCAACGACTGCGAAGACGAGAAGCGCCACGACGAAGCCCGCTGCGACGCCCTCGAGCGAGTCGCTCCGTGCCGCCGGTCCGATCACGGAGGACGGACCGAGCGCCCCGACGGCGGCACCGGCCAGGAGCCATCCGAGCGCTGCGCCGGCGGCGAGCGGAACGAACGCCTCGGCCGCGAACCGCGTTCCGAGACGCGTCCACGAGATGCCGATCGCGTTGAGTATCCGAACTTCCGTCCGCCGTCGGCGCACGCCGTACACCGCGGCTGCGAGCACGCCCACCAACGCGACGAGGATGCCGGTCAGCGACAGGGTTCCGACCGGGCCGGCGATCGAGTTCTCCGCGGTGCGAGCCCGGCGGACGAGCCCGTCGAGCGGGGACGAGACCGCCGGCTGTTGGAGTGCGACACCGAGCGGCGTCGTCAGGTCGTGCGAGCGCGACGCGATGTGCCGGAGCGCGGTGGTGATCGAGTCGGCGGAGTTCAGGTCGAGCGTCGAACGCGCCGTCGGCGTGAGGTCGAAGCTCCACTGCATCTCGCCGGAGTCCTGGAGCGCGGTCGTGACGTGGAGGAACTCCCCCTCGTCCATCAGCAGCGGCGGCGGCGGAGGTGGAGCCTTCGGGTCGGCGGCATAGATCGCTCGTGCGACCGGCGCCCAGTAGGTGGGCACGCGACCGACGAGCGCGCCGTACACCCCCGCGATCCGCGCATCCACGGTGAACGGTCCCATGGCCAGGGTGATCCGGTCGCCCGGCTCGACGTGCAACACGCGAGCCGCGACGTCCGGCAGCCAGACGCCGTTCTCGACCTGCGAAGCTCGCGCGACGACCTCGATGTGGGCGCCGAACCCCGTCCGCGCCAGTGGACGAACCTTCACCGCGCGCACATCCGGCGTGGGTGGCAGCACTCGTGCCGTCGAGCCGATCAGCGACGTCGTCTCCGGGCCGAGACTCGGAACGCGCGCCGTCTCCGCATCCAGCGCTCGCTCGCGGTACGAGACGATGTCGGAGGAAAGGACGCCGCTCGCCGAGACCGCCAGCGCGAGCCCTC
Organism: Actinomycetota bacterium; assembly: GCA_045805285.1. Classification (GTDB taxonomy): domain Bacteria; phylum Actinomycetota; class UBA4738; order UBA4738; family JBJMLN01; genus JBJMLN01. The sequence goes on along the minus strand of JBJMLN010000038.1, from coordinate 28,305 downwards.
CCTGGCCGCGGATCCCCTCGCGTACGACTGCCGAACCAGCCGACGAACGGAACAGCGGTCCTCCCGCCGCGGAGAGCGCGAGGATCGCCGCGGAGCCCACGACCGCGGCGAGGATCGCGGGGTAGTGAACCAGCACGCCCACCCGACGGAGCGACGGCGACATCCTCGTTCGGGTCACGGCGTCACGCCTCCCACCCGAGGAGGTCGCTCCACGTCGTCTCCACGCGGAGGCGCCAGTCGCCCGCGACGTCGAACACGATCAACGCCTTCGCCGACGTGAGGCTCGCGAGGGACCGGCCGTCGGGCGACCACACGGGCTCGGAGAAGCCGAGCAGATCGAGCCCGATCGCGCGGAGCTCTCGGGTCGCCGGATCGAACACGCGCAGGACGCCGCCTTCCGGGCCCATGTTGTCCGCGATCGCCAGGCGGTCGCCGTTCGGCTGCCACGCCATCCTCGGGAGCTGGGAGGTGCTCGCGTACTCCTCGTGCAGCACGGGCTCGAGATGGCGTGAGCCGTTCAGCAGCAGCACAGCGACATTGCTTCCGGATCGCACCGTGAACGCGAGGCCGGGAGGTCCCCACGTGGGCGGTCCGACCAGCGAGGGTGGAGGCGACCCGCTCGGGAACGCCGACGACAGCTGCTCCGCATCGACCAGCGTGCGCGGGCGTCCGTCCGGGAGCTGCTTCTCCTCGATCGTCGCGCCGTCGGATGAGTACGCCAGCGAATGAGCATCGGGGGAGAGCGCGGCCCAGCACCCGGGTGCGACGGTTCTCCATCCGGCCGGGCGCGACACCGAGAGGATGCGGACCGCACGACAGTCCGCGACCGCGGCGACGCCGTTCGCGACGTCGAGGGACGCGTACGGCTTCGGCGTTCCGATGCGAAGCGTCGGCCCGTACGGCGACGCTGAACCGTCGGAGGACACTCGGTACACCGCCACGATGCCGTGCCGGTCCGCCGAGAGGAGGTCGATGCCGCCCCGTGGATCCGGCGCGGCGGCGTGCGTCACCGTGTAGGTGGCGCTCGGGATCGCGCCGAGCGCGCCGATGGTGCCAACGCTCTCCGACGGCAGGCCGAAGCCTACGACGCGTCCGGTGCCGGATCCGGCGGCGGCGAGGATCGTTCCGCTCGCGCCCGTCACGGAAGGCGCCCGATGCTCTTGGGTCGAACCCGTGCACGCCGCGAGCGTCAGGGCGGTCGCGAGGCACGCGAGGCAGAGGCGCCACCGGGCCATCCGCCGAACCGTAGCAACTCCCTCCCCCGACGGGGAGCTACCCGGTCGCGCGGAGGTACGCACCGAGGGAGCCGCCCTCGCGTCCCACGCGAACGTACGTGTACGGGACGCCCGCGGCGCGGAAGGCCGCGTCGAGGTCGGCGCCGACGACGCCGCGGATCACCGGGCGCTCGGAGGTCCACACGAGCTCGGGCTCCCAGTCGCCGGCCCCGGAGACCGACAGCGCGACGAAGCGTCCCCGGGGAGGAGCCGCTCCGGGCGCGTCGTCCTCCACGACCACGTTGGAGACGTTCAGCAGGAGGTCTCCGAGGGAGTTGCCACGCGCGAGCCCCGCAACGATCGATTCTCCGAGGACGCCCAGGAACGCCTTTTCGGAGCACTCCACTTCCCAGATCTCGGGAGGCCGCTCGACGCGGACGAACGCGTGCGCCTCCAGGTACGGCTCGATGTTCAACGCCGTTCCCTCTGCGGGCATGGTCCGCAGCGTACCGGCGGGACCGATCCACAGGTGCGCCGGTGCACGCGAGACTTTCGGTCACGGTCTTTCGGCCGTGGTGAACCTCACCCACGCTGCGCTACCGTCCCCGAACCGTCCTACTTCCCCGTTTCGGAGGCACTCCCGTGATCCGCAGAACCCTCGCAACTGTTCTCACCCTCGCGCTCTCCGCCGGCATGCTGGCCACGATCGCGGCCGCCCCGGCGGCTGCGACGCTCTCCGTCCACGCCGACGACACGTGGCAGGTCAACGGCGTGGTCTACGCCGTCGTGCGGAGCGGAAACACGATCTATCTGGGGGGAAGCTTCACGCAGATCAGCGCGTGCGATCCGGACACCTCGTGTCCGAGAAAGACGCTCGCCGTCTCGAACCTCGCCGCGATCGACGCCACCACCGGAGACGCCGTGCTGGGCTTCCATCCGATGGTCACGGGGACGGACTCGACCGTGTACGCGCTCGCAGGGTTCGGCGGAAAGCTCTTCCTCGGCGGACAGTTCACGGCCGTCGACGGAACCGCACGGAGGAATTTCGCGGCCGTCGATCCGGTCACCGGCGTCCTCGATCCGAACGTCGACGCCGTGGTCGGATCCAACAACGGCGACAAGATCCGCGGGATGGTCGCGTCTGCCACGAGGCTCTACGTCTCCGGAGGGTTCACGCAGATCGACGGCGCCTCGCGCCGGCACCTCGCCGCGTTCGACGCCGCAGGCAACCTGGACGCGGTTTGGCGTCCGAAGACCGACGGCCAGACGCACACGCTCGCGTTGACCTGTGACGGCAGCTCCGTGATCGCGGGCGGGGGGTTCCGAAACGCCGGCGGCCCGGCAACGCCGACCCAGCCGCGCTTCGGCCTCGCGATGTTCGACGCGACGTCCGGCGCGCTCGACGCGTGGGGTCCCGTCCCGGGACAGCTGCCCGACCACGCGCCGCCGTACGACCTCGCCGTCACGTGCGACCGGCTGTTCGTGGGCACCGGCGGCAGCAACCGCATCTTCGCGCTCGATCTGACCGATGACACCGGGAACCTCCTCTGGATGCTCTCGATGTACGGGAACGCGCAGGCCGTGGCACTCCGCGGAGGTCGGTTGCTCGTCGGTGGCCACTTCGACTGGGTCCCCGACATCCGGACGGGCCAGCACATCGACCGGCTGCACTTCTGCGTCCTCGACCTCGACGGTCATCTCCAGAACGACTGGGTGCCTTCGTTCCACGGACGGATCCATACGGGCGTCTGGGACATCCTCGTCACCGGCTCGCAGATCTACGTGGCCGGCGGCTACACCACGGTCTCGAACGACCGGCGATGGGGGATCGCCCGGTTCACCGACGTCTAGGGCTTTCCTTTCGGGGGATCGCGTCGCACACTGGTCAGGTGAGACGGACGCTCCTCGCGCTCGCGGTCGTTCCGGTCCTGCTCCTTTCCGCCGTCCCGGCGTCCGCCGCTTCCTGGACCTTTGCGACCTACGACTGTGCCCACGTGAAGACCGAGCCGCGCCAGATCCTGTTCGCCTGCGGGGACGGGGCCTTCTACTCCGACCACCTGCACTGGCAGAAGTGGCATCGGCATCGGGCGGTTGGCGAGGGAGAATTCCACCAGAACGACTGCCGGCCGAGCTGCGCCCAGGGCTCGTTCCACGAGCGCGACGGGAAGATCGTCCTCCACGGCCGGAAATGGTGCGCCCACGAGCAGAAGTACGTCTTCGCGCACGCGAGGATCCGCTACGAGCCGCCGCTGCTCGGGAATCGGCGGGTGCATTTCGGACTCGCTTGCCCCGTTCACTGACGCGCTGCTAGATCCCCGCGCCGTTGAAGTGCGGCTGGTGACCGACGGCCCGGAATGCCGCGAGCGAGGCCAGTGAGCTGTCCACCTGATAGTCCATCGGATAGCCGTCGTGCCGCGTCGGCGCACTCGTGTACACGATCGCTCTGACCTCCGACCACTTCTCCAGCGTCGCACCCATGCCCTTGAACCAGTTCGCCTTCGCGACCGGGTTGCCCAGGTGGTAGCCGCAGCCGTTCTGCTCGACGCAGCCGACCTCGCCGATGAACATCCCCTTGCCGATCGCGGCGGCGTGCTGGCGAGCCGGACCGAAGATCTCCCAGAACGGCTTCCAGGGATGTTTCGAGCGCGAGCCGATGCATGGGAAACGGTTGTAGCCGTCGACACCGAGCATCCGGAACTCATCGGGGAGCCACGGAGACGGTCCGCCGTGTCCGCCACCGTACGTGGAGGCCATGAGCGTCACGACCCACGCGAGCTTCCGCGCGCCGGCCCGCAGGAAGATGTTGCGCACCCGCGTGTGCGCGCGGACGAACTCCGCCGGCGTCCCGCAGTCCGGATCGTCCTCCGGCTCGTGGTGGAAGCAGATGTACGCGGGCTTGTTCCAGTCCCGCAGGCGCACACCCTGCTCGTGGAGGAACCGGTCGTAGCGTCCGGACGCGATCGCCGCCCATTGGACGGGGTCGCCGTTGTGGCGCCTGGCCTTGAAGGAGATGTACGGCAGCCGGCCACCGTTGGCGCTCCATTGGATGGAGCTTCCGGGGAGCTGCGCGTCGAACGGCAGATAGTGACGCGTCACGGCAAGCTTCCGCCCGATCTTGTTCTCGAGCAGCGTGTACGCGTACGGGGTGGTCTTGCCCCGAGGCGGCTCAGCGTACGCGCCCCAGAGGCATCTCGCGTCCGTCATGCTCGCTGAGGCCTGCTCGCCGCCCCCGAGGATCTCCGGTAGGAGCAGCCCGCCTGCCGCGGCGGCGCTCGTCTTCAGCATCTCTCGTCGATTCATCGCGACCTCCCAGTGCCCGCGCAGGGCTCGCTCCGGCATCGGGACGTGCTCGTACCCGGACGGCGGGGAAGGGATTGTGTTCGGGAAAGCGTTGTCCTCGACAACTACCGCGGGGACAGTACCAGCCCCGCCCGGGAAAGGAGCGCCTCCGGCCGGACGGCCGCTGCCGCCCGGCGAAGGTCGGAACCCCCGAGGCCTACGCCTCGGAGCGCTCCGCGAACTCGAGGGAGATCGAGTTCATGCAGTACCGCTGTCCGGTCGGTGCCGGGCCGTCGTCGAACACGTGACCGAGGTGCGAGCCGCAACGGGCACAGTTGACCTCGGTGCGGCGCATCCCGTAGCTGTCGTCGTCGACGAGCTCGACGTTCTCGCGGTTGACCGGCTCGGTGAAGCTCGGCCACCCGGTGCCGGATTCGAACTTGGTGTCCGAGGAGAAGAGCTCGGCGCCGCACGCCGCGCACCGGTAGCTTCCGTCGCGCTTCTCGAACGCGTACTTGCCGGTGAACGGGCGCTCGGTGCCCTTCAGACGCAGGACCTCGTACTGCTCCGGCGTCAGGCGCGAGCGCCAGTCCTCCTCGGTTCGGGTGATGCGTGTGTCCATGGAGCGTCAGCCTCCGTTCGATCGGATCGGAAAGGGGAAGAGCCGGGCGAACGGCTAGGAGGGGATCCTGCAGGTCGCCAGGCCGCGCTTCTCCAGGTAGCGCTGGTGGTAGTCCTCGGCCGGGTAGAACTCCTCGGCCGGGGTGATCTCCGTCACGATCGGGCGCGAGAAGTGCTCCTGCGCCCGCGCCTTGGACGCCTCGGCGACGTCCTTCTGCTCGGCGTCGTGGACGTAGATCGCCGACCGGTACTGGGATCCGACGTCGGGCCCCTGCCGGTTGACGGTGGTCGGGTCGTGGAGTCCCCAGAAGACGTCCAGGAGATTCTCGTAGGAGATCTTCTCGGGATCGAACTCCACGCGAACGACCTCGGCGTGGCCGGTCCGGTCGGTGCAGACGTCGCGATAGGTCGGGTTCTCCGTGATGCCGCCCGAGTAGCCCACCTCTGTGGCGAGCACTCCCGGGGTCTGGCGGAACTCGGCCTCCACCTGCCAGAAACATCCGGCCGCGAAGGTTGCGGTCGCCATCGTGGCATTCCTCCTCATGTTGTTGGGTACCCGTTGGTCTCGCGGACCTGCCCCTACGTTACGTCCGAGCCCCCTCGTACACTTCGCGGCCGTGATCCTTCGCGTCAGCCCCCGAATCGCGGTCCGGGAGGAGGACCTCCGCGCCCTGCTCCAGGAGGGTTTCCGGGGGGTCGGCAAGGACGACGTGGAGGTCCAGGTCGTCGCCAATCGGAGCCGTTGGATCTTCAGCGGCAAGGCATGGCCGGAGCTTCCGGCGCGTCGCGCGACGTCGGCAAGGACGCGCTATCTCGTGGAGATCTCGATGCCGCGGAAGCCCTCCGGCGACGGTTTCCCGTACCGCTGGAAGTACCCCCGGCTGAAGACGGCGCCGAGGCTCGAGGCCTGGAACTGGCAGGAGCGGCTCGTCGCCCTCGCGGCCCATGAGGCCTACCACGTCCGGCAGTTCCGCCTGGGGATGCGCAAATCGGAGGTGGCCGCGGAGCGCTGGGCCGGCCGTTCCCTGGAGCGCTTCCGTGCCGCTCAGCGGGGGAGGGAGATCTCCACGACGACCGGGAGGTGGTCCGAGGCGCGTGCGATGTCCTCCTCGAACGGCACGCGCACGGAGAGGATCTCCAGGTCACGCGTGAGGAAGACGTAATCGATCCGCGCGACCGGCTCCTTCGAGGGGAACGTCGGAGCCGCGACGCCGGCGACGCCCGCGACATCGAGGGCCGCGTCGGCGAAGCGCCCGGAGAGCGCTCCGATCGCTCGCCCGGTCGCGAACTCGTTGAAGTCGCCTGCGATGACCGCGGAGCCGCCGCCGGCGGCGTCGAGGACGATCCGCTCCAGCTCCGCGCTGTGGCGGCGGCGCTCGGCGGGTCGAAGACCGAGATGAACCGACGCGGCCAGAAGCCGTCGGCGGCCGTCGGAGATCTCCGCCACGAGGACTCCGCGCGGGTAGAAGCGGGCGCTCCGAGCGAACCGATGCAGCCGGGACGGCCCGAGCCGCCACGGGTAGCGGACGAGGACCGCGTTCTTCACTCGCCGCCGCGGGAAGGAGAACGGATCGTTCGCCACCTGCATCCCGAGCGTCGCGCCCATCCGCAGGAGCGACATGCGCGGCCCGGACTCCTGCACGAGCGCGACGTCGGGCTCGAGCGAACGCATCGCGCGGGCGACCGCTGGAATGCCCGACCGCAGGCCGTGGACGTTCCACGTCACGACGCGGAGCCGGCGTTCTCGATCCACCGGAGCTCACCTCCCGTCCGCGAAGCGCGAGACGGCCCCGAGAAACGGGGTGGCAAGCGACGCCCGAGGCGGACGCGAGGAGGATATCGACCCATGGATGGGGGCTGCGTCTCGGCGCGAGCACGATTAGGATGCCCCCCAAGGCCGGGTGCGGAGGTCATCGGATGAGTCAGGAAGGAACGGCGGGAGGTTTCGAGCAGGCGTCCGCCGACGCCGCCCGTCTCGCGGGCGAGCTGGCTGAGATCCGCAAGCAGCTCACCGAGCTTCGGGAGCAGAACGCGAAGTTCCTCGCTTCGGACCCCGTGGCCGGGAGCGAACCTTCCGAACCCGTCGCGAAAGACCAGTCGAAGCAGCCGGTGGCGAAGACGATCGGCGCGAACGCGAAGGCGGCGCCGCCCACCGTCGCCGCGGCCGGGAAGGACGTTCCGGCGAAAGCTCCCGCGAAGGAGCCGCAGATGGCCGCAGCGTCGCGGACCGGGGGCGCCCCAGCCGTCGGGGAGGGTTCGGCCGAGCCTTCGAAGCCCACCGCCGAAGAGCCGGATACGGAGAAGAAACGCTGGTGGAAGAAGCAGAAGCCCGACGCCAAGGACACGGGATTCTGAGCGTGGAACCGCGCGGTACGCTGTCCGCGGACCATCTCCCGAGGAGCGATCGACCGTGACGCAGCTGCTGAACTGGCTCAACACCACCACGTTCCTGAACATCTCGGTGATGGCGTGGATCGGCATCCTGGCCGCGCTGGCGATGCTCGCGATCGCGACCGTCGTCATCCTGCTCCTCGCGCTGCTCGACGGTCGGATCGGCCGGCTGGACAACCCACCCTCCACGGGCTGACCCTGCGCGGAGGGGTTGTCCGAATCGAACGTACGTTCTAGTCTGTCGGCATGCCTCCCGAACGCCTCTTCGAGCTTCGGCGCCGGACCTTCGACACCCCGGAGTTCCGTGGGATCGAGTTCATCGAGTCCGAGTGCAAGACGATCATCAACGCCGTTCCGGGCAACGCGCTGCCGTTCAACTGGACGATCAACCCGTACCGAGGCTGCTCGCATGCCTGCACGTACTGCTTCGCGCGGCCGACCCACACGTACCTCGAGATGAACGCGGGGGAGGACTTCGAGTCGAAGATCGTCGTGAAGGTCAACGCGCCCCAGGTCCTTCGCCGCCAGCTCGCCGCCAAGCGTTGGAAGGGCGACCCGATCGCGATGGGGACGAATACCGACCCCTACCAGCGGGCCGAGGGCCGGTACCGCCTGATGCCGGAGATCATCCGCGCGCTCACCGACTACCGGAACGCCTTCTCGATCCTCACGAAAGGAACGCTGATCCTCCGCGACGTCGGGCTGCTCGAGGCAGCGGCGGAGGTCACCGACGTCTCGACCGCGTTCTCGATCGGCACGCTCGACGAGGAGGTCTGGCGCAAGACGGAGCCGGGAACGCCCCATCCGCGAAAGCGCGTCGAGGCCGTCGCGGAGCTCAATCGCGCGGGCATCCCGTGCGGAGTTCTGATGGCGCCCGTTCTTCCCGGCATCAGCGACTCACCCCGGCAGCTGCGTCAGGTCGTGGAGGCGTGCATCGATGCCGGCGCGACGCACGTGTCGCCGATCCTTCTCCACCTCCGGCCGGGTGTCCGGGAGGAGTTCATGCCCTGGCTCGCGGAGACCTATCCGGACCTCGTCGGGCGCTACGAGGAGATGTATCCGCGGGCGTACGCTCCCAACGTGGATCGCAAGGCTCTCGGAGCTCGCGTCGCGGGCATCGTCCGGGCGCTCGGCGGCCTCAAGCCGGACGAGGCCTCGGAGAACGAGCGTTTCCGCCGCAAGACGTTCGAGGAGAGCCGCGACGCCGCCGAGCGCACCGACCCGGGAACGCAGCTCACGCTGGTCTGACGCCGTTCTGTTCGCGGATGTGGGACGCTTCCGCGTGATGGCGATGACCGACGAGATGGACCGTCTGCTCGATCTCCAGGAGCGCGACTCCTCGCTCGAGCGCCTGCGGGCCCGGCGAGAGGTGATCGAGTCGGGGGAGGAGGTCCGCCGTCTCCGAGCCGCGGTGGAGGACGTCGAGCGCACGCTCGGGGAGCTCAGACTCGCGAACGACGCCGTGACCGCGGAGCAGCGCCGCCTCGAGAACGAGATCGACTCCGTCTCCCGCAAGACCGACGCGGAGCAGAAACGCCTGTACGACGGCACGATCGTCAACGTGAAGGAGCTCGACGCGCTGCAGTCCGAGATCAAGAACCTCGGCGAACGTCGCGGCCGGCTCGAGGACGACGTGCTCGAGCGCATGGAGAGGCGCGAGGACCTCGACACTCGGATCGCGAAAGCCGAGACGGACGTCAACGCCGCGCGCGAGACGCTCGAGCGGGAGACCGCGGGCTTCGCGACGGAGCTCGACGAGATCTCCACGAAGACCGCGGAGCTCGAGGAGCAGCGCGAGGGCATCGCCGCGGGCATCGACGGCGAGCTGCTGGAGCTTTACGAGGACCTCCGCTCGCAGAAGCGTGGCGTCGGTGTCGCGGCGCTCGTCGACGGCGTATGCCAGGGGTGCCACCAGAAGCTCTCCGCGATGGAGCTTGACCACCTGAAGAAGACCACCGGCATCAAGAGGTGCGAGTACTGCCGACGGATCCTGGTCGTTCGCTGATCGTCTCCACCGACGGGGCGTCGCGGGGGAACCCCGGACCCGCGGGCTACGGCGTCTCGATCGCCGGCCCGGACGGCACCGTCCTCGAGGAGCTCGCGAGGGGCATCGGCGTGACGACGAACAACGTTGCGGAGTACACGGCGGCGCTCGAGGGTCTCCGCAAGGCCGCGGAGCTCGGCGCCGACGAGGTGCTCCTTCGTTCGGACAGCCGGCTGCTGGTCGAGCAGCTCTCCGGCCGCTACCGCGTGAAGAATCCGACGTTGCAACGCCTCCACGCCGAGGTTCGCAGCATCGCGAAGGGCTTCCGGCGCGTTCGCTACGAGCACGTCCGCCGCGAGTTCAACAAGGAGGCCGACCGCCTCGCAAACCTCGGCGTCGACGAGTGGCTCCAGGAGGGCGGAGACGCGAACCCGCCGCAGGCGGCGACGCCGGAGCCGTTGTGGGAGGCGCCGGAGTCGGATTCTCCGGACGGTTCACGCTGACGGATAACTCGACCGCGCAGGCCCTTCGACGGATCGAAACGCCAGACGACCACCCCTATACTCACGGGAGCGGAGGAGTGCGCCGGGCGGCCGCGGGAGGTTCGCCTCTCGAGGAAAGTCCGGACTCCACAGGGCAGGGTGCTGGGTAACGCCCAGGCGCGGCGACGCGCGGACAGTGCCACAGAGAACAGACCGCCCCTCGGGGCAAGGGTGAAACGGTGAGGTAAGAGCTCACCAGCGGACCGGGTGACCGATCCGGCTCGGCAAACCCCACTCGGAGCAAGGCCAAGCAGGAAGCGCTCGAGGACTGCCCGTCCGAGCTTCCGGGTAGGCCGCACGAGGGCTCGCGAAGAGCCCCGGTGGGCCGCAAGGCCCTCAGAGAGATGGTCGCCGCTCCCGTTCGCGGGAGCACAGGATCCGGCTTACAGGCGAACTCCTCCGCTCGCCTCGCTTCCGGCCGGTAGTCTGGGCCAGACTAGCCTGTCGCTTGCGGCGGTCAGAAGCGCTTGTTGAAGCTGTTTCCCCGCGTGATAGCTGGAGCGAACGAGCGGTCCGGCTTCCACGTGCGCGATGCCGAGCTCCCGTCCCGTCGCGGCGTGCGCCTCGAACTCCTCGGGCGCCACCCACCGGTCGACGGGGAGATGCAAGGACGTCGGCTGCAGGTACTGGCCGATCGTCACGATCTCGCATCCGGCCTCGGCGAGGTCGGCGAGAGCGTCGCGGACCTCCTCCGTGCGCTCTCCCATGCCGAGGATCAGGTTCGACTTCGTCACCTGCTGCGCGCGGACGCGCTTCGCCATGCGGAGCACCTCGAGCGAACGGTCGTAGCCGAACGCGGGGCGGATGCGCCCGTGCAACCGGCGGACCGTCTCGAGGTTGTGCGCGAAGACGTCCGGCTCCGCGTCGACGACCGTCGCGACGTCGCGCTCGCCTCCCTTGAAGTCGGAGGGAAGGACCTCCAGGCCGCATCCGGGAACCGCATCGCGTACCGCCCGGATGGTCCGCGCCCAGATCGCAGCTCCTCCGTCGGGGAGATCGTCCCGCGCGACGCCCGTCAGCACGACGTAGCGGAGATCCATCGCGCGCACCGCCTCCGCGATCCGCTCCGGTTCGCCCTCGTCGACCGGCGACGGCTTCGCGGTCATCACGTCGCAGAAGCCGCAGCGCCTCGTGCAGCGGTCGCCGAGGATCAGGAACGTCGCCTCGCGCGCCTCCCAGCACTCGTAGATGTTGGGACAGCTCGCCTCCTCGCAGACCGTGTGGAGGTCGAGCTCGCGCATGATGCCTTTGAGGTCGCGGTAGTTTGGGCCGGTCCGCGCCTTGACCTTCAGCCACGGAGGTTTGCGTTCCGTCGGCATGGCCGTCTGCGCGCAGCCGACGGCGTGCGCGACATGTGTCTCGGCGAGATCCGCCGGAAGCGGAGCCTCAGCCGGCGCGACTGCCGCGTTCGTCGAAACGATCGGCAGGTAGAGCCGTCGGTTCCGTGGGTTGTGATCCGTGCGCGCCATCTCCTCGAAGTCTATCGGCGGGGTGTGGAACGACCTCCGCTCCGGCCGGCGCGTCGGACCGACGGTCGGTCGATCGGTCGCCGGATGCAGCAGGTTCGGCGTGCTCCGAGGGGAGGAACACGCGGAACGACGCTCCGCCGCCGTCGCGTTCCTCGACCCAGGCGCGGCCGCCGTGGAGCTCCGCGAAGCGCGCGACGAGCGAGAGACCGATCCCGGTTCCGGGCGCGTGGGGCGACTCCGTCGGGCCCTGGCGGAACGGCTCGAAGATGTCGTCGCGGAGCCCCTCCGGAACGCCGGCGCCGTCGTCCTCGACGACGATCAGGACGCCCTCGGGCTCCTGCTCGACGCGGACCCAGATCGCGGCGTCGCTCGACGTGTGCTTCGCTGCGTTCGCGACGAGGTTCTCGACGATGCGCTCGATCTTCGGCGGGTCGACGGGGATCACGATCGCGTCGCTCTCCACCAGGATGTGGCGTTCGCCGAGCGTCTCCATGGCCTCGATCGTTCGGCGGACGAGCGCGCCGATGTCCATCGGCCGGAGCTGCGGCGAGAGGATGCCGCGGTTCAGCCGGTCGATGTCGAGGAGATCCTTCAGCAGCCGGTCGAGCTTCCGCGCGTTCGCCGAGAGCCGGGCGAGGAGGTCGGTCTCGTCCTCGGCCTCGAGGTTGTGGCGCTCGAGCGTGAGCGCCAGGCCGAGGATCGACGTCAGCGGACTCCGCAGCTCGTGGGACACGGCCGCCAGGACCGTGTTCTTCATGTCGTCGAGATCGCGGAGCTGCTCCGCCGCCTCGCGCTCGCGCCGCTCGCTCTCCTGGAGGGCCTGCTCGGCGAGCTTGCGCTCGGTGATGTCGAACATCACGCCTTGCACGAACGTGGGCGCGCCCTCCTCGTCGCGAAGGACGACGGCCTCGTCGCGGATCCACGTCTCCCTGCCGTCGCGACGACGCATCCGGTACTCGATGCTGAACGGCTCGCTCCCGCTCACGCCGCGAAGCGCCTCCTCGATCGCGCGGTCGCGGTCCTGCGGGTGGAGGTACTCCTCCCACACGTCCTCGTCGACGTACTCCTGGGCGGTGACCCCGAGCACCTTCTCGATCTGAGGGCTCACGTACACCGGCGTCATCGCCTCGTCCGGGAGATCGATGTACAGGACGGCCGGGATGTGCTCCACCATCGCGCGGTACTTCGCCTCGGTCTCGCGGAGCTGCTCCTCCGCGGTCTTGCGATCCGTGATGTCGAGCATGACACCGCTCAGGAACTGCGGCGTTCCGTCGGCGTCGGCGACGACCTCCGCTTCGTCGCGGAGCCACACGACGCGACCGTCGCGGGTGATCATCCGGTACTCCGAGACCAGTGCGCGGAGCGTGTCGCGGCTTCGGTTCTCCTCGGCCATGACGCGGTCCACGTCGTCCGGATGGATCTGCTCGAGCCAGATCCGAGGGTTCTCCACCCACTCCTGCTGCGTGAAGCCGAGGATCGACTCGACCTGCGGGGAGACGTAGAGCCACGGCGCGCCCTCGCCCATGACTGCGGTGTACGTGATCGCGGGGATCCGCTCGACGAGCGTGCGGTACTTCTCCTCGGCCTCGCGGAGCTGTTGCTCGGCGAGCTTCCGAGCGGTGATGTCCATGCGAACGCCCTGCCACACCTGCGGGTTCCCGTCGGCGTCGCGGAGGAGCACCGCCTCGTCGCGCACCCAGACGACCGAGTCGTCGCGGGCGACCATCCGGTATTCCTGGATGAACGTCTCGCCGGAGCGCTCGGTGCGCTCGTCCTCCGCGAGGACGCGCTCCCGGTCGTCGGGATGGATCCTCGACTGCCACATGCCGGGCGTCGACCGCCATTCCTCCGCGGAGAAGCCGAGGAGCGCTTCGACCTGCGGGCTGACGTATTGCGCGACGGTCGACTGTCCGTACTCGGTCATGTACGTGATCGCGGGGATCTGCTCGATCAGCGTGCGGTACTTCGCCTGCGTCTCGCGGACGTCCTCCTCGGCGTGCTGGCGGGCGATCGCGGCGGAGAGCGTCTCCGCTGCGGTCCGGAGCGCGTCGATCTCGGCCTGGCTCCACGTCCGCGGCTCGCGGCAGTCGTCGAACCCGACGAACCCCCACGTCTCGCCGCCGGGGCGGATCGGAACGAAGGCCGTGGACAGGATGTCGGCGCTCGCGAGCATCTCCCGTTCCGCCTCCGGGAAGCCCGACACGGGTCCGGAGAACGTTCGGCCTCCACCGAGCTCCCGCTCCCAGCGCTCGAAGTTCGGCCGGTACGGGTAGCTCAGGCTCGTCTCGTCGTTCATCAGCGCGTCGACGTCGTCATCGACCCATTCGTAGCGCATCGACATCAGCGGCTCACCGCCCTCGCCGGCGGTGTTCTCGTAGACGTACGCGCGGCTCGCACCGGCGGCCCGGCCGAGGCGCCCGAGGACCTCGTCGATCGACTCCTCCCACGCGGCCGTGCGGAGGAACCGCTCGGCGGCGAAGCCGACCGCACGGAGGATCGCGTCCTGCCGCTCGAGGATCCGCTCGGCTTCCCTTCGCGCGGTGAGGTCGATCAGCACGCCCTGCCACGTGACCGCCGTTCCGTCGGCGTCGTCGCGGACCAGGACCGCCTCGTCGCGGACCCAGACCGTGTGTCCGTCCTTCGCGATCAGCCGGTACTCGATGGAGAAGTCCTCGCCGGTCCTGGCCGTGCGCTCGGACTCGGCTCGGACGCGGTCGAGATCGTCGGGATGGACGAGACGCGTCCAGAGCAGCGGGTCCGTCATCCGCTCCTGCGCGGTGTAGCCGAGGAGTCGTTCGTACTGCGGGCTGACGTACAACGGCGTGCCGTGATCGTCGACGGCCTGGACGTAGATCACGACGGGGAGCTGCTCGACGAGCGTGCGGTATCGCGCCTCCGCCTCGCGCGCTTGCTCCTCGGCACGGTGCTGCTCCGTGACCTCGATCATCACGCCCTGGTAGAGCGCAGGATCGCCGCGCTCGTCGCGCGACAACAGCGTCGCCTCGTCGCGGATCCACATCGCGCGGCCGTCTCGGGAGGTGAAGCGATAGTCCGCGGCGAACGGCTTGCCGGTCCTCGAAGCCCGTTCCCACTCAGCGAGAACCGGTTCCCGGTCATCGGGGTGGACGTGTTGCTCCCAGAGTCCGGGATTGCGCTGCCACTCCTCCTGCGTGTAGCCGAGGAGCGACTCCACCTGGGGGCTGATGTAGTCGGCTTCCACGGCTCCGGTCGGGTTCCGGGCGTCCCAGATGTAGGTCACGGCCGGCACGCGCTCGACGAGCGTGCGGAACCGCGACTCCGCCTCCTGCAGACGGACCTCGGCGCGTTTGCGGTCGGTGATGTCGCGGATGACGATCTGGCCGCCCGTCGCATCGCCGTACGCGATCGGGATGCCGGCGACCTCCACGTCGATCACGCGGCCGTCGAGGCGGACGAATCGCTGTTCGAGGAGCGGCGCGGGCCGGCCGGAGGCCTCGTCCTGGATGCGCTGCTGGACGACCCGGCGGTAGTCGGGGTGGACGACCTCGAGCACCGGCTTCCCGGTGAGGCCCGACGGGTCTTCCGCGCCGAGGAGGCGCGCCGCGGCGCGGTTCGCGAACACGAATCGTCCGTCGGCGTGGACGAGGATCGCGTCGGGGGAGAGGTCGACCAGGTCGCGGTAGCGCCGTTCGCTCTCGATCAGCGCGCTCTCCGCCTGTCCGCGCGCCGAGGTCTGTCGCTGTGTCTCCTGAGAGCGAAGGAGTGAGACGACGGCGAGGGCGACGGTCACCGCAGCGAGGATCGCGAGGACGAGGTCGGCGTGGAACAAGGGATGCGCGCGGGACAACTCTCGGACGTGCGCAGGGATGTTCAGCACGATGCACAGGACGAGCACGGTCAGTCCCGCGACCAGCGCAGCTGCGAGGTCGCGGAGGCCGCGCCGGCGGCGCCCGCCCTCCTCGCTCGGATCCGTTCGCATACCGTCCACCTCCGACGGTTGATTTATCGACCGGGCTACGAGCGTCCTGTAGGGGCGGTCGTAGCCCGCTCCGGCCGTCGACGAGGCACCGTGGGGGAGGCCGATCGGCCTAGAAGGCCACGTCCTCCGGGAGAGCCCGTGTTGGGACGCCATGATTGGCGGTCCGCCGCGTGGATCGATACCCCCCCCGGGTATACTCGATACACAGATGGCGGACACCGAGGGAGCACGGAAGAAGGAGCTGCAGGATCGCCTGCGCAGGATCGAGGGTCAGGTCCGCGGATTGCAGCGGATGGTCGACCAGGATCAGTACTGCGTCGACATCCTGACGCAGGTGAACTCCGTCGCGGCCGCGTTGCGGGCGGTAGGGATCGAGCTCCTCGACGAGCACGTCCGCCGCTGCGTCCTCGACGGGGAAGGCGGCGACAGGGTCGAGGAGGTCCTCGCAGCGGTCGCCCGGTTCACCGGCAGATGACGCCGCCGGGATGACACCGGCAGATGACGTAGCGCGCTCCGTGCACGTACCTTCGAAGCGACGATGAGGAGAAGCAGATGAGCAATCGAGCGAATGTGGTCGATGTCACCGACGCGACCTTCGAACAGAACGTGATCCAGGAGTCCAAGACTCGGCCGGTCGTGGTCGACCTGTGGGCCGACTGGTGCGGCCCGTGCAAGATCCTCGGACCGGTCCTCGAGCGGGCTGCGGAGGATCAGGACGGCAAGTTCCTCCTCGCGAAGCTCGACGTCGATGCGAACCAGATGACGGCGGCGCAGTTCGGCGTGCAGAGCATCCCGACGGTCGTCGCCTTCAAGGACGGACAGCCGGTCGACGGGTTCGTCGGAGCGCTGCCCGAGCCCCACGTGAAGGAGTGGATCTCCGCCCTCCTTCCGACGGAGGCCGACGAGGCCGCGACGGAGGGCGAGCACGAGGCGGAGACCGGCGACGTCGCCGGCGTGGAGAAGCGATTCCGCGAGGCGCTCGCGTCGGAGCCGACCAACGTGCCGGCGGCGGTCGGCCTCGCCAACATCCTTTTGGAGCGGGGCGACACCGAGGAAGCGCGCAAGCTCGTCGAGCCGCTGCTCCCGGACCCCGAGGCGGAGCGTGTGATGGCGGCGGTCCGGGTTCGCGACTGGGGCAAGGACTCGGAGCCCGGGACGCTCGCGTCCGCGAAGCGACTCGCTGCGCGCGGCCGGTGGCGCGAAGCGCTCGATGGCATGCTCGGCGCACTCGGCGATGACGACGGCGCGCGGGAAGCCATGGTGGACGCGTTCGCCGTCCTCGGAGAGGACTCCGAGCTCGCCAAGGAGTACCGCGGCAAGCTCGCGAACGCGCTGTTCTGAATGGGCGACGTCCAGGATCGCCTCCGCAGCTACTGGGACGACGACGCCGCCACCTACGACCGGGCGGCAGCGCACGCGGCCTCCGATCCGGTGGAGGCCGCAGCGTGGAGAGCGGCGTTGCTCGAGAGCCTTCCGTCCGCCGGCGCGTCGGTGCTCGACGTCGGTGCGGGGACGGGCGCGATGTCCCTCCTCGCCGCGGACCTCGGATACCGGGTCACGGCGCTCGATCTGTCCGAGGGCATGCTCGGACGGGCTCGGGAGAAGGCAGCGCAGCGCGGCCTGGAGCTGCGTTTCGTCGTCGGGTCGTCCGACGAACCTCCGGCCGGCACGTTCGACGCGGTGATGGAGCGTCACGTCCTGTGGACGACACCCGAGCCTGTCGCCGTGCTCTCCGCGTGGAGGAAGGTGGCGCCATCCGGACGGCTCGTGCTGTTCGAGGGCGTGTGGGACTCCACCACGCTGTCGGACCGCCTCAAGGACATCGCCGCCGACGCCGTGCGGCGCGCGCTGAAGATCGATCCCGAGCACCACGCGCACTACGACCCCGAGGTGCTGGAGCAACTTCCGCTCGCTCGGATGGCGACGCCGGAGCCGCTGTTCGCCGCCGTTCAGGAGGCCGGGTGGAGGAACCTCCGCTTCCGGCGTCTCCGCGACGTCGAGTGGGCTCGTCGGCTGACCGCGCCGCCGCTCCTCGGATGGTTGGAGGAAGTTCCGCAGTACGTCGTCGTCGCGGACGCCTGAGCTACGCGGCCGGCACCGACGCGTCGACGAGATGCGTCTCGAAGACCTCCTCGAAGCGGCGTTCCACGAGAGGGCGCATCTCCGCGACGGTGATCCTGCGGCCTGCGAGCTCCGAGAGCGACGTCACGCCGGTGTCCTTGAGGCCGCACGGGACGATCGCGTCGAACCAGCTCAGGTCGGTCTCGCAGTTGAGGCCGAACCCGTGGAGCGTCACACGCCACCGCATGAGCTTCACGCCGATCGCGCAGACCTTCCGGTCGCCGGACCACACACCCGTCTGCACCTCGCTGCGATGGAGTTCCACGCCGGCGTCCGCGCCCGCGCGGATCACGACCTCCTCCAGCTCCCGGAGGTACGCGGTCACGTCCGGGCGGCGTCCGAGGTCGAGGATCGGATAGCCGACGAGCTGGCCCGGCCCGTGGAACGTCAGCGATCCGCCCCGGTCGGCGTCGTGGAGCTCCGCGCCGCTCGCGCGGATCCGTTCCTCGGTCCACAGGAGATGCTCCGGCTGCGTGCGCCGTCCCGCGGTGTACACGGGCGGATGCTCGACGAGGATCAGCGTGTCGGGGACCTCGTCCGCGGCGCGGCGTTGCGCGAGGGCGTGCATCTCCTCCCTCGCCTCCGCATAGGGAATGAGCCCGGACGGGCGCCGGAGCTCGGTCTCGTTCGACATCGAGGTCAGAGGCCGAGGTCCTCGGCGAAGTCCCACGCCTCGAGGTTCTGCTTCACGCGCGAGAGGAACTGCGACGCGAGGGCTCCGTCGATCACGCGGTGGTCCCACGACAGCGAGACGTACACGCGGTGGCGGATCGCGATGGCGTCGTCGATCACGACGGGTCGCTTCTCGACGGCGTCGAACGCGAGGATCGCCGTCTGCGGCTGGTTGATGATCGGGACCGAGAGGATCGATCCGAAGGGTCCCGGGTTCGTGATCGAGAACGTTCCGCCGTGCACCTCGTCCGGCTTCAGTTGCTTCGCGCGGGCGCGCAGCGCGACGTCGTTGATCGCGCGCGCGAGCCCGACGAGGTTCATCGAGTCGGCGTCGTTGATCACCGGCACGATCAGGCCGTCGTCGATCGAGACCGCGATGCCGAGGTTCACGTAGCGGCGGACGACGATCTCCTCGCCGCGAAGCTCGGCGTTCACCATCGGGTAGGTGAGGAGCGCCTCGCACACCGCGCGGGAGACGAACGGCATGTACGTCAGGGTGAAGCCCTCGCGCTGCTTGAAAGGCTCCTTCGCGCGCTCGCGGAGCTTCGCGACGTGCTCCAGGTCGACCTCCACCATGTTCCACGCCCGCGCGGACGTCTCGAGGCTCTGCTTCATGTGCGTCGCGATCGCCTTACGGATGTGCGACACGGGCACGATCTCCTCGCGCTCGCCGGCAGCCGCGATCTGCGGAGCCGGAGCGGGGGCGCGTGCCGGAGCCTGCGCGGGAGGTTGCGGCGCAACGGGAGCGGAAGGTCCCGACGTTCCATCACCGCCGTCGACGTAGTTCAGGACGTCGTTCCGCGTGATGCGCCCGCCCGTCCCGGTTCCCTGCACCTGCGAGAGATCGACGGAGTTCTCCTCGGCGAGCTTCCGAACAACGGGAGAAAGGATCTGCGATCTCGGCCCACCGGATGGACTCGGCCTTGAGGGCGCACCAACCGACGCGCGAGAGTCAGCGGCGGAGGGCGAACCTTCGATGGAGGCTGCCGCCGGCGAGGCGACGGGCGTTGCGGCCGCGGGCCGAGACCCGGATGCGGGGTCGCTTCGGGTCGGAGTTGGAGCGCCCGGAGAAGCGCCGGCGGCAGCCTCTGTTGAGCCACGCGCTTCGCCATTCGCCGAGCCGCCCTCGTCGATCTCCGCGAGGTCGGTGCCGACCGAGACCGTCTCGCCCTCCGGTACGAGGATCTTGGAGACCGTTCCGGCCGTGGGGGAGGGAACCTCCGTGTCAACCTTGTCGGTGGAGATCTCGAACAACGGCTCGTCGACGTCGATCGACTCGCCCTCCTGCTTCAGCCACTTCAGGATCGTTCCTTCGATGACCGTCTCACCGAGTTGGGGCATCTTCACGGATGTAGCCAAGGGAACCTCCCGACCTACCAGCTGGAGAGACGCTTCACGCTCTCGACGATGTCCTCCACCTGCGGGAGGTACGCGTCCTCGAGCGACGGGGAGAACGGAACCGGCGTGTTCGGCGGCGCCAGGCGCATCACGGGCGCATCGAGGGCGTCGAACGCCTCCTCGGCGATGACGGCCGCAACCTCCGAGCCGACGCCGAGCGTGCGGTGGCTCTCGTAGAGGACGAGTGCGCGGCTCGTCTTCGCGACGGACTCGAGCACCGTCTCGGTGTCCATCGGAACGATCGTGCGGAGATCCACGATCTCGGTGGAGATGCCGTCACGCTCGAGCTCCTCGCTCGCCTCGATCGCCTTGTGGACCATCGCGCCGTACGTGACGATCGAGACGTCGGAGCCGTCGCGTTGGACCTTCGCCTTGCCGATCGGGACCGTGAAGTCGGGGTCGTCGGAGACGATCTCCTTGATACGGCGGTAGATCCACTTGTGCTCGAAGAACACACACGGGTTGTCGTCGCGGATCGCGGACTTGAGCAGGCCCTTCGCGTCGGAGGGGAACGCCGGACACATCACCTTCAGGCCGGGGGAGTGCGCGAACCACGGCTCGGGGTTCTGGGAGTGGAACGCGCTCGCCCGCACGCCGCCGCCGGATGGGCCGCGGACGACCATCGGCAGCGGAACGCCGCTTCGGTAGTGGTACTTGCCGGCGACGTTGATCAGCTCGTCGAAGCCGTTCGCGATGAAGTCGGCGTACTGGACCTCGGCGACGGGGCGCATGCCCTCCATCGCGGCGCCGACGGCCATGCCCATGATGGTTTCCTCGCAGATCGGCGTGTCCATCACGCGCTCGCCGCCGAAGCGCTCGATGAAGCCCTCGGTGACCTTGAACGCCCCGCCGTAGATCCCGATGTCCTCGCCGAGGAGGAAGACGTTGCCGTCGCGCTCCATCTCCTCCCAGAGCGCCTCCGCGATCGCGATCAGATAGGTCGCCTCGCCGGCGTCCGTCCGCTTGCCGCGGGGCTCGGCGCCGTGCCCGGCTGCCGCGGAGTCCTCAGCGCGCGCGGCCTCCTTCTTCGCCCGCTCGGGGTTCCCCTCCGCGTTCGCGGCCTGCTCGGCTGCCTTCTCCGGGTCGGCCTGCGGCGTCTCCGCCGCGTGGTCGTCGTCCACGCGCGTGTCGGCCATCAGCCCGTCCCTCCCTCGCGGCTCGGCTCGCTCGTCCAGTAATCATCGTCGGCGAACACCCCGCGCGTGACGTCCTCCGCCACCGGGAACGGGGAGCTGTGCGCGAACTCGTAGCCCTCGTTGAACTCGCGCTCGATCCGCTGCTGGAGGTCCGCGACTCCCGCGTCGTCGATCACGCCCTCGCCGAGGAGTCGCTCCTCGAGCCGCTTCACGGGGTCCTTGTTCTGCATGTAGTCCTCGAGCATCTCCTTCGGGACGTACTTCGCGGCGTCGTGGCCTGCGTGTCCCCTCCACCGAAGCGAGATGGATTCGATCAGCGACGGTCCCTCTCCTCGGCGGGCGCGCTCCGCGGCTTCGGAGACGGCGGCGTAGACGTCCAGGACCTCCGCGCCGTCGACCCGAACGCCCGGCATGCCGTAGGCGTCGGCGCGCTCCGCGATCGTGGGAACCGGAACCTCGAGGTCGTTCGGCGTGGAGTACGCCCACTGGTTGTTGTTCACGACCCACACGACCGGAAGCTTGTGGATCGCGGAGATGTTGAGCGACTCGTGCCAGCGGCCGTTCGACGTGGAACCGTCGCCGCAGATCGCGAGCGCGATCCGATCGTTGCCTCGGCGCTTGTTCGCGAGCGCGATACCCGTCGCCACCGGATAGCCGTCCGGCAGCATCGAGAGCACCGTGAACGTCTTCGCGCCGTACCAGTCCCCGATGTGGCTGTTGCCGTCGCGCCCCCGCGTGTAGCCGTCGATCCGTCCCCAGAACTGCGCCATCACGCGCTTGAGGTCGAGGCCCTTCGTGATCTGCGCGGAGAGGTCGCGGTGGGTGACGAGCAGGGCGTCGTCGGGACGGAGCGCGTAGGCCGCGCCGACGTGGGTTCCCTCCTGGCCGCGGCCGGAGTAGATCGCGCCCGGAAGGCGCCCCTGACGGTAGAGAGCCTCCATCCGCTCGTCGAAGTACCGGCAGAGCTTCAGGAAATACAGGATCTCGCGGAGCCGGTCGTCGTCAAGCCCGTACCACTCCGCGGTGGAGTCCTTCGCACGCTTCGATACCTTCGTTGCCACGTCGTCGCCTTTCCGTGTCGCTCCGGCTACATCGTGTGGAGCGGCTTGCCGGCAAGCGCCAGGTGCGCCTCGCCGATCGCCTCCGAGAGCGTCGGATGCGGGTGGATCAAGGCCGCGACCTCTTCGGGAACGGCCTCCCAGTTCGTGATCAGCATGGCTTCGGAGATCAGGTCCGTCACGTGCGGCCCGACCATGTGGACCCCGAGGACCGAGCCTCCGTTCTTGTCCGCTATGACCTTGACGATCCCGCCCTCGCCGACGATGTCGGCCTTTCCGATCGCCTTGAAGTTGAGCTTCTCTACGTCCACATCGTGGCCGCGCTCCTTCGCCTGCGCCTCCGTGAGCCCCACGGAGGCGACCTCGGGCGTGCAGTACGTGACGCGGGGGATGCCCGTGTAGTCGATCTCGGGAACGTCGAGGCCCGCGACGCGCTCGGCCGTATTGATCCCTTCCTCGAACGACACGTGGGCGAGCTGGAGTGGCGTCGACGCCACGTCGCCGACCGCCCAGACGTTCTCCGCCGTCGTCTCGAGCGAGCCGTTCACCTTCACGAAGCCGCGGTCGAGCTCCACGCCGGCGTCCTCGAGGCCGATGCCGTCGGAGTTCGGCTGACGGCCGATCGCGACGAGCGCGATCTCCGCGGACGCCGTCTCCTGCGAGCCGCCCTTCTCATAGGTGACCGTCGCGCCGTCTCCGGCGTCCTCGACGCCCGTGACCTTCACGCCGGCAGCCGTGGAGATGCCGCGCTTGCGGTACGCGCGCGCGAGCTCCTTGGAGATGTCCTCGTCCTCGAGCGGAGCGATGCGATCCAGCCCCTCGAGCACGGTCACCTCCGCGCCCATCGACCGGTAGAACGACGCGAACTCCAGACCGACTGCTCCCGCCCCGACCACGATCGCGGAGGCGGGTATCGAGGACGCGGTCAGCGCCTGGTCGCTTGTGATGACGTGCTCGGAGACGGGCACGTTCGGGAGAAGCCTCGGCGAAGACCCGGTGGCGATCACGACGTTCGTTGCATCGACCGGTTCTCCGTCAACCTCGAGCCCCCCGCCGGAACCGAGCCTCGCGGTTCCATGGCGGACCTCGACGCCCCGCGCCTTGAGCAGCGCGCCGACACCGTTGACCAGCTTGTCGACGACGCGCATCTGGAACGCCTCGATGCCGCTCCAATCCGGTGATCCGGATGCCTTGATGCCCCACTCCTCGGCACGGTTGATGTCGTCGAGGATCTCGGCGGAGCGAAGGAGCGCTTTCGTCGGGATGCAACCGCGGAGGAGACAGGTGCCGCCGAGGCGCTCGTCCCGCTCGATGAGCAGGACGCGGGAGCCGAGCTCCGCCGAGCGGAGGGCGCACGAATAGCCCCCCGTTCCGGCTCCGATGATGGCGACGTCGTACCGCTCGGGCACGTTCGGCATGTTACCCCCCATCTCCGCAAGGTCCGGAGAGCGCACGCCACACCAGCGCGGCTCGATTCGAACGGACAGTCAGGAACGCGCTCGTAGGATGGCGCCGATGGCCGATGTGGAGCTGAAGCGGACTCCTCTCGAGTCCGAGCATCGGTCGCTCGGCGCGAAGCTCGGCCCATTCGCCGGATGGTCGATGCCGATCGAGTACGCGGGAGCGCTCTCGGAGCATCGGGCGGTCCGGGAGCGTGCCGGCATCTTCGACCTCACGCATCTCGGAAAGGTCGACGTGACCGGGCCCGGCGCGCTGGAGCTCCTCCAGCACATCGTCACCGGAGACCTCTCGGAGCTCGACCTCGGCGAGGCGCAGTACGGGATGGTGCTGAACGATCGCGGCGGTGTCGTGGACGACCTGATCGTCTATCGGCTCGAGGACGAGCGGTACTTCGTCGTTCCGAACGCCGCGAACTCCATGAAGGTGCTCCACGTGCTGGAGCAGGCCGACGCGACGGATCCGGTTCATCTCGTCTTCCATCAGGACTGGTGCTTCCTTGCGGTGCAGGGCCCGCGCTCGATCGAGGTCGTCTCGAAGCTCTTTCCCGTGGCGAAGGAGCTGACGTTCCTCCGCTGCACCGAGACCGAGTACCGGCGCCGCCCCGCGATCCTCACGCGCTCCGGGTACACGGGCGAGGTCGGCTTCGAGCTCTTCACCTATCAGGACATCGCGCTCGAACTCTGGCATGACCTGATGGATGCCGGACGGGAGTTCGACATCGAGCCCTGCGGCCTCGCGGCGCGCGACGTGTTGCGCCTCGAGATGGGCTATCCGCTGCACGGGCAGGAGCTCACCGAGGACCGCACGCCGTTCGAGTCGGGTCTCGGGTGGGCGGTGGACATCGACAAGGGAACGTTCATCGGGCGCGACGCGCTGATCCGCCAGCTGGACGCCGGGCTGCCGGCGCGACTCCGCGGCTTGCGGATGACCGACCGGCTGATCCCGCGGCCGCACTATGCCGTCTACGAGGGAGACGAGCGGATCGGAGAGACGAGCAGCGGCAGCTTCTCCCCGATGCTGAAGCGGGGGATCGCGCTCGCGTTCCTGTCTCCGGCGGACGACCACGACCCGGGCGACGTCGTGGAGGTCGACGTCCGCGGCAAACGCGGAGCCGCCGAGGTCGTGAAGACGCCGTTCGTCGACCGCAGCCCGAAGTGAGCGCTACTGGCGCGACGCGGCGATGAAATCGTGGATCCCGGCGCCCGCGAACCGCGCGCCGTGCAGCAGGGTCGAGAGCCGGTCGTGCGCGCTCGGCGTGTCGGGAACGACGGCTGCGACCACATAGAGGCCGGAGCTCGGGATGCCGACGCTGCGGACCGGTCCGTACCCGGGGGCAGCGACGTAGTAGGCCCACCGCATGTCCGATCCGTTGGAGCGGCACGTTCCTCCACCGCGGGCGAGGTAGTCGCCCGGAGAGTTGGCCGGCCCGGAGAAGTAGCTGGGTCGGTGATCGACGAACACCCGGTTGGTCGCTTCGCTGCAGTTCCGGGCGTCGGTGAGGGCGTCGAGCGCCGGCCCGGTCGCCGCGAGGTAGTAGTAGTCGGAGGGGACTCCCACGCGCGCGCCGTCGACCCAGACGGCGGCAAGGCCCTCGTGCGTTCCGTTGACGCTTCCGGTCTCCGGCTCGGCCGCGGGCGAGGCGACGACGCCCTCCTGGAACTCGTCCGAGGCGGTGCGGATCGGCCGCCACGTGTGGGGGACGAGCGCCTGGACCGGTCCGGCGGTGACGACGTCGAACGCCGTCGGCGCGTGGCGGATCGTTAGCTGGAGGGCCGGGGCGTCAGCGCGCAGCTGCGGGGGTGCGTCGCGGCAGCTCGCGGCGACCAGTGCGATCCCGATGCCAAGAATGAGCCTGCGCACTCCGTCGATCGAGTCGAAGTGTAGACCTCGCCGTGGGAACGAGCCAGACGGGGGAGGACAACCGCCCCGAGCCGAACTAGGAGCCCGCGCTCGATGCGGGCGGCTGGGACGGGGGAGGGATCTCGACCGCGGGGCTTCCCGGGCCGGCCGGTTCGGCGACCAGGGCGAGGGCCCCCTCGGCGGGGCGCGGGGGGTGCGCGACGGGCTTGCTCCGATCGCTCGGGATGCAGAACGACACCTTCGTTCCGCCCCCCGGAACGGGATCGGCCCACATGATGCCGCCGTGCTGGAGGACCAGCTGTCGAGCCATGTGCAGGCCGACACCGATGCCGGAGCGCTCCTTCCGGAGGATCTCCTCGCCGGCGGTGAACGGCTCGTTGAAGGCCTGGGTGACGACGTCGCGCCGGAGTCCCTGTCCGCGATCGGTCACGGTGACGACGAGCCCTTCGTCGGCGCGTCGAGCCTTGATCGTCACGGCCTCCTCCGGCGGGGAGTAGCGGCACGCGTTGTCGAGCAGCTGGCGGACCACCTCCGAGACGCGGACCGCATCGATGTCGACGACGAGCCGGTCGGGGACGAGGATCTCCAGCCCAACCTGCGGATACTGCAGCTGGGCCTGCTCGCAGAGCTCGCGAACGCGCGGCGCGAGGTCGTAAGACTCGACGTTCAACGCGAGCTGTCCGCGATCGAGGTCCGCGATCGTCAGGATCTCGTCGACGAGCGTCATCAGCTTGTCGAGCGAGGTCTCGAGGCGGTCGAGGAACTCCTGCTGCTCGTCCTCGGGGATGCCCTTGTTCTTGAGGACGTACGCGATGCCCTTCGCGATCGTCACCGGGGTGCGGAACTCGTGGGAAACGTTCGCGAGGAACTCCGCCTTCGCCTGCGTGACGAGCTCCAGCTTGTCCTTGGCCTCCGCGATCGCCGCTTCGAGCTCCGGCTCGCGTCGGATCGAGGAGGTCAGGCGCTCGGCGAGCTTCTCGGCGACGGAGGCCTCCAGCACGACCTTTCCGCGCAGCACGGGCTCGATCGCGGCCGCGACCTCTTCCGGGCCCGTCTTCTTGAGGAGCACGCCGCTCGCTCCCGCCGCGAGGACGCGGGAGAAGACGTCCTCAGCCGCGACCGTCGTCCAGCACAGGATCTTGCTGTCCGGGGATGCGGTCCGGAGCCGGCGGACGAGGTCGGATCCCGCGAGGCCCTCGATGTCGAGCTCCGTGACGATCAGGTCGGGGCGGATCCGTTCCGCGATCTCGACCGCGTGGTAGCCGTCGAGGACGACCTCGACCTGGATATCCGCCCCGGAGGAGATCAGCGCGTACTGCAGGAGCGCGATCGCCTCCGCGCTGTCACAGAGGAGGACCGTTGCGGCCATGTCCTGGAAATATCGACGGCGCGCACGGAAGGGTTGAGGAACGGGCCGGGGGAGGGGCTGTGGGCTACTCGACGATGCCGCCGCGGATCGCGATCGCCACGGCCTGCGCCCGGTCGTTCGCGCCGAGCTTCTCGAAGATCCGCTCGAGGTGCGTCTTCACCGTGTGCGGGGAGATGCCGAGGTCGTGGGCGACCTCCCGCGTGGTCGCTCCGTACGCGACCTTCTGGAGGATCTCCTGCTCGCGTTTGGAGAGCGCGACCACCTCGGGGCGCTCCTCCGCCGTCTGGACCTCCTCGAGGAAGGCTGCGGTGAGCTCGGGATGGATGACGGCCTTGCCCTCCATCGCGAGGCGCGCGGCGTTGACGAGCTCGTCCACGGTTGCGTCCTTCAGGAGGTATCCGGAGACGTCGGCCTGGATCGCCTCGTGGAGAGCGGCCCGGGAGTCGTCGACGGTGAAGAGGATCACGCGGGTGTCC
Organism: Actinomycetota bacterium; assembly: GCA_045805285.1. Taxonomy (GTDB): domain Bacteria; phylum Actinomycetota; class UBA4738; order UBA4738; family JBJMLN01; genus JBJMLN01. The sequence continues at coordinate 1,296 of JBJMLN010000038.1, read as the reverse complement.
GGGCGCTCCCGGCGGATCTCACGCGTGGCCTCGATGCCGCCGATGCCGGGCATCCGGACGTCCATGAACACGACGTCGGGCTCGAGCTTGACGACCTGTTCGACGGCTTCTTCGCCGCTCGAGGCCTCGCCCAGCACGACGACCTCGTCCGACAACGCGAGTGCGCTTCGCAGCCCCTCGCGCGTCACGGGGTGATCGTCGACGATGAGGATCCGCATAGCCACCGACGCGCTCTCCTTCCGGGGCCGCGGACCTCGAGCGGGCTTACAATATCCTGCGTACCAGTTGGAGGCTCGTATGCAGAGCGAAGAAGCGCGCGACGTCCAGTCCTCGCCTCCGGAAACCGATGAAGCTCCGGTTTCCGGGGTTGAGGCTCGTCCCGAGGAAGCCGACCGCGACGCGAAGGCGGCGGCCGCAGGAGACGCATCCGGAGAGGAAACGACCGAGCAGCAGGTGCTCGAGGCGCTCAAGAGCGTCTATGACCCGGAGCTCGGCATCAACATCGTCGACCTCGGCTTGGTCTACGAGGTGGACGTCGACGAGGGGAAGGTCCACGTCGAGTACACGCTCACGACGATGGGCTGTCCGATCGGCCCGCTGATCGAGCAGCAGATGAACCAGTTCGCTGCCGCCGTCCCGGGCGTGGAGGAGTTCACCGCCGAGATGGTCCTCCGGCCGCCGTGGAGCCCCGAGATGATGTCCGACGAGGCCAAGGCCGCGCTCGGCGTCTTCTGAGGCGTCTTCTGAGTCGAGTCGCTCGCGTTTCGGTTCCGCGGACGGTTCCTTGACATCGTTCCGAAGGCGGCGGTAAAACCGAAGGGGAAATCCGACCGCGGGACTCGGAAAATGATCCGAACCAGGTGTGCAGGGCTCGTCGCGGCGATGATCCCCTCGCGCCTGTGCTGTCCGGGGTCCCGGCGCCCGGCCTGACCCGGGCAACTCCGCTCCGCGAGCGCCGAGGCGCTCCACACCGTTGGAACCACCCTTCAAGGAGGAAGCAGATGGCCGGATACGCCAACCCCGACGCGCTGGTCGACACCGACTGGCTCGAGGACCACATCGACGACTCGAATATCCGGGTGATCGAGGTGGACGAGGACACATCCGCCTACGAGAAGGGCCACATCCCCGGGGCGATCGCGTGGAACTGGAACACCGACCTCCACGCCGAGACCGGGCGCGAGTACGTGGACCAGGCCGGCCTGTCGCGGCTGCTCCAGCAGGCGGGGGTCGGGCCGGACACGACCGTGATCCTGTACGGCGGGAACAACAACTGGTTCGCTTCCTACGCGTACT
>JBJMLN010000037.1:0-11223 GCA_045805285.1 Actinomycetota bacterium | reverse complement strand
TCGGGAAGCGGACGCCCCCGAGGTCGACGGAGAGGTCCAGGCTCACCCCGGCCATGAGCGCACGGCCGGGAAGCCCTCCGGCGGCGTCGGCGTCATCGCCGGCGCTCCCTGGCCCCAGCGATCCCACAGGATGCGGCCGGGATTGAAGACGGGGCCCTCACGGCAGGCCCGAAGGTTGTCGTAGCGGCTACCGTCCTTGCGCGCGACCGGCACGACGCACGTGAAACACAGGCCGACCCCGCACGCCATCCGCTCGTCGACCGCGACCTGCGACGGGAGGTTCCGCTCCGAGCAGAACGACGCGACGGAGCGCAGCATCCCGCGCGGGCCCGCCGCATACACGACCTCGCTGCCGCACTGCTCCGCGACGTCGGCGACGGCGTCGAGGACGGTCCCCCGCTCCCCCATCGTTCCGTCGGAGGTTCGAACCGTGAGCGTCTGCGACAGGCGCTTGGCCTCGATCGGCTTGAAGATGCGTTCCTGCGTGTCCGCCCCGACGAGCAGATCGACGCGCTTGCCCTGCGCGCGGAGCTCCTGCGCGAGGAAGTAGATGCCGGGCGCGCCGCGAGCCTCCGCGACGAGGAGGCAGTTCGTGAGGCTCCGCGGGTAGTCGAAACCCTTTCCGAGCGGGCCGATCACGTCGAGGAACTCATGCGCCTCCGCAGCGGCGAGCCATCCGGTGCCCGCGCCGGTCGGCTCGAATGCGATCTCCAGCGTTCCGGCCCAGCCGCCGCGGCGCGAGGCCTGATGGATCGGGAGATGCCGTCGCAGAAAGAACTCGCGGCCTTCGGGCATCGCGATCGTGACGAACTGCCCGGGGTTGGCGAGGTCGGCGATCTCGGGCGCGACGATCGTGAGCGTGCGAAAGCTCCCGAGCCGCCGAGCGGAAAGGACCTCGGCGCGGACACGCTTCACGCCGGCCGCTCCTTCGGCTGGAGGCGGTCCGCGGCGTCCTCACCGGAGGAGCCCCCCGTTCCGAGGACCGCGGCGAGCCGCTCCTGCGTGGGCAACCGCGGGATCGCCGCGTGGTACTCCTGGAGCGAGCGCGGCTCCGGGTCGGGCCCGCGGAGCGCTTCGATGCCCCGGAGCGCCGCGAGGGCGCCCGGGATCGTCGTGATGCAGGGGACTCCCGCCGCCGCAGCGGCCGTGCGGATGAAATAGCCATCGGTGCGCGGCCCGCGGCCGAAGGGCGTGTTGACGATCAGGTCGATCTCTCCGTCGCGGATGCGTTCGACGACGCTCGTGTCACCTTCCGAGACCTTCGGGACCTCCTCGACGCGGATCCCGGCGCGCGCGAGGACCGCTGCCGTCCCCTTCGTCGCGAGGATCCGGAACCCCATATCGGACATCCGCTGCGCGGGGAAGAGGAGCGAGCGCTTGTCGCGGTTCGCCACGGAGATGAAGACCGTTCCGGTGCGCGGGAGCGCCGCGCCGCTCGCGACGAGCGCCTTGGCGAGCGCCGTTCCCGTCTGCGCGTCGACGCCCATGACCTCCCCGGTCGACTTCATCTCGGGCCCGAGGATCGTGTCGACGCCGGCGAACCTCGAGAAGGGCAGGACGGCCGCCTTCACCGAGACGTGCGGAAGATGGCGATAGCGGGCCTCGTCCTTCGGGAGCTCCCCGGATCCCATCAGGTCGGATACCGTTCTGCCGCAAGCGATCTGCGCAGCCGCGCGCGCGAGGGATACGCCGGTCGCCTTGCCCACGAACGGCACGGTTCGCGAGGCGCGCGGGTTCGCCTCGATCATCCAGACGCGCTCGTCCTTCACCGCGAGCTGGACATTCAGCAGCCCGCGAACCGGAAGGCGCCGCGCGACCGCACGCGTGATCTCCTCCACCTGATCGAGCTCCGCGTCGGAAAGCGTCTGCGGCGGGATCGCGCACGAGGAGTCGCCCGAGTGCACCCCCGCTTCCTCGATGTGCTCCATCACGGCTCCGATGAAGACGTCGGTCCCGTCACACACCGCGTCGACGTCGACCTCGATCGCGCCTTCGAGGAAGCGATCGATCAGGACCGGATGATCCGGCGACGCCGCGGTGGCGTTCGTCACGAAGGCGTCGAGGTCGTCCTCGCTGTAGACGATCTCCATCGCCCGCCCTCCGAGGACGTACGAGGGACGGACGAGCAGGGGAAAGCCGATCCTTCGCGCGATCTCGTGCGCCTCCGCGAGCGTCCGCGCCTCGCCGTATGGGGGCGCGGGAACGCCGAGCTCGTCGAGCAACCCGGCGAACTTCCCGCGGTCCTCCGCGAGATCGATCGCGTCGGGTCGAGTGCCGAGGACCGGGAACCCGGCGGCCTCGAGGTCGCGAGCGAGACGGAGCGGTGTCTGCCCGCCGAACTGCACGATGACCCCGGCGGGTTGCTCGGCCTCGCAGACGGCGAGGACGTCCTCCAGCGCGACGGGTTCGAAGTACAGACGGTCGCTCGTGTCGTAGTCCGTGGAGACCGTCTCGGGATTGCTGTTGAGCATCACCGCCTCGAATCCGGCGTCGCGCACCGCGTACGCGGCGTGCACACACGCGTAGTCGAACTCGATGCCCTGTCCGATCCGGTTCGGGCCCGAGCCGAGGATGAGGATGCGGGGCCGCTCCGCCTCGCGCACCTCCGTCTCCTCCTCGTAGGTGGAGTAGTGGTACGGCGTCGAGGCGGGGAACTCTCCGGCGCAGGTGTCGACGGTCTTGAAAACGGGTCGCACGCCTAGTCCGGAACGGTGCGCTCGGACCGCGGCCTCGTCGGAACCCGTCAGCACCGCGATCCGCGCGTCGGAGAGCCCGAGCCGCTTCGCCTCGAGTAACTCCTCCGCGGAGAGGTCGCCGAGCTGCCTGCCGCGGAGCGTTGCCGCGCCCTCGGCGACCTGCGCGATCTGGTCGACGAACCACGGATCGATCGCGGTCGTCTGCGCGACCTCGTCGACCGGCATGCCGTCCGCGAGCGCCCGTTCCACGCGGTGGAGCCGCCACTCCCCCGGGACGTCGAGCTCGTCGCCGTCGGCCGCCGGCGCGGACGCCCCCAGCTCGAAACCGGTCCGTTCCATCGACCGCCAGGCCTTGCCGAGCGCCTCCTTGAAGGTGCGACCGATCGCCATCACCTCACCGACCGATTTCATGATCGTCGTGAGACCCGCGTCGGCCTCGGGGAACTTCTCGAAGGCGAACCGCGGGATCTTCACGACGACGTAGTCGAGCGTCGGCTCGAAGGCGGCGGGCGTCTCCCCCGTGATGTCGTTGCGGATCTCGTCGAGCCGGTAGCCGACGGCGAGGAGCGCCGCGATCTTCGCGATCGGAAAGCCGGTCGCCTTCGACGCGAGCGCCGAGGAACGCGACACGCGCGGGTTCATCTCGATCAGCACCATCCGTCCGTCGCGGGGATCCACCGCGAACTGGATGTTCGAGCCGCCGGTCTCCACGCCGATCGCTCGGATGCACGCGAGCGCTGCGTCGCGCATCTCCTGGTACTCGCGATCGGTGAGCGTCTGTGCCGGCGCGACGGTGATCGAGTCGCCGGTGTGGATCCCCATCGGGTCGAGGTTCTCGATCGAGCAGACGATCACGGCGTTGTCCGCGACATCGCGCATCACCTCGAGCTCGAACTCCTTCCAACCGCGGAGGGACTGCTCGATGAGGATCTCCCCCACCGGACTGAGCGCGAGCGAGCTCTTCGCGAGCGCCGCGAGCTCGTCGCGGCTGTTCGCGAACCCCGTTCCACCGCCGCCGAGGACGAACGACGGGCGGACGATCACGGGGAACCCGATGCTCGCGCCGAGCTCCACCGCGTTCTCGACGTTCATCGCGATGCCCGAGCGTGGCACCGGAAGCCCGGCGTCCTCCATCGTCCGGCGGAACCCACTGCGGTCCTCCGCGCGGCGGATCGCGTCGAGCTGCGCGCCGATCAGCTCGACACCGTTCGCGGCGAGCGCTCCCGACTCCGCGAGCTCCACCGCGACGTTGAGGCCGGTCTGCCCGCCGAGCGTCGGAAGGAGCGCGTCCGGCCGCTCGCGCTCGATGACCGCCAGCACCGACTCCGGCGTCAGGGGCTCGACGTACGTGCGGTCCGCGAGCTCGGGATCCGTCATGATCGTGGCGGGGTTCGAGTTCACGAGCGAGACGCGATACCCCTCGCGGCGCAACGCCTTGCACGCCTGGCTCCCCGAGTAGTCGAACTCGCACGCCTGTCCGATGACGATCGGACCGGAACCGATCAACAGGATCGATCCGATGTCCTCACGCTTCGGCATCCATCAACTCCCGGAAGGCCTCGAAGAGGTATCGCGAGTCGTGCGGTCCCGGAGCCGCCTCCGGGTGGTACTGGACGGAGAACGCCGGAACGTCGAGGCAGCGGAGTCCCTCCAACGTGCCGTCGTTCAGGTTCCAATGGGTGAGCGCAACGCGGCCGCGATCCGTCTCCACGACGGGTGCCGCGTCGGGAACGGGATCGCCGGCGACGCCCCACGGCCGCGGATCGACGGCGAAGCCGTGGTTGTGGGAGGTCACCTCAACCCGCCCGGTGTGGAGGTCCTTCACCGGCTGGTTGGCACCCCGGTGACCGAACGGCATCTTGAACGTGCTCCCGCCGAGCGCTTGCGCGAGCAGCTGGTGCCCGAGACAGATGCCGAAGACGGGCACCCGTCCGAGGAGCTCGCGCGCGGCCTCCGTTCCGTACGCGGTCGCCGCCGGGTCGCCCGGTCCGTTGGAGAGGAAGACACCGTCGAAGTCGCCGGAGAGGACCTCCGCCGCGGGCGTCCGGGCCGGGAACACGGTCGCGTCGCATCCCGTCGCCGCGAGGCGCCGGAGGATGTTCCGCTTCATCCCGAAGTCGTATGCCGCGACACGGAACACGCGACCGCGTTCCGTGGTCGCGCCGCCGACGAGCTCCTCCGCGAGGTACGGTCGGGAGGCGCTGACGGAGGCGGCGAGGTCTGCGCCGTCCATGCCGGCGCTCTTTCGGACCCGCTCGACGAGCGACCCGGGATCGACGTCCTCGGTGGAGATCGCGCCGCGCATCGCACCCCGTTCGCGGATCGCGAGCGTCAGCCGGCGCGTGTCGATGTCCTCGATCCCGACGACGTCCGCCTCGCGGAGCTCGTGTGCCAGCGTTCGCTCCGCACGCCAGCTGGACGCGCGGCGGCTCGCCTCTCGGACCGCGAGGCCGGCGACGCGGACGGCCTCCGACTCCGGATCCTCGGCGTTCGTGCCGTAGTTCCCCTGCTGCGAGGACGTCATCGTGACGATCTGCCGTGCGTAGGAGGGGTCTGTCAGCACCTCCTGATAGCCCGACATCGCGGTGTTGAACACGACCTCGCCGAACGTCTCTCCCTCCGCCCCGAGCGAGCGGCCGCGGAACGTCGAGCCGTCCTCGAGCGCGAGCAATGCGGGCGTCGGCGTCATCGCTGAGACGTCGGGGGTTGCGCCTTCACCGGGTGGGCTTTCCGTCGGCGACGGTGAGCTCGCCTCGAAGGATCGTGTGGACGACACGACCGGTGAGCGTCGTGCCGAGGAAGGCGCTGTTGCGGCTCCGCGAGGCGAACGGCGCCTCGACCACCCACGTCGCCGCGGGATCGAGCACCATCAGGTTGGCCGCGCGGCCGGGCGCGATCGGGCCGCCGTGTTCGGACAGGCCGAGGATCTGCGCGGGCGTGGTCGACAGCGCCTCGATGGCGCGCCGAACGGAGATCGTGTCCGGCTCCACGAGCTGGGTCAGGACCGCGGCGAGCGCAGTCTCCAGTCCGATCGTCCCCGGGGGCGACTGGTCGAACTCCGCCTCCTTCTCCTCGACGGCGTGCGGTGCGTGGTCCGTCGCGATCGCATCGATCGTTCCGTCGGCGACACCGGCGCGGAGCGCCTCGCGGTCCTCGACGCCGCGGAGCGGCGGGTTGACCTTGAGGTTCGTGTCGTAGGCGGAGAGATCCTCGTCGACGAACGTCAGGTGGTGCGGCGTGACCTCCGCCGTCACGCGCAGTCCCGCGGCCTTGGCCCGGCGCACGAGATCGACGGACGCTGCGCTGGAGAGGTGGCAGAGATGCAGCCGTCCGCCGGTGAGTCGCGTCAGCGCCAGATCGCGCGCGACGACGATCTCCTCCGCCTCGCCGGGCGAGCCCGCGAGGCCGAAGGTCGCCGAGGAGTAGCCCTCGTGCATCTGCCCACCCTCCGCGAGCGAGGCGTCCTCGCAGTGCTCGGCGATCACGACGTCGAACGCCTGCGCGTACTGCAGCGCCATGCGCAGCTGACGGGCCGTCGGCACGCATCGGCCGTCGTCGGAGAAGATCCGGACGCCGGCCGCCGCGAGCTCCCCGATCTCGGCGAGCGACTCCCCGTCGAGGCCCTTCGTGATCGCGCCGACGGGGAACACGTCGCACAGACCCGCCTCGGCAGCGAGCGCGCGGACCTCCTCGATCACGCCGACGTGATCCGCGACCGGCTCGGTGTTCGCCATCGCGGCGACCGCCGTGTAGCCGCCGATGGCGGCGGCGCGAGATCCGCTCTCGACCGTCTCCTTGTCCTCTCGTCCCGGCTGGCGGAGATGAGCGTGGAGATCCACCAGGCCGGGCGCCACGATCAGCCCGTCGCAGTCGAGCACCGAAGCGCCGACCGGCGCATCGTCTCCGAGCGCCGCGATACGACCGTCTTCCACGAGGAGGTTCGAGACGGCATCGGTGTCGGACGCCGGGTCGACGATCCGTCCTCCGCGCAGGAAGAGTCGTTCAGCCATCCGCACGCGCCTCCCCGAAGGCCGGATTCGTAGCGGAGGGGGAAGCGGTGCTCCCGCCGAGCATCAGGTACAGCAGCGACATCCGGACCGCGATGCCGTTCGTGACCTGTTCCTCGATCACCGACTGCGGGAGGTCCGCGACGTCGGAGTCGATCTCCACGCCGCGGTTCATCGGTCCCGGGTGCATGATCATGGCGCCCGCGGGAAGCGTCTCCACGCGCTCGCGGGAGAGGCCGAACAGCCTCGCGTACTCCCGGACGCTCGGGAAGTACTGCTGGCGCTGGCGCTCCCGCTGGACGCGGAGCATGTAGCACACGTCGAGCTTCGGCAGCACCTCGTCGAGGTCGTAGGAGACGTGGACGCCCCACAACGGCGCGTCCGGAGGGATCAGCGTCGGAGGTCCGACGAGCGTCACGTCCGCGCCCATCGTGACGAGGGCGAAGGACAGAGACCTCGCGACCCGGGAGTGCAGCACGTCCCCGGTGATCGCCACGCGGCGGCCCTCGATCGAGCCGAGGCGCTCGCGGATCGTGTAGAGGTCGAGGAGCGCCTGCGTCGGATGCTCGTGAGTGCCGTCGCCCGCGTTCAGGACGCTCGCCGAGACCCATTTCGTCAGCGCGTAGGGCGAGCCCGACGATGAGTGGCGCATCACGATCGCGTCCGCGCCCATCGCCTGGAGGGTGAGCGCCGTGTCCTTGAGGCTCTCCCCCTTCGAGACTGAGGATCCCGAGGCGCTGAAGTTGATGACGTCCGCGGAGAGCCGCTTCGCCGCGAGCTCGAAGGAGATCCGCGTGCGCGTCGAGTTCTCGTAGAACAGGTTCACCACCGTGCGGCCGCGGAGCGCGGGCACCTTCTTGATGACGCGCGTGCCGACCTCGCGGAACGACTCCGCCGTGTCGAGGATGCGCACGACGTCCTCCCGGGAGAGCTGCTGGGTCGAGAGCAGGTGCTTGATCATGCTGAGTCCTCCACGAGGACGGCGTCCTCGCCGTCCACCTCGGTGAGCGCGACGCGGACGGAGTCGCCGGAGCGCGTCGGAACGTTCTTGCCGATGAAGTCCGCGCGGATCGGTAGCTCGCGGTGGCCGCGATCGACGAGCACGGCGAGCTGGATCGCCCTCGGGCGGCCGAAGTCCATCAAGGCGTCGAAGGCGGCGCGGATCGTCCTGCCGGTGAACAGGACGTCGTCGACGAGCACGACGGTGCGTTCGTCGACGGGGAACGGGATCCGGGTCTCGTGGACCTCGGGGGCCTCGGCCCGGCGGCCGATGTCGTCGCGGTAGAAGGTGATGTCGAGAACGCCCACGGGGACGTCGGTCCCCTCGATCCTGAGGATCTCCGCCGCGAGGCGTCGGGCGATGTCGTCGCCGCGAGCGGCGATGCCGACGAGGACCACGTCCGCCGCGCCCTTGTTGCGCTCGAGGACCTCGTGGGCGATCCGGGTGAGAGCCCGGCGCACGTCCGCCTCGTCCATCAGGCGGGAGCCCATCAAAAGGAAACGCCCGGCCGCGCTCGCGGCAGGGCGTCGCTCGGGGTCACGCTCTAGTCCTCCCTTCCCGGCCTCTCCGGACCGGACTTAAAGGGGAAGTGCTTGCCGACCGAGGATAGACGCTGGAGGGCCTGCAGACAACGGTGGGCGACGGCCCGTTCCTCGCGCCGGAGTCCTACACTAGAGACCTCGAGAGCCGGAAGGCGGGATCGCATGCCAGGTGGACCTGAACTCGTAGTCGTCGCTGTGGTGGTCTTCCTTCTCTTCGGAGCCAAGAAGCTCCCCGATCTCGCCCGCTCCCTCGGACGCTCCTCCTCGGAGTTCAAGAAGGGGATGCGCGAGGGCGGAGTGGACGAGGACGACGAGGAGACGACGACGCCGTCGAAGGCCTCCACCGAGGCCACCGACAAGCCGACCGACTGAGGTTTCGTCCAGCCGTTCGGTGAGGCGCCTTCAGGCCTCCGGCGGCCGCTCGGCGCCTCGCGCGATCCGCCCGAGCACCCCGTTCACGAAGCGGCCCGACTCGTCCGTGGAGAGTTCCTTCGCGGCCTCCACCGCCTCGTCGATGGCGGCGCCCACCGGCACGTCCTCGCGGTGCAGAACCTCGTAGACCGCCACCCGAAGGATCGCCCGGTCGAGCGCGGCGAGGCGCCCGACCGTCCAATCCTCGGCGGCGTCGCCGATCGCGCCGTCGAGCTCCGGCAGTGCCGCCGCAGTGCCCGACACGAGATCGACAGCGTAGGGATCGGGTTCGAGTCCCTCCTGAGCCGCGGACTCGCGGAGGAGCTCCACCGCATCTCCCCCGGTGATGTCCGACTGATACAGCGCGAGGACGACCGTCCGCCGCGCCGTCCGCCGCGCCGTCCGCCGCCCCGAGCGACCGGGGGGGCTCACTTCACGCGTTCGATGTACTCGCCGCTCCGCGTGTCGACCTTCAGGCGGTCGCCCTCCTCCACGAAGAGCGGCACCTGGACGACGAGCCCCGTTTCGAGTGTCGCGGGCTTGAGCGCTCCGCTCACACGATCGCCTTTCACTCCGGGATCCGTCGACGCGACGGCGAGCGCGACCGAGGCCGGGAGCTCCAGCGAGATCGGTGTTCCGTCGTGGGTCGCAACGGACGCGGTACTCCCTTCGGTGAGGTAGCTCGACATGTCGCCGACCACCTCGGCCGGAACGGGCAGCTGCTCGTAGGTCTCGAGATCCATGAACACGGCGTCGTCGCCGTCGCGGTAGAGGTACTGCATCTCCTTGCGCTCGACGCGGGCGAGCCCGACCTTCACCCCGGCGTTGAACGTGCGCTCCACGACCGCGCCGGTCTTCATGTTCCGGAGCTTGGTGCGGACGAACGCGCCTCCCTTTCCGGGCTTCACGTGCTGGAACTCCACGATGTTGAACAGGGTCCCATCGAGCTCGAGCGTCATCCCGTTCTTGAGGTCGTTGGTCGAGACGCTCAAAGGACGACGAGCTCCTTGGTGACCGTCGGGATGACACGACAGCCACCGTCGGTGACCTCCACCATGTCCTCGATCCGCACGCCCGCCTCGCCGGGGATGTAGACGCCCGGCTCGACGGTGACGACCGCTCCGACCGGGAGCACTTCCGCGGAGTTCGAGCGAAGCGTCGGGCCCTCGTGGATCTCGAGGCCCACGCCGTGGCCGAGCCCGTGGCTGAAGCGTTCGCCGTAACCGGCCTCCTCGATCACGCTCCGGGACGCGCGGTCGGCGTCCTTGCCCTCGATGCCGCTGCGCACCGCGTCGATCCCGGCCTGCTGGGAGCGGCGCACGAGGTCGTACAACTCGCGGAGCTCCGTCGAAGGCTCCCCGAAGGAGACCGTCCGCGTCATGTCGGAGTGATAGCCCTCGTAGAGCGCGCCGAAGTCGAGCTTCACCAGCTCGCCGGACCGCAGCGTTCGCCCCGTCGGTGAGTGGTGCGGCTCCGACGCATTCTCCCCGAACGCGACGATCGACTCGAAGGCAACGTCCTCGGCGCCGCCTCGGAGCATCGACCAGTCGAGCTCCAGCGCGATGTCGCGTTCACTCACGCCCTCGGCGAGCTTTGGAAGGATCTCTCCGTACGCGACGTCGGTGATCCGTTGTGCCTCGCGGATCAGCTCGAGCTCCTCGGGCTCCTTGACCCAGCGGAGACGCTCGATCTCCTCCTCCGTCGGCGTGAGCTCCAGACCCTCGAGCGACTCCAGCTGCCGGAACAGCTTGTGCGTCACACCGGCGGACTCGAAACCGACCCGGCGTACGCCGAGGCCGTTCGCGGAGGCGCGGAAGGTGCCGGGAAAGTCGTTGGAGTAGATGACCCGCTCGACGTCCGGCACCTCGCGGGCCGACTGCGCGATGTAGCGGCCGTCGGTGAAGAAGACGCTGCCACCCCGGCCGATCACGACCTGGCCGTTCGAACCAGTGTAACCGGTGAGGTAGCGGACGTTCGGCAGTCTCGTGATGAGGAGGGCGTCGAGATCCAGCGCCTCCAGGCGCTCGACGACACGGTCCCGTCTCAGGCTTCGATCCACGACAGCGCCTCCAGCGCGAGATGATACCCGGCGGCCCCGAACCCAACGATGGTGCCGCGGCACGCGCCCGCCGTCACCGAGACGTGACGGAACGACTCGCGCGCGTGGATGTTCGTCATGTGCACCTCGATCACCGGGAGGCCACACGCCTCGATCGCGTCGCGGAGTGAGTAGGAGTAATGCGTGAGGGCGCCGAGGTTCGCGACGACGGCCGAGTAGCCGTCGTCCTGCGCGGCGAGGAACCATCCCACAAGCTCTCCCTCGCTGTCGGACTGGCGCCATCCCGTGACGTGGCCGAGCTGGTTCGCGCGTTCGTCGACGGCCCGCATGATCTCCTCGAGCGTCTCCGCGCCGTAGCGGTCGGGATCGCGGCGGCCGAGCGCCCCGAGGTTCGGCCCGAACAGGTACAGGACCTTCATCGTGCCCCCATCTCCTCCAAGACCGTGCGGACGGTCGCTTCCGGAACGTCCTCCACCACCCGCGGCCGGCCGACGTCCTTCAGCAGCAC
>JBJMLN010000036.1:0-5755 GCA_045805285.1 Actinomycetota bacterium | reverse complement strand
CTGTGTAGGTAGCGTTGGAAGTCGTCGTGATCCAATTGGGCGAGTCGTTCAGCGTGTCGTCCGCCGTGGCGGAACCTGTGGTGAGTTGCGCCGCGAAGGCTCCGGAGTGCCCGCCGGACACCCTTGATAGCGTCGCTCCGCTCGAGGAGACCCAGCCCGCCGTGTTCGTCTCGAAGCCTGGGTTGCCGACGAGATTGTTCTGCGAGCCCGAGACGGTGACGCTCCGAGACGTCGAGGATTGCAGCCCGGCCGTATCCGTCACCGTGACCGTCACGGAGTACGTCCCGCCTGACTGGTAGGTGTGATCGGCGCCCGAGCCCGGTTGCGGGCCGGTCTTCGCCGACCCATCTCCCCAATCGAACGTGTACGAGGCGATCCCGGACGAGTCGGTGTCGGATGAGCCGGACGCGTCCGCGTGCACCGGCAGCGGCGCCGCGCCGGAGGAGGGCGTCACGGTCAGCGACGCTGCTGGGGGCGCCTCCGGGATTGGGAACGGTCCGCTCTGCGCTTGCGAGGAGAGAGTCGCGGCGTCGGTGACCGTCACCGTTACCGTATAGCTGCCGCCGACGGCGTACTGGTGCGTCGCGGTCGCGGATGCCTGCGGCCCGGTCGACGTGTCGTCGCCCCAGTCGAAGGTGTACGACGCGACCGGTGTGGCGTCCGTATCGGTTGAAGCGCTCGCGTCCGCGAGCACGGTGTAGGGATCCTGGTTCGCGTAGGGGCTGACCTTCAGCTGCGCGTTCGGCGGGCTGTCGGTCGCGAGCGCGTGAACCTGCGTGGACGCGGTGCCGGTCAGGCCGGCGGTGTCCTTGACGGTCACGCTCACCGTGTAATCGCCGACGACGAGGTACTGATGATCGGCCGTCGCTGCCGTCTGGAAGCCCGTGCTCGTGCCATCTCCCCAGTCGAAGTTGTATGACGCGATCGGCGTGGCGTCCGTATCGGTCGAAGCGCTCGCATCGGCGTGAGCGTTGTAGGGGATCGTTCCCGATGATGGGGTGACCGAGAGCTGAGCGGCCGGCGGAGCGTCCGAGGAGCTCGAGTACTCGTACGCGCCGCGGTCGTCGAAGGCTCGGGGACCTGCGCCCGTGTTGGGCGTTGCCGGGTCATCCACCCGAGCCGCTCCGAGCGCGTCCGTGGCCTGTTCGCCGCTCGCGCCGGAGTTCGCGGAGTCGATCGCGGGTGATCCCGCGCTCAGCTGGTAGTTGTTCGACGAAGCGTCCACGAACTTCGGATCCGCCTGGACCCCGTTCTGCTCCTGCCCGGAGGCGTTTCGGAACGCTGAGAGCGAGGAGTAGTTGCTCCCCTTCCAGACGAACATCGGCGAGGAGGACGAGAGGTAGACGAGATCGTAGTCGAGCGTCGTGCCCGGGGCGGATGCGGAATCGATACGGAAGTCACCTTTGCTTCGCGCACTGTTGATGCCGTTGTCGACGCTGATGTTGTTCTCGATGGCGGCGGTCGCCCCTCCTTCGACGTTGATGCCGGAGGTCGTGTTCTTGTAGACGGTGTTCGAGACGATCACCTCGCCCGTCGGCTTGGATGCGTCGATCCCGTGGTCGCCGTTCCGATAGACGACGTTGTTGGCGATCAACGTGTTCGCACCGCTCGAGCGGGCGTTGATACCGGAGTCCTCGTTGTCGTGCGAGACGTTGTTGATCACCGTGTTCCCCGCGCTCAGGACGTCGATCCCGGCGGCGGCCCGCGTGTACTCCCGGGCGTTGCCGAAGAGGGTGTTGCCGTCGATGACGACGCCGGTCGACCCGCTCACGAGGTCGATTCCGGAGTCGCTGTTGTGATCGATGACGTTATCCGCGATCGTCGAGCTCGAGGTGTTCGCCAACTTGACGCCGAAGGCTGTGTTTCCGGAGGTCGGCGTTCCGGCGGACGTGATCCGGTTATTCGCGAGCGTGATGTGATCCGACCCCGAGACGGAGATTCCGTAGGAGGTCGTATCCGACACTGTGAACCCACGGATCGTGATAAAGCTCCGGCCCGAGATCGAGAAGCCGTTCGACTTCCCCGACACGGTCACCTGCGCGCTGCCGTTCGGTTGAAATGTGATCGGAGAGCCGGACGTGCCCGACCTCGGCATCGTCACGTCCTCGCTGTAGGTACCGGAGGCCACGAGCACCGTGTCGCCCGCAACCGCATTCGATGCGCCGGCGCTGATCGTGCAGTACGGCTGCGCGGCCGTTCCGGGGCCGCTGTTCGAGCACGAGCCGTTGGATTTGTCAACGTAGCGCGTCGTCGCCGCGTATGCGGCGGTCGCGGGCAGGAGAACCGCACCGACGGGAACGGCGACGCAGAGAGCGGAAAGCAATGCCATCAGTCGTGGACGCGGCAGGCTGGACTTCGGTCGGGTCATGGAATGCTCCTCGGAATGAGTGGTGCAGACGCGTTCTAAGCTATGGAGCAGATCGTCCTCGGCCAACCGGCGTTCACCGTAGTTCCGACGTAGGCGACGGGGTAGCACGCGAGCCGAGTCACCCGACCGGGCGGAGTTGATGTCCGCCGCCGGCAGGCCGGGGGCGGCCCTGCGTCGATGGGCGTACGCCGGCTACGTCCCGGAGCGGTTGAGCTTGCGGAGCCTCGCTCGCTAGCGTGCAGCTCGATGCGAGGAACTCTGTCCCCTTCACCTGATCGGCTTCCTGAGCGACGCGCAACGGAGGGCGTCATGCGGATCTCCGTCATCGGCGCCGGGCATGCCGGCCTCGTGGCCGCGGCGAGCCTCGCCTCCCTCGACCGGTCCGTCGACGTCCTCGATATCGATCGCTCACGGATCGGGGCGCTCCGTCGGGGGATCGTGCCGTTCCTGGAGCCGGGCCTTGAGGACCTGGTGCGAGACAGCATCGCCAAAGGCCGGCTCCGATTCGAGACGGATGCATCGAGCTCGCTTGCGAACGCCGATGTCATCATGGTGTGCGTCGGCACGCCCGACGACGGAACGGGGCAGGTGGACCTCTCCGCCGTCGTCGACGCCGTTCGCTCGGTCGCCCGCCACGCACGGGACGGAGCGACCCTCGTCAACCGCAGCACCGCGCCGGTCGGAACCGCGGCCTTCCTCCGCGACCTCCTCGACGAGCAACGCCCCGGGTCGATCGATGTCGCCGTCAATCCGGAGTTCCTCGCCGAGGGAACAGGGGTTCGCGACTTCCTCCACCCGGACCGGATCGTCGTGGGAGCTTGGACCGGAGCGAGCGTGGCCGTACTCCGTGAGTTGTACGAACCGATCCTTCGCGCCGAGCCCGAGGGGGCGCGGGTGGATCCGCTCGTTCCGTTCGTCGTGACGGACCCCCCGACGGCGGAGCTGACCAAATACGCAGCGAACGCCTTCCTCGCGGTCAAGATCTCCTTCATCAACGAGATCGCCTGCATCGCGGAGGAGTTCGGTGCGGACGTCACCCAGGTCGCGGAGGGGATCGGAGCGGACCGGCGCATCGGGCCGGCTTTCCTGCGCGCGGGTGTCGGGTGGGGGGGGTCTTGTTTCCCGAAGGACATCCTCGCCCTCCAGGGGTCGGCAGAGACGCGCGGCGTCGCGGCGCGCATGCTCCGAGCGGCGAACGAGGTCAACGCAGATCAGCACCGATGGGTGATCAGGAAGCTCCAGACCCATCTGAAGACGCTGGTCGGCCGTCGAGTCGGGTTGCTCGGCCTCAGCTTCAAGGTCGATACCGATGACACGCGGCATGCCCCGGCGATCGAGATCATCTCTCGGCTCGCCAAACTCGGCGTCCGAGTCACGGCCTATGACCCCGCCGTAAAGCGGGTTCCGACGGAGGTCGCGGGCCAGCTCACGCTGGCGCCGGATCCGGAGACGCTCGCTTCGGGCGTGGATGCCCTCGTCCTCGTCACCGAATGGAGCGAGTTCCTCGACATTGACTTCTCCACGCTCGCAGCGACGATGCGAACACCGCTTCTCCTCGACGGTCGAAACGCCTTGGATCCCGAGCGAGCTCAAGCGGCGGGGCTCATCTACATCGGAGTGGGGCGCGAGCCAGTCCCCTCATGGCGGCCCGGCCCCGGTGCGCGGTCGGACACGGCGGCGGAATCTGAGCAGACGCCTCCGCTGGGCGGACGAGTTCGCGTCGATGCCCGTTAGCGAGGCGCTCGCACCGACCGCCTCGCATCGCCGCCCGGAGCGAACGACGTCCTCGGCCTCGGGGCGGGACCGCATCGCGGTGGTCTTCGTCTGCATCGCGATCGCGGGCATGCCGTTCCTCGTGCCTTCGGGACCGGGCAACACAGCGCCCATCGATTTCCTCATCGGAGCCGCCGTGGTGGCCGTCGCCGTGTGGCTCTCCGCCTCGGGTGAGCGCGCGCATGCGCCGTTCGCCGTCCCGGTCATCGTGCTCGCGCTCGCGGGGATCATCGCGGCGGTCCTCGGCCCAAGCCCATTGCGCGGAAGCCTTGCCGTCATCCAGGACGTCTTTCTGCTCGTGTGGGCTGCGGCGGTCGCGAACGTCTCACGAACTCCAGCCGCTCTCTCCGCGATCCTCGCGACCTGGTCGTGGAGCGCGATCATCTGGGCGGGTGCGCTCATTCTCTCGGGTGTTGTCGGTTCCGAGGCCACACGTGGCGCGCTGACCTTCGGCAATCCGAACCTCGCCGCGAGCTACCTCGTGGTCTCCTGGATGATCCTGATCGCGTCGGGGCACCCGCGCCGCCGAGGACTCCGGCTGGCGGCTTGCACGGTCGTCCTCATCGCGATCCTCGTGACCGGGTCGCTTGCCGGGCTCGTCGGAGTCGTGGTGGCCGCCCTTTCCCTGCTCGTTCTCACGGTCGCCCGCCGCGCAGGCCTTGTTCCGGCGTTCGGGTTGCTGATGGGGCTGCTGTTCATCGTCGGTCTCACGGCGTCCTGGATCGCGACCTCGAATGTCTTCGAGAACGCGGCTTCGAGTAGCAACATCGTGATCCGCCATTCGATCGGCCGCGCCCAGGAGAGCAGCTCGCATCGGACCTCGCTCTACGGGGAGGAGCTCGGTCTCTTCTGGACTGGCAGCGTCTGGGGTGTCGGTCCGGGCGCGACCGAAAAGCTCCTCGGTGAAGGGCAATCAACGCAGACGAAGGAGGCACACAACGACTACCTGGCCGTCTTGGTCGAACGCGGCGTCCTCGGCGTCATCGGATTGATGCTCCTCGTCGCCGCGGCGTTCATCCGCGCGAAGGCGATTTCGGTCGGAGATCTCGAACCTTCGTACGCCGCCGTCGTGCCGGTTCCGGCCGCCATCGCTGCCGCGCTCATCGCGGTCGCGGCCACGGCGATGTTCCACGAGGTCCTGCACTTCCGCCACCTGTGGGCGCTCCTCGGCGTGGTTGGAGCGCTCTATCTCTTCGGTCGAGCGGAGAAGACCCCTCGCCTCTCAGCCCGGTGACGCAGGCCGGTTCCCGCAGGCCCGAGCCATCTCCGGGCCGTGCGCGGTCGGGAACGCGCATCGTCGCCTCCAACTCGGGATGGCAGCTCATCACCTTCTTCGCCCGCGCGGCGAGCGGGCTCGCGGCCACGATCCTGCTCGCGCGCTCGGGTGGCCCCACGGAGCTCGGGGTCTTCCAGTTCACGCTGACGTTTTCGCTGATGCTGAGCTTCCTCGTCGGCTTCGGCTTCACGAACTTCCTCACCCGCGAGGTCGCGCGGCGACCCGAGGACGGACCGATGTGGGTCGAGTCCGGAATGTTCGTCTCGCTCTCCTCGGGCGCCGTCGTGACGGCTGGCCTCGCGGTCGGCGCGTACGTGCTCAACGTCCCGCCACGCGAG
>JBJMLN010000035.1:0-9069 GCA_045805285.1 Actinomycetota bacterium | reverse complement strand
GCGCTGACGCATCCCCTGGCTGTAGGCCTTGACTCGCTTGTTCCGGGCATCCGCGAGGCCGACCTGTTCCATCACGGCGTCGACACGGCGCAAATGCGACTCCACGTCCGGGCGCGAGCCCCCCCGCGCGGGCGAAGCTGATGAGGTTCCGTCTCCCGGACAGGTAGCGGTAGAAGCCCGGCTCCTCGATCAGGGCGCCGGCACGCGCGAGCGCCTCGAGATGTGCGTGCGTTCCGACGCGCTCGCCGAGGAGCTCCACCTCCCCGCCGCTCGGGTGGATCAGGCCGAGCGCCATGCGGATCGTCGTCGTCTTGCCCGCTCCGTTCGGCCCGAGGAACCCGTAGAGCTCTCCCCGTTCCACGGTGAGATCGAGACCGTCGACGACGGCTGTGTGCCCGTAGCGCTTCGTGAGCCCCGCGGCCCGAAGCGCGTTCACGCGAGCTTCGACGCCGCTTCGTTCAGCTGCTGAAGGTCGACGGCGCCCGCGACGAGCCAGGTCGCGCCGCCGGTGTGGACGAGCTCCGCGGAACCGAGCGGGCCCTCGAACGGCAGGATCGAGTCGAGCTCCTGCGGAGGGTTCGAGACCGGAACCGCAACGACGGTTCCGAAACCGTTGCCGAGGAGGCGCGGCCCCGTCGCACTCGACCCCTCGGAGCTGCCGGCATCGGCGCCGGGCGGGGGCGCGAGGTCCGCCTGCTTCACCGTCGCACCGGGTGGAGGCGTGAACGTGAACATCGACGGATCGATCGGCCCGAAGTCGACGGAGCAGAATCCGGCCTCGACGGCCGGATCGGCACTTCCGTGCGGGAACACCTGCACCCGCAGCGGCAGCCGCGTCTCCGCGTCGATCGCGACGTCGATCCGGCCGATCTTCGTCGCCGCGGACGTCGGGGTGAGCTCGAGGGTGTACGTCGCCCGGCCGGCGACCTCCTGCGGCGCCACGACCCTCACCTCGGCGATCCCGGAGGCGACACGGACCAGCTTGTCGGCCAGACGGACCGGATCGCCGAGCGACGACGTCAGGTCACGCGAGAGCTCGCGGCCGGTCGACGGGTCGACGGAGCTGTGGACCGCGAGCTCCCGGTCGGAGCTCCACGTCCACACGTCGGTCCGCGACCCGACGAAGACGCGCTCGGCGAACGGCAGGAGCTGCGAGACGCGCAAGCCCTCGGGCGAGCTCCACACCTTGAACCGCTGATCGCCGAGCACCCACTCCACGGCCGCCTGCCCGCCGCTCATCGAGGGGGAGATCTGAGGCAGGCCGAGGTCGACGTGCGTCGCGACGCTCCCGGAGATCGGATGTCCCGACTCCGCGGCCCGGAGCGTCGAAGCGACCAGATCGTTCGCCGCCACCGAGGGGAGGTCGAGGGAGGGAGCGCCTCCGGCCGCCAGGGCACCCGCGACGCCCACACCGGCGACGGCGAGCACGACGAGGAGCGCGAGGGCGATCGTCCGGGAGCGGCTGCGGGCGTTCATGGCGTTACTTCTAGCATCCCGCAGATCCACGGGGACGACCCGGACGGCGTTCGTCGCGGAGTCTCCACATCGGGTTCAGCGCTCAGCGGACGGCCTCCCGAGGAGGACGCCGCCCACGAGCTGCATCGCCGACAGACAGATCGGGATCAGCACGAACCAGCGGAACCGGCCGACGTCGTCGATCACCGCATAGCCGATGAAGACGGCGGCGAAGGCGAACCAGAGGCCGACTCGCCCAGTCACGTAGAGGGCGTACAAGAGATGGTCGGACGGCGAGGCGCTGTCGAGGGGGGTGCGCGACCATCGCCAGAGCGAGCGGAGACCGAGCACCGCGAGAACCACGCCGATCGCGAGCTCGATCTCCGTCACGACGGCACGGAGGAACGCCGTCCGAGGATCCGCACGACCTCCTCGTCGCTCACCTGCCCGAAGTGCGCGTACCACTGTCCGACCGCGTGGAACAGGTCCGGCGTCTCGAGGATCACGACCTCGTCCGCATCTCGCGCGAGCTGCCGGACGCTGACTGCGGGCGCGACCGGAACGGCGAGAACGACCGCCACTGCCCCGCGCGCTCGTGCCCAGCGGAGCGCCGCGACGGCCGTGCTCCCGGTCGCGACGCCGTCGTCGACGACGATCGCGGCGCGCGCGTTCAGATCGAGCGGAGGAAGTCCGACGCGGTATCGCCGCTCTCGGCGCTCGATCTCCTTCTCGGCTCGTGCGACCTCGCGATCGAGGTAGGACTCCGGAACGCCGAGCGCCCGAAGCATCCGTTCGTCGAGAACCCGCACACCCGGTGCGACGGCGCCGATCGCGAGCTCGGGGTTCCCCGGAGCGCCGACCTTCCGTGGGATCACCACATCGAGCGGCGCGGAGAGGCGCTCCGCCACCGCGTCCGCCACGACGACGCCTCCACGCGGGATGCCGAGGACGGTGACGCTGCGTCCCGCGGTGTCGCGGACGCCGGCGAGCGCGTCCGCGAGGCGCTCCCCCGCGTCTCGGCGGTCGCGGAACACGTCTACTCCCGCTCCGGCTTCAGCTCCGGCTTGTGCTCCGCATCGCGGTCCTGCCGCTCGGCGCGCTCACGCAGCTTCTCCCGGCGATCGGGAGCGACGCGGCCGGGCGGCGGAACGCGCTTGCGCACGCGGCGATACGCGGCCAGGGGGTCGACGTCGGCGGATCGCTGCTTCGCGCTGCGCTTGGACATGACCGTCATTATCTCGCCGTTGCACGGCAGCTGAACCTGTGCCGCCGGCGGCCGACGACGTGCGCGTAACGGCGCGAGCGCGTTTGGCGGCGCGAGCGCGCGCCGACTACGATGGCCGCCGCCGGGAGAGGGAGCGCCGAGCCCGGCCGGCAGCCCTCAGACGAGGAGGTATCCGTGGTTCAGGCCTATATCCTGATCCAGACCGAGGTCGGCAAGGCGGCGCAGGTCGCCAAGGAGGTCCGCGACATCTCCGGCGTGACCGAGGCGGAGGACGTCACCGGTCCGTACGACGTGATCGTTCGCGCGGAAGCGACGAACGTCGACGAGCTCGGCAAGCTCGTCGTCGCCCGGATCCAGGCCGTCGAAGGCATCACGCGGACGCTCACCTGCCCGGTCGTCCACCTGTAGGAGCGAGCGTCATCCGACGGATCGCCGGGCTCGCGCTCGTTCTGCTGATCGGTCCGCTGCTCCCGGCGTTTCCCGCGCGCGCCGACGATCCGGTTGTCAACGGGCGCATCGCGTTCACTGGAACGTCCGGCATCGGCGTGGTGAATCCCGACGGCGTTAACCCGCACGACGTCTCCGCCGCCGCCGCGGGTGAGAACCCGGCGTGGTCGCCGGACGGGCAGCGCCTCGCGTTCCAGACGAACGCGGGCGGCGACTTCGACATCCTGAGCGTTCCGGCCGACGGCTCGGGACCCGCGACGCCGCTCACGTTCGGCACCGCCAACGACATCGATCCGGCGTATTCGCCCGACGGAACGAAGCTCGCGTTCGCGAGCGACCGGACCGGCGACAACGAGATCTTCATCAAGACGCTCGGCGGATCGCTCGTCCAGCTGACCGACGTCCCTGCGGCGTCCGACACGCAGCCGACGTGGAGCCCCGACGGCTCGATGATCGCCTTTACGAGCGACCGCTCGGGAAACGACGAGATCTACGTCAAGCCGGCCGACGGATCGGGCCCCGCCATGCGGATCACGAACTCCGCCGGGGCCTCGAACTCCGACCCCGCCTGGTCGCCCGACGGCTCGCGCATCGCGTTCTCACGCGAGGGCCGGCTCTTCGCGATGGACTCGCACGGCGGCCGGCAGCACGAGCTCGCGGGTGACTCGGTCCTCCGAAGCGACCCGGCCTGGCAGCCGCTGACGTGCACGGTCGCCGGATCGTCCGGGGACGACACCCTCGCGGCCACCGGCGGGGCGGACGTGCTCTGCGGCCTCTCCGGGGACGACACGTTCTCCGACCTCGGCGCGAACGACCTCGTCGTCGGCGGCCCGGGCTCCGACACGTTGAGCTTCACCGACGGAGCGAGCGTGGACGTCGACCTCGTCCTCGACCGAGCCCTGGTGCCGGGCGCGGTGGAGGTCTGGAGCACCGAGAACGTGATCGGCTCCCCGCAGGCCGACTCGATCCGCGGCAACGCCGCACCGAACCTGATCCAGGGTGGCGAGGGGAACGACCACCTGGCGGGCGGCAGCGGCCGCGACACCGTGAGCTTCGCGGACTCCGTGACCGCTGTCGGCGTCGACCTCGCGGCCGAGACCGCGAGCGGCGACGGCGCCGACGACGTCATCGGATTCGAAAGCGTGATCGGCTCCGATCGCAACGACGTGCTTTCCGGCAACGCGATGCCGAACACCCTCGTCGGGGGCGACGGCAACGACGTCCTGGTCGGGCTAGCGGGGGACGACTCGCTCCAGGGCGGTCCGGGGAGCGATACCGCCAACTTCGCTCAGGCGACGGGCGCACACGGCGTCGACGTGAACCTCGCCGCCGGCCGCGCGGCCGGCGAGGGCAACGACCGGCTGACGGCGGTCGAGAACGTCGTCGGCTCCCCCCAGGGCGACGTCCTCATGGGCGACGCGGAGAACAACCTCGTCTCCGGCTCGGGCGGCGACGACCGCCTCTCCGGCGGCGCCGGCAACGACACGCTCTCCGGCGGCGCCGGTGTCGACACGGCGAGCTTCTCCTCGGCGGGCAAGGACGGCGTGAAGGCGGATCTCGCGGCGGGAGAGGCTTCCGGTGAAGGGAACGACGCCCTCGAGTCGGTGGAGAACCTCGCGGGATCGCCCGGCAGCGACCGGCTCTCCGGCGACGGCAGCGACAACACACTCTCCGGAGGCGCGGGCGACGACGTGCTCGCGGGCCGTGGAGGACGCGATCGGTTGGTCGGCGGATCGGGCTCGGACACCGTGGATTACTCCGAGGCCGCGGGCCCCGACGGCGTGCACGTCGATCTCGCTGCGGGAACCGCGAAGGGCGACGGTGCGGACGTGCTCAGCAGCACGGAGAACGTGATCGGCTCCGCGTTCGGTGATGTGATCACGACGCTCCGTCCGTCCGGAGACCGGCTCGTCTTCGATCGCACCGCGCAGGCGGGCGACATCTTCACGATGTCGCCGAACGGTGGGAACGAGCGACAGCTCACGGGAAGCAAGGCCGATGACTACGACCCCGTGTGGTCACCGGACGGCTCGCACATCGCGTTCGCCAGCAACCGTGCCGGCAGCTACGACATCTACACGATGCAGGCGGACGGCACGCACGTGGATCGGATCACGAGCAACAACGCGTTCGACGGCATGCCCGCCTGGTCACCCGACGGAAGGCGGATCGCGTTCGCGAGCGACCGATCGAGCGGCCAGGAGATCTACATCACGAATCGCGAGGGAACCTCGACGCAGCGGCTCACGCATGACTCCGCGGATGCGTCGTTCCCGACGTGGTCGCCCGACGGCACCCGCATCGCGTACGACAGCGGCGGCCAGAACGGCCATGACCTCATCGTGATCGACGCGAACGGCTCGGATCGCGTGAACATCACCCACTCCTCCGACGACGAGATCGAGCCGAGCTGGTCGCCCGCAGGCGACCAGATCGTGTTCCAGCGTCCGCACGGAGGGACGTATCAGCTCTCGACGATCCGCCCCGACGGGAGGGACGAGGCGTTCGTGAACCCGAACGCCTCCGACAACTTCGATCCCGCGTGGTCGCCGAACGGGAGCCGCATCGCGTACTCCAACGCGGCGTCGGGGAGCTACGACATCTACTCCGTCGCGGCGGACGGATCCGACGCGAAGCGGCTCACCTCGAAGGCCGCCACGGAGGAGTACCCGGCGTGGCGCCCGTCGTGCACGATCGGGCGTGCCGCCCCCGAGAACTGCGGGAGCGGCGCGGCGAACGACATCCGCGCGGGCGCGGGCGACGACATCGTCTTCACGGGTCCGGGCGACGATCACGTCACCGGTGGCGATGGGAACGACGTCATCGTCGGCGGCTCCGGCAACGACCATCTCCAGGGGCAGGCCGGTGAGGATCACATCGCGGCCGGACCCGGCGTCGGCAAGGACGATCTCGGAGGCGGAGCCGGCCGCGACTACCTCGACGCGCGCGACACCGCCGGAGGAGACGCGGTCACCGGCGGTCCGGACAAGGACGTCTGCCGCGCCGACGGCAAGGACAAGGTCTCCGCTTGCTGAATCCGCTCCGGGCCGCGAGCCGCCTCTAGCTCGCCCCCGTGCCCTTCTTCCGGTCGCGTTCGTGGCGCTCGAGCGCGAGGTCCACCAGCCGGTCGATGAGATCGGGATACGAAAGGCCCGAGACCTCCCAGAGCTTCGGATACATCGACACCGAGGTGAATCCGGGGATCGTGTTGATCTCGTTCACCAGAAGCTCTCCGCCCGCACCGTCGGCCGTTCCGCCGCGGAGGAAGAAGTCCACGCGCGCCATCCCGACGCAGTCGATCGCACGGAATGCTTGGATCGCCATGCGCTGGACCTCCGCGACGACCGTGTCGTCGAGCTCCGCGGGGATCACGAGACGCGTGCGCTCCTCCAGGTACTTCGAGCGGTAGTCGTAGAACTCGCCGAACGGCAGGATCTCCCCCGGGAGCGACGCGCGCGCGTCGTCGTTGCCGAGAACCGCGCACTCGATCTCTCGGGCGGCCTCGATCGAAGCCTCGAGCACCGCCTTCGTCGCGTAACGGAACGCCTCCTCCATCGCCGCCGGGAGCTCGGAGGAGTCATGCACCTTGGAGATGCCGACGGAGGACCCGAGCGTCGCCGGCTTCGCGAACAACGGATAGCTGAGCTCCGCTGCGCGGGAGGCGACGTCGTCGCGATCGCCCTCCCACTCCCGCTCGTGAACGGTCTCGAACGGCCCGACCGGCAAGCCGGCGTCGCGGAAGAGCACCTTCTGGACGGCCTTGTCGATGCCGATCGCGGACGCGAGGACGCCTGCGCCGACGTAGGGGATGCCGGCGAGGTCGAGCATCCCCTGGATCGTTCCGTCCTCTCCGTAGGGTCCGTGCAGCACGGGGAAGACGACGTCGATCTCTCGCCGGTCGCCCTCGGCGGAGACGAGCGACGATGCGCCCGCCGTGCGATCGAGCTCCACCTCGGCGCCGGCGTCGGGGCGAACCGACGGAAGGACGCCGACCTCCGACGGGAGCGCGGGCGGTCCGGACGAGAGCTGCCAGGCGCCGTCCTTCGTGATGCCGATCGGGATCGCCTCGTAGCGCTCGGGATCGAGCGCGTCCATCACGGAGCGGGCGGAGACACAGGAGATCTCGTGCTCCGCGGAGCGGCCGCCGTAGAGAATCACGATGCGGCGTCTCATGCCTTCTCCAACGCGTCCGCGAAGTCGGCGATGAGGTCGTCGGCGTCCTCGAGCCCGACGCTGACGCGCAGGAGGCCGTCCGCGATGCCCGCACTTCTCCGGGCGGCGGGATCGAGCTGCCGGTGGGTCGTCGACGCGGGATGCGATACCAGCGTCCGGGGTCCGCCGAGGCTTCCGGCGATCCACGCGAGCTCCAAGGCGTCGGCGACGCGCGCACCGGCGTCGACTCCGCCGTCGATCTCGACCGCGAGCATGCCTCCGAACGCGTCCAGCTCCCGAGTCGCGATCACGTGCTGCTGGTGGGACGCAAGTCCCGGATAGTGCACGCGCTCGACCTTGGGATGTCCCTCCAGGAACGTCGCGAGCGCCTGCGCCGTCCGCGAGTGCTGCTCCATCCGGAGCGCGAGCGTTCCCAGGCCGCGGAGACACAACCACGCCTCCAGCGGCTGCATCGTGGCGCCGGTCTCGATCGCGGTCTCGCGCAGAGCCGGCATCGCCTCCGACGGGGAGCAGACGACCCCGCCGATCAGATCGCCGTGGCCGCCGATGTACTTCGTGGCCGAGTGCACGACGTAGGAACAGCCGAGCGTGGCCGGCCGGCACAGATAGGGAGACGCGAACGTGTTGTCGACGACGGACGGGACGCCTTCGGCGTCGCAGAGCCGCGCGAGCGCCTCCAGATCGGCGACGGTCACGATCGGATTCGCGATCGTCTCGACGTAGAACAGCGCCGCGCCGGGGAGGACCTCCTCCACCGCCGCGAGATTGTGGGGATCGACGAAACGCACTTCGATGCCGTATCGCGGAAGGACCTTCGTCATCATCGCGTACGTGCCGCCGTAGAGCTCCGAGCTCGCGAGGATGCGGTCGCCGGAGCGAGCGAGCGTCGTGAGGACCGCGTGGATCGCGGCGGTGCCCGAGGCAAAGCCGACCGCGGAATCCGTCTCCTCGAGATCGGCCATCAGCGACCCGAACGCGTCGACGGTCGGGTTGCCGTAGCCGCGCGTGTACGTGTAGCCGCCGCGGCGGAAGGAGATCACGTCGGCGAATTCCTCGGAGGTATCGAAGCGCCACGTCGCCGTCTGATAGATGGGAACGCTCGCCGGTTCCTGGTGCACGCCGGGAACGCGAGGCTCCTGCGCGCGAGTCGCGAACCCTCGCCGCCGCTCCTGCATCCCGGAAGCCTACCCCCGCGGTCCCGGCGTCAGGCCCAACGCTTGGGATAGCGCCCGCGGAGATCGTCCACGAGTCCCGAGAGAACGTCCATGACCCGATCCGTCGCGGCGCGGACGGAGGCGCGCGAGTCCCGGTCGGGCAAGCCCTCGAACGGATCGAACGATGGCCCCGCCTTGAGCCAGATCGGACGGCCGAACTTCACGCTGTGCCGGCCGTCCTTCTGCCAGACGTGCTGCGCTCCCCAGATCGCGAGCGGTGTCACCTCGACGCCGGTTTCCAGCGAGAGCCGCGCGACACCGGTGCGCGCCTCCATCGGCGAGAAGTCGGCGTTCTTCGTCACGGTGCCCTCCGGATAGACGAGCACCACCTCGCCGCTCCTCAGCGCCGCCGCGGCGGCGTCGAGCGCAGCCGGATCGCCGGTGCCGCGCCGGACCGGGATCTGGCCGGCGCCGCGGAGCACCGTTCCGAGGAACGCGTTGTCGAACAGCTCCTGCTTCGCGAGGAAGCGGGGACGGCGGCCGGCGAGGGTCACGACGTGCGCGTCGGCGAGCGGGTCGAGGTAGGAGATGTGATTGCAGGCGACGAGCGCCGGG
>JBJMLN010000034.1:0-7403 GCA_045805285.1 Actinomycetota bacterium | reverse complement strand
CGAGCCAGGCGGCCGCGCTCGTCAGCTCGCGGAGGAGCGTCCGCGGCGGTACGGCGGGGGCGACGGTGGGTCGAGCGACATCCATGCGTTCATCGTGAGGAGGCACGAGCGCGGCGTCAATGCCGCGATCGTCGAGATCCTGTGGCGACCGTGTGTCGCGGAGGCTGCGGGGGGTGCGCGTACTCTCCTCGGGTGATGCAGCGTGACCGCATCGTCCGCGGCTCGGGACTGCTTCTGCCCATCGGCGTGTGTCTTGCGCTCGCGGGAGCCCTCGTCGTGCCGGCGTCGGCCGCGCGGACGCCTTCGCCCTCCAACCGAACGCCGGTGTCGCCGGCGTCGCAGGGGACCCGGATCCTCCACTGGTCGGGCTACGACTGGATCGTGAAAGACGCCTCCAGCCCGATCGGCCCCGGACCCAACCGCTTCTCCGACTCGCCGCGCTCCCTCTGGGTCGACGACACCGGCCGTCTCCATCTCCGTATCCGCAAGCACGACGGGCACTGGTTGTGTTCCGAGCTCTGGACAACGCGCGCCCTCGGGTACGGCAACTACGTCTTCGAGCTCGATACGGCGGCGTCGTCCATCGATCGCAACGCGGTGCTCGGCCTGTTCACGTGGGACGACGCCTCGGACGAGCACCATCGCGAGATCGACGTGGAGCTTTCCCGTTGGGGACTGCGACAAGGCCCCAACGCGAAGTTCACCGTGCAGCCGTATCAGGTTGCTTCCAACGGGCGGAGTTTCACCATCCCGGGCTCACGGAACGACACGACGGAAGCCTTCGATTGGGAGCCGGGAAGCGTCTCGTTCTGGAGCGTGTCGGGGCACCGGACGCCGCCGGTCGACTCCGGTGTGATCCGGCACTGGCGCTCCGCGAGCCCGGATGTGCCGACGCCCGGCGACGAGCGCGCGCATATCAACCTCTGGCTGTTCGGAGGACGTCCACCGTCCGATCAGCATTCGATGACGGTCGTCCTCGACCGGTTCGCGTTCACCCCGGCGGCGTAGCGACGCGAAGCGTCCTCAGGCGCGCTCCGCCGCCTCGACGGGAAAGCCCATCGCGCGGAGCTCCGCGACGTCGCGCTTCGTGAAGAGCCAGTCGCGGAAGCGTGGATCCGGGCGCAGTCGCTCGACCTCCAGGAGATCGGCTTCCCGGACGAGCAGGGACCGGTAGCCGTGTGGAGAAAGGAGCGCTGCCAACTCGTCGCCGTCGGCGACCCCGGCGAGGACCTCGCACAGCATGTCGGGTCCGAACGCTCGGAGGAACTCCTGCCCGCCGCCGAACACCTCGTTCTCCGTTCCTTCCACGTCGATCTTCGCGACGACGCGAGCGTCGGCCGCGAGCACCGGCATCAGCGAGTCGAGCGAGACGAAGCGGACGTGGACGCCGGCGTCGAACCGGAGGCTCCCGGAGTAGAAGTCCGGAAGCGCAGAGCCGGACGACGTGGCCGGAAGGATGGCGCGCGCGCCGTCCTCTCCGACGCCCTCGAGATGGAGCGTTACCCGGTCGAGGAGGTCGTTGCGGACGCAGTTCTCGAACAGCAGACGGTAGACGTCCGGAACGATCTCGAACGCGTGAACGCCCACGAACGGGTTCACCGCGGCAGCCGCGATGCTGAAGATGCCCGTGTACGCGCCGATGTCGAGCGCGACGTCCGACCGAGACGAGAGCTCGGCGAAGAGCTCGAGCGCGAACGCGTCCTCTGCCCTCGGACGGCGGCCGTGGCCCCAGTAGAGCTCCTTGGCCACGATGCATCGGTCCGGCCGGAGCATCACGAACGCGGTTCCGCGGACGTCGCCTTCCACCTCCCGGAGCGAGGCCGGCGCGGGGAGGCGTCCACTCCGAGCGAGGCTCGGACGGAGGCGCACGACGCCGCGGAGCACCGCGTGGGGCAGCCGCCACGAGAGCGCGCGCTTCACGTACTTCTTCAGTCCGTACCAGCTCTGCCGGGGGTTCGGCCTTTTCGGGCGATCGTCCGGCGTGGAGACGCTCATTCGAGCCCGGAGACTACGTCACTCCCTGCGGACGGGCTGCCTCGCGAGCCATGTTCCGCTCAGGGCGGGGAGCGCCGTTCGGGTCATCGTGACCGACGGCAGCGGTTCCTGCGCGAGGCAGCGGTCGTATCCCTGAAACCGGCCTTCGCGTCCGCCCGGCAGGCCCCCCTACGGCAGGTCGCTGACGCGGGGCTCGGAGGAGAAATTCGTGTCGACGTGCGAGTCGTCGCAGAACGGCATCGTTTTGGATGCTCCACAGCGGCAGAGTTTGATCCGTTCGCCGATGCGGTCGGTCTTCCGGTACGGAGCGAGGTCGTACTCGTTGCCGTCGACGTCGAGCACGCGGACGGGGCCGTAGACCTTGTAAGAGCCATCGGGGCGCACGTGGATCTCCACGCCGGGCTCGGCGGGTCGGTGACTGCGGCCGGGCTCTGATGGCATGCCCGGAAGACTACTCAGCGCGGGAGGTGGCTTCGGTCGGGAGCCGGGCAGGATCGGCTCCCGACCGAACTCCACGGAACGGACCTAGGCGAACGCGGGTCTCCTTCCCGCGAGGTCGCGCTCCGTGAAGTCGCCTCGATGCAGTTATCGGCTCGAGGGGCATCTCCGGCGCACCGGCCGGGAGTCGGCATTGCGAGTGGAGGCGGGGTAGGTCCTTCGGCAGCGCACGGCGCTCAGCCGTTTCCGAGGAGGCGCTCGTCGAGCAGCTTCACGAGCGGCCAGGCGCCGTCCGACGTGTTCGAGATGACCGTGTAGGCGACCTCATCGGAACGGTCGTGGGCGGTCCGGAACGAGACGCCGGCGTCGTAGCCCTCGAGCATCACGGCGTCTCCGCTCGCGTGGAGCCAGAAGCCGAGGCCGTAGCGCATCTGCTGTTCGGGGGCGTCGCTCCGCGGCAGGATCATCTCGGCGACGGACGCCTCGGAGACGATCCGGCCGGCGAAGAGTGCCCGCCAGAACGCGTGCACGTCGGCGAGCGTCGTGGAGATCCCTCCGTCGCCGCTCCCGACAACGGGGAGATGGAGAACGTTCGTGCGGCTCCCCTCCGCGAAGAGGTAGCTGAGCGCGATGTCTCCCGGAAGATCATCGGAGCGGAAGAACTCCGTGTCCCGCATCCCTGCGGGTTCGCAGACGCGCTGGTGGACGAGCCGATGGAACGGCGTGCCGCTCGCGCGCTCCGCGATCAGCGCGAGCACGACGTAGCCGCCGTTGCAGTAGGAGAAGCGCTCGCCTGGCGCGAACTTCATCGGATGCCCGTCGAGGACCTGTAGGTACGCCTCCGTCGTGGAGAGCCGGTGCACCGGAACCTCGAGCACGTAGTCGGTGATCAGCCAGTCGACGTCCTCGTCGAGGTAGTCGCCGATGCCGGAGCGGTGCGCGAGCAGCTGCTCGATCGTGACGGCCTCGTCGATCAGTGGCAGGTCTTGGCTGAGGACCGAGCGCGCGGTCGTGCTCCATCCGATCGTGCCGTCCTCGATCAGGCTCACCACGGTGAGCGCGGTCATACCCTTCACGCCGCTCGCGATCGCGAAACGGGTTCCCGTCGTGTTCGGGATCTGCAGCGCTCGGTTCGCGAACCCGTGCGCTCGTTCGACGACGACATCATCGCCGCGTTCGACGCGAAGGACGCCCGAGAACGAGGTCTCGGCGGCGACGCGTTCGAGGGCGGAAGGGAGGTCCTCCATCGGCGGCCGAGGATATCCGCCCGGCGGAGCGCTCATCCGACGAGGCGCTGCTCGATGCGCTCCACCGGCTCGAACAGATCTCCGCGTTCCTCGATCCGCTCCAGCACGGCGTCGACGCGGAACTCCAGCGACGCTACCGGAGCGCCGTCGGCAACATCCGCGACCTCCTCCCAGGCGACCGGCGTTGAGACGTTCGCGTTCGTCGTGGCGCGAAGGGAATACGGAGCAACCGTCGAGCGAAAGCGGTCGTTCTGCAACCAATCGACGAGGACCTTGCCCCGGCGGAGCTCCCTCGCCTGCCGGTCGACGACCTCGCCCGGATGCTCGCGGGCGAGGAACGCCGCGAGCGTTCGCGCGTACGCCTTCGTCTCGTCGAACGTCACGGGGGCGTTCAGCGGCACGTACACGTGGAGGCCTTTCGACCCGGAGGTCTTTGCGAAGGCCTCCAGCTGCTGGCTCTCCAACGCGTCACGCAGGAGCAATGCGATCCGGCACGCGTCGCGGAGATCCGCGGGCTCGCCGGGGTCGAGGTCGAACACGAGGGCTCGCGGCGTCTCCGGTGAGGCGACGTCGAAGAGGAACGGGTGGATCTCGATCGTGTCGAGGTTCGCGAGCCAGAGCAGAGACGGAAGATCGTCGATGACGCAGTGGTCGTGCTCGCGTCCGTCCTTGCCCGTGTAGCGGTATCGCGAGACCCACTCCGGGGCGCCGCGACATTCGTTCTGCCACCAGCCGGTCGCTTCAACCCCGGCGGGATACCGCCACATCGTGATCGGACGGCCGCGGAGATGCGGAAGCAGCACCGGCGCCAGCTTCGCGTAGGCCTGAAGGAGCCACCCTTTCGTCAGGCCCTGCCGCGGCCAGAGCACGCGGTCGAGGTTCGTGAGCAGGACGTCGCGCCCCTCCAGCTCGACGGCGATGTTCTCCGGTTCGGCCATCCCTCCGGTTCTACCCGCGCGCGACTTCGGCGAGCGGAACGGGTAACCCCTCCTGACGTGGCAATCATCGTGGAGCCGATGCTCGCGCGCCTCGTCCCGGAGCTTCCGGTCGGGGAGTGGGCCTACGAGCCGAAGTGGGACGGCTTCCGCTGCCTCGTCGCTCGCCAGGGCTCGACGGTGGAGATGGTGAGCCGTAACGGACGTCCGTTCGCGCGGTACTTCCCCGAGCTCGTGGAGGCGTTCCGCTCGCTGGAGGCCGACGACGTCACCCTCGACGGAGAAATCGTGATTACCACCGACGCCGGTGCGGACTTCGCGGCGCTCCTGTCGCGTCTCCATCCTGCGGCATCGCGAGCCGAGCGCCTCGCGGAGGAGACGCCGGCGCGCTTCGTCGCCTTCGACGTTCTCTGGGACCGCGGGCATGATCTCCGCGAGACTCCGTTCGCGGAGCGTCGTCGCGTCTTGGAACGTGTGGTGCCGGAGGGATCCCCGCGGATCTCCGTCACGCCGATCACGCGTGACGTGTCGAAGGCGCGCCGCTGGTTGGAGACGTCGGACCGCGCCGGCATCGATGGAGTCGTCGCGAAGCCGCTCGACGGGACGTACCAGTCCGGGAAGCGGGCGATGCGGAAGGTCAAAGTACGACGGACGCTCGACGCGGTCGTGGCCGGGTACCGCTGGATGAACGATCGGCACGACATCGGCTCGCTCCTCCTCGGGCTGTACGACGCCGAAGGCGAACTCCGGCACATCGGTGTCGCGAGCTCGTTCTCGGAGGAGGCGCGGGCGCGTTTCCTCGAGGAGCTCTCTCCGCTGGCGGTACCCCTGGAGGAGCACCCATGGGGAAAGGGGTTCCTGATCGAGCGGAGTCCGCTCGGGCGGCTCCCCGGCGCTGCCGGGAGATGGACGCCGGACATGGGCATGGACTGGGTTCCGCTCCGGCTCGAGCGGGTCGCCGAGGTCGCGTACGAGCGGTTCGACCGCGACCGGCTGCGGCATCCCGCGCAATTCGTGCGGTGGCGGCCGGATCGGGATCCGCGGAGCTGCACACTCGACCAGCTCGTCTGAACGGTTGCGCCCCCTTCGGCGATGATGGTCGCGTGCCTCGGAGGACGAGCCACGTGACGGCGCAGGAGCGGGAGGCGCGGATCACGCGCATCCTCGATCGCATCCGCGCAATCCCGCCGGGCTTCGTGCGGACGTATGGGGATATCGATCCGGTGGCGCCGCGTCTCGTCGGAAGGGTGCTCGCGGAGACGGAGGACGACCTGCCGTGGCACCGAGTCGTCCGATCGGACGGGAGCGTCGCGAAGGGCGCGACGCAGCTCAGGCGTCTCAGGAGCGAGGGAGTTCCGGTCCTTGGAGCGCGCGTCGATCTCAGCGCGGCGCGGCTTCCGGAGTAGCTAGGCATAGAGGGAGGGCAACGATGCCGGAAGAGTTCGAAGGTGACCTGACCGATTCGGTGTTCTGGGGCGCGGACATGAGCCGCGCGCGCTTCCGCGACGTGAACCTGACGGGTGCCCGGATCAGTCACGCGTGGCTCGTCGACGTCGACATCGACGCGCTCGTCGACAAGCTCGTCGTGAACGGCGTCGACGTGACCGAGTACGTGAACGAGCGCGACGAGTGGTATCCGTTGCGGGCCATGATCCGCGCGTCGGATCCCGATGGCCTGCGCGCAGCGTGGGTGGCGCTCGAGGAGGCATGGACATCGACGATCGCGCGTGCGAAGGCCCTGGGCGAGGAGAAGGCGCAGGAGTCCGTCAACGAGGAGTTCTCGTTCGTGCAGACCGTGCGGCACCTCGTGATGGCGATGGACAAGTGGTTCACCGCGCCGATCCTCGGTGAGGGGTTCCATCCGATCGGTCTCCCGAATACGGGCTCGCTCGAGTTTCCTTGGCCCGGGTTGGACTACAGCTTGGAACCGTCGCTGGATGAAGCGCTGGCGGTTCGGGCCGATCGTTCCGAGAAGTTTCGGGCATACCTCGCCGATGTCGACGCTGCGGAGTTCCCAAGAGACGTCGAGATCCTCGAGAACGGGAAGGTTCCGCTGCTCGAGTGCCTCCAGACCGTCATGGAGGAGGAGTTCTGGCACAACCGCTACGCGCGGCGGGACCTCGCGATGCTCGAGGACAGCACGTAGTTAATCGGTTGCGTCGCGTTCGGACGTGTCCTGACGAGGCGGTGTCAAGCCTCGACCGAAGCGGTGTCCAAGATCAGGTGACGCTGGAGTGTCGAGCATCACCCGAAGCACGACAACAGTCGGCGCCCCCGGGAGGAATCGAACCTCCGACACCCGGTTTAGGAAACCGGTGCTCTATCCACTGAGCTACGAGGGCGGGGGCATCAACAATACCCGTGCGAAAACCTGCGCCAAAACTGCCGCAGGCGGGGGCGGCGGGGTCGCCGTCGACGTCGGTCGGGTGGAAGGGGGCGAACCGTGCGATCGGAGATCTCTGGGGGAAGGCGGCGGTTGAGCTTGGGCGGCCTTATGCAGGCCGTGCTGCTGCGTGGGGTGTCGGCGGGCCGCTACGCCGCTCGTGCGTCCGGCGGGTCGCCCGACGCCGGTGTCCGTCCGCTGAGGTAGAGCGTCGTGGAGTTGGTGAGCAGCACGAACCCGAGGAAGTCGACGAGCTGTCGGGCGTGACCGATGGAACGCGCTCTGCGTTCTTGCAGCGATCGCTTGAGTGAGTTGTTTGCCGACTCCGAGTCCGGTCGGAGTGGTGAGATTCGCCGCCGCACCTTCGAAGATCTCGGGAACGGCATGATGTGCTGGGCCCGATTG
>JBJMLN010000033.1:0-2249 GCA_045805285.1 Actinomycetota bacterium | reverse complement strand
GTCGGCGCGCGGGGCAAGGACGCGATCCTCAAGGAGATCGACCCGCACATCACCGCGCAAGCGGCGAGCTGAATCTCCGTTCCGCTTGTCGCACGGCTCCGCGAGCCGGAGACTGCGCACCATGCGCATCATCCGTACCGGCTCGCGCGGAGAGGACGTCCGCGACGTCCAGCACCGGCTCCTGGCGCTCGGCGCCTCGATCGATGCCGAGGAGCTGGAGGGACGGTTCGGAGAGACGACCGAGGCATCAGTCAAGGCGTTCCAGCAGCGCCGCGGGCTCCTCGTCGACGGTCGCGTCGGTCCCGAGACGTGGTCGGACCTCCTCGAGGCCGGCTATCGGCTCGGGGATCGAACCCTCTACCTGAGGTACCGCCCGTTCCGCGGAGACGATGTGCGCGCGCTGCAGCGGCGTCTGAACGCGCTCGGCTTCGACGCCGGCCGTGAGGACGGCATCCTCGGCACGCAGACAGGCGTCGCGATCCGGGATTTCCAGCGCAACGTGGGCCACGACGTCGACGGCATCGTCGGCCCCGAGACCCTGACGGCCCTGGAGCGCCTCCGGCCCCCGCTGGAGGCGCCGAGCCGGGCGGTCGTCCGCGAGGAGGAGTCGCTCCGATCGATGGATTCCTCGCTCGTCGGGGCGCGCGTCGCCGTCGATCCGGGGCACGGCCCCTCGGACGTGGGCAACCGCGGCCCGACGGGACGGAGCGAGGCCGACGTCACGCCCCTCCTCGCTCTCGCCCTCGCGGAGGAGCTCGACACCCGCGGCGCGGAACCGACGTTGCTGCGAACCGGTCCCGCGGATCCGACACCCGGCCGCCGGGCGCGCGCGGCGAACGACCTCGGCGCCGACGTCTGCATCTCCATCCATCTGAACGGCGACGACGACACGGGTGCGGAGGGTTCCACGTGCTTCTACTTCGGGACGGAGACGTCGCGCTCCCCCGCCGGCGAGCGGCTCGCCGACTTGATCCAGGAACGGCTCGCATCCGATCTCGGTCTCATGGACGGGCGCACGCATCCGCTCGCGATCTCGCTGCTGCGGGAGACGCGGATGCCGGCCGTCCAGGTGGAACCCTGCTTCATCACGAACCGCAAGGAGGCGGAGCTCCTCGAGGATGCCGACTTCCGCGCGCGGGTCGCGCGTGCGATCGCGGACGGCGTGGAGCGCTTCTTCGGCGCGATCTCCTCGAGCGCCGAGCGCGCTGGCTGAGGACGCCTACTCGATCGCGTCCGCGAC
Organism: Actinomycetota bacterium; assembly: GCA_045805285.1. Classification (GTDB taxonomy): domain Bacteria; phylum Actinomycetota; class UBA4738; order UBA4738; family JBJMLN01; genus JBJMLN01. The sequence goes on along the minus strand of JBJMLN010000033.1, from coordinate 1,009 downwards.
CGGGAGCTCCACCTCGGCGGCTTCCATGACCTCGATCGGCTCACGCTCCTCCCGCGTGTCGAGACGCAGGAGCGGGTAGCGCGGATCGTCCTTCAGCACCGTGAACCCCGAAGCCTCCAGGAACGCCACCGGAAGCACCCAGCCGCCGTCGTACTCGCGGTCGCCGATCGCTTCGAGCGCGCGATAGCCGCGTTCGACGATGTCGCGCGCGACGGCGCCGATCAACCGGCGGCCGAGACCGCGGCCGCGCGCGCTCGCATCGAGGTAGCAGTAGCCGAGATACGCCGCGTCGTCCGAGACCCCGCCCGTCGGGAACTCCGAGAGCCGAGCGAAGAGCGTCGCCGGCGCGTACTGCGCGAATCCGACGACGTCGTCCTCCTCCTGGATCAGCTTGCCACAGGTGCCCCACTCCAGCAGCGTGGAGGAGAACCACTCCTCCTTCTGAAAGCGGGCGTCCTCCGCGGCCGCGTCCGAGAGGAGCTCCCAGTAGAGCGCCGTCTGGCACTCCACGGGGATGCGTTGGAACGTCTCCAACGCGACATCGGACACGAGCGGTGACATCGAGGCGAGCTCAGTTCCGCCCGCGGCGGCGGCGGGTGAGCAGCGCCATGGCCATGCCGAGAAGGGCGCCGAGCAGCACCGCTCTCGTCGCTCGCGCGACCTCGGAGGTGGAGACCTCGTCCGTGCGGGCGATTCTAGGGCCGCCTCGACGGGCGGCTCAACAACTCCGGCGTAGCATGCGCGGATCGACCTCCGCGAGCGCGTGCCGGAGCTCCTCGGCCTCTCTGTCGAGACCGTGACGGAGATCCAGGGTGGCTGGGACAACGCCGTCTTCGAGGTGAACGGCGAGTGGATCGTGCGCGTGCCCCGCCGGGAGGAGGTCCGCCCGTGGCTCCGGAAAGAGATGCGGCTGCTTCCGGAGATCGCGCCGCTGTTGCCGCTCCCCATTCCTTCGTTCGAGATCGCGGAGGATGGCGACCAACCGTTCGTCGCGTACCGGAAGCTCCCC
>JBJMLN010000032.1:0-37428 GCA_045805285.1 Actinomycetota bacterium | reverse complement strand
GACATCGGGTGGGGATCTAACTGGGCGGAGGCGGCGCCGGCGGGGCACTGAGTCCGAGTGCGACACCTCTGACCTGCCGGTTCGGGGGCAGGCCGGCTGCGCCCCGGCATTGACGGCAGTTCCGGCGGAGAACTACCATTCCGAACGCCGAAAGGCGCCCCGGTTCCACATCGTTTCCACGCAACTGCCCGGAAATGGGAACGACCGTGTTCGCGAGCGTCTTCCGGCCCGGGAAGGAGCTGATCGCAGATCTCGATCGAGGAACCGGCCACACAGACGGTCCAGGACGACCTGACGCCTGAGGAGCTCGTCCAGGCGATCGAGGACAGCCTCCGGGACTTCAAGGACGGCGACATCGTCGAAGGAACCGTCGTCAAGATCGACCGCGACGAGGTGCTCCTCGACATCGGCTACAAGTCCGAGGGTGTGATCCCGTCGAAGGAGCTCTCGATCCGCCACGACGTCGATCCCGGCCAGGTCGTGAAGGTCGGCGACCACGTCGAGGCCCTCGTCCTGCAGAAGGAGGACAAGGAGGGCCGCCTCATCCTCTCCAAGAAGCGCGCGCAGTACGAGCGGGCGTGGGGACGGATCGAGCGCGTGATGACGGAGGGCGGCACGATCACCGGCCCCGTGATCGAGGTCGTGAAGGGCGGACTGATCCTGGATATCGGGCTGCGCGGGTTCCCTCCCGCCTCGCTCGTCGACCTTCGGCGCGTCCGCGACCTCCATCCGTTCGTCGGACAGGAGCTCGAGGCGAAGATCATCGAGCTCGACCGGAACCGGAACAACGTCGTTCTCTCGCGGCGCGCGTTCCTCGAGGAGTCGCAGAGCGAGGGCCGAAAGAAGTTCCTCGAGTCACTGAAGAAGGGGGAGCGCCGAAAGGGCGTCGTCTCCTCGATCGTGAACTTCGGCGCGTTCGTGGACCTCGGCGGCGTCGACGGTCTCGTGCACGTCTCGGAGCTCTCCTGGAAGCACGTCGACCATCCGAGCGAGGTCGCGACGGTCGGCGAGGAGGTCGAGGTCGAGGTGCTCGACGTCGACCTCGAGCGCGAGCGCGTCTCCCTCTCGCTCAAGGCGACGCAGGAGGATCCCTGGAAGGAGTTCGAGCGCAAGTACCAGGCCGGCGAGATCATCACCGGCGAGGTCACGAAGCTCGTTCCGTTCGGAGCGTTCGTCCGCGTCGCGGCGGGCATCGAGGGCCTCGTGCACATCTCCGAGCTCTCCGACAGCCACGTGGAGTCTCCCGAGCAGGTGCTCTCCGTGGGTGACGAGGTCCGCGTCCGGGTCATCGACGTCGACGTCTCCCGCCGGCGCATCAGCCTGTCGATGCGGCAGGTCGGCGGCGCGATGGAGTCGCCGGGCGAGGGCGAGATCCAGGCCGAGCCAAGGTCGGAGGTCACCGTCGACGACATCGTCGAGGAAGGTCTCGCGCCCGACACGGAGGCGCAGGACATCCTCCGCGATGCGGAAGAGCGCGCCGACGAGGGCGAACAGGAGGTCCTCGAGGCCGCGATCGAAGGTGCGCCGCCCGCGCCGGAGGAAGCCGCCCTCCACGTGGAGTCCGAGGAAGAGGTCGCGCAGGAAGAGGAGCAGGCGGCCGAAGACGTCTCCCTGGAGTCGATCCTCGAGGACCTGAAGCGGCGCGAAGGCCGCACCGACTAGCGCCTCCCCGGCGCCGGGACGCTCTCCGATGTTGCTCGTCGGCCTGACCGGAGGCATCGGCGCAGGCAAGTCCACCGTCGCGGCGATGCTCCAGCGGCGAGGCGCGACAGTCATCGATGCCGACGACCTCGCGCGGCGCGCGGTTCGCAAGGGCACGCCCGCGTTCGAGCGCGTCGTCGAGGCGTTCGGAGACGAGGTCGTCGGCGCCGACGAAGAGCTCGACCGGGCTGCGCTCGCGTCGATCGTCTTCGCGGATCCGGAACGGCGCCGAGAGCTCGAGCGCATCACGCACCCCGAGGTCGCTCGGCTGCTGCGGGACGCCCTCGAACCGCTGCGCGACACCGGCGACGTCGTCGTGTACGCCTCGCCGTTGATGGTCGAGAGCGGCATGAGCGACGCGTGCGACGTGCTCGTCGTCGTGGCGGCCCCCGCGGAGGAGCAGCTCCGCCGCGTCGGGGCGCAGCGCGGCCTCGCGGAGTCGGACGTGCGAGCCCGGATGGCGGCGCAGCCCTCCGACGACGAGCGAGCCGCCGAGGCCGACGTGATCCTGGACAACTGCGGAACGCTCGAGGAGCTCGAGCCTCAGGTCGATCGCCTCTGGCGCGACCTCGAGCGCACCGCCCGCGAGCGGGCAGGCGCGCACGAGGTCGACGAGGACTGACCGAGACGTCCTTCGCCCGCCGGTATCATGCGCGCGTGCCGGTCCGCGCCGTCTTCTTCGACGCCGGTGAGACGCTCGTCCACCCGCATCCGTCGTTCCCGGACCTCTTCAGCGAGGTCCTCCGCCGCGAGGGACACGAGTTCGATCCGGAGAAGGTGCGCGACCGCGTCTTCGTCATCTCCGACCGCTTCAAGCTCGCGGCGGAGGCCAACGAGCTGTGGACGACGTCGCCGGAGCGCTCCCGCGCGTTCTGGCTCTCCGTGTACGACCGGTTCCTCGAGGAGGTCGGGATCCCCTCGGACGACACGATCGGCGAGCTGCTCTACGCGGAGTTCACGGACCTCTCCAACTATCGGCTCTTCGACGACGTGCCGGGCGTCTTGGAACGGTTGTCCGCTGCGGGCTTGCAGCTCGGTGTCGTCTCCAACTTCGAGGACTGGCTCGAGCGGCTCCTCGAGCAACTGGAGGTGAGCTCCTACTTCGACGTGCGCGTCATCTCCGGCGTCGAGGGGATGGAGAAGCCGGACCCCGCGATCTTCCATCTCGCGCTCGACCGCGCGGGCGTGGAACCTTCCGACGCCGTCTACGTCGGCGACAATCCCGTCTTCGACACCGAGCCCGCCGAGTCGCTCGGCATGCGCGGCATCCTGATCGACCGCCGCGGCCGCTACCCGGAGCACGCCGGCGGGCGCATCACCTCGCTCGAGGAACTGCCGACGGCGGTCGGGTTGTGAGCGACGAAGGTTCTGGAACCGAGCGCGCCGAACGCCGGTACACGCTCGAGGAGGCGGAGGCGACCCTCCCGGAGCTCCGCGAGCGCCTGGAGAGGATCCGTGCCGCTCGCCAGGAGATCTTCCGCTCCGGTGCCATCATCAAGGAGCACGTCGCGAGCGACGGCGGAGGATTCGCGCGCCCGGAGTACTGGGACGCGCTGGAGACGCTCCGCACCGACGTCACCGAGATCCTGGAGCGCGACATCATCCTGCGCGATCCCGAGACCGGCCTGATCGATTTCCCCTCTGAACGCGAGGGCACGCGGATCCTTCTCTGCTGGCGGCTGGGAGAGGACCACGTCGCGCACTGGCACGACCCGGACGCGGGGTTCGCCGGCCGTCGGAAGCTCTGAGCGACTCCGTGCGCCCGGTCGTCGTCGTCCTCGGTTCGCAGGACGAGCCGCCGTCTCGTATCGACGAAGCGCGCGCGCTCGCGGAGGTCCGCTTCGCGGCGTCGGAGGAGGACCTCCGCAGGGCGCTCGTCGGCGCGGACGCGATCCACGCCTGGGAGTACGACCCGTCCGTGCTCCGGTCCGTCTGGGGCTCGGCCGAGAACATCCGCTGGATCCAGACGGCGTCCGCCGGCGTTGACCGGCTCCTGTTCCCCGAGCTCGTCGAGAGCGACGTCGTCGTGACGAACGCCCGCGGCGTCTTCGACGAGCCCATCGCCGAGTGGGTGCTCGCCGCGATCCTCGCGTTCTCCACCGAGCTCGCGAACTCCGTGCGTGACACCGTCGCGCACCGCTGGGAGCACCGGACGACGGAGCGTGTCGCCGCGAAGCGGCTCCTCGTGGTCGGTCCCGGTCCGATCGGCCGAGCCGCCGGACGTCTCGCTCTGGGCGTCCGCATGTCGGTGGAGGCCGTCGGCACGCGCGCGCGCGACGCGGACGAGCCGTTCGAACGGATCCGCGGGCCGGAATCGCTTTCCGAGGCCCTCGGCGAGGCCGACTACGTCCTCGACTCGCTGCCCCTGACGAAGGAGACGCGTCATGCATTCGACGTCGGCGCGTTCGCTGCGATGAAGTCGTCCGCACGTTTCCTGAACGTCGGTCGCGGCGGAACGGTCGATACGGACGCGCTCGTCGCGGCGCTTCGAGAGGGGCGGATCGCCGGCGCCGCGCTCGATGTCTTCGAAGAGGAGCCGCTGCCGGAGGGTCATCCGCTCTGGTCGCTCCCGAACGTGATCGTGTCGCCGCACATGGCGGGCGACGTCGGCGACTGGGAGGAGCGGGTCGTGGAGGTGTTCATCGAGAACCTGGCGCGCTTCGCGGAAGGCCGGCCTCTCCGCAACTTGGTCGACAAGGAACGCGGCTTCGGCGCCTGAGGTCGCCCGGCCGGTTGCCGAGTTCGCGGTGCCTTCGTAGGTTGTCGCCCGTGGGTACCGCGATCGACGTCAAGGGACTCCGCAAGTCCTACGGCGACGTCGAGGCAGTCCGAGGCGTGGATCTCTCCGTCGACCGTGGAGAGGTCTTCGCGCTGCTCGGGCCGAACGGCGCCGGCAAGACCACGACCGTGGAGATCCTCGAGGGCTACCGGACCCGGACCGCCGGCGAGGCCTCGGTTCTCGGTCGCGATCCGGCGACCCGCGACCGCGAGCTGCGAGAGCGCGTCGGGATCGTGCTCCAGTCCACCGGTGTCGATCCGTACCTGAGCGTCGCCGAGACCGTGGAGATGTACCGCGGTTACTACCCGAGCCCGCGCCCCCTCGACGAGGTGATCGATCTCGTCGGTCTCCAGGAGAAGCGCGACACCCGCGTCGTCAAGCTCTCCGGAGGACAGCAGCGACGGCTCGACGTCGCGGTCGCCCTCGCCGGAGACCCGGAGCTGTTGTTCCTCGACGAGCCGACGACCGGGTTCGATCCGTCCGCTCGGCGGAACGCGTGGCAGATCGTGAAGAACCTCGCGTCGCTCGGGAAGACGGTGTTCCTCACGACGCACTACATGGATGAGGCGCAGCACCTCGCCGGACGGGTCGCCGTGATCAGCGCAGGACAGATCGTCGCGGAAGGGCCTCCGTCGCGTCTCGGTGGCCGAGACACGGCGACCGCGGTGGTCCGCTTCCGGCTGTCGGGGCCGCAGACGGCGCTTCCGTCCGCGATCGCCTCCGACGTCACCCAGGAGGACGGAGGTTTCCGGTATCAGGCGGAGGACCCCGCGCGGTTCCTCCACGAGCTGACGGGATGGGCGCTCGACAACGGCGTGCTCCTGGAGGGCCTCGACGTGAGCCGTCCGACCCTGGAGGACGTCTACCTGAAGCTCACGGCGGACGCCGCGGAGACGCCGGAGCCGGCCGAGGTGGCCTCGTGAGCACGGCGGGACTCGCGGTCCGGCAGGTCGGCTACACGAACAAGGCGTTCTGGAGGAACCCCGCGGCCGCGTTCTTCACGTTCGCCTTCCCGATCATGTTCCTGATCATCTTCACGACGCTGTTCGGCAACGACCAGGTCCAGGTGCTCCCGCACGTCTACGTCCACCAGTCGACGTTCTACGTCGCGGCGATGTCTGCGTTCGCGGTGATCTCCGCCTGCTACACGAACATCGCGATCCAGGTGACGTTCCAACGCGACAACGGGATCCTCAAGCGGATCCGCGGAACGCCGCTTCCGGGGGCGTCCTACCTCGCCGGCCGGGTGATGCACGCCGTCCTCATCGGTTTCATCCTCGTCGCGATCAACGTGGCGTACGGAGCGATCTTCTACTCGGCCACGATCACCGCAAGAACGCTTCCCGCGTTCCTCGTCTCGATCCTGGTGGGCGCCGCGAGCTTCGCCGCTCTCGGGCTCGCGATCACGACGATCATCCCCAACGCCGACGCCGCGCCCGCCATCGTGAACGCCTCGATCCTGCCGATCCTGTTCCTCTCGGACATCTTCATCCCGGTGACGAGCAGCGCTCCGGGATGGGTCGACTTCGTCGGAAGGGTCTTTCCCGTCCGGCACTTCGCCGAGGCCATGCAGGCTGCTTTCTTCTCTCCCACGGGTTCGGGGTTTCGGTGGGGCGACCTGGCCGTCGTCGCCGGCTGGGGTCTCTTCGGCCTGCTCGTCGCGGTCCGGCGGTTCACCTGGGAGCCACGCCGCTAGCCCAGGCACGAGAAGGTTCTCGGGCGAGCCGGGGCAGTGATACCCTCCGGAACCTGCGCGGATCCGTATACCTGAGGGGATGGCTCTTCCGATGCGCAAGACGCTGATCGCGATCGCCCTTGCGGGAACACTCCTCGCCGCGTGCGCGCAGGAGACATCGCCGTCGGCCGGCGGGGCGAGCGGATCATCAGGAGCGCCGAACTGCGATCCGTCGTCGATGCCCGTCACTGCGCCCGGACACCTGACGGTGGCGACGGACAGCCCCGCGTTCTCGCCCTGGTTCCGCCACAACGACCCCTCGAACGGCCAGGGCTACGAGAGTGCCGTCGCCTACGCCGTCGCAGCGAAGATGGGCTTCCCCCACCAGCAGGTCCATTGGACGGTCGAGCCGTTCGCGAAGTCGTTCGCGCCGGGCCCGAAGCATTTCGACTTCGCGATCGAGCAGATCTCCATCACGCCGGAGCGAGAGCAGGCGGTGAGCTTCAGCCACGGTTACTACGACGATCAGCAGGCGCTGATCGGGGTCAAGGGAACCCCGATCGCGAGTGCGACGACGGTGGCGGACCTGAAGAACTACAAGTTCGCCGCGGAACAGGGGACGACGAGCCTCCAGTTCATCGCCCAGGCGATCCAGCCGACGGAGCAGCCTGCAGTCTTCGACACGACGCGCGACGCGGTCTCGGCGCTCCAGGCCGGGCAGGTGGACGGACTGGTCCTCGACCTCCCGACCGCTGCGTACACGCAGTACTCCGTGGACAACGGGGTGCTCATCGGAAAGTTCGCGCCGACGGACCCTCCGGAACAGTTCGGGTTGCTCTTCTCGAAGGGAAGCAGCCTCGTCGCGTGTGCGAACAAAGCGATCGACTCGCTGAAGGCCGACGGAACGCTCGAGCAGCTGCAGCAGCGGTGGCTCAAGAGCTACGCCGACGTTCCTGACATCACCGGCTAGCCCTTCGGATCCGCGGTGACGGGTCCACGCGGAGATCTCCTCGTCGAGCCGGAAGGGCCGGGCGGCCCGCCCGTTCCCACGCATCGCGGCGGCAGCAGGCTCCTCGGCGACCGCGGGTTCCTGATCTCCACGGCGAGCACCATCGTGTTCTTCGGGCTGTTGATCGCGATCATCCTGCTCGCTCCGGGGAGCAAGGCCGTCCGCGAGACGTTCTTCAATCTCGACGCCATGAGGACGTCGTTCTTCGGCGACCCATCGGAGGGCATCCCCGCCGTCTGGAAGGCCTTCTTCGTGAACGTCGCAGCGTTCACGATGGCGGAAGTACTGATCTTGATCTTCGCTCTCGTCTTGGCCCTGATCCGTCAGTCGCCAGGTCCGGTCATGTTCCCTTTCCGGATCCTCGCGATCGCCTACGTCGACTTCTTCCGAGGAGTCCCTCTGCTGCTGCTGTTCTTCCTGTTCGACTTCGGGCTGCCGGCGCTGCAGATCAAGGGGTTGTCCGATCAGTCGGCGTTCGTCTACGGGGTCGCCGCGTTGGTGGTCTCGTACTCGGCCTATGTCTCGGAGGTCTATCGAGCGGGCATCGAATCCGTGCATCCGAGCCAGGTGGCGGCCGCGCGTTCCCTCGGGCTCTCGCGATGGAAGGCGAACCGCTTCGTGGTGCTCCCTCAGGCGATCCGACGGGTCATCCCGCCACTCCTCAACGATTTCGTGAGCCTCCAGAAGGACACAGCTCTCCTTGCGACGATCGGGGTCGGGGAGGCGGTCCGTGCCGCGAACATCTACTCCTCCGTAACCTTCAACTTCTCGAGCCTCGTCCTCGTGGCGTTCATGTTCGTGTTGCTCACTATCCCGCTCGCGCGGTTGACGGACCATCTGATCGACCGCGACCGCCGGCGGCGGGCGGCGACCGGGGCGGTATGAGCTCCGCGACGCCTGCGGTCCGGCTCGATCGCGTCCACAAGTCCTTCGACGGCAACCACGTGTTGAAGGGCATCGACCTTTCCGTCGCCCCGCACGAGGTGATCTGCCTGATCGGCGCGTCCGGGTCGGGCAAGTCGACGCTCCTTCGCTGCGTGAACCTCCTGGAGGGGATCGACGCCGGCCGGATCCTCCTCGACGGCGAGGAGATCACCGGCGAACGCGTCGACGCCAACGAGGTCCGGAGGAGCGTCGGCATCGTGTTCCAGTCGTTCAACCTGTTTCCGCACATGACGGTCCTCCGGAACGTGACCCTGGGGCCGACGGAGGCCCTCGGAACGTCGAAGGCCGACGCCGAGAAGCAAGCGACGGAGCTCCTCCGCCGGTTCGGGCTCGCGGACAAGCGGGACGACTACCCGGATCGACTCTCCGGTGGGCAGCAGCAACGCGTGGCGATCGTCCGCGCCCTTGCGATGCGCCCGACGCTGATGCTGCTCGACGAGGTCACGAGCGCGCTCGATCCGGAGCTCGTCGCGGAGGTCCTCGAAGTGATCCGAGAGCTCGCGGCGGCCGGCATGACGATGCTGATCGCGACGCACGAGATGGGCTTCGCCCGCGACATCGCCAACCGGGTAGCGTTCCTCGAGGACGGCGTGATCCTCGAGGAAGGGCCGCCGGAGCGGATCTTCAGCGCGCCGGAAAATCCGCGCACGCAGCAGTTCCTTCAGCGCATCATCGACGCGGGCCGGCTGTAGGACGTAAACGGTTCAGGACGTGGTCCGAACCTCCGTCGCTCCCGCAGGTGTGGCGGGGGGCGGCGGCGTTCCACCACCGGCAGGCGGAGGCGGAGGCCCCTTTCGCGCTCAACGTGCGCTCCTTCGAGGTGCAAAGCATCGCGTCCATCGAGTTCGAGCGTAGCTACGGGCTCGGTGTCGGCGACGTCTGCGCGTCTTTCGATGCCGTCCACAACCGCTCGCCGGAGCTGCACACCTGCAGGTCCTCCTGGTTCGTGAACGCCGGAACGTTGAACTCCAGCGTGCCCGTCGCCGCGTTCGCTCCGAGCCGCCCGTGGACGTGGAGCGCCTCCGTCAGGCTGACGTCGTCGATCGCGAAGCGGTGCTTCTCGTCGACGGCGATCGGGGGATCGAATACGCGCGTGGTGTCCCGCGAGAACTTCGAAGAGCTGTCCTCGCACCGCATCTTGAAGGCAAGGGAGATCCTCGCGATGGCCCAGCCGTCGGCGGTTTCGACGGCCTTGATCTCGATCGGGCGTCCTTGAGCCGTGGTACCGGAGTAGTGGCGGGTCGGAGTGTCCGTGCTCGTTCCCGCGGCGGCGATCACCGGGAGCGCGAGCAGCAAGGAGAGCGGCAGGGCGATGGATGCGATCCATCTCGTCCGGGTCATGGGGGTCCCCCTTCTCGATGGCAGACCACAGGGTGACACAGGCGTGCCGACCGGTTCAAACCGCCGGGCTATCGTGCCCCGGCACGACCACGCGCGCATCGTGCGCGATCGGCGAGACGCGCCGGTCGATCCGCGAGCGGAGGAGCTCCTCCAGCTCGTGGCTCCGCTCCGGCCGGGTCTCGACGTGGACGAGGAGCGTGCCCGCGCCGTCCTCCTGCACGCGCTCGATGTTCGGGCCGGCGAAGAAGGACCTCGTGAGGCCGCGCTCCTCCCGGAGCGAGTTCACCTCCTCCTCCACGGCCCGCTGCACGCGCTCGATGTCCTCTCCGTCCGGGAGGTCGACGCGGATGGACACGTGCCCCCGGCCGCGCGATCGGTTCACGGCGTACTTGATGTTCCCGTTGGGCACGAAGACGACGAGGCCGTCGCCCATCTCCAACGACGTGCTCCGGAAGGTGACGCCTCGGACCCAGCCGCTCGTGCTCTCTCCGTCGACGTGGATCTCCACGAGGTCGCCGACGTCGTACTGGTTCTCCAGCACGATGAAGAACCCGGACATCACGTCTCGCAAAAGGTTCTGGGCCGCGAACGCAAGCGCGAGGCCCGCGATGCCCGCGGTCGTCAGCACCGCCGCGAGGTTCACGTTGAGCTGGGAGAGGATCACGATGATCGCGATCGCCCAGACCACGACGGTTACCGCGTCGGCCAGCACCCGCGTGACGGTGGTCAGGCGCTGGAGGCTGATGGTCTCGTCCGCCGACGCGGACTCCTCCAGGCGCCGGCGGTTCCGCTTCACGATCGCGCGTCCGATCCAGGAGACGAGGACCGCCGCGACCACGACCGCGAGGATCCGCAGGCCGTCGCCCTCGAGCCAGTCCGCGACCGAGGAGAGGGAGCCGAGCACGGGCATCCCGGGGTTCTACCCAGCCCGCGGATCGGAGACGCCGACGTCCTCGGGCGCCCCTAGAATCGAGGCATGCCCTCCTTCAAGATCGTGTCCGAGTACCAGCCTTCCGGCGACCAGCCGCAGGCCGTCGAGCGGCTGAAGGAGGGCGTCCTGGCGGGGGAGGACTACCTCACCCTTCTCGGCGCCACCGGGACGGGAAAGACTTTCACGATCGCCCACGTGATCGAGCAGGTGCAGAAGCCCACGCTCGTGATCGCGCCGAACAAGTCGCTCGGAGCCCAGCTCGCGAACGAGTTCCGCGAGTTCTTCCCCGAGAACGCGGTCGAGTACTTCGTCTCCTATTACGACTACTACCAGCCCGAGGCCTACGTTCCGCAGACCGACACCTACATCGAGAAGGACTCCTCGATCAACGACGAGATCGAGCGTCTGCGGCACTCCGCGACGGCAGCCCTGCTGACCCGCAAGGACGTCCTGATCGTCGCCTCGGTCTCCTGCATCTACGGCTTGGGTTCGCCGGAGGAGTACGAAGGGCAGATCCTGCGCGTCCACAAGGGCGTCGTGACCGACCGCGACTTCGCGATCCAACGGCTGGTGGACATCCAGTACGACCGCAACCAGGTGAACTTCGTCCGTGGAAAGTTCCGTGTTCAGGGCGACACGATCGAGGTCTTCCCCGCGTACGAGGAGACCGCGGTCCGGATCGAGTGGTGGGGCGACGAGATCGAGCGCATCACGAGCTTCGACACGCTGACCGGAGAGATCATCGCGGAGCTCCCCGAGATCACGATCTACCCGGCCACGCACTACGTGACCTCGAAGGACCGGATGAAGATGGCGATCGCCTCGATCGAGCGCGAGCTCGACGAGCGGCTCGCGTTCCTCGAGTCCAAGAGCAAGCTCCTGGAGGCGGAGCGCCTGCGGATGCGGACCACCTACGACCTGGAGATGCTCCGTGAGGTCGGCTTCTGCTCGGGCATCGAGAACTATTCCCGCCACCTCGACGGACGCGCGCCCGGCACCGCGCCGTACACGCTCCTCGACTACTTCCCCGACGACTACCTCGTGGTGATCGACGAGTCGCACGTGACGGTCCCGCAGCTGAACGGGATGTACGAGGGCGACATGAGCCGGAAGGGAACGCTGGTCGACTACGGCTTCCGTCTGCCGTCCGCGATGGACAACCGGCCGCTCCGCTTCGAGGAGTTCACCGAGCGCGTGAACCAGGTCGTGTTCATGTCCGCGACGCCGAGCGCGTACGAGCTGCGCGTGTCGAAGCGCGTCGCCGAGCAGATCGTGCGTCCCACCGGCCTGATCGATCCCGAGGTGGAGATCCGCCCGACGAAGGGCCAGGTCGACGACCTCATGGAGGAGATCCGCAAACGCGCGGAGGCCGAGCAGCGCGTCCTCGTGACCACCCTCACGAAGAAGATGGCGGAGGACCTCACGGACTACCTCGTGGAGATGGGGATCCGGGTGCGCTATCTCCACTCGGAGGTGGACACGATCCAGCGGATCGAGATCCTTCGCGACCTCCGGCTCGGAGAGTTCGACGTCCTCGTCGGCATCAACCTGCTGCGGGAGGGTCTCGACCTCCCGGAGGTGTCCCTCGTCGCGATCCTCGACGCCGACAAGGAAGGGTTCCTCCGGTCGGACACCTCGCTGATCCAGACGATCGGCCGCGCGGCGCGCAACGTCGACGGCAAGGTGCTGATGTACGCCGATCAGGTGACCGACTCGATGAGGCGCGCGATCTCCGAGACTCAGCGCCGCCGGCAGATCCAGATGGCGTACAACCGCGAGCACGACATCGATCCGCAGTCGATCCGCAAGAAGGTCTCCGACATCCTGCTCACGATGGCGAGCGACGTGATGGGAAAGGCGCCGCAGCCCGAGAAGCGCCGCCGGAAGCGCGACCGTCCGGAGATGCCCGAGGAGGAGCTCGACCGGCTGATCCAGACCCTCGAGGAGGAGATGCACCAGGCCGCGCGCGATCTCCGTTTCGAGTACGCGGCTCGCATCCGCGACGAGGTGGTGGACCTCCGCAAGGAGCGGAAGGCACTCCAGGACGCCGGCGTCGTCGGAGATCGCGCCTGAGCCCGACGATCTCCATCCGCGCGCCCGTGGCGTGGCTCGGGCCGGGCGGGATGGTGCGCGAGGCGGCGGTCGTCGCGAGCGGCGCGGAGGTCGTCTACGCGGGTTCGGTCTGGGGAGCGCCGCCGGCCGACGAGGAGCTCCAGCTCGACGGGTTCCTTATGCCCGCGTACGCGGACCGGCACGTCCACATCGGGTTGTCGGATCCGGTGCAGGTGCTCCACGGAGGCGTCACGGCCGTCCGCGACCTCGCGTGGCCGGCGGAGGACATCTTCCCGCTCGCGGAGGCGTCCGAGCTTCCCTCGTTCCGCGGCCCGCTCATCCGTGCGGCCGGACCGATGCTGACGGCGCCGGGCGGCTATCCGCAGGGGCAGTCGTGGGCCCCGACCGGAACCGCGCTTGTGCTCCGGGATACCGACGACGCGGTGTCGGCCGTCTCGAAGCTGGCCGGCCGCGGCGCAACCGCGATCAAGGTGTCGCTGAACGCGGAGACCGGACCGACGGTCTCCGACGCGGAGCTCGGAGCGATCTGCTCGGCGGCGGGGGAGAAGGACCTGCCCGTGACCGTCCACGCCCAGGGCGCGGGACAGGTGGAGCGCGCCCTCGGCGCCGGCGTCGCGGAGTTCGCCCACTGCCCGTGGACGCACGAGCTCTCCGACGCCGTGATCGGACAGATGGCGTCGGCGACGCGCGTGGTCTCGACGCTGGACATGCTCTCGTACGGGCGCGACACGCCGGAGCTCCGCCGCGCGCTCGGCAACCTCCGCCGGTTCGTGGCGGCGGGAGGCCGTGTCTCCTACGGGACCGATCTCGGCAACGGCGCGATCCCGCCGGGCATCGATCTTCGGGAGGTCGTGCTGCTGCGCGAAGCCGGGTTGGAGATGGAGGCGATCCTCACATCCATAGCGCGCGGACCGCTGGAGCCGGGCGCGCCCGCCGATCTCGTGGGACTCCGTCGTGATCCGTTCGAGGAGATCGACGCGCTCGCGGACCTCCTGCTCGTCGTTCGGGAGGGACGCGTCGTCCTTCCGGAATCGGCCGCGTAGCCGCTACGCCGGGACCTCGATCGGTCCTCTGTCGACCGTCGTGAGTGGCCGGGCCTTGCCGAAGGCGTCCTCCGGCGCGAGCGAGGTGAACGGCGCCGCGGAGACGACGGGGCTGCCGGCGACGTCAGCGGGTGCGAGATCCGCGAACGGAGACGCACCCGACGCGTCCCACTGCTGGAACCAACCCGGATCGAAGTTCGCTTTCACGGTGTCGCCGGTACCGCGCGTGCCGTCGATCGACCCGGCCGCTGCGAACAGGTTGCCGGAGAAGCTCGCGTCGGCGGTGCTGCTGTCGAGGTTCACCAACGGATGGTTCTCTCCGCTTCCGACGAAGACGTTGTTGACGACCTGCGCCTTCGTTGCCCACGACACGATCGAGAGCGCGTAGTTCGTTCCGATCGTCTGCGCGAAGACGTTGTCGGCGATCCGCATGTGCTTCCCGCCGTAGCGGGGATCCATCTGATCGGGGGAGACGCTTCCCGTTCCGCCGTTCGCCTTCACCTCCTGCCAGATCGCGACGCCGTGGTTGTCGTTCCACACGACGGCGTTGTTCCGGACGATGGAGTTGCGGACGGACGTGAGGTTCATGCCGACCTGGTCGTTGTGGAAATAGTTGTCCTCCACGAGCCAGAACTCGCTGATCCCGTTGCCGAGCCCGTTCTTCGCCGATCCCCAGCACGCCTTCGCGTCGAGCCGGTGGCCGCACACGAAATGCGGGTCCGCGTTGATCTGTACCCCGGTCCCGTTGTTGCCGTCGGATTCGTTGCCGCGGAGGATCCCGAAGTCGCCGCCGTTGGAGACGTAGATGCCGTGTTCGTCCACGGAGTCGCTCGTGTGATTGCCCTCGACGACGAGCCAGTCGCTCCGTCCGGTGAAGATGCCGTCGTCTCCCATGCCATCCGTGCGATTGTCGAGGGCGACGCCGCCGATGTTCGGCGCGGAGGAGTCGCCCGCGAACCGGATGCCCTTCGCGCCGGAGACGAACCGGAAGCCGTCCACCGCGACGTAGTCGGCGAACTCCATGTTGATGCACGCGCGGCTCCCGCAATCCTTGAACACCACGTCGTACTCGCCGTTCGGACCGCGATCGGCGCGGAGGATGATCGGCTCCTGATACGTCCCGTCGTCGCGGGCCCCGAGGTTGAGGGATGCGTCGCTGCCGCCGCTCCCGACGTAGGTGCCAGCCTCGAACTGGATCAGATCGCCAGGCCGGACGTCCGCGATCGCGGCGTGCGGGGTCGTCGGATCACCGCGCGTGGCGCCGCTCCCGCCGCCCGACGGACTGACGAAGACCGTCCGGAGAGGTGTCCAGCTCGGGTCGGTGTAATAGCGGTTGAAGCGCTCGGGCTCTCCGAAGAAGGTCGCGCCGCGGTCGACGGCCGGAGAAGCGTTCCAGACCGTTGGGCCGTGCTCGATCACAGCCGAGGCGGCCGGTGCCTCCAGCACGAGACCAGCCGCAATGAGCAGCGGAACGATCAGGAAGACTCCTCGCCGGACCCACACCTCGTTGAAGGTATCGGCGACGGAGGAGTCGGAACTGGAGTTCGCGAGCAGAACAGGACTCGGCTGCCGGCACCCGCGCGGACCGCACCGCCGGGGTGTCCACTTTTTGGACTCCCATCTCAAATACTGGACACTCCGTCGGGAGTCACGGGGTCGGGATCGATCCTCCGACGAACCCTCGGTTCAGCCGGCCCGACGCACCTCGACCGCTCCGTCCTTCACCCGCGTCTCCCAGACCGGCTGCCGGACGCGCGCCGGTCCCTGCAGCACCTGACCGTCCTCCAGCCGGAAGTGGCTTGCGTGCCACGGACACTCGACGACGCCGTTCTCGATCTTGCCCTGCTCCAGCGGTCCTCCGAGGTGGTTGCAGCGGCTCGACAACGCGAAGATCCGCCCTCCGCTCCGGTAGAGGAGCACCTTGACGCCCTCCACCTCCCTGGCCACCGGAGTGCCCTCGGCCAGCTCCTCGTCGCCGATCGCTGCCTTCCACTTCCGGACCCGAGGCTCGAACGCCGTCTGGTCGACGCCGACCCCGTAGTCGTAGACGAGGTGTCCGCCGAGGTATGCGGTGAAGGTCAGCAGGCCGCCTCCGACCGCCGAAACCAGGACGCCCGCTCGACGGCGCCCCGTCCGCCGCAGGACCAGGGACGCGGAGTACGCGCCGAGGCCGACGACGTTCCCGATGCCGTGGACGACGCCCAACCGCCGCGCGTCGCCAGTCGTGTCCGCCCAGTCGTTCACCCCCGACAGCGCGGTTGGCAATGCGGAAACGATCCCGACGGCGATCAACGCGTCGGCCGCGTCCTCCCCCCGCTCGCCGAGGAAATCGAGCAGGAACGCGCTGGTCCAGCTCCCGATCACCATGTCGGTCAGGACGGGGTGGAGTGCGTGTCCCAGCCACGTTCCGGAGAGGGTGTCCTTGAGGCGGCCGGGTTTGACCAGGTTCCAGTAGGTGTTCGACATCGGCGCTGCGACCTTGTCGAGGGCCTTGACCTTCCCGATGCGGTTCACCAGGTCACGGGGTCGGAGCTCCATCTGGGGTCACCTCCGGGAGACGATCGTCGGGCGGGCGGCTCAACGCGGGCTATTCCCACGCCGTGCCGGGCTTACGCGCGTCGGAAGGGCGCGTCGCAGCCCGCCTCTACAATGGTCGCGTGGGCACCGATCGTCTCGTCATCCACGGGGCCCGTGAGCACAACCTCAAGAACGTCACGCTGGACCTTCCCCGCGACCAGCTCATCGTGTTCACGGGCATCTCCGGCTCCGGCAAGAGCTCGCTCGCCTTCGACACGATCTACGCCGAGGGCCAGCGACGCTACGTGGAGTCGCTCTCCTCCTACGCCCGGCAGTTCCTCGGGCAGATGGAGAAGCCCGACGTGGATTTCATCGAAGGCCTCTCTCCGGCGATCTCGATCGACCAGAAGGGAACGAGCCGGAACCCGCGGTCGACCGTCGGGACGATCACGGAGATCTACGACTACCTCCGCGTGCTGTACGCGCGGGTCGGGCATCCGCACTGCACGAACTGTGGAAGACCGATCGGGCGCCAGACCCCGGAGCAGATCGTCGACCAGGTCCTCGAGCTTCCCGAGGGGACCCGTTTCCAGGTCCTGGCCCCGATCGTTCAGGGCCGGAAGGGGGAGTACGAGAAGCTCCTGGCCGACCTCGCGAAGAAGGGCTACGTCCGCGCGCGCATCGACGGCGAGGTGCGCGACCTCTCCGAGCAGATCCGGCTGCCGCGGAACTACAAGCACACGATCGAGGTCGTGGTCGACCGGCTTGTCGCCCGGCCGGACCTGAGGCGACGGGTTGCCGACTCGATCGAGACGGCGCTCCAGCTCGCGGAGGGGATCGCGGCGATCGCGGTCCAGACCGACGACGGCGAGGAGATCCAGACGTTCTCCCAGTCGCTCGCGTGCACCTACTGCGGCCTTTCCTTCGACGAGCTCGCGCCGCGGAACTTCTCGTTCAACTCCCCGTACGGCGCGTGCCCGACCTGCGACGGCCTCGGCACCCGTCTCGAGGTGGACCCCGAGCTCGTGATCCCGGATCCGGATCTCTCGATCGACGAGGGCGCGATCGCGCCGTGGGCCGGAACGCGACTCGAGTACTGGTACCGCGTCCTGGACGCCGTCGCGGACGCCCACGGCTTCTCCACGCGGGTGCCGTGGAAGAGGCTGTCGCGAGCCAACAAGCAGATCGTCCTCTACGGCTCGGAGGAGGAGATCCACGTCCGCTACCGGAACCGGTACGGGCGCCAGCGCTCCTACTACACGACGTTCGAGGGCGTGATCCCGGCACTGGAGCGGCGGCACGCCGAGACCGAGTCCGACGCACAGCGCGAGAAGCTCGAGCAGTTCATGCGCGAGATCCCCTGCCGCACGTGCAAGGGAGCGCGTCTCCGAGCGGAGAGCCTCGCCGTGACCGTCGGCGGGCTGAACATCCACGAGCTCACGAGCAGGTCAATCAAGGACACGCTGACGTTCGTGGAGAACATCGAGCTCTCGGAGAGGGAGCACATGATCGCGGAGCGGCTCCTGAAGGAGATCCGCTCGCGTCTCGGATTCCTCGTCGACGTCGGGCTCGATTACCTGACGCTCGCGCGCACGGCGGGGACGCTCGCCGGGGGAGAGGCGCAGCGCATCCGTCTCGCGACGCAGATCGGCTCCGGGCTCGTCGGCGTGCTCTACATCCTCGACGAGCCGTCGATCGGTCTCCATCAGCGCGACAACCGCCGGCTGCTCGACACGCTCGAGCGACTGAGGGACCTCGGCAACACGCTCGTCGTCGTGGAGCACGACGAGGCGACGATCCTCGCGGCCGACCACATCGTCGACGTCGGACCGGGCGCGGGAGCCGCGGGAGGAGAGATCATCTACGACGGCGATCTCAAGGGACTCCTGGAGCACGAGACGTCGCTGACGGGACAGTTCCTTTCGGGGCGGCGCGTCATCCCGACGCCGGAGGTGCGCCGCGCGCCGAGTGACCGCTGGCTGAAGATTCTCGGCGCGAGGGAGCACAACCTCAAGAACATCGACGTCTCGATCCCGCTCGGGCTGTTCGTCTCCGTCACGGGAGTCTCGGGGTCCGGGAAATCCACCTTGGTGCAGGAGGTGCTCCTCCGCGCGCTGATGCAGAAGGTGTACCGCTCGCGGTTCCTCCCCGGGAAGCACCGCCGCATCACCGGCTGGGAGGAGATCGACAAGGTCATCGACATCGACCAGTCGCCGATCGGGCGCACCCCGCGTTCGAACCCGGCGACGTACACGGGCGTCTTCGACCACGTGAGACGGCTCTTCTCCCAGGTTCCGGAGGCGCGCGTCCGCGGGTACGCGCCCGGGAGGTTCTCGTTCAACGTCCGCGGCGGCCGATGCGAGAACTGCGCCGGAGACGGCCAGATCAAGATCGAGATGCACTTCCTGCCCGACGTCTACGTGACGTGCGAGGTCTGCAAGGGCAGGCGCTACAACCGGGAGACGCTCGAGGTGAAGTACAAGGGACGATCGATCGCAGACGTCCTGGAGATGAGCGTCGACGAGGGTCTCGAGTTCTTCCGTCCGATTCCCGCGATCGCTCGGCACCTCCAGACGCTCTCGGACGTCGGGCTTGGGTACGTGAAGCTCGGGCAGCCGGCGCCGACGCTCTCCGGAGGAGAGGCGCAGCGCATCAAGCTCTCCTCGGAGCTCCAGAAGCGCGCGACGGGAAACACGCTCTACGTGCTGGACGAGCCGACGACGGGACTCCATTTCGAGGACATCCGCAAGCTCCTCTCCGTGCTCCAGCGCCTCGTCGGGACGGGGAACACCGTCCTCGTGATCGAGCACAACCTCGATGTGATCAAGACGTCGGATTGGGTGATCGACCTCGGACCGGAGGGAGGCGACGCGGGAGGCGAGGTCGTCGCGACCGGCTCTCCGGAGCAGGTGGCGGCGAATCCCTCCTCGCACACGGGCCGTTTCCTGGCCGAGGTCCTGGGCTCCCTCCCGCTGGAGCGCGAACCGGTCTCCCAGGACGCGTGATCCTTCGGGCCTACAGGCAGCGTGATTGCTAGGATGGCGAACGTCGTGCCTCGCACAACGTCCAAGCTCGTCGTGTCGCTCGCGCTCGCCCTCGGGCTGTTCGCGGCCGCCTGCTCCGCGCCTCCAGAGCCGAAGCTCGACCTGGCCAGCACGGGCGTGCAGTTCGTCCCACAGGTCGTCGACTACCTCGACAACGTCGGGATCGACCCGTCGATCTCGCTGGACTCGAACGACAACCCGGCGATCGCCTACTTCGGAGTCGCGCAGAAGCTGACGCCGGGAGAGATTCCGCCCGCGCACCCGATCGGCTCTCCGACGCTCCCGGCGGTCCTGCTCGCGACCTACGACAACGGGGTCTGGACACGAGGGAAGGTCGAGGACGACGTGAAGGACCTGACGGCCGAGGACGCGACGGGAACCGGCATCGCGTACGACTCCTCGGACAAGCTCCACGTCGTCTGGAGCACGACCAAGGGCCTCTGGTACGCGGACAACACGGCCGGCGACTTCCAGCCGAAGCAGGTGGACACGGGTTCGATCGCGGGACCCTCCATCGCCCTCGACTCTTCCGGGACGCCGTGGGTCGCCTATTACTCCGGCCAGAACGCGTACGTCGCGACGCAGAAGGGGTCGCGCTGGGACATCACCCGGATCGGAAAGAGCGGAAGCTGCACGAACTGTCCGCCCTCCAGGACCGCGGTCGCGATCGGCGACAAGGACACTCCGGTGGTCGCCTTCACCGACTACTCCTCCAACAGCCCGATGGCGGCGGTGGAATCGGGCAACCGCTGGACGACGGTCGACCTGGAGCGCGGCGCCGGCGGCTTCGGCATCTCCGCGGCGGCGAAGGGTGACGGCACAACCCACGTCGTCTACTACACGACCGGCGGGGAGATCCACGACGCGACCGCCCCGGCCAGCGCGAAGAACCCCGTTGCCGCGCCGGTGAAGGTCGGCGACTACACCTCCTCGGGCGGGGGCCTGGCTCTGGGGACCTCCATCTCGATCTCCGACGACGGCACGCAGTACATCGCCTGGGCGGACCCGGGGATCGGCATCGCGCTCGCTTCGGGCCAGCAGGGATCGTTCAAGCCGATCCCGACGGACGGAACCATCGAGGGAGGAACCCCGGCGATCGCGGTCGCACCGGACGGAAAGACGACGTACGTGGCCTGGTACGACACTGCGGCGCAGGATCTCCGAGTCGGGAGCTACGGGACGACGGAGGGAGCGGTCGCGGTCGCGAAGCCGAGCCCGACCCCGGCCGCGGGCGCCGGCAGCCCGTCTCCGACGGTGCCGAACGCCAGCAACTGTCCGAAGCCGACCACGAGTCCGAAGCTCACCGCGCAGGGGACGGCGTTCCTCGAGCAATGCATCGCCGTGCCGGCGAAGACGAACTTCACGGTGTCGTTCGACAACAAGGATCCGTTCCCTCACGACTTCTCGGTCTATCCGGACTCGAACTCACTGACCCCGAAGGACGCGCTGCTCTACGGCTTCAACGATCTCGCCCAGGGCTCCACGGTCACGAAGTACTCCGGCTCGGGATTCGCTCCGGGGAGCTATTACTTCCAGTGTGACCTGCACCCGACGGCGATGTTCGGGACCTTCGTAGTCTCGAAATAGCCGATCCTGGCAGGAGCGCCGGGAGGCGCCTCCTACAATGGATTCCGTGAGCTTCATCCGTCCCGAGACGTCGAGCATCCCCGACGAGCCGGGCGCCTACCTCTTCCGAGACGGGGACGGGCGTGTCGTCTACGTCGGCAAGGCCGGTTCCCTCCGCAAGCGCCTGGCGTCGTACTGGTCCAAGCCGCTGCACCCTCGGACCGCGGCGATGATGGCGGCCGCCCGCTCCGTGGAGTGGATCGTCGCCACGGGCGAGGTCGACGCCTTGATGCTCGAGTACAACCTCATCAAGTCGCACCGGCCGCGGTTCAACGTCCGGTACAAGGACGACAAGTCCTATCCGTTCCTGGCGCTGACGGTGGGGGAGACGTGGCCGCGCGCGCAGGTCCTCCGCGGCACGAAGCGCAAGGGCGTCCGGTACTTCGGCCCGTACGGCCACGCCTACGCGATCCGGGAGACGCTCGACGCGCTCACCAGGGTCTTTCCGGTGCGGACCTGCACGAACGCCTTCTTCGACCAGCGCGCCAGGGCGGGACGGCCGTGCCTCTATTACGACATCGGCCGTTGCTCGGGGCCGTGCGTTCCGGCGGTGACCGGCGTCACGGAGGAGAGCTACCGCGCCGACGTCGACTCCATGGCCGAGTTCCTCGGCGGCAATCACCGACCGGTGCTCCAGCGCCTGGAGCGAGAGATGCGGGAGACGTCGGAGCGAACGGAGTACGAGCGCGCCGCGAAGCTTCGCGATCAGCTCGCCGCCGCGCGCCGCGCGATGGAGACGCAGGAGATGGTCCTCACCCAGGAGGAGGACCTCGACGTGATCGGCCTCGCGGAGGACGAGCTCGAGGCGGCCCTCCAGGTCTTCTTCGTCCGCCGCGGGCGGGTGCTCGGACGCAAGGGGTGGGTGGTGGATCGCGTCGAGGAGCTCGACCGTCCGCAGCTCCTCGAGTCCTTCGTGCGGGAGCTCTACATGGAGCGCGACGACATCCCGCCGCGAGTGCTCCTCCCGGAGATGCCGGCGGAGACGGAGCTCCTTCAGCGGTGGCTCTCCGATCGGCGCGAGGGCCGGATCAGTTTCGCCGTCCCCGAGCGCGGAGCGAAGCGCCGGCTGCTCGAGGTCGTGATGCAGAACGCGAAGGAGGCCTTCGCGCGGCACAAGCTCCGCCGCGCCTCCGACTTCGGGGCGCGGTCGAGGGCGCTGAGCGAGCTCGGCACGGTCCTCGGTCTGCCGCAGGCGCCGCTCCGGATCGAGGCGTACGACATCTCGAACCTCGGTCCGACCGACAAGGTGGGCTCGATGGTGGTGTTCGAGGACGGGCTCCCGAAGCGCTCCGATTACCGTCGATTCGAGATCAAGGGCGTGCCCGGGCAGGACGATTTCGCAAGCATGGAAGAGATGCTCGCCCGCCGGTTCGCGCGCATCCGCGCCGAGGAGAGCCGCACGAACGACTCCGGCAGGCCGAGACGGTTCTCGTATCCGCCGTCGCTGATCGTGATCGACGGCGGACGGGGCCAGCTCGGCGCGGCGGTTCGGGTGATCGAGGAGAGCGGCGCGGAGGTGCCCGCGATCGGCCTGGCGAAGCGTCTCGAAGAGGTCTACTTCCCCGACAACCCCGTGCCGCTGCGCATCGCGCGTTCCTCGGAGGCGCTCTTCGTCCTGCAGCACCTCCGCGACGAGGCGCACCGCTTCGCGGTCGACTACCACCGCCGGAAACGGGAGAAGCGCGCGCTCGCCTCGCCGCTCGACGACATCCCGGGCATCGGCGCGACGCGGAAGAAGACGCTCCTCAAGCGGTTCGGATCCCTCGCGCGGCTGCAGCGCGCGGAGGTGGAGGAGATCGCCCGGGCGCCGGGCATCGGTCCCGATCTCGCCCGAACCGTCTACGAGCACCTGCACGAGGCCGTCGGCGCGCAACGGCAGGTGAGCGCCTGATGTCCGAGGCGACGGCGAAACCGGAGAACGACAAGTCGCGGAGCAACGTCACGCCGATGAAGCCGCGCGCCGAGAGCCCGGGCGTGACGATGATCACCGGTCTCTCGGGCGCGGGCCGCTCCGAAGCCGCTCGCTGCCTCGAGGACCTCGGGTTCTTCGTCGTCGACAACCTTCCGCCGGCGCTGCTGTCGAAGATGGCCGAGCTCGCCGCGCGCCCGGGCGGTCCCGGCCGCGTCGCGATCGTCGTCGACGTTCGCGGCGGCGTCTTCTTCACCGAGCTCTCCAAGGCGCTCGCGGAGCTGAAGGAGCTCCACATCCCGTACCGCATCCTGTACCTGGAGGCGTCGGACGGCGATCTCGTCAACCGGTACACGTCGACGCGACGGCGTCATCCGCTCGCGCCTGCGGACCGCGTCGTGGAGGGCATCCGCAAGGAGCGCCTGATGATGGAGAGCCTCCGCGGCGACGCGGACCTCGTCCTGGACACGTCGAACCTGACGCCGCACGATCTGCGCGAGCGGATCCGCGATGCGTTCTCGGAGACCCCGCCGGAGGAGGCGCTGCAGATCTCCCTCGTCTCGTTCGGCTTCAAGTACGGCGCGCCGCGCGACGCCGACCTCGTCCTGGACGTCCGGTTCTTGCCGAACCCGCACTGGGTCGACGATCTGCGCCCGCTTCCGGGAAGCGACGACCGCGTGATCCACTATGTGCGTGAGCAGCGGATGTATCGTGAGTTCATGCGGCGCCTGCGCTCGCTGCTCGGATACATCGTTCCGGGGTACGTCGCCGAGGGGAAGGCGTATCTGACGGTCGCGGTCGGTTGTACCGGTGGTCGTCATCGCTCCGTCGTCGTTGTCGACGAGCTCGCGCGGTTCTTCACGAGCAGGAACCTCGCCGTCTCCATCGAGCACCGCGACCTGGAGCGCCGCTGATGGCACGCCGTCGTCCGCCCAAGCCACCGCGATCCGCGCGCAAGCAGATCCGCCGGGAGATGCGGAGCGCCGCGCGCGCCGCGAGGAAGTCGCAACGCGCCGCCAGGGGACACCGGGCCCCGCGGCCGGGTCTGCGCGAGCGGCTCCAGAGCCGCCGGCACGTCGGCGCGACGCGAAGAGAACGCCTCGCCGCCGGACCGGGCTTCTTCCAACGGAGGCGCGAGGGTCGCGAGGTCCGTGCTCAGCTCCGGAACTCCAAGGTCGCGAAGCCGCCCGGGCGAGAGCGAGAGCGCTGGGTCGGCGGAGTCGCTGCGGTGGTTGTCGCCGGAGCGTTCGCGACGTTCGCCTACGTCGGCACGCATGGAACGAAAGACGAGAG
The DNA here is from genome assembly GCA_045805285.1 of Actinomycetota bacterium. Lineage (GTDB taxonomy): Bacteria > Actinomycetota > UBA4738 > UBA4738 > JBJMLN01 > JBJMLN01. The sequence continues at coordinate 13,542 of JBJMLN010000032.1, read as the reverse complement.
CAAGGCGGAGTCCTTCCGCCCGACCACGACGACGGCGGCTCCGTCGCCGACTCCGTCCCCGTCGAACCAGCAAGAGCCGAAGCCCGACAAACCGAAGCCCCCGAAGCCGACGAAGGCGGCCCGGCCCGCCGACCGCCGGAACTCCGGAGGGAACGGCGGAGGCGGCAACCCGGCGCCTGCGCCCGCTCCGAGCCCGACGGCTGCATCGACGACGCTTCCTCCGTCCGTTACGGGAAGCGGGGCATCCGGTGGATCAGGTGGCGGGGGCTCCTCTCATGGCACCGGAGGGAGCTCGGGCGGCAGTGGCGGTTCCGGCGGTTCGGGTTCGGGGGGCAGCGGTAGTTCCGGGGGTTCCGGAGGCGGTAGCGGGTCCGGAGGCAGCGGGGGATCCGGAGGCAGCGGGGGATCCGGAGGCAGTGGCGGTTCGGGAGGCAGCGGAGGTTCCGGAGGTTCCGGAGGTTCCGGCGGCGGTGGAGAGCCCACGCCGGCCCCGAGGCCCGATCCAAAACCGTCTCCGCCGTAGGTTCCGCCCGGACAGATACCGCCCGCCCGCTTAACGTCCGCGCAGCCGGGCGCCTCTCCGAAATGGCTAGGATGGCTTTCCGCCCATCCTCAGGAGGACTTCCATGACCGTGAAGGTCGGCGTCAACGGCTTCGGCCGCATCGGACGCAACTTCTTCCGGGCGGCGAAGAAGCGAGGAGCAGACATCGACTTCGTCGCCGTCAACGACATCACCGACTCCGAGACCCTCGCGCACCTGCTGAAGTACGACTCCGTCCTTGGGAGGCTCGACGGCGAGGTCAAGGTCACCGATCAGGGCCTCTCGGTCGATGGAGACGACCTCCGTGTGACCGCCGAACGGAACCCGGCCGACCTCCCGTGGAAAGAGCTCGGCGCGCAGATCGTCGTCGAGTCCACCGGCCTCTTCACCGACCGGGAGAAGGCCGAAGCCCACATCGAAGCCGGCGCCCAGAAGGTCGTCATCAGCGCTCCCGCCAAGGGAGAGGACATCACGATCGTGATGGGGGTCAACGACGACAAGTACGACCCGGCGACGCACAACGTCGTCTCCAACGCGTCCTGTACGACGAACTGCGTGGTTCCGATGGCCGCCGTTCTGGAGGAGAGCTTCGGGATCGACCGCGCCCTCATGACGACCGTGCACGCGTACACGAACGACCAGAACCTGCTCGACCTGCCGCACAAGGACCTCCGCCGCGCGCGAGCGGCCGCGATCAACATCGTTCCGGCCTCCACGGGCGCCGCGAAGGCGACCTCTCTCGCGCTCCCGCAGCTGAAGGGAAAGATGGACGGGGTCGCGATGCGCGTCCCCGTTCCCGACGGTTCCATCACGGACCTCGTCTGCATCCTCAACCGGGACACGAGCGTGGACGAGGTCAACGAGGCCTTCCGTGCGGCGTCGGAGACCGATCGTCTGCGCGGCAAGCTCGTCTACACCGAGGACCCCATCGTTTCGAGCGATATCGTCGGGAGCTCGGCCTCCTGCACCTTCGACTCGCTCTCCACGATGGCGATCGGGAACTTCGTCAAGGTGCTCGGTTGGTACGACAACGAGTGGGGGTACTCGAACCGCCTGCTCGACCTGGTCGAGCTCCTCGCCGGCAGCCTGTGAGGCTCCGGACCCTCGACGATCTCGGCGACGTCGCCGAGAAGACCGTCTTCCTGCGCGCCGACTTCAACGTCCCGCTCGAGGGCGCAAAGGTTGCGGACGACGCGCGGATCCGGGCAACGCTCCCGACGATCCGGGAGCTGCTCGCCCGCGAGGCGAAGGTCGTGATCGCCTCCCATCTCGGCCGGCCGAAGGGCAAGGTCAAGGAGGAGCTCCGCATGGAGCCGGTTGCGGCGCAGCTCCGCGAGCTCCTCGAGGAGGACGTCGAGCCGGTCGCCTTCCCGGGAACGCTCTCGGCCGATGCGGCCTCGAAGCAGATCGAGGACGCCAGAGCGCCGGTCGTGCTGCTCGACAACCTCCGGTTCGACGCTCGGGAGGAGGCGAACGACACCTCCTTCGCGGGCGACCTCGCGGGATTCGCGGACGCTTACGTCGATGACGCCTTCGGCGCCGTCCACCGTGCCCACGCGAGCGTCTCGGCGTTCCCGGAGCTGATGATCGCGAGCGGACGCCCTGCGGTCGCGGGCCGCCTGCTCCAGAAAGAGGTCGAGGTGCTCTCGAGGCTCCTCGAGCATCCGGACAAGCCGTACGTCGCGATCCTCGGAGGCGCGAAGATCTCCGACAAGCTCGGCGCGATCTCGGCTCTTTCCGAACGGGCCGACGCGCTCCTCGTCGGCGGCGCGATGGCGTTCACGCTGATCGCGGCCGATGGGGGACAGATCGGCGACAGCATGGTGGAGCCCGACCGCTTCGACGACGTCCGCCGCGCGCGAAAGCAGGCGGAGGGACGAGGCGTTCTCGTCCAGCTGCCGGAGGACGTCATCGCCGCCACCGACGTCTCCGTGGAGGCGGAGCGCTCCACCGTGCCCGCGGATGCGATCCCGAGCGGTCGCAAAGGCCTCGACATCGGTCCTCGCACGGTCGAGGAGTTCGCGCGCAGCATCGCCGACGCGCACACGATCCTGTGGAACGGCCCGATGGGCGTCTTCGAGCTGGAGCCGTTCTCCGCCGGCACGCGCGGCGTCGCGACCGCGATCGCGGGCGCGAAGGCGTTCTCCGTCGTCGGCGGAGGCGACAGTCTCCTCGCGGTGAAGCGGCTCGGGCTCGAGGACTCGTTCGACCACCTCTCGACCGGCGGCGGCGCATCGCTCGAGTTCTTGGAGGGCAAGACGCTTCCCGGCATCGAGGTCCTGGAGGAGCGTTGAGATGACCCGCAAACCCGTGATCGCGGCGAACTGGAAGATGCACAAGACGCATCTCGAGGCGATCCGCGACGTGCAGAAGCTCTCCTACCTCGTCGACGCGGACGACACCGAGCGGGTGGAGGTGGTGATCTGTCCTCCGTTCACCTCGCTCCGGCCGATCCAGACGCTGATCGACAGCGACCGACTCTCGTTCCGGCTCGGCGCGCAGAACGTGCATTGGGACAACGAAGGCGCGTTCACCGGCGAGGTCTCGCCGCCGATGCTCTCGGCCCTCAAGTGCGCGTACGTGATCGTCGGCCATTCGGAACGGCGACAGCTCTTCGGAGAGACCGATGAGATGGTGGCGAAGAAGTTGCGCGCGGTTCTCGCCGCCGAGATGCGCCCGATCCTGTGCGTTGGGGAGTCGCTCGACGAACGCGAGGCGGGCGGAACCGAGCGGAAGGTGACGGGGCAGCTGCGAGCCGCGCTCCAGGGAAGCGCGCTCGAGGACCCCGAGTCGCTGGTCATCGCGTACGAGCCGATCTGGGCGATCGGCACAGGACGCAACGCGGAGCCGACCGACGCGGGCGAGGTCGCCACGCTGATCCGCGGGACGCTCGGCGAGCTCATCTCCGCCGACGCGGCCTCCGGCGTTCGGATCCAGTACGGGGGGAGCGTGAAGCCGGGAAACATCCGCGACTTCATGGCGCATCCCGAGATCGACGGCGCCCTGGTGGGCGGTGCGAGCCTCGACCCCGAGGACTTCGCGCTCATCGTCAAGTACCGCTGATGGCGAACCGCCTGCTCTACGTCTGCCTCGACGGCCTCGGAGACGATCCGATTCCGGAGCTCGGCGGTCGCACGCCGCTCGAGGCCGCACGGACGCCGGCCCTCGATTCGCTCGCGGAGCGCGGCCGCACCGGCAACGTCGTCACTGTCGGGCCCGGCATCGCGCCCGAATCCGACATCGCGGTGTTCGCTATCCTCGGCTACGACCCCAAGGAGGAGCATCCGGGCCGCGGCGTCGTCGAGGCGGTCGGGTGCGGGATGGAGTTCCGCGACGGCGACCTCGCGTATCGCGTGAACTTCGCGACGACGGAGTGGCCAGAGATCGTCGACCGCCGCGTCGGGCGCAACCTCAGCTCTATCGAAGCCCAGGCGCTGGCCGACGAGGTGAACCGGCGCCTGACGCTTCCCGGCGCGACGTTCGAGCTGGGTGCCACCGTGGAGCATCGAGGCGTTCTCACGATCCGCTCCGACGAGGGCGCGCTCTCGGGAAAGGTCACCAACACGGACCCGGCGTACCGGAGGGAGGGAACGCTCGGCGTCGCGCTCGAAGACTTCGAGCCCGTCGTCGCGAGGGCGGAGCCGCTCGAGGACTCCGACGCCGCGCGCCGCGCGGCGGAGCTCACGAACACGTTCGTCGAGGAGTCGAACAAGGTGCTCGATGCCTCGCAGGTCAACCGCAAACGCGTCGCGGACGGCAAGCTTCCCGGCAACCTGATCCTCACGCGTGACGGAGGCGATCACGTTCCGAACCTGCAGCCGATCAAGGAGCGCTTCGGCCCGTCGTGGGGTTGCTTCGTCGAGATGCCGGTCGAGCGCGGCATCGCGATGCTCCTCGGCATGGAGCCCGTCGACGCACCACGTCTGCTCGAGGACGAGGACTACGCGCGATGGGCTGCCCTCGCGGCGGACGCTCTGGAGGGCTTCGACGCCCTCTATGTCCACATCAAGGGGCCGGACGTTCCGGCGCACGACGGGCGGGCGGAGGAGAAGCGTGATGTCATCGAGACGATCGACCGAGCGTTCTTCTCGGAGGTGTTGCGCCAGGTGGACCTCTCCAGGACGGTGCTCGCGGTCACCGCGGACCACTCCACGAGCTGTTTGCGCATGGCCCATACGGACCAGCCCGTGCCGCTCCTCGTGTCTGGGCCAGGCGTCGCATCCGACTCCGTGAGCACGTTCGGGGAGCGTGCGGTCGAGGCCGGCGCGCTCGGTTCCCTCGCCGGGGTGGAGATCGTTCCCGGCCTGATCGACTTCATCCGGCCCTGACGCGGGAACCACACGCCTGTTGCCCTCAAACCGCTGCGACCCACGGTTGCGTACAACGGGGCGCAAGGGACATGTACGAACCGTTGCCCGTGGAATAGGCCACGGGTATTGTTGGCCTCCGGGAGACTGGGAGAGGGGGACCGGGATGCGCGGAAGGTTCGCAGCACGGGTACTCGGCGTCGCCGTGGTGCTCACGATGGTTACGGTCGCGTGCTCGAGCAGTAGCACGAGCAGCAACAACTCCGGATCGACCGGTCAGCCGCACACGGGCGGGTCGGCGGTGTTCGGAGCCGAGCAGTGGCCGCAGTGCCTGAACCCGATCACGTCCTGCTCGTTCGCGTCCTGGTACTTCTACACGGTCCAGGAGCACGTCATGCCGCAGATGATGCGGATGTCGGTCGACAACAAGTTCGAAGCGTCGCCGCTCCTCACCTCCGCGCCGTCGATCGACAACGGCGGCGTCAAGCAGGTCGGCAAGGGGATGGAGCTCACGTACCACATGAACCCCGACGCCGTGTGGGCCGACGGCTCGCCGATCACCTCCGAGGACGTCGACTTCACGTGGAAGGCTATCCTCAACACGACGGGCACGATCTCGACTTCCGGCTACGACCAGATCACGAGTATCGACACCAGCGACCCGAACACCGCGGTCATCCATTTCAAGACCGTCTACGTGGACTGGCCGGACCTCTTCGGCGGGTTGCTCGGCTACGTCATCGAGAAGAAGGCGTTCCCGGACGCGAACCCCGACAAGCCCGATCTCTCGAAGGACATGGCGACGGACGTGCCGTTCTCCGGCGGTCCCTGGATCCTGAAGTCCTGGGACAAATCGCAGGCCGTCCTCGTCCGCAACCCGAAGTACTGGGGCGACAAGGCATTGATGGACCAGGTGACCTTCGTCCGCCGGCAGAACCAGAGCACCGAGATCAACTCGATCCTCGACGGTGAGGTCTCCGCGATCTTCCCGCAGCCGAGCAACGTCAGCCTCCTCCAGCAGTTCTCGTCGAATCCGAGCGTGAAGTCGGTCGGCGGCGGCAGCAACTACTGGGAAGCGCTCCATATGAACGAGGACGATCCGCTGTTCAAGGATCCGAAGGTGCGAGAGGCGATGCTCTATGCCACCGACCGGGAGAGCGTCGTCAACGTCATCATCAAGCTCAACAACCCGCAGGCGACCGTCCTGAACTGCTTCGGGTGGTACCTGCCGGAGCAGTGCAATCCCGACTTCCAGCAGTTCACCTATCAGCCGGACAAGGCGATGCAGATCCTCGAGTCCGACGGATACGACTGCTCGGGCGTCGCGAGCGGCGGGTTCTGCCAGAAGAACGGCCAGGACCTGACGGTGTCCTACATGTCGACGGCCGGGAACGACCGCCGCGCCGACACCGCCGCACTGCTGAAGGAGAAGTACAAGGCGGCCGGGATCAACCTGGACGTCAAATTCATCGACCCGACGGCGCTGTTCAGCAACAACCTGCCCAAGGGTGATTTCCAGCTGACGGAGTACGCCTTGGGCGGCTCGCCGGATCCGACCGTCACGACGCTGTTCGCGTGCGACCAGCAGCCGACGGCCGAGAACGGCTACAGCGGCCAGAACCAGGACCACATCTGCATCCCCGACGCCGACAAGCTGATGCACGCGAGCGATGCTGAGCTCAACGTGCAGAAGCGGCTCGACGAGATCCACCAGATCGGGGCGTTGCTCGCCCAGAACTTCTCCGGGATCCCGATGTACGTCCTTCCGGACGTGAGCGCGTGGCGGACGGACAAGATCGCCGGCCCCATCGGGCTCTACAACCAGCACGGCTACGGGCTCTTCTACAACATGAACGAGTGGTACACGGTCGGGAGCAGCAGCTAGAGCTGAACGACCGGTCAGGAGCTGGAGATGCGGGAAAGGGTGGGTGCCCCGAGCGGGTGCCCACCCTTCGTTCCACAGGGCGTCCCTATACTGAGAATGGCCGAGGCGAAACACCGGGAGTGAGATGGGTCGCTACATCCTGAGGAGACTGCTCTACGCGATCCCGGTGTTGCTGATCTCGAGCGTCCTCGTATTCATCGTCGTCCACGCGACCGCAGACCCGCTCGCGGCCGCGAGATTGAACCCCCGGGTCCGGCCCGCGGACATCGCTCGTGTCCGCGATGCGCTCGGGCTCGACAAGTCCGGGTTCCAGCAGTACATGACGTGGCTCGGAAACTTCCTCACCGGCGACTGGGGCACATCGCTCGCGTCCGGGACCGCGGTCTTCCCGCAGATCCAGTCGGCGTTGTGGAACTCGGCCGTGCTCGGGATCACGGCGACCGTCGTCTCCCTCGCGGTCGGCGTCGGGATCGGCCTGTACTCCTCGCTGAAGCAGTACTCGACCTTCGACTACATCGCGACGGGCGGTGCGTTCCTCGGCCTGTCGATGCCGGTGTTCTGGTTCGCGCTGATCGTGCAGCTGTTCTTCGGTGTCTACATGACGCGGTGGTTCCATCTCAGTGAGCCGATCTTCTTCACGGCCGGCATGACCGCGCCCGGCGCGGAGGGATTCAACCTCCTCGACCGCCTCCGGCATCTCTTCTTGCCGGTCCTCGTGGTGTCCGTCCAGGTGATCGCGGTGTACAGCCGCTACATGCGCGCGAGCATGCTGGAGGTGCTCCAGAGTGACTTCCTCCGTACGGCTCGCTCGAAGGGGCTTCGGGAGCGTCGCGTCGTCGTGCGGCACGCGATGCGCAACGCACTGATCCCGATCACGACCCAGGTGGCCCTCGACGTGGGAACGATCGCGGGCGGCCTCATCATCACGGAGACGATCTTCGCCTGGCCGGGGATGGGGAGCCTCTTCATCGACGCGATGAACGCCGGCGATTACATGATCATCTTGCCGTGGCTGATGGTCACCGTGACGTTCGTGATCTTGTTCAACCTCGTGGCGGACATCCTGTACGCCTTCCTGGACCCGAGGATCCGCTATGCGTGAGGATCTCCAGAGCGGCGTCCCCGAGCGTCCGCCCGCGCCCGGTCGCATGGAAGCGGCGGCGGTCGAGGCGCCACCCCGCACCCCGATCCCGCCCGACGACGCGGTCGCGGAACCGACCACCCAGAGCCTCACTCAGCGACAGCTGGCGTGGAGACGTTTCCGCCGTCACAAGCCCGCCATGGTGAGCTTGGTGTTGCTGATCCTGATCAGCCTCGCGGTGATCTTCGCGGGGTTGCTCACGAAGTACGGCTACGCGGAGCAGAACTTCGAGGCGCTCCGACAGGGCCCGAGCGCGGCGCACTGGTTCGGAACCGACGAGCTCGGCCGCGACGAGTTCACGCGGGTGCTCTACGGCGGCCGCGTCTCCCTGGCCGTGGGGGTCTGCGTGGCGCTCTCCGCCGCGTTCATCGGGACGTTGGTCGGCTCGCTCGCGGGCTACTACGGCGGCCGGCTCGACAACCTTCTGATGCGCGTCACCGACCTGTTCCTGTCGTTCCCGTTCCTGGTGATCCTCATCATCGGCTCGACCGTGCTCGGAGGAAGCATCTTCGATATCGTCCTCGTCTTATCGCTTTTCTTCTGGATGCCGGACGCGCGCATCGTCCGAGGTGTCTTCCTCTCCCTGAAGGAGAAGGAGTTCGTCGAGGCTGCCCGGGCGTCGGGTTCCTCCGATCGCCGGATCATCACGTCGAACCTGATCCCGAACGCGATGGGACCGATCATCGTGAACGTGACGCTCTCCGTCGCCGCCGCGATCCTCACCGAGTCCGTGCTGTCCTTCCTCGGCTTCGGGATCCAGCCGCCGACGCCGACGTGGGGGAACCTCCTCGATGCCGCGCAGAGCCAGATGCTCGTCGCGCCGTGGCTGGTGTGGTTCCCGGGCCTCGCGATCCTCGTCGTCGTGCTGTGCGTGAACTTCCTCGGAGACGGCCTGCGCGACGCGCTCGACCCGCAGCAGCAGGGCGCGAAGGTCTAAGGGGAGGAGACCCGTGCCCGAGCAGCTCCTCGAGGTCAATGACCTGCACGTGAGCTTCCCGACCGAAGACGGCCTGGTCAAGGCCGTGGACGGCGTCTCGTTCTCCGTCGCCCGTGGAGAGACGCTCGGGGTCGTGGGGGAGTCTGGCTCCGGGAAGAGCGTCTCGTTCCTCACGGTGATGGGACTCATCTCGCGGGACTACGCGCAGATCACGGGCGAGGTGATCTTCAAGGGGCAGGACCTCCTGAAGCTCCCCGCCGACGAGATGCGCGCGATCCAGGGCGAGGAGATCGCGATGATCTTCCAGGATCCGCTGACGGCGCTGAACCCCGTGATCAAGGTCGGCTATCAGATCGCGGAGATGTTCACGCAGCACCGCAAGGTCTCCAAGAAGGAGGCGCTCGAGGAGTCGATCGCGCTGCTGGATCTCGTCGGCATCCCGAAGCCGCGTGAGCGCGCGAAGCAGTATCCGCACGAGTTCTCCGGCGGCATGCGTCAGCGCGCGATGATCGCGATGGCGCTCGCGTTGAACCCCGACCTTCTGATCGCGGACGAGCCGACGACGGCTCTCGACGTGACGGTGCAGGCGCAGATCCTCGACCTGATCGACAAGGTGAAGGACGAGTTCAACGCCTCGGTCGTGATCGTCACACACGACCTCGGCGTGGTCGCGGAGCACTGCGACAACATCATCGTGATGTACGCCGGCCGGATCGCCGAGTACGGAGAGCGCGAGGACATCTACTACAACGCCCACCATCCGTACACGTGGGGGCTGCTCGGATCGATCTCCAGGCTCGACCAGGACCGCCGAGAGCGGCTCCACCCGATCCGCGGCCTTCCGCCGTCGCTGATCTACGTGCCGCCAGGGTGTCCGTTCAACCCCAGGTGCCCGTACGTCATGGACATCTGCCCGAAGGAGGTTCCGCCGCTCCTGCCCTCCGATGGGCACCACGCGTCGGCGTGCCATCTGACGCTCGCGGAGAAGGAGCGGATCTTCCACGAGCAGCTGGCGGCTCACGCGTGAGCGTCACCGTCGACGAGCGTCAGCCGCAGATCGATGCGAAGGCCCGCGAGCCGCTCGTCCGGCTGGAGGGCATCAAGAAGTACTTCCCGATCACGCGCGGCATCATCTTCCAGAAGCACGTCGGAAACGTCCACGCGGTCGACGACGTCGACCTGGAGATCTATCCGGGCGAAACGCTCGGCCTGGTCGGAGAGACCGGCTGCGGGAAATCGACGCTCGCGCGCGTCGTCATGCGCCTGTTCAAGCCCACGGAGGGGAAGCTCTACTTCGAGGGCCAGGACATCTCCGACCTGAAGGGAAAGGAGCTCCGGGAGCTCCGGCGCAACCTGCAGATGATCTTCCAGGACCCGTTCGCGTCGCTCGACCCGCGAAAGACCGTCGGCACGATCATCTCGGAGCCGTTCCGCATCCACAAGACGCTGCCGAAGGACAAGATCAAGGGCGAGGTCCAACAGCTGATGGAGCTCGTCGGCCTGAACCCCGAGCACTACAACCGTTTCCCGCACGCGTTCTCCGGCGGGCAACGTCAGCGGATCGGCGTCGCGCGCGCGCTCGCGCTGAAGCCGAAGCTGATCGTGTGCGACGAGCCCGTGTCGGCGCTCGACGTCTCGATCCAGGCGCAGATCATCAACCTGCTGGAGGACCTCCAGGAGGAGCTCAACCTGACCTACCTCTTCATCGCGCACGACCTGTCGATCGTGAAGCACGTCTCGGATCGGGTCGCCGTGATGTACCTCGGCCGGATCGTGGAGATGGCGCCGGGCGACGGGCTCTATCTCAACCCGAAGCATCCGTACACGGGAGCGCTGCTGTCGGCGGTGCCGATCCCGGATCCGCGGCTCGCGGCGGCGAAGAAGCGGATCATCCTCGAGGGAGACGTGCCGTCGCCGATCGATCCGCCGTCGGGATGCCGGTTCCATCCGCGGTGCCCGCGGGCGCAGTTCCCGACGTGCCGGGAGGAGGATCCGCAGCTGGAGCCGTTCCACGAAGGCCAGGTCGCGGCGTGTCACTTCCCGCTCGAGGACCGCGCGATGGAGATCGCGGAGACTCCGTAGACGCACCCGCTTGGTGGTTCTGGCACGCTGCTCGGCAGTTGATATAAAGGAGACCTGATGCTGAACCTCATCGTGCTGATCGTGGACGTGGCCGCAGCGCTCTTCCTCGTCGTGTTCATCCTGTTGCACTCCGGGAAGGGGAGCGGCCTCTCCGACATGTTCGGCGGCGGCTCGGGGCTCTCCGGCGGAACGGCGCTGGAGCGTCGGCTCGACAAGGTCACCGTCGTCACGGCGATCGTCTTCGGGTTCACGACGTTCTGGCTCGCCTGGAAGTGGAAGTAGCCGGCCGCTCGGCCGGGTTCCAGGGACGCCTCGATATACTCCAGTCTCGTTCGTCGGAGTGGCGGAACTAGGTAGACGCGCTAGGTTGAGGGCCTAGTGGGCGAATAGCCCGTGGGGGTTCAAATCCCCCCTCCGACACCAACGATCACCCCCTGTGGCGGTCAGCCCAACCTCTTGGAGCAGGACATTGATCATCGGAGCGCCGCGGCCCCTCACCTCGACGTGGTCCGGGAAGAACGCCACGCTCTCGAGCAAGTCCTCGACCAGGACCCGCCGCTCGGCGTCCGTAGCTTCAGCCCAGATCGCGTCGACGTCGAGTGGATCGAGGACGCGGAAGAGCTCCTCGACAGAGGCCTCGAGGCTGGCCCGTTCCCGACGAGCGCGATCGTTCGCGGCGATCTCTGCGCGGAATGCCTCGCCCTTGGCGTTGATCCGGCGCTCCTCCTGCCCCAGGAGCTCAGCGGACACGCTTCCCCCGTAGAACGCGTCGAGCAGCTTCCGCCGATCCCGCTCGAGCCGCTGGAGCGCGGTCTCCATCCGGCGCCTGGCGCCGTCGCCCTGAGAGGGCTCCTGCGCCAGAGCGCGACGAATGGCCTTCCGTAGCTCCCCGTCCTCGCGCAAGGCCCGGAGGCCGAAGACTGCCGCGCGCTCCAACCCGCGAGCAGAGCGCGCCGGCTGCCGACACCCCGTGCCCCGGTGCCAGCACCTGAACAGCAATGGCCGGCCGTCGCCGTTGTCCTTCACCGTCGCGCTCCGACCGCACAGTCCGCATCTCACACGGCCTGCCAAGACATGACGACTCCGACGTCGACCGGGCAGATGGCTCCGCTGGGCGGCCTGCCACAGCATTTCATCGAGGAGGGGCTGATGGTTCCCAGGCAGCCAGCGCCCCCGATGGGGAAGCTCTCCGAGATAAACGCGCGATTGGAGAATGCTGCGAACTGTCCCGTAGTTCACATTGGTTGCATCCGCGATCGTCCGTAGACTGTCTCCTCGCGCACGCATGCGAAAGATCAGCTGAACGACCGGCACCGCCGCGGGGTCCGGCACCAAAACGCCGTCCACCATGCGATACCCGAACTTGGCGCGGTTGACGTGCCGTCCCTGCTCCATGGCGTGCTGCATCCCCATCAGCACATTCTCGGAGAGCTGCTCTCGAAAGTACTGAGAGACGGAACCGAGCATGTTCGCTTGCATTCGGCCCGTAGCTGAAGAGAGATCGACTGGATCCATGACGGAATAGATCGTGGCGCCATGCTCCTTGATCAACTCAACGATTCGCTGTTGGTCGCCTACGTGCCGCGTGAGGCGGTCCAGTCGCCAGACCACGATGTCCTTCACATCGTCCGACTCGATGCGCTCCAGGAGCTGTCGCATGCCGGGACGATCGAGGTTCTTCGCTGACCAGCCCGCATCTTCGATGATCTCTATCGCCCCGATCTCTCGTAGTTCGGCGAACTGACGGATCCGTTCGGCCTGGCCCGCGAGCGAGACTCCCTCCGCAGCCTGCTCCTCGGTTGACACCCTGCAGTACCCGATGGCCGTCATTGCCTGTCCTCCCGGCCCACAATGCGCCTCGCGACAGTAGCCAGCACCTGCGCGACGCGATCCAGCTCGTCAGGGGAGCTCGGCACGGGTCGCCGAGTTGCGACTCGGGGAACATGCCGATGCCCGACTTAGCCATGGGGGATGCCTACCGTTTCCTTCCGCTTGCGACCGTCTTGCCTGACTCCAGGTACTTCCTCAAGTCGATCGACACGCCGGGGAACCGGAACTCGTCCGGGTGATCGCCGAAGAACTTCCGGAACCGGCTCACCTTCCGAAAGATCGTGGCGCGGTGCATTCCCAGGCGCTCCAGGCCATCGAAGCCGCCCTCCAGATGCCACATCAGCCAGAAACCGACAAGATCGTTGACGATCGCCACGGACGCCCGGTCGGCGAGGGGCTCGAGGAACGGACGACCCACTCTGTTCAGCCCGCGTGCGTAGGCAGCCCAGGTCCGACTCGCAAGGCTCTTGCCTTCACGCGACTCCATCGGTTCCGAACGGAAGTCCGTCATCGAGTCGCAACCTAGCGACTACAGATGCCACAGTCAACCCTGACTGGCTAGCATTCTGCGAATGGAACCGGGCACCGGTCTGGCGCTACTCGGGTCTTCACCTCTAGTCGTGAAGCTCCTAGGACCGACCGTTGACCTTTTGGGCGAGGGACTCAAAGGCTTCACGGAACGCGGGGCCAGGAATCTCGGTCGGGTCTTCGACGCCGCGGTGCGTGTTTCAGGTGACGAACTCGATTCGAACGGTGCCGTTCCGCCTCGGGTGTTGGATGTTTTAATTTTGGATGTGCGTTTTTTTGTGTAAGATTTT
>JBJMLN010000031.1:0-75051 GCA_045805285.1 Actinomycetota bacterium | reverse complement strand
CGCGCGCCTTGAACCGGTTCGTCTGGGTCGGAAATCCTTCGTGGATGCGCGGCGGAACCTACGTCGTCGTGCGTCGGATCCGGATGCGCCTCCAGGAGTGGGACACGTCGTCGCTCGCGGACCAGCAGCAGACGATCGGACGGATGAAGGAGAGTGGCGCGCCGCTCGGCAAGAAACAGGAGTTCGACCGCCTCGATCTCTCGGCGCATCGACCGAACGGCCGCCCGATGATCCCGAAGGATGCGCATGTGCGCCTCGCGTCCCCGTCCTCCAACGGCGGGGAGCGGCTCCTGAGACGCGGCTATTCCTTCGTCGACGGCGCGGACGGCGCGGGATATGTCGACGCAGGCCTGTTCTTCGTGGCGTTCCAGCGCGATCCGCTCCGTCAGTTCGCGCGGATCAACGCGAACCTCGCACGCCACGACGCGCTGAACGAGTACATCGTCCACACCTCGAGCGCGGTCTTCGCCGTTCCGTCCGGCGTGCCGGTCGGTGGATACGTGGCGCAGGGTCTGCTCTGACGCGTCGATCGTCCTGCGAACGTCATGAGCACGCTCCGCATCGACGAGGGATTCGTCCGCATGTGGGCGGCTCGCTATCTCGACGATCTCTCCGAACCCGAGCGCGAGGGCGAACGGCGCCTGATCGAGGAGCTCGGACCTCGCGTGCGAGCCCGAGGAAGCTTCACGCGCGCGGAGTTCTTCGAGGTCGCGGAATGGAAGTCCCAGCGGACCCGCGCGCTCCTGCGACGCAACCGAACGGCGACGATCGAGAGCGTCACGGCCCGCGCGTTGGGGGACGCCGAGGAGCGCGTCTCGATCCTCACGGCGCTCGAGGGAGTGAGCGATGCCGTCGCGTCGGCGCTGTTGACCGTCTGGGATCCGGAGCGCTACACGGTCTACGACTGGCGGGCCGTGGAGACGCTGCGACGTGCGCGCGAGCTCCCCGCTGCCGGAAAGTACCCGCCTGTGGGGCTATATCTGGACGTGTGCCGGAGTCTCGTCCGGCGGTTGCGGCTCGGAGATGACCTCGCGCCACATCTCCGGTCGCTCGATCGCGCGCTCTGGAAGCGCAGCCAGGAGCGCTCGAGGTCTCGTCGTTGATCCGCGGCGGTGCCCCCGGCAGGACTCGAACCTGCGCACCCGGCTCCGGAGGCCGGTGCTCTATCCGCTGAGCTACGAGGGCGCTCGTAGCCCGAGTCTAGCAACGGTGTTTCCGCGTCCTCGCACCGTCCCGGCACGTTGGCTATGGTCGGGGGATGAGCGACCAGCCGGCGCCGAGGATCCTCGTCGTCGACGACGACCCGGTCATCCTGCGTCTGCTGCAGGTCAACTTCCGGCTGGAGGGCTTCGACGTCCTCTCCGCCTCGCGTGGGGATGAGGCGCTCGACGTCGCGAAGGAACAGCACCCGGATGTGATCGTCCTCGACGTGATGATGCCGGGGATCGACGGCTACGAGGCGTGCCGCCGGCTCAAGGAGGATCCGGAGACGGCTAACGCCCCCGTGATCTTCCTGTCCGCGCGCGCGCAGGACGCGGATCGTGAGCGAGGCTACGCTCTGGGTGTCGTGGCCTACGTCACCAAACCTTTCGATCCGGCGATGCTCGTGGACGTCGTCCGCCGCGCGATGAGCGCGGACGCCGACTGACGTCGCTCCACCGATGATCGAGCAGCGTGTCGCTGCTGTGCTGGGCTCCGCCCTCAAGGCGGCTGCCCCGGAGCTCGGGCTGGAGGAGCCACTTCCCGAGGTCGAGCTGGAGCGGCCGAAGCAGAAGGGGTTCGGCGACGTCACCACGAACGTCGCCCTCGGCCTCGCGAAGCGAGCCGGCCGGCCGCCGCGCGAGGTCGCGGAGACGATCCTCGCCCATCTCCCCGCGTCCGATCTGATCGTCGGCGCGGAGGTCGCGGGTCCTGGGTTCATCAACCTGCGCGTCGACCAGTCGTGGCTCCACGACGTCCTCCGCGGCGTCGTCGCCCGCGGCGAGGCCTACGGCTCTGCCGAGCCCACCGGCGAGCGGACGCAGATCGAATACGTCTCGGCGAACCCGACCGGGCCGCTCCACATCGGCCACGCCCGGAACGCCGTGATCGGCGACGCCCTCGGCCGGATCGTCGAAGCCGCGGGAGCCTCCGTCGAGCGGGAGTACTACTTCAACGACGCCGGCCGCCAGATGGAGCTGTTCGCCGCGTCCGTCAACGCCCGGTTCCTGCAGCTGAACGGCCGCGACGCCGAGTTGCCCGAGGAGGGCTACGCCGGCGACTACATCATCGACGTCGCGCGGGAGATCTCGGGATCGGGCGGCCCGCGCCTCCTCGCTCTTGCCGACAACGAGCGCCTCGCAGAGATCCGCGCGCTCGCCACCGAGCGGATGTTCGCGATCATCCGGCACACGCTGGAGCGCCTCCGCGCCCGCATCGACTCCTACTTCTCCGAACGAACGCTCCACGACCGCGGAGAGATCGACGTCGCCGTCGCCCGCCTCCGCGAGCGCGGCCTCGCGTACGACGCCGACGGCGCGGTGTTCTTCCGCGCGACGGAGTTCGGAGACGACAAGGACCGCGTCCTGATCCGCAGCAACGGCGAGCCGACGTACTTCGCGGCCGACGCCGCGTATCTGGTGGACAAGTTCGAGCGCGGGTTCTCGCATCTGATCTACGTCTGGGGCGCCGACCATCACGGCGACGTCAAGCGCGTGAAGGGGGCCGCCCAAGCGCTCGGATACGACCCCAACGCGGTGGAGATCGTCCTCTATCAGTTCGTCGCTCTCGCCCGGGGCGGAGAACGCGTGAAGATGAGCAAGCGCGCCGGAGACATCGTCACGCTCGACGAGCTGCTCGACGAGGTGGGCCCCGACGCCGTCCGTTTCACGCTGCTCTCGCACAACAGCGACTCCGCGATCACGTTCGACATCGAGGCGGTCAAGCGCCGGAGCATGGACAACCCGGTCTTCTACGTGCAGTACGGCCACGCCCGGATCGCAAGCATCCTTCGCACCGCCGCCGAGCGGGGCGTCGCGCTCCGCCCGATCGAGGACGCCGACCTCTCGCTGTTGCGCGAGGAGGCGGAGCTCGATCTTCTCCGCGAGATCGCGGAGATGGACGAGCAGGTGCGCTCCTCGGCGGCGCTTCGTGCGCCATCGCGGCTCGCGCACTATTCCGAGCGGCTCGCGACGGCGTTCCACCGCTTCTACACCGAGTGCCGGGTCGTGAGCGACGACGATGCGCTCACCCAGGCGCGGCTCTGGCTGTCCGTCGCGACGAAGCAAACGATCGCGAACGTGCTCGGCCTCCTCGGCGTGTCGGCCCCCGAGGAGATGCATCGCGACGAGCCTGCCGAGCCGCCCGATGGCTGAGCCGCAACCGGCGTCGGGAGAGCCCCCGATCCACGTCGAGCTCCCCGACGGCGTGACGATCCGACCGGCTCGTCCGCGCGACGCCGGCTCGTTCCTCGACCTGTGGCGCTCGGTCGTCGCGGAGGGGCGCTCGGTGCGAAGCGAGCGCGTCCGGCAGCGCCCGTCCCACTACCGCCGCCAGTTCCGTCGCTCCTGGACCGACACCGGTGCGGAGATCGTCGCCGTCTCCGGGGAGCAGGTCGTCGGCCACCTCTCGATCCGGCGCGAGGACTCGCCGACGACCGCGCACGTCGCCACGCTCGGGATCGCGGTCGCGGCCGACCACCGGCGCCAGGGCATCGGTTCCGCCCTCATCGCGGAGTGTCTGCGATGGGCTCGCGGCGTCGGCGTCCACAAGGTGATGCTGTCGGTCTTCCCGCACAACGCGCAGGCGATCGGCCTGTACCGGAAGTTCGGCTTCGTTGAGGAAGGCCGCCTCGTTGCATACTCGCGGAGGGCCGGCGGCTACCAGGACGAGCTCCTGATGTCCGTCTGGCTCGATTGAGCCGCCACGATCGCCGATGGAGGAACCCGTGAGGAGCAGCGGATGAACGGACGCACCCTCCGCGTCGGGATGCTCGGCGCGGGCACCGTCGGCGGCGCGGTGATCCGCCTGCTGGAGGAGCACCGGGGCGAGATTGAGCTGCGCTCAGGGTGCTCGCTGGAGGTGTCCCGCGTGGCGGTCCGCGATCCCTCCAGGGTGCGTGATCTGCCGCTTCCTGCCGACCGGTTCGCAGGTTCCGCCGAGGAGGTCGTCGCCTCCGACGAGGTCGACATCGTCTGCGAGCTGATCGGCGGCGTGGAGCCGGCGCGCACCTTGATCCTCGACGCGTTCGACCGCGGCAAGCCGGTCGTGACGGCGAACAAGGAGCTCCTCGCGAACCACGGCCGGGAGCTCTTCGACACCGCCGACGCGAAGGGCGTCGACCTGTACTTCGAAGCCTCGGTCGGCGGCGGCATCCCGCTGATCCGGCCGCTGAAGGAGTCGCTCACCGGCGAGCGGCTCGATCGCCTGATCGGCATCGTCAACGGCACCACGAACTTCATCCTCACGCGGATGACCGACGACGGGCTCTCGTTCGCGGACGCCCTCGCCGAGGCGCAGGCACTCGGGTACGCAGAAGCCGATCCCACGGCCGACATCGAGGGGTTCGACGCCGCGGCGAAGTGCGCGATCCTTGCGTCGATCGCGTTCAACGCGCGCGTGTCGGCGCCGGACGTCTACCGCGAGGGCATCACCTCCGTCACGCCGGAGGACATCGCGTACGCAGAACGCCTCGGGTACGTCGTGAAGCTCCTCGCGATCGCCGAGATGGAGGAGGACTCGATCGCCGCGCGCGTCCATCCGGCGATGGTGCCGTCTTCCCATCCGCTCGCGGCCGTGCACGGCGCGTTCAACGCGGTGTTCCTGGAGGGCCCGAACGTGGGCCAGCTGATGTTCTACGGCCCGGGCGCCGGGGGAAACGCCACGGCGACCGCGGTGATCGGCGACCTCGTGAGCGTCGCTCGGAACGTCTTCGCCGGAACGAGGGGCGTCGGGTGCACCTGTTTCCTGGAACGTCGGATGCGTCCGATGGACGACATGCAGGGGCAGTACTACTTGTTGTTGAACGTCGAGGACCGTCCGGGGGTCCTCGCGGAGATCGCCTCGGTCTTCGGGGACAACGGCGTTTCGATCCGGAGCATGTGGCAGGAGGGAACCGGCGAGGAGGCGCAGCTGGTGTTCATCACCCACCGCGCGCGCGAGGGAGCGTTCCAGAAGACGGTGCGCGGCCTGGAGGATCTCCCGCCCGTCCGCGAGGTGCGAAGCGTCCTCCGCGTGGAGGGTGAGGAATGACCGGGACCACGGAGTCCGCATCGTGAGCGCGCACGTGTGGCGAGGCGTGATCGAGGAGTACCGCGAGCGCCTCCCCGTCACCGACGCGACGCCCGTCGTCACGCTGCGGGAGGGCGGGACCCCGCTCGTCCGGTCCGATCCGCTTTCGGAGGAGACGGGCTGCGACGTCTACCTGAAATACGAGGGCGCCAACCCGACCGGGAGCTTCAAGGACCGCGGGATGACCGTCGCCATCTCCAAGGCGCTTGAGGAGGGCTCGAAGGCGGTCGTATGCGCCTCCACCGGGAACACGAGCGCCTCGGCCGCCGCATACGCCGCGAAGGCGGGGCTGACCTGCGCCGTGCTCGTTCCGAAGGGAAAGGTGGCGCTCGGCAAGATGGCGCAGACGCTCGTCCACGGCGCCACCGTGCTTGAGGTGGACGGGAACTTCGACGCCGCGCTCGATCTCGCGCAGGGCCTCGCGCGAACCTATCCCGTGACGCTCGTGAACTCCGTGAACCCCTATCGCATCGAGGGTCAGAAGAGCGCGGCGTTCGAGATCTGCGACGCGCTGGAGAGGGCGCCCGACTACCACCTCACGCCGGTCGGCAACGCCGGCAACATCACGAGCCACTGGAGGGGCTACCGCGAGTACCTGGCGGACGGAACGATCGCGAAGGCCCCGGTGATGATCGGCTTCCAGGCGAGCGGCGCGGCCCCGATCGTGGAGGGCATGCCGGTCGCGCAGCCGGCGACGATCGCGACGGCGATCCGGATCGGGAACCCGGCGTCATGGGGTCACGCGGTCGCGGCCGCGGAGGAGTCCGGCGGCTGCATCCTCTCCGTAACCGATCGGGAGATCCTGACGGCGTATCGAAGGATCGCGCACGAGGGGCTCTTCGCGGAAATGGCGTCGGCCGCCTCCGTCGCGGGCTTGCTGCGTATCGCGGCCGAGGGGGAGACGCTTCGCCGCGGCTCCACGGTCGTGTGCGTCCTCACCGGTCACGGCCTCAAGGATCCCGAGTGGGCCATCTCCGGAGCGGGCAAGCCACCGGTCGTGCCGACGGACCCCGCAGCGGTCGCCGCCGAGCTCGGCTTGTGAGCGTTCCGTGCGCCTGAGCGCTCGCGTTCCCGCGACGTCGGCGAACCTCGGCCCGGGGTTCGACGCCCTCGCCATCGCGCTCGATCTCTGCAACGAGGTGACGATCGAGACGGCTTCCTCCGCGACGGTCTCCTGGGAGGGAGAGGGCGACGCGTCGCTTCCGCGCGACGGCTCGGACCTGGTCTCCGTGGCGTTCCGCTCCGTCTTCGACGACGCCGGGAAGGAGCCGCCGCCGGTCGCCCTCTCCGGCATCAACCGGATCCCCGTGGAGCGCGGGCTCGGCTCCTCCGCGGCGGCCGTCGTCGCCGGCGTCGCCCTCGCGTTCGCGGCGCTCGACCGCGAGCTCGAACCGGACGCGATGGCGCCGTTCACCGACCGGTTCGAGTCGCACCACGACAACGTCGCGTCGGCGCTTCGCGGCGCGCTCACGATTGCGTACGCGCTCGGCGACGGCTGGACCGCTGCGCGACTGGAGGCGCACCCCGATCTCCGTCCCGTGGTCCTCGTGCCCGAGGTGCGTCTTTCCACGGCGCTCGCGCGGGAGGCACTTCCGTCCGTCGTGCCGCTCGCGGACGCTGCGTTCGACGCGGGTCGCGCCGCTCTCGTCGTGCACGCGCTGACGGTCGCGCCGTCGGTATTGCCGGTCGCGCTCGAGGACCGTCTCCACGAGGAGGTGCGGCTGGAGCTCCTTCCGGAGGTCCGAGAGACGTTCGAGAAGCTTCGGTCCGACGGCGTTCCGGTGTGCGTCTCCGGCGCTGGTCCCTCGCTCCTCGCCTTCGAGACGCCGGAACGGAGCGTTCCCGATCCGGGCGGCTCATGGCGAACGCTCCGGCTCGCGGTGCGCTCCGCGGGCGTGGAGGTGTCGAGCGGTTGAGCGCCTCCGAGGAGCGCGAGAGCGTCGGCCGAACGGCGACCGACGAGCCGGGACGATCCGACGAGCGCCAGGCAACGGGATCGCCGGTCCTCGTCACCGACCTCGCCCACAAGACGCTCGCGGTCAAGGAAGGCGACGTCTTCCTCTACAGCGACCGTGAGGGAAATCTCGACGAGGGTGGCAACGAGGGCCTCGGGTTGTACGCGCGGGACACGCGATTCCTGTCGCGGTTCCGGATGCAGGTCTCCGGCCGTGACCCGGTGCTGCTCTCGAGCTCCTCCGAGCGCGCGTACATGTCGCACGTCGATCTCACGAACCCCGACCTGTTCGTGGACGGAACGCTCGCCGTTCCGCAGCAGACGCTCAACATCCGGCGGATACGCGCGATCAACGGGCGGCTGTTCGAACGCGCTCGCATCAAGAACTACAACGCGTACGCGATCGAGCTGGATCTCGAGTTCACGTTCGCCGCGGACTTCGCGGACATCTTCGAGGTCCGCGGGATGGCGACCGAGGTCCGTGGAACGCTCGAGCCGCCGGCGATCGACGGGAACGTGGTGCGATTCGGCTACGTCGGTCGCGACAACGTCAGGCGGACGACGCAGATCGAGTTCGGAACCGCTCCGGACGACGTGGAGGAGCGCGACGACGGCGTGCACGCGTCCTTCCACGTGCGGCTCGGCGCGTATCAGACGAAGCTCTTCGGCATCACGGTGACGCCGATCGTCGAGCCCGAGAGGACGGCGCCCAAGGAGTTCGACGTCGCCGTGCACGAGCTCCGCCGCTCCTACGAGGAGTGGGAGCGCGACAGCACCCAGGTCGTCACCGACAACGAGGTCTACGACCAGATGCTGAACCGGTGCCTCAGGGATCTCCGCGCGCTGTACACGACCACGCCGGACGGCGCCTTCCTCGCGGCCGGGATCCCCTGGTACGTCACCCTGTTCGGCCGTGACTCGATGATCGCCTCGCACCAGATGCTCATGGTCTCCGCGGAGCCAGCCCGGCAGGTGCTCGAGGTGCTCGCCGCGTCGCAGGGGACGAAGGAGGACGACTGGCGCGACGAGCAGCCCGGGAAGATCCTCCATGAGCTCCGCTCCGGAGAGCTCGCGCGCGCCGGCATCGTGCCACACTCCCCGTACTACGGCTCGGTCGACTCGACGCCGTGGTTCCTGATCCTGCTCGCGCAGTACTTCCGGTGGACGGGCGACGAGTCGTTCGTCCGCTCGATGCTTCCGAACGCGGAGGCCGCCCTCGCCTGGATCGACCGCTACGGAGATCTCGACGGCGACGGTTTCGTGGAGTACCAGACGCGGTCCGAGCGCGGGATCCGCAACCAGGGGTGGAAGGACTCCTTCGACTCCGTCGTGCACGCCGACGGCCGCCTGGCGGAGCCGCCGATCGCGCTCGCGGAGGTGCAGGGGTACGTGTACCTCGCGAAGCTCCGGATCGCCGACGCGTTCTCCGCTCTCGGGTACCGGAGCCGCGCGAGCGACCTCGTCGAGCAGGCCGCGGCGCTCCGGAAGCGCTTCAACGACGTGTTCTGGATGGAGGACGAGGGCTTCTTCGCCGGCGCTCTCGACGCAGACAAGCGACAGGTCCGCACGATCGTCTCGAACCCGGGCCACGGGCTGTACTGCGACATCGTCGACCGCGAGAAGGCGGAGCTTCTCGCCCGCCGGCTGCTCACCTCCGACATGTTCTCCGGGTGGGGCATCCGCACGATGAGCATGGAGGCGGCCGCGTACAACCCGATGAGCTATCACAACGGCTCCGTCTGGCCGCACGACAACGCGCTGATCGCCGCCGGGCTCAAGCGCTACGGGTTCCCGCGCTGGACGAACCGCGTCGCCACCGCCGTCTTCGACGCGGCGATCTACGCCGACTATCTCAGGCTCCCCGAGCTGTTCTGCGGCTTCACGCGGCGGAGCCCCAACCGCCCCGTGAGTTATCCGGTGGCGTGCTCCCCGCAGGCCTGGGCCGCCGGATCCCCGTTCCTGATGCTCCAGGCGATGCTCGGCATCTCCGCCCGCGGCGACGAGGGACTGCTGACGGTGAACCAGCCGCAGCTCCCGCCGTGGCTCAACACCGTCGAGCTCCGGAACCTGCAGGTCGGCGATAGCCGTCTCTCGCTCGTGTTCCGCCGGGAGGGAGAGATCACGTCGTTCTCCCTGCTCTCCCGGGATGGCGACGTCCGCGTCGTGATGGAGGAGTGACCCGCAGCCTCGCCTAGCGGACGCACGCGCCGGTCGAGACCGTCGTCGTCCGGCCCACCGCGCGCCTGACGTCGGGAAGGACCTCCGTCGACGTGAGCGCGTAGCCGATCTCCGGATCCGTCGTGGACGCTGCGAACACGACGCCCGCAACCTGGCCGTCGACGAGAGCGAACGGTCCTCCGGAGTTGCCGGGCCGGACCAGCGTCTGGAGCTCATAGACCTCGCGCGTCACGGTGCCGGTCCCGTAGATGTCGCGGCCGACCGCCTGGATCGTTCCGCGAACCGCCGCAGCTTTCCCGGTCAGGTCGCCGCCGCCGGGGTAACCTACGACGGCGCCGCGCGCGCCACGATCGACGTCGGTCGCGTCGAGATGGAGGGTGGGGCCCGGACTCTCGGTCGTCCGTATCACGGCGATGTCGATCCTGGGGTCGTAGAGGACGATCGTGCCGCCCTGCTCGGCGCCGTTCTGTTCCTGCACGCGAGGTGCGCGGACGCCCGCGACGACGTGCGCGTTCGTCAACACGTAGTTGGGGGCGACGACGAAGCCGCTTCCCTCCTGGATCCGCCCGCACGCCTGCCCGACGATGCGGACGGTGCTTCCCGACGCTCCGGAGAAGGCGTGGCGCGCCTGCGCAGCCGTGGGCGCCTTCACCGGCCCGGCGGGCGCCGGCGGGAAGCCGGTGAACACCTCCGGGAAGTTGAATCGGTTCAGGAACTGCCGGACCTCGGCGAGCATCGAGGGAGGCTCGGGCAGCACCTCCCCGAGTGTCCCGACGATCGCGGAGCCGCGGATCTGCGTCGCCAGCTCCGGTATGGGGCCGTTGACGAGGTTCAACGTGATGAACCAGGTGCACAGGAGTACCGCGCCGACGGCGACGATCGATCCGCCGGCGGAGTCGGCCGGCGAGAATCGCGAGGTCCTCGCCGCCGCGCGGACGCGCGAGCCCACGACCCAGCCGGCGATGTCGCCGAGGCCGGCGAAGACGAGCAGCGTTCCGGCGGCGATCGCCGCCTGCGTGGACGGGTCTTCGGAGAGCGATGCGAGCGTCGGGGCGACGACCGCTCCGACGATGAGCCCCGCGATCAGTCCTCCGTAGGTGAGGAGCTGGAGCACCGCGCCGCGCCGGAACCCCGAGAGCGCCGCGAGGGCGATCAGCACGATCAGCAGCAGGTCGAGGAGGTTCACGGCGTCCGGGTATCGTCCCACACGTCAACGCCCCGAACGGAGGAACCCGCATGCGTCTCGAGCACCGAAGAGCGCTCGTCACCGGAGGTACGACCGGCCTGGGCTACACGATCGCCGAGCGGTTCCTCGCCGAGGGCGCACGCGTCGTCGTCACGGGGCGGAACGAGGAGCTCGGCCGCTCGGCGCGGGATCGGCTCGGATCCGACGCGCGGTTCCTCCGCGCCGACGCGGCGGAGGCCTCGGAGGTTCGCGCATCGGTGGAGGAGGCGGCGTCGTGGCTCGGCGGCATCGACGTGCTCGTCAACAACGCCGGTATCGGTACGGAGGCTCGTCTGCTCGACACGCCGGACGAGCTCTTCGACGAGATCATGGCCGTCAACGTTCGTGGATACTTCCTCTACGCGAAGGCGGCGTATCCACACCTCGGCGATCGGCGGGGAGCGATGGTGCACATCTCCTCCGACGCCGGCGTGCTCGGCGAGCACGAGATCGGGGCCTATTCCGTCTCCAAGGCCGCGGTCGTGATGCTCTCCAACATGCTCGCGATGGACGGAGGGCCTGACGGCGTGCGGTCGAACACGATCTGTCCCGGCGATATCGCGCCCGGAATGCGTCACCTCACGCCGCCCGGACAGGAGCAGCGCGACGACGACCCGTCGACGTGGGTCCGTCCGCCGCTCGGCCGCATCGGAGCGGCGGAGGACGTCGCGAACGCGGCGGTCTTCCTCGCGAGCGAGGAGTCCTCCTTCTGCACCGGGAGCGTCCTCGTCGTGGACGGCGGGATGCGAGCGGGTCTCCGCGCCGGCTCGGATCCGTCCGGCGTGCCCATCGCTTGAGGCGTGCGGGACCGGCGCGCAGCTAGACTGAGGCGTCGTGGTCACGATCGCCCACATCTCCGACCCCCACGTCGGCTCGCCCTATTTCGTGCCGAACCTCATGAACCGGGTCATCGCCGAGCTGAACGAGCTGTCGCCCGACGTGATCGTCTGCACGGGCGACCTCACGAACGAGGGCTACCGTCAGGAGTACAAGAACTGGGTCGCCTACGTGGAGCGGCTCGACGCGCCGATCGTGACGGTCACCGGCAACCACGACGCGCGGAACGTCGGCTACCTCCACTTCGAGGAGCTCATCGGACCTCGCCACTGGGCGAGCGACGTCTCCGGCGTCCGCATCGTCGGCGCCGACTCCAGCGAGCCGGATCTCAACGAGGGCCAGATCGGACGGGAGCGCTACGACTGGATCCGCGAGCAGTTCGCCGTCCCGGCGGAGCTCAAGGTCTTCGCGCTCCACCACCCTCTGCTCCCGGTCCCCGGAACCGGTCGCGAGCGGAGCACCGTCTCCGACGCGGGCGACCTCCTGGAGGTGCTGATGGGAGCAGGCGTCAACGTGGTGCTCTCCGGTCACAAGCACGTGCCGTACGTCTGGCGGATCGAGAACCTCTACGTCGCGAACGCGGGCACGGTCGCGTCGCTCCGTCTCCGCGGCTACACGAAGCCCTGCTACAACGTCCTGACGTTCGAGGGCGACGAGGTCCGGATCACCCGCAAGTTCCCCTTCGGGGCGGAGAACGTCATCGCGCATTTCTCGCTCTCCACGGGGGCGCAGTACCACCGGCACCTCGAGGATCCCGTTCAGCGGATGCCGGCGAGCGCTCCGCAGGAATAGCGAGCCGGATCTCCCAAACCGGCGGAGGCCGTCATGCGGGTACTGGTCCTGATCGACGGCGAGCACTACCCGCCGGTGACACGTACGGGGCTCGACGCCGTTCGCGCGGAGGGCGATGACGTCGTCGCGGCGCTCCTGCTCGGCGGAGCGGAGAAGCTCCGAGCGGGCGCGGAGATCGACGTCGGCGCGCCGATCCGTCGCGCGAATGGGGATCCGGTCGCCGCGCTCAGCGAGGCGATCGAGGACCTCGGCCCCGACGCCGTCGTCGACCTCTCCGACGAGCCGGTGGTCGGTTACCGAGAGCGGATGCACCTCGCTTCCGTCGCGCTCGCGCACGGCGTCGCCTACCGAGGTGCCGACTTCCGCCTGGAGCCTCCGTGGACCGAACCTGCCCTGGACGTCCCGACGCTCGCGGTGATCGGAACCGGCAAGCGGACGGGGAAGACCGCGATCGCGGCAGAGGCGGCGAGGATCGCCCGCGACGCCGGCCTGCGGCCCGTCATCGTCGCGATGGGCCGGGGCGGCCCGCCGGAGCCCCAGGTGGCGGAAGCGGGCTCGGTCAACACCGCCCGTCTCCTCGAGCTCGCCCGCGCGGGTCGCCACGCGGCCTCCGATTACCTGGAGGACGCGATGACCACCGGCGTCACCACCGTCGGCGCGAACCGCTGCGGCGGAGGCCTCGCGGGCCGTCCGTACGCGAGCAACGTGGGGGAGGCCGCACGCCTCGCGGCGGCGCTCCGGCCCGGGATCGTCATCCTCGAAGGGAGCGGGTCCGCCGTCCCGCCGGTCCCGTGGGACGCTGGGATACTCGTGGCCCCGGTCACCCTCCCGGAGGAATATCTGGGCGGTTACCTGGGTCCTTTCCGACTGTTGCTATCGGACCTTGCGGTCTTTACAATGACAGGGAGCCCGGATGACGGGCCCGAGTACCTCCCCGCTCTCACATCCCACGCGAAGCGAATCCGTCCGGACATCAGGGTTTCGGCAACGGATCTCGAGCCGATACCGCTCCAGGACGTGCGGGGACGGGCCGTTTTCTTCACTACCACGGCACCAGAGGGGGTGGCCGTGAAGCAAGCGGAGCGCCTCACGATGCTCGGATGTCGCGTCGTGGGATGGAGCGCCCACCTCGCCGACCGGAAGCGGCTGGAAGAGGACATGGACAAGGCCGAACGCTACGACGTGCTCCTGACGGAGCTGAAAGCGGCAGCTGTGGACGTGGCCGCCGAACGCGCGTCCGCCGTCGGGGCGGAGATCGTCATCGTGGACAACCGTCCCACCGATCCTGACCTCGCGGGACTCGTCCGAGAGACGATCGAGCTCTCGGTGCAGCGGGCCGAGCAGCGATAGTCGAGCGGCGATGAGCGAGACCGGCAAGATCCCGCACGTGGTCATCTCCGACCGCGAACCCGGACTCCCGTATTCGAAAGGACTCATGGCGTCGCAGGTGATGGTGAGCGGCCTCAGCCCGTTCCGCGCCTATCAGGTCGCGGAGCGGATCGAGGAGCGACTGTTCGACCGCGGATCCCCCTCTGTGACATCCGAGGAGCTCCACACGCTCGCGGCGGAGGTCCTCGAGGACGTCGCCGGGGAGCGCTACGCCAAGAACTTCCTGCGCTGGCAGGACGTCGAGGCCCTCGACATCCCGCTGGTCGTCCTGATCGGCGGCGCGACTGGGGTCGGCAAGTCGACGATCGCGACGCAGCTCGCGGCGCGGCTCGGCATCGTCCGCGTCGTCGCGACCGACGCGATCCGAGAGGTGATGCGCGCGCTGTTCTCCCGGGAGCTGATGCCGACGCTCTACACGTCCTCGTTCGACGCGGACTCCGCGCTGAGGGAGCCGCCGACGCGGGGCACGGACAAGGTTGCCGTCGGGTTCCGCGAGCAGACGGCAGCCGTCGCGGTCGGTCTCGATGCCCTGATCGACCGGGCGGCCCTCGAGGGGACGAGCGTCATCATCGAGGGAGCGCACGTCGTGCCGGGTTTCTTCGACCTCGAGTCGCGGAAGGATTCGATCCTCGCCGTGCCGGTCATCGTGACGGTCGACGACGACGACGTGCACCGGAGTCACTTCGCCGCACGCTCGGTCGACGCGGGGGCTCGGCCGGCGGCCCGATACTCGGCGGGGTTCGAAAACATCCGGCGGGTACAGCGGTACATCAAGAGCCAGGCGCTCTCCCACGGTGTGCCGGTCATCCGCAACTACAACCTGGATCAGGCGCTCACCGCGGTGATCGACTTGGTCGTCCAACGCGCCACCGAGCGCACCGAGCTGCTCTCCGCGACGGCGGAGCGGCCGGCCGCGCCCGTTCGCGCAGCGAAAGGAAGATGAACATGCGACTGTTCCTCGACACCGCCCACATTGACGAGATCCGCGAGATCAACAAGTGGGGGGTCCTCACCGGCGTCACGACGAATCCCTCACTCGTGATGAAGGAGCACCTCGACGCCGATCAGGTGTGGAAGGAGATCCTCACCGAGGTCGACGGCGACGTCTCGCTGGAGACGACCGAGAAGGAAGCCGGCCCGATGTACGAGCAGGGGAAGGTCCTGCACTCGATGGGGCCGAACGCGATCGTGAAGGTGCCGATGACTCCGGCCGGCCTCGAGGCCGGAAAGCGGCTCGTCGACGACGGCGTGCGGATCAACGTCACGCTGGTGTTCTCTCCGGCGCAGGCGATCCTCGCGGCGGAGATCGGCGCGTATATCGTCTCGCCGTTCATCGGGCGGATCGACGACGCCGCCGCCGACGGCATGCACGCCCTGCGCGAGATCTGCGAGATCTACGACATCCAGGGATACGACACGGAGGTGCTCGCGGCCTCGCTGCGACATCCGATGCACGTCGTTGATGCGGCATTGGCGGGCGCGGACATCGCGACGATGCCCTACGACGTGTTCACGAAGCTCGTGAAGCACCCGCTCACGGACCTCGGACTTCAGAAGTTCGATGCGGACTGGAAGAGTTATCAAGAAGCGATTCACGACACGAAGGAAGGAGCCTGAAAGTGGCGGACTCCCGCACGTTGGACAAGGAGACCCTCGAGTCGAAGGTCCTGTCGGAGCTCCAAGGCATCGCCGGCGGGCTCGGGATCGAGGGGCATCAGCGTCTGCGGAAGGCCGACCTGATCCAGGCGATCGTCACGGCTTCCAACGGGAAGCCATCGAAAGGTGGAACGAAGACGGCTACGAAGATCGAAACGGAAAGCGAAAGCACGAACGAGTCCGCGGAAGAGACCACTCCCGATCCGACTCCCGCCGCGCGCACCGAGGCGGAGCAGGCGACGTCGAACGGCGACGTCTCGGCGCAGGAGCGCACGTCGCGGCGCGACCGTCCTGACCGCGGCGGAGACCGCGACGGCGGCCAGCGCGACACCGGCGGCCAGCGCGAGGCCGGCGGCCAAGGTGGCCAGGGACGTGACGGTCGGGAGGACCGCGGCCGTCGCCCCTCCCGCGAAGAGCGTCGCCGGTCGCGCGAGCAGCGCCGAGAGCGAGAGCGCGAGGAGCGCGAGCAGGAGCTCGCCGACGCGCCGACCCAGACCGGCATCCTCGACGTCCTGCCCGAGGGATACGGGTTCCTGCGGACCTCCGGCTACCTGCCGGGGAACGCCGACATCTACGTGTCCCTGTCCCAGATCCGGCGGTTCGGACTCCGCAAGGGCGACAACGTCACGGGCCAGGTGCGCCAGCCGAAGGACAACGAGAAGTACTTCGCGCTGCTGCGCATCGACAACGTCAACGGCATGGACCCGGAGGAGGCGAAGCAGCGGCCGAACTTCGAGAAGCTCACGCCGTTGTTCCCGCAGGAGCGGTTCCGCCTCGAGACGGGCGCGACCGAGGTGACGGGACGGATCGTCGACATGATCTCGCCGA
Source organism: Actinomycetota bacterium (assembly GCA_045805285.1). Classification (GTDB taxonomy): domain Bacteria; phylum Actinomycetota; class UBA4738; order UBA4738; family JBJMLN01; genus JBJMLN01. Next base: position 58,924 of record JBJMLN010000031.1, on the reverse strand, counting down.
TCGGGAAGGGCCAGCGCGGCATGGTCGTCTCTCCGCCGAAGGCCGGAAAGACGACGGTCCTCAAGAGCATCGCGAACGGGATCATCGAGTCGAACCCCGATACCCACGTGATCGTCCTCCTCGTCGACGAGCGTCCCGAGGAGGTCACGGACTGGCAGCGCAACGTCCAGGCCGCGGAGGTCGTCTATTCGACCTTCGACAAGCCGACGGACCAGCACATCCAGGTGACGGAGCTCGTTCTGGAAAGAGCGAAGCGCCTCGCCGAGATGGGACAGGACGTCGCGATCCTGCTCGACAACCTGACGCGGCTCGCCCGTGCGTACAACCTCTCGATGCCTGCATCCGGAAAGATCCTTTCCGGAGGCATCGACTCCGCCGCCCTGTACCCGCCGCGGAGGTTCTTCGGCGCCGCGCGGAATATCGAGGAGGGCGGCTCGCTTACCATCATTGCGAGCGCGCTCGTCGAAACGGGCTCGCGGATGGACGAAGGGATCTTCGAGGAGTTCAAGGGCACGGGCAACATGGAGCTCCGCCTCGACCGGCAGTTCGCCGAGAAGCGCATCTTTCCGGCGATCAACGTGGAGGCCTCCAGCACCCGCAAGGAGGAGCTCCTGATGCCGACGGAGGAGCTCGCGCTCGTCTGGCGGCTCCGCCGGGTGCTCCACGCGCTCGATTCGGGTGCGGCGCTCGAGCTCCTCACCGACAAGATCCGCGCGACGAAGTCGAACGAGCAGTTCCTGAAGGAGATCGCGAAGGCGCCGGGGCAGTAAGCCGGCGTGAAAGGACGGCAACGATGAAAGAGGGGATCCACCCGAACTACGTGATGTCGACGGTGCACTGCTCCTGCGGCAACACGTTCCAGACCCGCTCCACCAAGCCGGAGCTCCGGGTCGAGATCTGCTCCAACTGCCATCCGTTCTACACGGGCAAGCAGAAGCTCGTTGACACCGGTGGGCGCGTGGAGCGTTTCCAGCGCCGGTACGGACAGCGGCCCGCGTCGGGCTCCTGACCGAGCAGGCGCGCCCGGAGGGCACTCCGGGCGAGCGCCGGACCGCGCCGCCCGAGCACTACTACGGCGGACAGGCCGTCATCGAGGGCGTGATGATGCGCGGCCAGCGCGACTGGGCGATCGCGGTGCGACGCCCCGACACCTCGATCCACGTGGAGTCGCACCCGATCGACTCGGTCGCAGAACGCCACCGCTGGCTGGCAAAGCCGGGCTTCCGTGGGGTGATCGCGCTCGGCCAGGCCCTCTCGGTCGGAGTCAAGGCGCTCTCGATCTCGGCGAATCAGTCGACGCCGGAGGAAGAGCAGCTCTCCTCCAGACAGATGGGCATCTCGATCGCGGTCGCGGTGGTCGTGTTCGTCGGCGTCTTCGTGGTCCTGCCCGCGGTGGCGTTCCGTTTCGTCGGCCGCGAGGTCAACTCGAGCGTCCTCAACAACGTCCTCGAAGGCGTGTTCCGCGTGGCGCTCTTCCTCGGATACCTGTTCGCGATCGGCCGCACCAAGGACATCCGCGGCGTCTTCCAGTACCACGGCGCCGAGCACAAGACGATCGCCGCCTTCGAGCACGACGACGAGCTGGACCCCGAGCACGTCGATCGCTACTCCACGCTCCACGTCCGCTGCGGAACGAATTTCCTGTTGATCGTGATGCTGCTCACGATCCTGATCTTCGCCGCGTTCGGGAACCCCGGGCTCCTGTGGCGGATCGCCTCGCGCATCATCGCGATCCCGATCATCGCGGCCGTCGCATACGAGCTCTTGCGCCTCGGCGCTCGCTATCCGGACTCGGCGCTGATGCGGGCCGTCATGGCGCCCGGGCTCTGGCTTCAGAAGATCACGACGCAGCCTCCCGACCGTGGACAGATCGAGGTCGCGATCACGTCGTTCCGGGAGGTCGTGCGTCGGGAGAGCGAACGTTCCGCGGAGGGTTCCGGCTCCTAAAGGAGCGTCGGCGCGTCCCGATACCCCTGAGCGTGACTGCTTGACCTCTAGGTTCGCGCCCCTAGGATTGAGTCGCGACCTCGCAACGAACGTTCTGTGGGAAAGGAGTTCCTGATGGGCATGCGGCTGATGGCAGCCAGGGTGGGGACCGTCGCTCTGCTGATCGTGGGCGGCCTCGTCGTCGTGGGCTTCCACGTCGACGCGGCGGCCAGGTGCACGATCAAGGGCACCAGCGGCCCCGACAACCTGACGGGAACTGCGGGCGCCGACCGGATCTGCGGCCTTGGCGGCGACGACACCATCGCGGGCTGGCACGGCGACGACACGCTTTACGGCGACGACGGCAACGACTCGCTCGACGGCGGCATCGGCAACGACACACTGATTGGCGGAAAGAACGCCGACAGCGAGTTCGGCAGCTTCGGCACCGACACGCTCAAGGGCAACCACGGCAACGACGCCGTCCTGATGGGCGGGAAGTCCGCGGACACGATCGTCGGCGGAGAGGGCAACGACTCGCTCGACGGCGGGTTCGGAGCGGACTCGATCGACTCCCAGGACGGCCAGACCGACACGGTAGACGGCGCCCAGGGCATCGACGTCTGCACGACCGACGTTCAGGACGCCGTCTCGAACTGCCCGTAAGGAAGCTTCGGAAAAGCGTGAGGAGCCGGCCCGCGGGGCCGGCTCCTTCTCGTTTTCGAACACGGGTTCGACCGCCTCGCGGGCGCGGGAAATCGCGCGCCGGATGTCGTTGAAATCGCGGTTCAGCTCTCTAGAGTCGATGACCCTTCCCCCATCCTTTGCAAGGAGGATGCAATGGCGTCGACGCGACTCGACCTTCCGCTTCTCCCTAGTGCCGAACAGATCCGCCGCCGCATGTTCGCTCGGGTCCGGCGCGGCTTCGACCCCGATCAGGTGCACGACTACCTGATGCAGATCGCGGACCAGATCGAGACCCTGGAAGACGAGGTTCGCGAGGCGCGGCTCACCACCGAAGCGCCGGAGCCGCAGCCCGCTCCCGTTCAGCGGGACCCCGTCTCCGAGATGGCCGAGCGCATCTCCGACATCGTTCGCACCGCCGATCGCCACGCCCAGGAGCGGCGCGCCGAGGTGGCGGAGGAGTCGCGCACGATCCTCGCGGAGGCCCGAGCGGAGGCGGACCGCATCCGGCTGGACGCGCAGTCTCGCGCCGAGGAGCTCCGCCAGGAGAGCAGCGACATGCTGTCCCGCGCGCGCGCCGAGGCCGACCGCGCGCTCGGCAGCCTCGCCGTCCGTCGCCAGGATCTCGTGGAGGAGTTCCGCACGATGCGCGAGCGCCTCCTCGGTGTCGCTGACGACCTCGAGGCGGTCGTCGACGACGACGCCGACGAGAGCTCCGACGATGCCGGAGGTCTGCCACCCGTGAAGCACGACCGGGCCTCCGGGAACGGGATCTGGGACTCGAACGACACGGTGCGTCTCCCCGAACTTTCGCCGACCCCGGCTGAGGACGACGAGGAGCCGCGCGAGCGCTGAACGAAGTCGGCGCCCGGGCCGGCCGGGCGCTCCGGCGGCATGGCGTCGCGGCCAGCGATAATCGAGGCATGGATCGTTTCGAACGTCTCGATGAGCTGGAGACGCGCTTCGAGGAGGTCACCCGGGAGATGTCCTCTCCCGAAATCGCCGGCAACCCCGATCGGATGCGCTCGCTCGGCAAGTCCTACGCGGACCTTCGTCAGATCGTCGAGCCGTACCGCGAGTACCGCTCCGCCCTCCGCGACGCCGAGGAGGCGCGTCAGCTCGGCGCGCAGGAGCAGGACCCGGAGATGACGACGTATCTCCGCAAGGAGGCGGAGGACGCGGACGCGCGTGCCGAGGTGCTCGGGGCCAAGCTCGAGGAGCTCCTCGTACCTCGCGATCCCAACGACGACAAGGACGTCGTGGTGGAGATCCGAGCAGGCACCGGGGGAGAGGAGGCGGCGCTGTGGGCGGGCGACCTCCTGGAGATGTACCGGCATTTCGCCGAGCGCCGCCGCTGGAAGAGCGAGGTGCTGGCCTCCTCACCGTCGGACCTCGGCGGATTCAAGGAGGTCCTCCTCGAGGTTCGCGGAAAGGGCGCGTACTCGGCGCTGAAGCACGAGTCCGGCGTCCACCGCGTGCAGCGGGTTCCGGTGACCGAGTCGAGCGGAAAGCTCCACACGTCCGCGGCCACGGTTGCGGTCCTCCCCGAGGCCGAGGACGTCGAGGTGCACATCGACCCCGATGACATCGAGATGCAGGCGTACCACTCCTCCGGCCCGGGCGGCCAGTCAGTCAACACCTCGAACTCGGCGGTGCGGATCACGCACAAGCCCTCCGGTATCGTCGTGGCCGTCCAGGAGGAGCGTTCGCAACTCCAGAACCGGGAGAAAGCGATGCGCTACCTCCGCGCCCGGCTGTTGCAGGTGGCGCAGGACGAGGCGCGCTCGAAGGAGGCGGCGGATCGACGCTCGCAGGTCGGCAGCGGCGACCGCTCGGAGCGGATCCGCACGTACAACTTCCCGCAGAACCGTGTGACCGATCACCGCGTGAAGCAGGATGTGGAGCAGCTTCCGCTCCAGTCGGTGCTCGCCGGCGACATCGACGCGTTCGTGGAGGCGCTCGGCGCGCAGGAACGCGCGCGCCAGCTCGCGGAGGGGGCTTCCGGCAACGGCTCCTCGAGCGAGCGGCACAGCGACTCGAACGCGTAAACACGATGCGGCCCGCGGAGGTGCTCGCGCGCGCCACCAGCTATCTCGAGGCGCATGACGTGGACGAGCCGCGACGGGCCGCCGAGATCCTGATGGAGCACGTGCTCCGCACGGATCGCGCCACGTTGTACTCGCGGACCGACGCGCTGAACGCCGCGGAGGCGCGGGCGTTCGGCCGAGCGCTGTGTCGCCGTTGTGCCGGGTCTCCTCTCCAGCACGTCACCGGCGAGCAGTCGTTCCGCTCGATCACACTTCGCGTTCGCCCCGGCGTCTTCATCCCGCGGCCGGAAACGGAGATCGTCGTCGATGCGGCTCTCGAAGTGATCTCAGGTGTGCCGTCGCCCACCGTGGTCGACGTCGGAACCGGGGCGGGAGCGATCGCGCTCTCCATCAAGGCGGAGCGGCCCGACGCGCGCGTGTTCGCGACCGATGTGTCCGACGAGGCGATCGAGCTCGCGCGCGAGAACGCGGGAGCGCTCGGTCTCGACGTTGAGGTGCTCGCAGGTGACGTTCTGGGATCGCTTCCGCCGGACGTGCGAGCCTCGCTCGTCGTCAGCAACCCTCCGTACGTCACCGCCGCGGAGTACGCGACGCTCCCGCCCGAGGTCCTGGCCGACCCCGAGCGGGCCCTTCTCGGTGGCACCGAGCTCCACGCGCGGCTCGCGGCCGAGAGCTCCGCACACCTCTCGCCTGGTGGGTGGCTCGTGATGGAGATCGGCGCGACCCAGGGCGGGGAAGTCGCCGCGCTGCTTCGCGATGCGTTCATCGACGTCGCGGTCCTGCCCGATCTCGCGGGACGTGACCGTGTCGTTCGCGGGCGCCTCCGGTGAACGCCTCCGTCTCGGACGCAGTGGACGCCATCGGCTCGGGCGGACTCGTCGTGTTGCCGACGGACACGGTGTACGGCATCGGCTGTGACCCGTCCAACCCCGACGCGGTGGAGCGCCTCTTCGTTGCCAAGCGACGGCCGCGGAGCCTCGTGCTCCCGGTCCTCGTCGACGGCATCGCGGCGGCGGAAGCGCTCGCGCGCTTCGACGATCGCGCGCGACGGCTGGCGGAGCGCTTCTGGCCCGGCGCGCTTACGCTCGTCCTTCCGAGATCGGAGGCGAGCGCCTCCTGGCCGCTCGGGGACGAGCGGGAGACGATCGGCGTGCGTGCCCCCTCGGCGGCCACCGCCCTCGGGCTCCTTCGAGCCTCGGGGCCGCTCGCCGTGACGAGCGCTAACCTCAGCGGAGCGTCGACGCCGGCGACCTGCGACGGCGTCCGCGCGGTCTTCGGGCCGGCGGTCTCCGTTTATCTCTGCGACGACGAACAGATCGTCGGCCGAGCCTCCACCGTCGTCGACGTCGCGGCCGCGAGGATCCTGCGCGACGGCGGCCTTTCCGAAGCGGTATCGGAGCTCCTCTGAGGTCTCCGCAACCCTTGCGGAGCGAACCTCGCAGGCACGGAAGAGGCCGATGCTAGACTCCGAAACAGCCCATGACCTGCATCCTCGTCGTCTGCACGGGAAACATCTGTCGTTCGCCGATCGCACACGGGATCCTGCGTGACGAGCTCCAGCGGCGACTCGGAGACGAAGCGCCGGAGGTCGTCTCCGCAGGCATCTCCGGATGGGACGGCTCTCCCGCGACCCCCGAGGCGGTCGAGGCCGCGAACGAGCGTGGCAGCGACATCTCCGGTCACGTGGCTCGGCGGCTCGTTCGCCGTGACATCGATCGAGCGGACCTGATCCTCTGCATGTCCGCGGAGCACCGCGAGGAGGTCCTCCACGCGGCCCCGCGCGCGTCGGAGGAGACCTTCACGCTCAAGGAGCTCGTCCGTCTGCTCGAGACCAGGCCGGCCGAGGCCGCCGGCGACCTCACGTGGACCGAACGCGTCCGCGCCGCGAGCGAGCTCCGTCGCTCCGGCTTCCCGGGCAACCCGAACGACGAAGACATCTCCGACCCGCTCGGGATGCCGCTCGAGAGCTACCGCGCGGTCGCCTGGGAGATCGACGAGTGGATCCGCCGGCTGGTCGAGGGTCTCCTCGGAAAGGCCCCCGCGCGCGCCGGCATCTGGGGCGAGGAACCGTAGGTGCGCGTGGCGATCGCCGCGGATCACGCCGGCTATCTGCTCAAGGAGGACCTCCGGGAGTTCCTCGAGAGCGAGGGTCACGAGGTCCTTGACTGCGGCACCGACTCCACCGAGCCCGTCGACTATCCCGCGTTCTCCGAGGCCGCGGCGAAGGCCGTGATCGAACGGCGCGCCGATCGAGGCATCGTGCTGGGAGGGTCCGGTCAGGGAGAGCAGATCGCCGCCAACAAGGTCCACGGCATCCGTGCCTCGCTCTGCAACGACTTGTATACCGCCCGGCTCGCCAGGCAGCATAACGACGCCAACGTGCTGGGGATGGGCGCCCGCATCGTCGCTCCGACCCTCGCGATGGAGATCGTCCGAGTATGGTTGGCCACCCCGTTCGAGGGTGGCCGGCACGTGCGACGACTCGAGCAGATCACCGCGATCGAACAGGAGGAAGGGCGATGAAGGACTACGCAGCGAGCTGGGAGGCACTGAAAGAGACCGACGCAGAGGTCGCGGAGGCGATCGCCAACGAGCTCAACCGTGAGCGCCACACTCTCCGCCTCATCGCCTCCGAGAACTACACGAGCCCCGCCGTCCTCGCGGCCCTCGCCTCGACGATGAACAACAAGTACGCCGAGGGGTATCCCGGACACCGCTATTACGGTGGCTGTGAGTTCGTCGACGTGACGGAGCAGCTTGCCATCGATCGCGCGAAGGAGCTCTTCGGCGCCGATCACGCGAACGTCCAGCCGCACGCGGGGGCCTCGGCGAACCTCGCTGTGTTCGGAGCGTTCCTCGAGCCGAAGTCCGACGACAAGGTGCTCGGGCTCGTTCTGTCACACGGAGGGCACCTGACCCACGGCTCGCCGGTCAACTTCTCCGGCATGTGGTTCAACTTCGTCGGCTACGAGGTGGACCGCGAGACCGAGCAGCTCGACATGGACCGAATCGCCGAACTCGCGCGCGAGCACCGTCCGAGGATCCTCCTCGCCGGATTCACCGCGTATCCGCGCGTCATCGACTTCGCGCGGTTCCGCGAGATCGCCGACGAGGTCGGCGCGATCCTGATGATCGACGCCTCACACTTCATCGGCCTCGTCGCCGGCGGTGCCTATCCGAGCCCCGTGCCGCACGCCGACGTCGTCACGTTCACGACGCACAAGACGCTGCGCGGTCCGCGCGGAGCGATCATCCTGTGTCGCGAGGAGCACGCGAAGGCGATCGACAAGGCGGTGTTCCCGATGATGCAGGGCGGCCCGCTCGAGCACTGCATCGCGGCGAAGGCCGTGGCGCTGAAGGAGGCGATGTCGCCCGCGTTCAAGGATTACGCCGAGCGCGTCGTGCGCACGTCCCGGGCGCTCGCTCAGGGCCTGGGCGATCAGGGTCTCCGCGTCGTCTCGGGCGGAACCGACTCGCACCTCTCGCTCGTCGACCTGCAACCGATCGGCGTGACGGGCAAGGACGCCGAGGCGGCGTGCGACGAGGTCGGCATCGCCCTCAACAAGAACGCGATCCCGTTCGATCCGATGCCGCCGGGAACGGCCTCGGGGATCCGCGTCGGCACGCCGGGCCCCGCCACCGTCGGGATGGACGAGCCGGAGATGAAGGAGGTCGCGAGCATCGTCGGAGACGTGCTTCGCGGCATCGGGAACGAGGACGTGAAGCGGTCCGCAGCCGCACGGGTCGAGGATCTCGTGGGGCGGTTCCCCGCCTATCCTGATCGCTGACGAACGAGGAGACCGGATGAGCCGGTCGGAGGGAAGCTGGACATGGCCGGCTACCTGATCGTCTTCGCCGTCAGCGCGGTGGTCGCGTTCCTCACGACGCCGCTCGTCCGGCGCCTCGCGATCCGCACCGGCTGGATCGACCATCCCTCCGACCGGAAGGTGCATCCGAAGTCGACGCCGACGGCGGGTGGGCTCGCGATCATGTTCGGCGTCCTCGCGGGGCTCGCGGTCTCGAGGGTCGTGCCGTCCCTGAACCCGCTGTTCAAGAGCTCGTCCGACCCCGACGCCGCGCTGTTGGCGGCCCTGACGATCGTCGCGGTAGGCGTGTGGGACGACATGCGCGGGCTCTCGGCGCTCGGAAAGCTCTCCGGGCAGATCCTCTCCGCGGGGCTCCTCGTCCTCGCGGGCGTGCAGCTCCTCTACTTCTGGTTCCCCGGGCAGGGGATCCTGGTGCTGTCGCCCGACCTCGCCGTGCCGCTCACGGTGCTCTGGGTCCTCGGCATGGTCAACGCGGTGAACCTGATCGACGGGTTGGACGGCCTGGCGGCCGGGATCGTCGCGATCGCCGCGGTCTCCTTCTTCATCTACATGTATCTGTCGCCGGGCCTGTTCGCGCCGGCCTCTCCGGCGGCATTGCTCTGCGCGATCACGGCGGGCGCGGCGGTCGGGTTCCTGCCGTGGAACTTCCACCCCGCGAAGATCTTCATGGGCGACTCCGGGGCGATGCTCCTCGGCCTGATGCTCGCGGCCGCGACAATCTCCGGCGTCGGCCGGAATCCCTACCCGCCGACGGGCGGAGATCTTGCGGCGTTCGCGATCCCGGTGGCGGTCCCGCTCTTCGTCCTCGCGATCCCGTTCCTCGACGTCACGCTCGCCGTGCTGCGGCGGATCCGCGCGCACCGGAGGCTCTCCGCGCCGGACAAGGAGCACCTCCACCACCAGCTGATGGATCTCGGTCACAGCCAGCGCCAAGCCGTGCTGCTGCTGTATCTGTGGAGCGCGTTGATCTCCGGCTGCGCGCTCGCGGTGGCGCTGATCGACGGACGCTCTGAGGTGGCGGCGATCCTCGCGGGTGCGTTCGTCATCTTCTCGATCTCCTCGATCCCGCGCCTGCGCAGGGCTCGCGAACGCTCGCACCGCCGAAAGGCCGGCGAGGAGTCGCCCGTGACGGCTGACGTGGCGACGCCTTCCCAGATGACCGAGGAGGACATCGCCGCGGACGGGGGAGGGGGAACCGCGATCGCGGAGAGCGGGCGCACCGACCGGCATCTCCGCGTCGTTCCCGACCCGTCCGAGGAGAAGCCGGCCTGATGGTGCGCACGGCGCGACCCGACGAGCCCGCCTACGCGGGAGGGGGATCGTTCTCGAAGCTCCCGCTCGTTCTGGAACCTGAGGAGCTCACGGGCTACGACGTGGTGATCGTGGGAGCCCCGATCGACGAGACCGTGAGCTACCGGCCGGGCGCCCGCTTCGGCCCGCGCGCGATCCGCCTGGCCGACGTGAACGGAACGTATCCGCCGTACGCGCCGAACATGGACGTCGGGATCGACCCCTTCGAGGTGCTCTCGATCGCCGACTACGGCGACGCCCCAGTCATCCCGGCCGACCAGGAGCGCAGCCACGCCGCGATCAAGCAGGCGGTCACGGAGATCGCCGCGACCGGAGCGGTGCCGATCGTGCTGGGCGGCGACCATTCGATCGCGCATCCGGACGTCGGCGCCGTTGCCGCTCGTCATGCGCCCGAGCCGGTCGGTCTGGTGCACTTCGACGCCCACGCCGACGATGCGGCGGAACTGTGGGGCGTCGTGCGCTCGCACGGAACGCCGATGCGCCTGCTGGTGGAGGAGGGCTCCATCAAGGGGGAGCACGTCGTCCAGGTCGGTCTCCGCGGCTACTGGCCCGGTCCCGAGGAGTTCGAATGGGCCCGGCAGAACGGCTTCCGATGGCACCTGATGGACGAGATCTACGAGCGCGGGATCCGTGACGTCATCTCCGACGTCATCGCCGCTCTCAAGGAGTTGCCCCACGTCTTCCTCTCCGTCGACATCGACGTGTGCGACCCGGCCTTCGCGCCGGGCACCGGGACTCCGGAGCCCGGAGGGCTGGCCGCCGCGGACCTCACCCGCGCCGTCCGGCGCCTGGCGACGGAGCTGCCGATCGCGGGCATGGAGGTCGTCGAGGTGTCTCCGCCGTACGACCACGCCGACATCACGGCGCTCCTCGCGCACCGCGTGGTGCTCGAGGCGCTGTCGGGGATGGCGCTCCGGAAAGCCGGGGCCTCGCCGACGCCTGAGCGGAGCGTTTGAACGATCCTTCAAACTTGTCCGTTCCGTACAAGGCGATAATGGTTCATGGCCGCACCGGGACTCAGCGGCCGGAAGTGATGGGTGATAATCGGGCGCCCGTTTCCGGGCCCAAGCGTGCTGAGCGTCGAGGGGGTAGCTAGCTCGTGTCCGAAGTCGATGTCCGCCTCGAGCGCGTGACGAAAGCGTTCGGCGAGACCGTCGCCGTCGACGACCTGTCCCTCGATATCGACGAGGGCGAGTTCTTCAGCATGCTGGGGCCGTCCGGCTGCGGAAAGACCACGACGCTGCGGATGATCGGCGGCTTCGAGGAACCGACCCGCGGCACGGTCTATCTCGGCGGCCGCGACGTCACCGAGCTCCCGCCGTACCGGCGTGACGTCAACACGGTGTTCCAGTCCTACGCGCTGTTCCCGCATCTCGACGTCTTCGTGTACGTCGCCTTCGGTCTCTAGCGCAAGAAGGTAGACAAGTCGGAGGTGCAGCGTCGGGTCCTGGAGTCGCTCAAGCTCGTCGACCTCCCCGGATTCGAGCACCGCAGGCCGACGCAGCTCTCCGGCGGCCAGCAGCAGCGCGTGGCGCTCGCGCGGGCGCTCGTGAACGAGCCGAAGGTGTTGCTGCTCGACGAGCCGCTCGGAGCCCTCGACCTGAAGCTCCGCAAGCAGATGCAGCTGGAGCTCAAGCGCATCCAGACCGAGGTGGGCATCACGTTCATCTACGTCACGCACGACCAGGAGGAGGCGATGACGATGTCGGATCGCCTCGCCGTGATGCGACACGGGCGTGTGGAGCAGATCGGGCCGCCCGAGGCCGTATACGAGTCTCCGGCGACGGAGTTCGTCGCCGGGTTCCTCGGCGCCTCGAACCTCCTCGACGGCGAGGTCAAGGAGGAGCGAGAGGGGAACTCGCTCATCCTGCTCTCCGGCGGATCGACCATCATCGTTCCCACCGACCGCGTGGACGGCGCGGTCGGCGATGAGGTCCGCGTGGGCGTTCGTCCGGAGAAGATTACGCTCCAGCCCGAGGAGGGAGACGCGCCGCCCGCGCTCAACAGCGTCTCCGGCCTGCTGCGGATGTCCACCTACATCGGCGTCAGCCACCAGTACACCGTCGAGGGTCCGGGCGGCACGACCCTCACCGTCTATCAGCAGAACCTCGGCACCACGAAGATGCCGCATCCGGGCGAATCCGTCCGGCTGACCTGGGAGCCGGAGTACACCTTCGCGGTGCGCCCGGCCTCGGTTCCCATCACCAGCGAGGAGGAGGAACGCGAATGACCGACCCGAAGCGACCGAACATCGACCCCGCGCTCGTACGAGGGCTCACGCAGCCTCGCTACTCCCGGCGTCAGTTCTTGCGCAATGCCGGCGTGGGAGCGGGAGCGGTCGGGCTCGGGGCCATCCTCGCGGCGTGCGGCACGAAGGGCGTCAGCACGAGCAGCTCCGGCGGCGGCCTCCCGAACGCGGACATGGGCACGGCGGCGTGGTGGCAGAAGCAGACCCTCCACAAACAGCTGAACTTCGCGAACTGGCCGTACTACATCGACACCACACACGGCACGCATCCGACGCTCGACACGTTCACCAAGAACACCGGCATCAAGGTCGACTACACGGAGCCGATCGACGACAACACCTCGTATTTCGCGAAGATCCGGCCGCAGCTCCAGGCAGGCCAGTCGATCGGCGAGGACATCATCGTGCTCACCAACAGCGCCGCGGCGCTCGGCGAGATGATCGACTTCGGCTGGTTGATCCCGCTCGATCACTCGATGATGACGAACTTCGACAAGTATGCGAGCGACCTGGTGACCGACCCGTCGTGGGATCCCGGCAACAAGTACACGATGGCCTGGCAGTCGGGGTTCACGACGATCGGTTACAACGAGAAGTACGTGAAGACGCCGCCGACGAGCCTCGACGTCCTGTGGGACCCGCAGTACAAAGGCAAGATCGGGATGATGGGGATCCCGGAGGAGATCGGAAGCTTCGGGATGCTCGCTATCGGTGCGGATCCGGCAACCTCCACGCCCGACGATTGGAAGAAGGCGGCGGCGAAGCTCGAGGAGCAGAAGCCGCTCGTCCGGAGCTACTACGACCAGAACTACATCCGCGCCCTCAAGAACGAGGACATCTGGATCTCCATGGCCTGGTCGGGTGACATCTTCCAGGCAGCGACGTACCAGGGCTACCCGTTCTTGAAGGTCGCGATCCCGGACCAGGGCCTCATGTTCTGGACCGACAACATGTGCATCCCGATCCACGCGGAGAACCCGCTGGACGCGATGACCTACATGGACTCGGTCTACGACCCACACACGCAGGCGCTGATCGAGGACTACAACGCGTACGTCTGCCCGGTACCGGATTCGCAGAAGATCATCGCCGACGACCTGAACGACCCGGCCGTCGCGAACAGCCCCACGGTGTTCCCCGATCAGCACGTCGTGTCGATCTCGAAGGACTACTACCACTGGAAGAACTCCCAGGAACTGACTGAGTGGAACAACACCTTCGTGCCGATCTATCAGAGCTGAAGCCCAAGCGGCGCAGCCTGGGGAAACGCGCGGCACCGTATCTGCTCGGCGCCCCGGCGGGGCTGTGGCTCGCCGTGTTCTTCGTCGTGCCACTCATCACGATGCTGTCGCTGTCGCTGCAGACCTGCGACGCGATCACGCTTGCGTGCAGTCTTACTTGGCGGTTCGCGAACTACACGGATGCCCTATCGCAGTACCACACGCAGTTCTTCCGGTCGATCTACTACGGCGCTTGGGCGACCCTGATCGACTTGGCGGTCGCGTTCCCGGTGGCCTACTGGATCGCGGTTCGGGCGAAGCGGAAGAACTTCTTCCTGCTCATGCTTCTGCTTCCGTTCTTCGTCTCGTTCATCATCCGCACCTACGCGTGGGAGTTCATCCTGTCCGACCAGGGGATCGTGCTCGGAACGCTCAAGAACCTCCACCTCCTTCCGGAGAACTTCCATGTACTTGCGACCGGCGTGGCGGTGGTCGCAGGGATCGCCTACAACTTCATGCCGTTCACGGCCCTGCCGCTGTACGTGGCGCTCGAACGCATCGATCCGCGGATGCTCGAGGCCGGCGGAGATCTGTACGCGAGCCGGCGGATCGCGTTCCTGCGGATCACGGTCCCGCTCGCGATCCCGGGCATCTTCGCGGCGTTCCTGCTCACCTTCGTTCCGGCGGTGGGCGACTTCGTCAACCAGCAGATCCTCGGTGGAACGAGCAACACGATGATCGGCACCGTGATCCAGAACGAGTATCTGGTGAACAACAACTATCCGACGGCGTCGGCCCTGTCGACGATCTTGTTGATCATCATGCTCGTCGGCATCTTCCTGTACTCGCGACTGCTCGGATCGCGAACGATCGAGGAGTACATCTGATGCGCGAGCCTGGGGCGCGGTCGCGATGAGCGCAACGGTAGCGGCGGAGACCGACGTTCCGACCACGCAGGCTGACCCGGGCCCCCGTCAGCAGCGCAAGGGATGGAGGCACTACGTCCTCCCGGCCTACACGGGGCTGTTCCTGCTGTATCTCGTCATCCCCATCGCGGTGATGATCGTCTACAGCTTCAACCAGTCCCATTCGAAGCTGCCGAATGTGACGTTCAACTGGCAAGGATTCACGACCCAGTGGTACCGGGAATGGAACGGCGTGCCGGGCCTCACCGGCGCCTTCTTCCTTTCCCTGAGACTGGCGTTCCTCGCATCGCTCGGGGCGACGGCGGGCGGAACGCTCCTCGCCTTGGCGCTCGTTCGCTACAGGTTCCGTGGAAAGGGCACGGCGGAGCAAACGATGTTCGCGAACATCGCTGCGCCGGAGATCGTCCTCGGCGCCTCGCTTCTCGGGCTCTTCATCACCACGAACTTCCCGCTTGGCTTCGTCACGCTGCTGATCGCCCACATCATGTTCAGCATCGCGTACGTGACGATCACGGTTCGAGCGAGGCTCTCGGGGTTCGATCTGAACGTTGAGCAGGCCGCACAGGACCTCGGGGCGACGCCGTGGGTGACGTTCTGGAAGATCACGTTCCCTCTCATCTTCCCGGCGATCCTGTCCGGGTTCCTCCTCGCGTTCGCGCTCTCGATCGACGACTTCGTTACGTCGTACTTCGTGTCCGGCAAGGTGGAGACGTTCCCGATCTGGGTCTATGGGGCGGTCAAGGTTGGCACGCCGCCACAGGTGTTCGTCTTCGGCACGATGATCTTCAGCGTCGGCGTCGTCATCGCGCTGGTCACGCTGATCCGGCAGGGGAGGAAGAACCGCGAGGCGCGAGCACCGGGCCTCGGCTGAGGCGGAAATGGGCCTCTCTGAAACGTAGCTCGGTCCGTGAACGCTCTGACTCTGACCCGTCCGCTAGACTCTGAGCTTGTGAAGACTTTCACAAGCTCGATCCAAAAGAGGCATCTACCTGCGGAAACGTGGATGCAGCGACTTTGACGGCTTCTGAGGGGGGTCGCTATACTCGGGCGCCCATGTCCCCAAGTCTCAACCAGGGTGATGCCTGGCAGGGTATGGGAGTGGGCTGGGCCATCACCGGAACCATGGTCTCCGGGATCGTGGCCTGGGGAGGGATCGGCTACCTCGTCGATCGCCTGGCCGGAACGTCGCACGTGTTCACCGCGATCGGAGTCGTGCTGGGGTCGCTGGGAGCCACCTACATCGTGTACCTGCGGTACGGCAAGGAGCATCGTGGCGACAGCTGAGGCCGAGCGGGAGATGGTGCGGCGCATCCTGCCGCTTTCCCTTCCGGCCATCGCGCTGGCGTTTCTGGTCGGATGGCTCCTCCGCGGTCCCGGCGCGGCCGCCTCGGCCGGGATCGGCGTCGCGCTCGTCGTCGCGAACTTCGTCGCGTACGCGTACTCGCTCGCATACGCCGCGCGGATCTCCCTGGTGGTCCTCTACGCGGTCGCTCTGGGCGGCTTCGTCGTGCGCCTCGGGATCTTCGTCGTGATCCTCGTAGCCCTCCGCCAGCTGGAGTGGTTCTCCACCGTGGCGTTCATCGCCGCCTTCGTTCCGGCGACGGTCGCGCTCCTCGCCCTGGAGATCAAGCTCCTCGGCGGACGGATGCAGGCCGATCTCTGGACGATCCCGGCGGAGTCGAAGGGCATGTTCTGATGATCGCAGCGCTGATCGCCGCGTTCGAGCCACCTTCGACCAAGGACTTCGTCTGGCGATGCTGGGGTCCGGAGCTCAACATCGGCGGCGTCCAGCTCTGCATGAACTTCATCCTGTTCCTTGTCCTGCTCGGGATCCTGCTGTTCCTCGCCTTCTTCTTCTTCGGACTCCGCAAGCCGTCGCTCGTGCCGTCCAAGATGCAGACCCTCGCCGAGCTCGGGGTGCAGTTCGTGCGAGAGAACGTGGCGGCCCCGATGCTCGGCCCGGCGGCCGACCGGTTCATGCCGCTCCTCGTCACGGCCTTCTTCGCCATCCTCTTCTGGAACATCTTCGAGGTCGTGCCGGGCCTCAACTTCTCCTCAAACAGCCGGATCGCCTTTCCGCTCGTGCTCGCGATCGTCGCGTGGGTCACCTACAACACCGTCGGCATCGCGAAGCACGGGTTCATCGGCTACATGAAGCTGGTGCTGTTCCCACCGGGCGCGCCCGCGGTTCTCTACATCCTGCTCGTGCCGATCGAGTTCATCACCACGATCGTCATCCGGCCGATCACGCTGTCCGTCCGACTCTGGGCCAACTTCCTGGCGGGCCATTTCCTGCTCGCGGTCTTCTTCCTCGGCACCGTGGCGATGCTCGAGGGCGGGTTCCTCGTGATCTTCGCTCCGTTCACGTTCGCGTTGTCGGTCGTTCTGGTCGGCTTCGAGATCTTCGTATCAGTTCTGCAGGCGTTCATCTTCTCGATCCTCACCGCGTCCTACATCGGCGGCGCGCTGGCGGAAGAGCACTAGAAAGGGAGGCAAGGCATGGTGCACGTGCTGGGCGCGCTATCGGGGAACCTGGACGGTCTGACGACCATCGGCAAGGGCCTCGTCATCGGTCTCGCCGCGATCGGACCGGGCATCGGCCTCGGCATCCTGATCGGGCACGCGGTCGAGGCGATGGCCCGTCAGCCGGAGTACGCCGGTCAGGTTCGGGCGACCATGTTCATCGGCATCGGGCTGATCGAGGCGCTGGCGCTGTTCGGCATCGCGTTCTCGTTCATCATCTAGAGGAGCGGATCCGTGCACGCACTCGCACTCATCGCGGCTGAGAACGTCAACGACAAAGCCGACCTCTATCCGCACTGGCAGGAGCTCATCGTGGGCGCGCTGGCGTTCGCGGTGCTGTTCTACTTCACGTGGAAGTGGGTGCTGCCGCGCGTCAACGCGATGCTCGAGGAGCGCCGCCAGCACATCCAGGGCGAGCTCGAGCGCGCGGAGGTGTCCAAGCGCGAGGCCGACCAGATGCTCGGGCAGTACCGCGAGCAGCTCGCGAAGGCGCGCGAGGACGCGAACCAGATCATCGAGGAGGCGCGAAAGACCGCGGACCAGCTCCGCCGCGACCTCATGGCGAAGGCCGAGGAGGAGTCCCAGCAGGTCCTCGTTCGCGCGCAGGAGGAGATCCGGGCGGAGCGTGACCGCGTCTTCCAGGAGCTCCGCGGCCAGGTGGCAGAGATCGCCGTGGACCTCGCGGGCCGCGTCGTCGGTCAGGAGCTGGATCGCAACCGGCACGAGCGTCTGATCGACGACTACATCGACCAGGTCGCGCGGAGTGGAAACGGGAGCAGCAACTGATGGCGGACGAGGACCGCGTCGTCGACGGCTACGCGTCGGCGCTCCTCTCGGTCGCCGAGGCGGAGGGCGCCGTCGACGAGGTGGAGGACGAGCTGTTCCGGTTCGGCCGGACGCTCGAGAGCTCCTATGAGCTCCGCGACGCTCTGATCGACCCGGCCCTGCCGGACGAGCGCAAGAAGGCGCTCCTCCAGGACCTCCTGGGCGAACGCGCGAGCCCCACCACGATCCATCTCCTCGAGCTCGTGGTCGCCGAGGGACGAGCGCGGCAGCTCGACGTGATCGCGGAGCGCGTCTCCGAGCTCGCGGCGGAGCGTCGCCGCATGGTCGTCGCGGAGGTTCGCTCGGCGGTGGACCTCTCCGAGGAGGAGCGCCGTCGCCTCACGGAGGTGCTCGCGCGTGCGACCGACAAGCAGATCGAACTGAAGGTGATCGTCGATCCGGAGGTCATCGGCGGAGTGGTGGCGCGCGTCGGCGACCAGGTGTTCGACGGAACGGTACGCACCCGCCTCGAGGCGGCGAGAGAACGACTGGGGAGCAGCTGAGGCCATGGCAGAGCTGACGATCGATCCGAGCGAGATCGCGGAGGCACTCCGCAAGAACGTCGAGAGCTACCGGCCCTCCGTCGAGCGGGAGGAGGTCGGCCGCGTCATGGAGGCGGGAGACGGGATCGCGCGCGTCGCGGGTCTCCCGCGCACGATGGCGAACGAGCTGCTGGAGTTCCCCGGCGGCATCCTCGGCCTCGCGCTGAACCTCGACGAGGACGAGATCGGCTGCGTCATCCTCGGGGAGTCGGAGTCGATCGAGGAGGGCGACCCGGTCAAGCAGACGGGGCGGATCCTTTCCGTTCCGGTCGGCGACGGGTTCCTCGGGCGCGTCGTCGACGCGCTCGGCCGTCCGCTCGACGGCAAGGGCCCGATCCCCTCGACGGAGACGCGCGGCCTCGAGGTGCAGGCGCCGTCAGTGGTCGCGCGCCAGCCGGTGAAGGAGCCGCTCCTGACCGGCATCACGGCGATCGACGCCATGACGGCGATCGGGCGCGGCCAGCGCCAGCTGATCATCGGCGATCGCCAGACCGGAAAGACCGCGATCGCGATCGACGCGATCATCGCCCAGCGCCAGTACTGGGGAACGCCCAACCAGGTCAAGTGCATCTACGTGGCGGTGGGACAGAAGGCCTCCACCGTCGCCGAGGTGGTGGAGGCGCTCCGCGAGAACGGCGCACTCGACTACACGGTCGTCGTGAACGCCGCTGCATCCGACCCGGCGCCGTTCCAGTACATCGCGCCGTACGCCGGCGCCGCGATCGGCGCGCACTGGATGTACAACGGCGAGCACGCGCTGATCGTCTACGACGACCTCTCCAAGCAGGCGACGGCGTACCGCACGCTGGCGCTCCTGCTCCGGCGTCCGCCGGGACGGGAGGCGTATCCGGGCGACGTGTTCTATCTGCACTCCCGGTTGCTGGAGCGGGCCGCGAAGCTCTCCGACCAGCTGGGAGCCGGCTCGATGACGGCGCTGCCGATCGTGGAGACGAAGGGCGGCGACGTCTCCGCGTACATCCCGACGAACGTCATCTCGATCACCGACGGGCAGATCTACCTGGAGACCGACCTCTTCTACGCGGGCGTGCGCCCGGCGATCAACGTCGGCATCTCCGTCTCACGCGTCGGAGGCAACGCGCAGAGCAAGGCGATGAAGCAGGTCGCCGGGCGCCTGCGCCTCGACCTCGCGCAGTACCGGGCGTTGGAGGCGTTCGCGGAGTTCGGCTCGGAGCTCGACCGCGCGTCGCAGCAGCAGCTCGCGCGCGGCGCTCGCGTCGTCGAGATCCTCAAGCAGCCGCAGTACGATCCCGTGCCGGTCGAGCGCCAGGTGATCTACGTCTACACCGCGACGGGCGGTTACCTCGACGACCTCCCCGTGAGCGATGCGAGGCGCTTCGTCGAGGAGCTCGCCTCGTTCCTCGAGACCCGGCACGCGGACATCCCCAAGACGATCCGTGAGACCGGCGCGCTGTCCGAGGAGACCGAGAACATCCTCAAGGCCGCGAGCGCGGAGTTCAAGCAGACGTTCCGGCCGTCGGAGGCGTCGGCGGGGAGCGACGTCGCCGCCGGCGAGGGAACGCCTGCGGACGCCGTGAAGCCCGACGTCGGGTGGGACCGGATGTCCTCGGCGGACGAGGAGCGCGACGCGGAGCTCGAAGGCGGGTACACGGGCGAGCCCCTCGCGGAGGCGCAGGAGGGCCCGACGTCCCCGGAGGTCGGCGACGTTCCTCCTGGTGACGGCGACACGCAACGGCCGGGCTAGCGGATGGGCGCCAAGCTTCGCGTCATCCGTCGTCGGATGCGTTCGGTGAACTCGACGATGAAGATCACGCGGGCGATGGAGCTGATCGCGGCCTCACGGATCGTCAAGGCTCAGGGCCGCGTCGAGGCTTCCCGCCCGTACGCGGAGCGCTTGACCGCCGCGATGGAGGACGTCGCGCGGCAGAGCGCGGAGCTCTCCGACCCACTCCTTGAGGAGCGCGCGGATCCGAGGGTGACGGGAGTCCTCGTGATCACCTCGGACCGCGGCCTCGCCGGCGCGTACAACTCGAACGTCCTCCGGCGCGCCGAGCAGGTGATGGCGGACGTGCGGCGCCGCGGTCTGACAGCGCTGCCTTACGTGGTCGGCAAGAAGGGCGTGTCGTACTTCCGGTTCCGCGGCATCGAGATGCAGGAGACGTGGACGGGCGTCAGCGAGGTGCCGCCGTACGACGCCGCCGTGGAGATCGGCCACCGCCTGATCAGCGATTATTCTGCCCGGAAGATCGACGAGCTCCAGGTCGTCTACACGGACTTCCGGTCTGCGTTCACGCTCCGGACGACCGACAAGCGGTTCCTGCCGATCGCGCCCGAGGAGGTCGGCGGCGCTGCGACCAGCGGCGAGCCGAGCGCCTCCTACATCTTCGAGCCGGAGCCCGGCGCGATCCTCGGTGAGCTGCTGCCGCAGTACCTCATCACGAAGGTGTATTCGGCGATGCTCGAGTCGGCCGCGTCGGAAAGCGCGTCACGCCGCCGGGCGATGAAAGCCGCAACCGACAACGCCGACGAGCTCATCAAGGTGTTGAGCCGTATCGCGAACCAGGAGCGCCAGGCCGAGATCACCACGGAGATCTCCGAGATCGTCGGCGGAGCGGAA
Source organism: Actinomycetota bacterium (assembly GCA_045805285.1). GTDB lineage: Bacteria > Actinomycetota > UBA4738 > UBA4738 > JBJMLN01 > JBJMLN01. The sequence continues at coordinate 38,248 of JBJMLN010000031.1, read as the reverse complement.
GCCCTCAAAGCATCGGGAGAGTAGGAGCGCATCATGGCCGAGCAGAACGGACACGCGAACGGGCGCGTCGTACGCGTCATCGGACCGGTCGTCGACGTGGAGTTCCCACCGGGCCAGCTGCCGGAGATCTACACGGCGCTGACGACCGACATCACCGTCGACGGCGTGACCTCGACGATCACGTGCGAGGTCGCACAGCACATCGGAGAGTCGCTCGTGCGCGCGATCGCGCTTCGTCAAACCGACGGCCTCGTGCGGGGGACGCCGGTCATCAACACGGGCTCGCCCATCACCGTGCCGGTCGGGCCCGGCGTCCTGGGCCACGTCTACAACGTGCTCGGTCAGCCGCTCGACGTGCCGGCGGATCAGATCGAGGTCGACGAGCGCTGGCCGATCCATCGCGACCCGCCGCCGTTCGAGGAGCTCGAGCCGAAGACGCAGATGTTCGAGACGGGCATCAAGGTGATCGATCTCCTCGAGCCCTACGTCCAGGGCGGCAAGATCGGGATGTTCGGCGGCGCCGGCGTCGGCAAGACCGTGATCATCCAGGAGATGATCTACCGCGTCGGCGAGCAGCACGGAGGCGTCTCGGTGTTCGCCGGCGTCGGAGAGCGGACGCGTGAGGGCAACGACCTCCTTCTGGAGATGACGGAGTCGGGTGTCCTGGAGAAGACGGCGCTCGTGTTCGGCCAGATGGACGAGCCGCCGGGTGTGCGTCTGCGCGTCGCGCTGTCGGCGCTCACGATGGCGGAGCATTTCCGCGACGTGGAGCGTCAGGACGTGCTGCTGTTCATCGACAACATCTTCCGGTTCACGCAGGCGGGATCGGAGGTCTCCACGCTCCTCGGCCGGATGCCTTCGGCGGTGGGCTACCAGCCGACGCTCGCCGAGGAGATGGGCGACCTCCAGGAGCGGATCACTTCCACGAAGGGCCGCTCGATCACGTCGCTGCAGGCGATCTACGTGCCGGCGGACGACATCACCGACCCCGCGCCGCATACGGCGTTCGCGCACCTCGACGCGACGACGGTCCTCTCGCGCGACATCGCGGCGCTCGGGATCTATCCGGCGGTGGACCCGCTCGACTCCACCTCGCGGATCCTCGACGCGCGCTACGTCGGTGACGAGCACTACGCGGTCGCGCGGCGCGTGCAGGAGATCCTCCAGCGGTACAAGAACCTCCAGGACATCATCGCGATCCTGGGCGTCGACGAGCTGTCGGAGGAGGACAAGGTCATCGTCTCCCGAGCGCGGAAGATCCAGCGGTTCCTCTCCCAGCCGTTCTTCGTCGCGGAGCAGTTCACCGGCGTCAAGGGGAAGTACGTGCCGGTGGAGGAGACGATCGCGTCGTTCAAGGCGCTGGCGGAGGGCGAGTACGACCACCTGCCCGAGCAGGCGTTCTTCCTCGTCGGCAGCATCGAGGAGGCCGAGGCGCAGGGCCGCGAGCTCGAGAAGGTCGGAGCCGACTAGGTGTCGCTCGAGGTCCACATCGTCACGCCGGAGCGCGACGTCTGGTCGGGCGAGGCCACGATGGTCGTCGCGCACGGGATCGAGGGCGATGTCGGCATCCTCCAAGGGCACGCGCCGATGATGATCCGGCTCGGGATCTCGCCGATCCGGATCCACACCGACGCCGACGAAGTCCGGGCCGCCGTCGACGGTGGCTTCCTCCACGTCACGAGCGAGGGCGACGTGACGCGCGTCGACGTGTTGGCGACCGAGGCTGTGCTTCCGCACCAGATCGATCGCGGCCGCGAGGAGCGGCGACGGACCGAGATGGAGGAGCGTCTCCGCCAGGTCGCGGATGACGACCACGCCCGCGAGGAGCTCGACAAGGCCGTGATGCGGCTCGGGCTCGCCCCGATCTTCTGACGGCGGTTCTGCGCTGTGCTTGCCTGCTCGTTGTCGAGTCGTTCTGACCCTAGAATCGCCTGATGGACCGGCTGATCGTTCGGGGCGGCGCACGTCTGTCGGGCTCGGTTCGGGTCGCCGGCGCGAAGAACTCCGCGCTCAAGTTGATGGCCGCGTCCCTCCTCGCGCAGGGGCGGAGCGTGATCGGAAACGTTCCGAAGATCCAAGACTGCCGCACGATGACGGAGGTTCTCGACCACCTCGGCGCGCGGACGGAGTGGGTGGACGGCGCGGTGTCGGTGGACACGTCCGACGTGCGCTCGAGCGAGACGCCCTACGAGCTCGTGAGCCGGATGCGTGCGTCGATCCTCGTGCTCGGTCCATTGCTCGCGCGCTTCCGACGCGCCCGGGTCGCGATGCCGGGCGGCTGCAACATCGGCTCGCGCAAGATCGATCTCCACATCCGCGGCCTGGAGAGGATGGGCGCGGAGTTCTCCCAGGAGCACGGGTTCCTCGAAGCGCGGACGGACGGGCTGCACGGCGCGATCATCTCGCTGGACTTCCCGAGCGTCGGCGCGACGGAGAACGTGCTGATGGCCGCGGTCGGCGCGCGCGGAACGACGCTGATCGAGAACGCCGCCCGCGAGCCGGAGATCGTGGACCTCGCGAACTTCCTCCTGGAGATGGGCGCGAAGATCGACGGAGCGGGAACGACGACGATCGAGATCGTCGGCACCGACGGGTTCGACCCCGTGGAGCACGCGACGATCCCCGACCGCGTGGAGGCCGGCACGTTCGCGATCGCGGCCTGCGCGACCGGCGGCGACGTCGTGTTGGAGGGCGCTCGCGGGGACCATCTGGATCTCGTTCTGGCGAAGCTCTCCGACGCCGGCTCGGACATCCTCGCGACCGAAAACGGTGTGGCGATCTCGATGAGAGATCGTCCGCGTTCTGTCGATCTCGTGACGTTGCCGTATCCGGGCTTCCCGACGGATCTCCAGCCGCAGATGATGTCGCTCCTCGCGACCGCCTCGGGCACCGCGATCGCGACCGAGAACGTGTTCGAGAGCCGGTTCATGTTCGTCGACGAGCTGAACCGGATGGGAGCCGACATCCGGACGGAGGGACACCACGCGGTGATCAGGGGAGTGGAGAGGCTCTCCGCGGCGCCGGTCCGCGCGCTCGATATCCGCGCGGGAGCCGCGATGGTGATCGCCGCGCTCTCTGCGGAGGGCGTCACGGAGATCGAGGACATGTACCACGTCGACCGTGGCTACGAGGGGTTCGAGACGAAGCTGACCTCCCTCGGCGCCGACGTTCAGCGGGAGCGCGCGTCCGCCGGCTTGGCGTGAGCCCGCTCCGGCGCGGGCTGCTTCTCCTTCTCGCGATCCCGCTTGCTTTCGCATCCGGCGCGAGCGCCAGCGCCGCTTCTCCGTACCCCGTCGTCTTGGTCTTCTTCGCCCCGGACGCCTCGCTCGGCGACCTCCTGAGCGTCCCGTCCGTTCGGGCGATCGCGCATACGGGAGGCGCCGGCTTCGTGAGCACGAACGTCGGCATGGAAACGGTCCTGCGGCGAGCCTCGACGCCGCTCTCACCGGGTCAGCCCGGTCCGATGCTGACCGGCCTGACCCTGCCGCGGATCCCTCCGCGCGGATCAGCCGGTCGGCATGCTGCGATCGAACGAGCGGACCGGCTGGTCGCGGTTTCCTCGCGGGTCGCCGGCGGGCCGTGCGTCGTTGTCGTGACTCCGCCGACGCTCAGCCCCGAGATGATCGCGGCGAAGAACGAGCTCTCGCCGGTCGTCATCGCTCGAGGTACGGACTGTGCGGAGCTGGTGACCCCGGGGCCGCCACGAACCATCACCTCTGATTCGACCAGGCGCACGGGTGTCGTCGCGCAACCGGACGTGCCGTTCGAGATCCTGAGCGCGCTCGGGCGTCATCCGTCGATCGGAGCGGAGATCCGCCCGGTCGACGTGCCGCCGTCGTTCGATCTCCTGGAGAAGCACCTCGCGAACCGGCGCATGACGGTTCCGATCCAGACCGCGGCAGGGATCTACGTTGCGGTCGCGGGGCTGTTCGCGGCGATCGTCCTGTATCGGCGGAGGCGCATGCCGAGATGGCTCGTGGTGCTCGCGGCATGGCTCACGATGAGCGTTGGGCCGCTGGCCGTCTCGCTCCTCGCTGCGGGTCGCCTTCCGACGCTCTCGTACCCGACCGTGGTTCCGTTCGTCGTGCTGGTCACCGCCGCCGCGACGATGCTGCTCGACCGATTGCACGCGCGATCGGTGCTTCTCGTTCCGGCGGCGGTCGGCGTTTCCTGCCTGGTCTACATGGCGTTCGAGGCGCTCTTCCACTGGAGCGGCGCGCTGTTCACGTTCCTCGGTGGCTCAGAGCTCGATGGCGGGCGCTTCTTCGGGCTCCCGAACGTCTACGTCGGCCTCCTGCTCGGCGCGTCGCTCTACGTCGCGCAGCGGCTTTCCGTGGTCTGGGGCGTGGCCCTGATCGTCGCGGTCGCCTTCTTCGCGGGGCTGCCGGGGACCGGAGCGAACATCGGGGGGGCGTTGACGCTCTTCGCGGCTGCGGGACTCTGGGTCATCGTCCGCTGCCGAGCGACGCTGGGCTGGGTCAAGGCCGTCGGCATCGCCGCCGGGATCGGCGTCGTCGGCATGGCCGCGATCTTCCTCTCCCATCGCTACCTCACGGCGTCACCGACGCACGGAACCCGCTTCGTGGAGGGGCCCGGGAGGAGTTTCTCCGGCATCTGGGACACGATCGCGCATCGCCTCGGCGTGGGCCTCGACCTGATCGCGCGGAACCCGTTCGCAGTCATTCCCGTCGTGGGTCTCCTCGTCGTCCTGTTCGTGGTCCTGCGTCCGACGCCTGCGATCCGGGAGTCCTTCGAGCGACATCCGGTCTGGCGGGATGCCATCCTCGTCATCGTGCTCGGGAGCATCGTGGCCTACGTGGCGAACGACAGCGGCGCCGCCGCGGTCGGCCTCGGCTTCGGTTTGGCCGTCGGAGGCCTCCTCTACGTGCCGCTTCGGGAGGAAGCAGGGAACATGGAGACGCCATGAGCGACGGATGGAGCGGCTTCCCCCAGCCTCCCGACGAGCCCTGGGTTCCGCCGCGACCGGACGTTCCGCTGCCACCGCCGAGCGGCATGGCACCGCCCGCCGGCGTCTCGCCGGTCCCCGGGATGCCGGCGCCGACGGGTTCGGACGGAGTGCGCCCACGCTCCACGTGGAAGTGGTGGGAGGCGATCCTGGTCTTCTTCGTCGGCCTGATCGTCGGCGGCTTCGTGGCGCTCCCCGTCATCGCGGCGTTCGGAAAGGAGAGCAACGCCGCCACCGTGGCCGCGAACGTGATCGGTGAAGTCGTGCCGGGCGGGCTCCTCGTGTTGTGGCTCCGCAGGTATCACAAGGAATGGAAGGGCGCGATCGGCTTTCCTCGCCGCGAGAGATTACCGGGCGAGGTCGCGCGAGGCGTCGGCTTCGGGCTCGTCCTGTATCTCGTGATCGCGTTCGGTGTGGCCGCGATCCTCTCGCTGGTCTTCGAACAGGCGTCCGGCAAGAACACGCACACGCCGCAGCAGCTTCCGCATCTCTCCGGGATCGCGATCTTCTGGGCCGCGCTCCTCGCACTCGTCGCCGCGCCGATGGTGGAGGAGCTGTTCTTCCGCGGCTGCCTGTTCCGCTCGCTCCGCGACCGGCACGCGTTTTCGCTCGCCGCGATCGTGTCGGCATTCTGCTTCGGCCTCGTGCACTACGTCCCTGGCCCGTGGCAGGACACGCTGCTGTTGATGACGATCATGGTGTTCACCGGGTTCGGCCTCGCGTGGTTCTACGACCGGCGCGGAAACATCGTGGCGTCCATGGCCGCGCACGCGACGTTCAACCTGATCGGGCTGATCCTGATCCTCAGCACCCGCTGAACGCGCGGCTCCGGGAGGAGGAGGAGGCATGGCGGTCTTTCCGAGCGAGGAATGGTTCGCGAGCTTCGTCACCGAGATCAACGCGTCGGAGGAGTACCGCGACGCCGCGCGCGCGTGGGAGGGAGACGTCTCCCTCGTCTTCGAGGCCGAGCCGGACAAGGGCGTTCCCGCCGACGTCTGGGGGTGGCTCGATCTCTGGCACGGAGAGTGCCGTTCGGGGCGCTTCGTCGCCGCCGAGGAGGGCGCGAAGGCACGCTTCGTCGTGCGCGCGCCGTACTCACGGTGGAAGGACATCATCCGCGGCAAGCTCGACCCGGTGAAGGGCATCATGCAAGGCAAGCTCAAGCTCCGCGGTGACCTTCCGGCGATCCTCCGGCACGTGCGCGCCGCGCAGGAGCTCGTCCGTCTCTCCAGCGATGTGGAGACGGAGTTCGTCGACGAGATCCGCGGATGACGGAGGAGCGAGACGGCGCGTGAGGGCCGTCGTCTTCGAAGACATCGGCTCCGTCGCGGTCCGCGAGGTGGCGGACGCCCGTATCGAGGAGCCGGGCGACGCCCTCATCCGGGTCTCCGTGGCGGGGATCTGCGGGAGCGACCTCCATTTCCTCCACGGCAAGGCCCCGATGTCTCCCGGAGAGACGATCGGCCACGAGGCCGTCGGCGTCGTCGAGTCGGTGGGAGGCGACGTGCGCACGTTCGCTCCCGCCGACCGCGTCGTCGTCGCGTTCAACATCGCCTGCGGGGAATGCTGGTTCTGCCGCCGCGGAGAGACGCAGCTCTGCGAGCATTTCCGCAACCTCGGAGCGGGTGCGTTCGGGGGCTCGCTCGGCGGGGCGCAGGCGGAGCTCCTCCGCATTCCGACGGCGGACTTCAACCTCCTGCGCGTCCCCGACGGCGTGGAGGACGAGGTCGCCCTCTTCGCGGGCGACGTGTTCACGACCGGTGTGTTCGCGACGTCGACGTGTGGCGTCCAATCCGGTCAGGCCGTCGGCGTCGTCGGCGCCGGACCCGTCGGGAACGCCATCGTGCAGTCGGCGCTCGCTCGCGGAGCCGCCCCCGTGGTCGCGTTCGACCGGGAGCCGGACCGACTCGCCCTCGCGGAGCGCGCCGGAGCCGTCCCCGTCAACGTCGCGGAACGCCATCCTCACATGGCGGCTGCGGAGCTCACCGGGGACCGGGGTTTCGACGTCGCCTTCGAAGCGGTCGGCGCTCCACCCGCGCTGGAGACGGCCCTCGACGTCGTTCGCCGCGGAGGTACGGTTGGAGTCGTCGGGATCTACGCCGGCGAGGAGGTGCCGTTGCCGCTCGGCGCGTTGTGGAGCCGGGCGATCGACTTGCGCTTCACCGGGATCTGCCCGGTTCACGCCTGGTGGGAGGAGACGATGGAGGGACTTCGGTCGGGGACGCTCGACCCGAGGCCGCTCGTTTCGCATCGGCTGCCGCTCGCCGAGGCCGCCGAAGGGTACCGGGTGTTCGACGCGCACGAGGCGACGAAGGTGCTGCTGTGTCCCTGAGCGCGCCGCCGCGAGCGGCGACCGAATCGGGGCCGCGCGAGCCGCGCCGCCGGGAGGGCCCGGCCCTCCTCGTCTTAGCGGTCGTCGCGATCGTCGTCGGCGGTGGGTACCTGTCGAGCGCCGCTCTCGCGCGGCCCGCGGGCCCGCCCGTGGACGTCGGCGGCGTCGTGCGACTCCAGCCGCTCGGCGGCTGGGCGGTCGCGCAGCACGGAGCGCGTTCCGTCCGGCTCACGCGCGGTGGAGGGAACCTCGACACCGTCGTCGGCTCTGCGCCGAATGCCGCCGACCTCCTCCAGCAGTACCTGACGCTGCTCGGACGGGCGCCGTCGCAGGTGTCGGTCTCGCCGACGGTGACGTCGGTGACGCTCGACTTCGGCCTCCACGGGCTGCGTGCCTCCTACGTCGGCCTGATCCCCTCGCGTGAGGTCACCTCGGTGGAGGGGGAGATCACGGCCGTCGTCCTCCCCGACGGCACCGGCGTGATCTTCGACGGGTGGGCGCCGCCGGGTCTCTTCTCCTACGTCGACCGAGATCTCCAGCACATGACCGCCGTGGCACGGATCGCGCCGGCCGGAACGGTTCCGTGAGCGAGACGCTGGACACGGCATCCCGGCATCGCTGGACTCGGAGCGCCTCCCTGTTCCAGCCCGAGCAGCCGGCGTTCTGGGTCTACGCGGCGGTGATGATCGGCACGGGCGTGTACACGCTGTTCCAGCAGGACGTGTTCCGTCGTATCTCCCCGGCGGGGTGGACGCTCTCCTGGGGATTGCTGATCCTGTACGCGCTCCCGGCGTTCGTGCTGATCTACGTCCTCGACCTCTACGAGCGCGAGCCGCTCTCGCTCGTGATCGGCTCCCTGTTGTGGGGCGCGATCGCCGCCACGACGCTCGCCGGCATCGCGAACGAGGGATGGGGGAACGTCATCGCCCGTGTCGGCACGCCGGCGTTCGCCTCGAGGTGGACCGCGGCGCTCACGGCGCCGTGGGTGGAGGAGATCCTGAAGGCCGCAGGTGTCGTGCTGATCGCGCTGATCGCGCCGCGCGCGATCGACGACGACATGGACGGATTCGTCTACGGGGCGATGTGCGGCCTCGGCTTCGCGATCGTCGAGGACGTCGTCTACTTCATGGGCGTCTTCGGCGGACATCCGTCGGGCGTTCTGTCCGGCTTCGTCATCCGCGTCCTCGCGAGCGGTCTCTACGGACACGTGCTCTTCACCGCCCTGGCGGGGATGGCGGTCGCGCACGTGGCGACGCGCCGGGACGGGGAGTCGGACTCGCACCGTTACGCGGTCGGTGCCGCGCTCGCCGTCGCATCGATCGGCGGGCACTTCCTGTGGAACTCTCCGTTCCTCGACCTGGTGCCGCGCGGAGCCTGGACCGGAGCGGATTGGATCCTGGGGCCGCTCGCGGCGATGCTCAAGGTGCTGCCGTTGGTCGTCTTCATCGGTCTCGCGGTCTTCCTCGCGCGCCGACGCGAGCGCCGCTGGCTCGGCGACGCGCTCGCCGGAGAGGTGGACGGGCCGGGGATCTCGCGCGACGAGCTCTGCGTGCTGCAGGACCCCGTTCGCCGGAGAGCCGCGCGCGCGGAGATGCGGCGCAGGGCCGGCGGAAAGGCCGCGGGGTTGCTGCGCCGGCTCCATCGGGAGCAGGTGAACCTCGCCATGGTCCGCTCCCGGGCCGGGAGCGATGACGCCCCCGAACTCGTGCGCCAACGCAGTTACTGCAAGTCGCTCCGGGACGCCCTCCTCGCGATCCCCGGCGCTGCGGCGGCGGGGGACCGGGGCGTGGCGCTTGCCGACGGTGGCTCCTGAGCGGAGCCGGCGCCTGCTCGGTTCCTGACACGGTGACGGCGCTTCCACGGGTCGTAGCGGCGCGGAAGTACCCTTCCGAACGTGGACGCCGTGCTCGTGGAGCGCATCCTCGCCGCAGATCCTCGCGCGGTCGCGAGAGCGCTCTCGATGGTGGAGGACGGAGACCCCGACCTGCCGGAGCTCTCCGCCGCCCTGTTTCCGCACACCGGAGCTGCCTACACCGTCGGACTCACGGGTTCTCCCGGCGTCGGGAAGTCGAGCCTCGCCGGAGCGCTTCTGCGCGCGGCGAGGCGACGCGAGATCCCGGCCGCGGTTCTCGCGGTCGATCCGACGTCACCCTTCTCCGGCGGGGCGCTGCTCGGGGACCGCCTCCGCATGCAGGAGCACGCCACCGACCCCGGCGTCTTCATCCGCTCGATGGCGACGCGCGGGCATCTCGGTGGCATCGCGCTGGCCGCCCCCGAGGCACTCCGGATCCTCGACGCTTCGGGCGCGCGCTTGATCGTCGTGGAGACCGTCGGCGTCGGCCAGGCGGAGGTCGACGTCGCCACCGCCACCGACACGACTGTCGTCGTCGTCGCGCCCGGCTGGGGAGACGCCGTGCAGGTCGCGAAGGCCGGGATCCTCGAGATCGCGGATGTCTTCTCCGTGAACAAGGCCGATAAGGAGGGCGCGAACGAGGCTCTCCGAGACCTCGAGATGATGATCCGCATGGGGCCGCGGATGGAGTGGACCCCGCCGGTCATTCGCACCTCGGCTCTCGACGGCACCGGCGTCGACGAGCTCTACGAGGCGATCGCGGCGCACCGTGCGCATCTCGAGGAGACCGGAGCCATGGCGGAACGCAGGCGAGCGCGACAGCTCCACGAGGTCGAGCGGATGGCCGCGGAAGCGTTCCGGGAGCGGATCGCGTCGAACGCCGCGGACGAGACGCTCGTGGAGGATCTCCTCGCTCGACGCATAGACCCGTACGCCGCAGCGGCCACGCTGGTCCGGCGCGCGTCCGGAGTCGAGTCGCAGACGTCATAACCCTGCGACGGCGCGGGGACTTGCAGTTGCAACGGGTTGCCAGACCCGCGGCATGCATCTATCGTGGCTTCAGATCCCGGGCAGCTGGAGGAACGGTTGGCCACAGGCGTGATGGAGCGGACCCGAACGAGCCACTGGGGGTTCTCCCGCAGGGAGACGGCGCGACTCGGCGGCTTCTTCGGGGCCGTCGCCCTCCTCCACCTGCTTGGCTGGGGATTCTTCCTCTACTACGCGCACGACTTCGGACGTGTCTACGCGGGAGCGGGCGCGCTCGCCTACAGCTTCGGACTCCGCCACGCCTTCGATGCCGACCACATCTCCGCGATCGACGACACCACCCGATTCCTCCTCCAGAAGGGCAAGCGGCCGCTCGGCGTCGGGTTCTTCTTCTCGCTCGGCCACTCCACGATCGTGTTCGGGCTCTCGCTCGCGATCGCGTTCGCCGCGGAGGCCGTGCAGAAGCACATCCACACCTTCCAGGAGATCGGCGGCCTTATCGGCGCGACCGTCTCGGGAACGTTCCTGTGGATCGTCGGGATCCTGAACCTCATCGTGCTGATCGGCATCGTGAAGATCTGGAAGCAGATGAAGACGGGTGCCTACAAGAAGGACGAGCTGGAGGAGCTGCTGCTCCAGCGCGGGTTCATGAACCGGATCATGGGCAGCCGTTTCCGGAACTTCATCTCGTCGAGCTGGCAGATGTATCCGGTCGGCGTGCTCTTCGGCCTCGGGTTCGACACCGCTTCGGAGGTCGGGCTGCTCGCGATCACGGCCGCCGCCGCTACGCAGGCGACGTCGGCGTCCGGCGCTCCCGTTCACATCCCGTTCCTCGGCATCATCGCGCTGCCGTTGCTGTTCGCTGCGGGCATGTCGCTGATGGACACGGCCGACGGCGCGTTCATGTCGAGGGCGTACGGCTGGGCGTTCACGAGCCCGCTCCGCAAGGTCTACTACAACATGATCACGACGGCGCTCTCGGTGTTCGTGGCGCTCGCGGTCGGGACCGTGGAGTACGTGCAGGTCCTGAGCGATCACCTGCACCTCGACGGTCCCGTGATCGGGTGGATCAACGATCTGAGCTTCGAGACGCTCGGCTACGTGATCGTCGGAACGTTCGTCTTCACGTGGGTCGGCTCGGTGGTGCTGTTCAAGCTCCGGCGCGTGGAGGAGCGCTGGGGCCACGTCGTCGCCGACTGACCGAGCTCTCTCTCCGCCTTCAGCTCCGAGCCGCGAGTTCGCGCCGGCAGCTCGCGCACAGACCCGAGATCGCGAAGTGGGTCAGATCGGGTTCGAAGGCGTGATGCTTCCGGATCAGGCGCTGGAGCTCCTCGGCCTCGCGAAGCGAGAGATCGTCCTCCGTCCCGCAGCGTGAGCACGTGAGGTGCACGTGGCCGGCGTCCTCAGCCCGGTGGTACTCCGCGCCGCCCTCGAGGTGCGCGTGCGCGAGGACGCCCGCGTCCTCTAGGACCGACAGCGTCCGATAGATCGTCGACGCGTTGACGCCCGGCATGTCTCCCTGCACCTTGCGCGCGAGGGCCGTGGGGGAGATGTGGCCGCGGGTCTTCATCACCTCCGCGACGATGGCGCGGCGCTGGGGCGTCATCCGCAGGCCGCGGCGCTGGAGATCGTCGATGACGTCGGGAAGGCTGCGGGTGACCATCCCCTGATCGTAGCAGCGAGTTGCAGGTGCAAATGCGTTTGCGGCTTCTGACGGACGAGCCGCCGATACCATCGCCCCATGACGGTCCTCGTGACGGGCGCCTCCGGCTCGATCGGGCCAGCGGTCGTGGCGGCGTTCCGGCGGTCCTTCCCGGAGGTCCGCGCCTACGTCCGGCGCTCGGAGGCGGCGGAAGCCCTCCGCGAGCTCGGCGCGAAGGTCGCCGTCGGCGAGGCGGACGACCCGGACACGCTCGCCGTCGCGATGTACGGCGTGTTCACGGTCTGTCATCTGGTCGGAGCGATCGACGCCCCGGACGAGGAGGCCTATCGGTTCGCGAACGTCCGCTCGGTGGAGGTGGCGCTCGACGTCGCGGTGCGCGTCGCGGTGCGGCGGTTCCTGTTCCTCTCCGTCCCCGGAGCCGATCCGGGCGCCGCCCGGCCGTTCCTCCGCTGCAAGGGAGAGGCGGAAGAACTGGTCGCGGCGTCGGGCCTCGAGCACGCGATCGTTCGGGCGACGCACGTCTACGGACCGGGGCCGGGTCTGTGGTTCTCCACCGCCCTCGAGCTCGCGCTCGCGTCTCCCCCGGCCGTGCTCGGCGGCCCGGAGACGCCGATCGCGCCGGTGTACGTCGACGACGTCGCCTCCGTGTTCGCGGCCGCGGACGACCGGAGCCAGCCGGTGGCCGGCACGTGGGGCCTCGAAGGGCCGGACGTGACGACGGCGCGGGGATTCGTCGAGCTCCTCGAACCCGAAGCGGAGACGATCCGACAGATCGATCCCGCCGACGCGGAGGCACTCGCGGCGGTTCTCGAGCGACCACCGTCCCGGACGGCGCTGGAGTTCCTCGCCTCGCCGAGCCGTGCCGACGCGCCCGATGCCGCCGCGGAGTTCGGTGTTCGGCGCACACCGCTCCGCGACGGATTGCAGCGGACGATCGAACGCAGTAGCGCGCCGGGTCTGGAAAGATGGATGTCGTGACGACGACAGGTGCCGGGCGAGGCCGCCCGTGAGCGACTCCGTCCGCCTGGAGGTCTCCGACGGCGTTGGCACGATCCGGCTGGACCGTCCTCCCGCGAACGCGATCGATCCCGAGGTCTCGGGCGGCATCGCGGCCGCGACGAGCGAGGCCGCGGAACGCGACGACGTGCGCGCGGTCGTCGTGTGGGGCGGGGAGCGCATCTTCGCCGCGGGAGCGGACATCAAGGTGATGGCCGCTCTCAACCCGGAGAGCGTGCGGCCGGTCGTCTCCTCGCTCGGCGACGCGCTCGCAGAGCTCGAGGCCGTTGCGATGATCACGATCTCCGCGATCAACGGCTATGCGCTCGGCGGCGGTCTGGAGCTCGCGCTCGCGACGGACTTCCGATTCGCGGCGGAGGACTCGCGCCTCGGGCAGCCGGAGATCAAGATCGGTGTCTTCCCGGGCGCCGGAGGGACGCAGCGGCTCCCGCGCCTCGTCGGCCCGGCGCTCGCCCGCGACCTCGTCTACAGCGGACGTCAGATCGGCGCGGACGTGGCCCTCCATGCCGGGCTGGTGGACCGCGTTCTGCCCGCGGCCGAGGTCTATCCGGCCGCCGTCGAAGCCGCACGGGCATATGCGAACGGGCCCGTCGAAGCGCTCGCGGCCGCCAAGGCGTCGCTCCACGCCGCCGAGATGGATCCGCGGCACGGTCTGGAGATCGAACGTGACGCGTTCTGTGGGCTCTTCGGCTCCGCCGACCAGCGGGAGGGGATGCACGCATTCCTGGAGAAGCGTGAACCGCGGTTCGGAGCGCGCTCGTGAAGGTGCGCCGCGCGGCGATCGAGGACGTCCCGACGCTCGTCCACCTGTTTCAGGAGCTCGACCGTCTCCAACGGGACTGGCGTGTGTTCACGCCTCGGCCCGGCTTCTACGACGAGGTCGGGCTCAAGTACCGCAAGGCGATGGGGACGGATCAGGCCGTCGTCCTGGTCGCGGAGGACGAAGGCGAGATCGTCGGCATGGCCTACGGGGAGGTCCGCGTTCCGTCGAGGTTCTCCGACGAGCGGGCGCTCGAGGTCTCCGGCGTGGTCGTCCGCTCCGGCTACCGGGGAAAGGGCGTCGGGCGCGCCCTCGTGAAGGAGGCGGCCCGGTTCGCGACCGACAGGGGCGTCGGCTGGGTGGAGCTCAAGACGTTCTCCCCGAACGAGCGCGCGATGGATTTCTGGGAGGGCCTCGGGTTCCGGCCCAGGGTGGTGCAGCTGACCTCCTCGACGAAGGCGGTTCTCGGCCGCCTGGAGGACGACGAGCGCCTCGACGGCGCGCCCTGACACCCCCTCGCCGGCTCACAGCAACTTCGCAGGCCCGGGAACGAATCCACTGGCGGCCTTGTTCGAATACCTAGGGAGACCAGCTGTCTCTCTCGATCGACGCGAAGGAGCGAACCATGGCCGACGAGGTCTACCGGGGGGAGCGGGTCCACAAGCTCCCGAAGCCGAACCGGACCTACACCGGGGGCCGGGTCTGCGCCGCCGACGGCTGCGAGACCAAGCTCTCCATCTACAACAAGTGGCAGTACTGCTGGCAGCACGAGCCCGTCCACACGTTCATCTCCAGGGGCCGCAGGTCGGCTCCGGAGGCTGCCTGAAACGCAGCGATCCCTCTCGGGGGCGCCGGACCGGGACCCTCTCCCTCCGGCGCCTTCCGGCGAAACCCGGTCGTGCCTGATTCCGGGCAGTTAGCTGCCTGCGTCCCGTCTCGTAGGGTTGCGCTTCGAGTAAAGGGCGACCGGGCGCGGGCCGACAATGGGAGTGGGACCCGCTCCCCCCGACACGAGCGGAACGGCCATGCCCGACGTCCAGGACCCCGCGCCGATGCGGGAAGGGGAGTGCCCCTATTGCGAGCGGCGGGTCCTCGTCTACGAGGACCCAGCCCGTTGCCCCCTGTGCGACTGTCCGCTCGACGACGACAGGATGACGCCGTTCTCGTGGCCGGGTCAGGCCGCGAGCTCGGGTCCGGAGACCGAATCGGGCGCCTAGGGGATCAGGTATCGGACGGGTTCGCCTCCACCCGCGCGGCGAGGTCCTTCCCTATCTGCTTGGTATTCACGATCGACGAAGAGGCGCACGCCGTACTGCCGGATCTGGGGAGAAGAGGCCCGGCTCCTTGCACCACCTCCGGACGCACCAGGCGAGTCCTGCCCACTCGTTGCCCACCAGAATCTGCGCGATGGAAGGGAAGATGTCGGCACGACCGAGAGGCCCCGGGGAAAAACTCCCGGGGCCTCTCGGTGACGCTTCGAAGCTCTTGGCGCTACTACTGCTCGCAGTTCGAGTTCGTGTCGCCTGCGTCGATGATGCACTTGTCCGTGTTGTCGCCGCCATCGACGGTGTCATTGCCCGAGACGTTGTCCCTCGACTTCAGGGTGTCGTTACCGGGCTCGTTCACGTAGCACTCGGTGGTGTACGCACCCACGCCGTCGTCTCCCTGGCCTCCGTAGAGCTTGTCGTTCTGGCCGGCTCCCTCGACGAGGTCGTCGTCCTGCTGGCCCCTGACAACGTCGGAACCGTCGTCGCCGCAAAGACCCGTGTAATACCCGCCGTTGTCGTCCCCCTGACCACCACGAATGACGTCGTTGCCCTCCAGGCCGTCGGCGGAGTCAGACCCTGCCCTCGTGCAGATGACGTCGGCGCGGGTCGTGCCCGTCAGGTCGTCATCGGCCGCAGTGCCGGTGATCGTGCAGTCCTTTGCAGCGCCGGCCACGCTGCCCATAACCCCGTGCACGAACGCCGGGCCAACCATGAGCCCCACGGTCGCAACGGAGACGAAGATGCTCCGAAGCCTCACTCCTGTGCCTCCCTCTGTCCATCGGCCTGAGTCGAGAAATCTACGTTGAGGGTGGCGCTGCGGCAAGGAACGCGATGCGGTGCGACCGTTAATCGGGGAGCTACATGCAACGCGCTGATCGGAAGATCCTCCCGGGATCCGTGTCCACATACCCACTGGACTCGAGGTCGCTCGGCGACGAGGCAGCGAGGCTTCCCGTCCTTGCCGTGCCGAGTCTCGAGCCATGCCACCGTCGTTCATCTCCACCCGCAAGAGGCCCGCACGGGTGTGTCCACCTATTGCTCATTCGGCCTCCCCGGTGCGTCCTCCGGCGGTGTCGGCTGGCTCTCGATCTGTGCCGCGATGTCCTTTGCTGCCTGCAGGTATTCACGATCGACGAACAGACGCACGCCGTACTCCCAGATCTGAGAGAAAAGGCCGGGTTCCTTGTACCACCAGGTGATGTGTCGCTCCTCGAGCTCTCCGGCGATCGCGTTGGCGTGCTCGCGCGTGAACTGGCCGAGGTAGACGGTCGTCACGTCCGGGTTGTCGTGTGAGCCGCGGTTCATCGGGCTCGGCCCGACGCGCGGCGGCTCCGTTCGGTGAGCACCCGGGCCTTCGTGAGCGCTTCCTCGTACTCCGCTTCGGCGGAGGAGTCGTGCGTGATCCCACCGCCGATGCCGTACTCGGCGGTGCCTGCCGCGAGGTCCACGACGACCGTGCGGATCGCGACGTTGAACACGGCGTGCGGCCGCCCGGCCGAGGAGGGTTCCACGAAGCCGATCGCGCCCGTGTAGATGCCCCGCGGAGCGGTCTCGAGCTCCGCGATGAGCTCCATCGTGCGGACCTTCGGTGCTCCCGTGACGGAGCCGGAGGGGAACAGCGCGCGGAAGACGTCGAGGAGATCGACGTCGTCCCGGAGCTCCGCGTCGATCCGCGAGGTCATCTGCCAAACCGTGTCGTATCGCTCGGTCGCGAACAGCTCCGTCGGCCGGACGCTTCCGGGAACGGCGACCCGCCCGAGGTCGTTGCGGATCAGATCGACGATCATCGCGTTCTCCGCCCGGTCCTTGTTCGACGCGGAGAGCTCCGCGGCCGCGGCTTCGTCCTCGTCGAGCGTTGCTCCCCGCGCGATGGTTCCCTTCATCGGCCGGGTCGTGATGCGGTCGCCGTCGAGCTCGAAGAAGAGCTCCGGAGAGGCGGAGAGCACCGCGAGGTCGTCCATCCGGATAGAGACGGAGTACGACGCGGTCTGCGCCAGGCAGAGGTCCGCGTAGAAGGCGTCGAGATCTCCCGGAGGCGCGGAGCGCAGCCGCAGCGTGTAGTTCACCTGATAGGTGTCGCCGGCCTCGATGTGGCGATGGATATCCGCGATCGTCGTGTCGTAGCGCTCTCGGGACTCCGACGGCATCCATCTCTGCGGTGGCGCGGTTCGGTCGGACGCGGGAGGCGGATCGACGTCCCGGCGTTCCCGGAAGATGCCGAACCACGCGAGCGGCACGCTCGGATCGGGCGGCCGCACGCGCAGAGCCGGATCGAACCCCGGCGCGGCCTCGTAGGAGACGAACCCGGCCGCGAACCGACCGTCCCGCGCTTCCTTTTCCACGTCCGCGATCACGGTCGGAACGTCCTGCGGGCGACGCGCGACGACCTCCCGCTCGAACCCGTCCATCGAGAACGAAGACGGGGGGTCGGCGCGCAGATCGTCGAAACGTATCCGAGGGTCGCTCACGCGGGTGAGCGTACCGCCGCCGAATGGGGTGCTAGCCTCGGAAGCATGAGCCCGCGTGCCTCCGTTCTCGTCGCCATGTCCGGCGGTGTGGACTCCTCCGTGGCCGCATGTCTCTTGCAGGAGCAGGGCTACGAGGTCCTCGGATCGCACATGAACCTCGTCCACCTCGACGGTGTGGAGCACGGGTGCTGCGGCCCGCAGGCCCGCGCCGACGCCGCGGACGTCGCGCGCATCGCGGGCTTCCCCTTCGAGATCGTCGACCTCTCGGAGACCTTCGAGCGGACGGTGCTCGCCGACTTCTTCGACGAGCACGAGGCGGGACGCACGCCGAATCCGTGCGTTCGGTGCAACGAGCAGATCAAGTTCGGCGCGTTCCTCGACCGCGCCGGCGAGCTCGGGATCGACTTCGTCGCGACCGGCCACTACGCGCGGAACGTCCGCCGCGACGACGGACGGCGGCGGCTGCTCCGCGGCGCCGACCCGGACAAGGACCAGTCCTACGTGCTCCACATGCTCGGGCAGCGGGAGCTCTCCAGGGCGCTGTTCCCGCTCGGGGAGATGCGGAAGAACGAGACCCGCGCGCATGCGGAGCGGCTCGGGTTGCCGGTCGCGCGCAAGCCCGACTCCCAGGAGGTGTGCTTCGTTCCGGGGACGGACCATGCGGCGTTCATCGAGGAACGTCGACCCGACCTCGTCCGCGCGGGAGAGTTCGTCGATGCCTCCGGCGCCGTCCTCGGAACGCATTCCGGTTCCTTCCGCTACACGATCGGCCAGCGCCGGGGCCTCGGCATCTCCACGGGATCGAGGGAGTATGTCCTCGACATCGACCGGAACAGCAACCGCGTCGTCGTCGGCCCGCAAGAGCTTCTCCGCCGCCGACGCCTCGAGGCCGACCGTGTCTCCTGGATCGCGGGCGCGCCGCCGACGGATGGGGCGTTCGAGGCCGAGGCCCAGGTGCGCTCGGGCGGCGAGGCCGTGCGGAGTGTCGTCAGCGCTCGTGAGGATGGCTCGGTGACCGTGGAGTTCGTCTCCGCGCAGCGAGGCATCGCGCCCGGGCAGAGCGTCGCCCTCTATCGCGGCGAGGAGCTCCTCGGAGGCGGTCGCATCCGCTCGGCGGCGCGATGAGGGAGCGTCCGTGCGCCTGCTGAGGAAGAAGCCGCAGACATTCGACATCCAGGTTCACGACATGGTCGTGCGCGTCCAGGCGTCTCCGGACTATCTCGAGGAGTCGCGCGCGGCGGCGCTCTCGTTCTGGGATCAGCTCAACGCGTACGCGATCGGGCACTCGGCGTTCCGCAACGCGACCGAGCCGGTGGAGGTGCCCGACGAGGCGCCGTCGATCATCCGCGAGATGGCCAAGGCCGGACGCGCCGCGGGCGTGGCGCCCATGGTGACGATGCAGGGAGCGATGACCGACCACGTCGGGCGTTTCCTTGCCCGATCCGTGTCGGAGCTCCGGGTCTCGAGCGGCGGCGACGCGTTCGTCGTGACGAAGAAGCCCGTGAAGCTCTCCGTCCTGCGTCGGGCCGACGGCGGCGGCGTCTCGATCGTCGTGCATCGGCGCGACGGCGGTGTCGGTGTCTCCACGCTCGTCGGCAGCCGTCGGGCGTCGGACCTGCACATCGACGGGATGGCCGTCATGGCCGACACGTGCATGGTCGCCGATGCGGCGCTCGCCGCGATGCAGATCATCCTGGCGAAGCCGGGGTCGATGAAGCGGGCGCTTGCGCATCTCCAGCGGATCGACGGCGTGGTCGGCGGCGTCGTGATCCAGGGAAGCGACATCGGCGTCGCGGGCGGCGTGGAGATCGCCGCCTAGAGGGATGCCCGCCAAGGAGGAGCGCCGCCGCGCCGAGGCGAAGCTCCGTGTCGAGGAGCTTCGGGAGCGCATCAACTACCACTCCTACCGCTACCACGTGCTGGACGAGCCCGAGGTCGCCGATGCGGAGTACGACGCGCTCGTCCGCGAGCTCTCCTCGCTGGAGGAGGAGTTCCCCGAGCTCATCACGCCCGACAGTCCGACACAGCGCGTGGGCTCCACGCCGCTCGACCTCTTCGCGCCGGTGCACCACCGGACGCCGATGCTTTCCCTCGACAACGCGTTCTCGCGGGAGGAGCTCGAGGCGTGGGCGGCTCGGGTGGAGCGCGCGATCGGAACCGGCGCGCGCTACGTGTGCGAGCTCAAGATCGACGGCGTTGCCGTCGCGCTCACCTACGAGAAGGGCTCCCTCACCAAGGGGGCGACGCGCGGCGACGGCACGACCGGGGAGGACATCACCGCGAACGTCCGGACGGTTCGCTCCGTCCCCACGCGCCTGCAGCTTTCGGACGCGCCTCCGGTGCTGGAAGCGCGCGGAGAGATCTATCTCCCGGTGAGGGCGTTCGAGGAGCTGAACGAGCAGCTCACCGAACGCGGCCAGCGTCCGTTCGCGAACCCTCGGAACGCCGCGGCGGGAAGCCTCCGGCAGAAGGATCCGGCCGTCACGGCGAGCCGGCCGTTGAAGCTCTGGACCCACGGGCTCGGCTACGTGGAGGGCGTGCGCTTCGAGTCGCACTCGCAGTCGCTCGAGTGGATGCGCGAGGCCGGCCTTCCGGTCGCGCCGACGACCGAGGTCTTGGGAACGCTCGACGGCGTCTTCGACTACATCAAGCGCTGGGAGAACGACCGCCACAGCGTCGACTGGGAGATCGACGGCGTCGTGGTCAAGGTCGACCAGGTGGCGTTCCAGGAGGAGCTCGGCGCGACGAGCCACGCTCCGCGGTGGGCGATCGCGTTCAAGTTCCCTCCCGAGGAGCGCACGACGCTGCTGCGCGAGATCGCGATCCACATCGGCCGGACCGGAAAGGCGACGCCCTTCGCCTTCCTCGAGCCCGTGTTCGTTGGTGGCGTGACCGTCTCCACGGCGACGCTCCACAACGCCAACGAGGTGCGGCGCAAGGACGTCCGCAACAAGGACACCGTCGTCGTCCGCCGCGCCGGCGACGTGATCCCGGAGGTCGTCGGCCCGGTGCTCTCGAAGCGGCTGAAGAACGCGCGGCCGTGGAAGATGCCGAAGAGGTGCCCCGCGTGTGGAACCGAGCTCGTCCAGGCCGAGGGAGAGGTCGACTTCCGCTGCCCGAACAAGCGCGGCTGCCCCATGCAGGGGGAGGAGTGGCTGTTCCACTTCGCCTCGCGCGGCGCGATGGACATCGAGCACCTCGGCTACAAGACCGGGATGCTGCTCCGCGAGAAGGGTTGGGTGAACGACCCCGCGGACGTGTACTTCCTGACGCGCGAGCAGCTGGTGTCGCTGCCCGGCTTCAAGGAGCGCTCGATCGACAACCTGATGGGCTCGATCGAGGGCTCGAAGGACCGGCCGATCTGGCGGCTCCTCGTCGCGCTCAACATCCGCCACGTCGGCGCCCACGTCGCGCAGGTGATCGCGCGCGCGTTCCCGTCGATCGATCTCCTCGGCGCCGCGACGGAGGAGGAGATCGACGCCGTGGAGGAGATCGGCCCGGAGATCGCGCGGAGCGTCTTCGAGTGGTTCCACGACTCCGAGAACCTCGCGCTCGTCGAGAAGCTCCGCACGGCGGGCGTTCGGATGGAGGACGAGCCCGCTCCGGTGCGTCCGGAGGGCCCGCTCACCGGTTCCTCGATCGTCCTCACCGGCGGACTGGAGTCGGTCTCGCGCGACGAGGCGATCGCGCTCGCCGAGGAGGCCGGCGCCAAGGTCGCCTCGAGCGTCTCGAAGAAGACCGCGTTCGTCGTCGCGGGGGAGAACCCAGGCTCGAAGCTCGCGAAGGCGGAGCAACTCGGCGTCGAGGTGGTCGACGAGAAGGAGTTCCTCGCGCGGATCGGCCGCTGAGCCGGCGCGCCCTCGGAAGCGTTCCCGCAGCGCAGGGGCCCGGCGAACTGACCGCCGGGGACCACCACTAGACTGCGTTCCCATGCCCGTCGACATCGACATCGACCACGTCGCCCGTCTCGCGCGGCTCGCGCTGACCGACGAGGAGCGATCGCGACTCCGCGAGCAGCTCGGGGTGATCCTCGAGCATGCGGCGAAGGTCGGCGAGGTCGCGGCCGACGACGTTCCGCCGACCGCGTCCGCCGTTCCGCAGGTCAATGTGTTCCGTCCCGACGACCCGGAGCCGTCGCTGCCGCGGGAGCTCGTCCTGTCCAACGCGCCGGAGTCGGAGGAGGGGCGCTTCCGCGTTCCGCGCGTGGTCGAGATGGAATGACCTCGCGAAGGATCGGGGAACCGTGAGCGTGCCCGAGCTCTGCGATCTGACCGGGACGGAGCTCGCCGAGAAGCTCCGAGCCGGCGACGTCACCAGCGCCGACATCACCGAGACCTGCCTGAACCGGATCGAGGCCGTCGACGAGTCGGTGAAGGCATTCCTGACGCTGACGCCTGACGTCGCTCGTGAGCGCGCCGAACAGATCGCGGAACGCGTGCAGATCGGCGCGCCGCTCGATCCCGTCGCCGGCATCCCGCTCGCGCTCAAGGACGTGCTCTCCACCAAGGGCATCCGGACGACGTGCGGCTCGAAGATCCTGGAGACCTACGTACCGCCGTACGACTGCACGGCATGGGTCCGGCTTTCCGCAGAGGGTTCCGTCCTGCTCGGAAAGACGAACTGCGACGAGTTCGCGATGGGGTCCTCGACGGAGAACTCCGCGTACTTCCCGACGCGGAACCCGTGGAACCTCGAGACGGTTCCTGGTGGGTCCTCCGGCGGCTCAGCCGCGGCCGTCGCGGCGGGGGAGACGATCTGGGCGCTCGGCACCGATACGGGTGGGAGCGTTCGCCAACCCGCGTCGCTCTGTGGGGTCGTCGGGCTCAAGCCGACCTATGGGCTCGTCTCCCGCTACGGCCTGATCTCGTTCGCGTCCTCCCTCGACCACGTCGGAACGTTCACGCGGAGCGTCCGCGACGCGGCAATGCTCCTCTCCAGCATCGCCGGTCACGATCCGCGCGACGCGACGTCGCTGCCTCAGGAGCGTCGCGACTATACGAAGGGCGTCGACTCGGGGGTGAAGGGGATGCGCATCGGCGTCGTCTCCCAGGCGCTGGGGGAGGGCCTCGAGACCGGCGTCCGCGACCGTACGCGTGAGGCGATCGTCCGCCTGAGCGCGCTCGGCGCCGAGGTCGGAGAGGTCTCGCTCCCGCATACGGAGTACGCGCTTTCCGCCTACTACCTCATCGCGCCGTCGGAGGCCTCTTCGAATCTCGCGCGCTACGACGGCGTGCGCTACGGATCGCGCGTGAAGGACGCGCGCGACTCGGTGGAGATGATGACCAACACGCGCGGCGAGGGCTTCGGCCCGGAGGTGAAACGCCGGATCATGCTCGGGACGTACGCGCTCTCCGCGGGGTACTACGAGGCGTATTACGGTCAGGCGCAGAAGGTTCGAACGCTCGTGATCCGCGACTACGAGCAGGCGTTCCGATCGTTCGACGTGCTCGTGTCGCCGACGTCGCCGACGACGGCGTTCCGCATCGGGGAGCGGACGGACGATCCGCTTGCGATGTACCTCTCCGACGTGTTCACGATCCCGGCCGATCTCGCGGGCGTGCCGGCGATCTCCGTTCCGTGTGGGCTCGACGACAGGGGGCTGCCGGTCGGTCTGCAGTTCACCGGGAGGATCCTCGACGAGGCGTCGATCCTGCGCGCCGCGCACGCGCTCGAGTCGGATCTCTCGCTGACGGAACGACCGTCGCTGCTCGAGGAGCTCGCGTGAGCGCCGCGGAGACGGAACAGTCGCTCGACACCTACGAGACCGTCATCGGGCTCGAGTGTCACGTGGAGCTCTCCACCCGGACGAAGATGTTCTGCGGTTGCCGCAATGCGTTCGGCTCCGAACCCAACACGAACGTCTGTCCCGTCTGCCTCGGCCTTCCGGGAACGCTTCCCGTGCCGAACGCTCGCGCGATCGAGTTCATCCAGCGGATCGGCCTCGCCCTCGACTGCCGCGTCGCGGAGCACTCGCTGTTTCACCGGAAGAACTATTTCTATCCGGACATGCCGAAGAACTTCCAGATCTCCCAATACGACCTGCCGATCTGCATCGAGGGTCATCTCGACGTTCCGGTCGGCGGCGAGACGCGCCGGATCGGGATCACGCGCGTCCACATGGAGGAGGACACGGGAAAGACGACCCACGCCGGTGCCACGGGCCGGATCGCCGACGCCGACTACGCGCTGATCGACTACAACCGCGCGGGCGTTCCGCTCGTGGAGTGCGTCTCCGAACCCGACATGCGCTCCGCGGAGGAGGCGCGCGCGTACCTGACGGAGCTGCGTGCGACGATCCAGGCTCTCGACGTCTCCGACGTCCGGATGGAGGAGGGGTCGCTTCGATGCGACGCGAACGTCTCGATCCGGCCCCGGGGAACGGAGGAGCTCGGCGTCAAGGTCGAGGTCAAGAACCTCAACTCGATCCGCTCCCTGTACGCAGCCGTGCGGTACGAGGAGCAGCGCCAGCGCCAGGCGCTCCGCGACGGCACGCCGATCGTGCAGGAGACGCGCCACTGGGACGAGAACAAGCAGAGCACCTCCCCCTTGCGCTCGAAGGAGTTCGCGTTCGATTACCGCTACTTCCCCGAGCCCGACCTGCCGGCGCTCGAGCCGGCGCCCTCCGAAGTCGAAGGTATCCGCCGCCGCCTGCCGGAGCTTCCGAAGGCGAGGCGCGAGCGGCTGCTCGCGACCGAGGGGCTCGGGGCGGACCAGGCGCGCGTCCTCGGCGAGTCGGCCGACCTCTCGTACGCCTTCGACCGCGTGCGCGCGAAGCTCCCGGACGTTCCTGCCAAGACCGTCGCGAACTGGGTGATCAACGAACCCTCACCCGACATCCGCTCGGAGGTCGGCGCGATCGCCGACGTCGTCAGCCTCGTGCACGGCGGGAGCATCTCCGCACTCGCCGGCAAGGAGGTCCTCGCCGAGATCCGCGTCTCCGGGCGCACCGCGGAGGAGATCGTCGAGGAGAAGGGACTGGCGCAGGTCTCCGACGCCTCGGAGCTCGGCACGATCGTGGATGAGGTCATCGCGGAGAATCCCGGGCCGGCGGAGCAGTTCCGCGGCGGTAAGGAGGGGATCATCGGCTTCCTCATCGGGCAGGTCATGAAGAAGACCGGAGGCTCCGCGAACCCGAAGGTCGCGCAGGAACTCCTCCGCGAGCGCCTCTCGAGCTAGGCCGGGGTCTGGCGGTGCGCGCGGACCCCGAGCCGAACCGGTATCCGTGGTGGCAGCTCATCCTGCTCGGCGTCGTCGGGTTGTTCGAGGCGGCGGTCCGTCCGCTCCGGCGGATGTGGTCCTCTCCGGATCCGCTCGATGCGTACGGGCTCGTGCACATGGGCAGCGCCGCCGGAGACGCCCTGGTGGCCGTCGCGCTCGCCGGATCGGTGTTCTTCTCGCTCCCCGTCGGCGAAGCGAAGGTCAAGGTCGCGCTCTACCTCGGTCTGACGATGGCTCCGCTCGCGTTCGCGGGACCGTTGCTCGTGCCGTTGCTCGACCGTGCCGGGCCTCGCCGCGCGATCTCCGTCGGAGCCGCGGCCGGGCGCGCGGTGATCTGCTTCTACGCGGCGCCGCGCGTCTCGACGCTCGTCCTCTTTCCCGCGACGTTCCTGCTGTTGGCGCTGTCGAAGGTGCACACGATCACGAAGAACGGACTGACGATGGCCTACGCGGGGCCGGAGCAGGGGCTCGTGCGATCCAACGCGAGGCTCGGACGGATGGCGATCGCGGGCGGACTGCTCGCCGGCGCTGTCGGCGTCGCATTTCTGAAGACCGGCGGAGCGTCGAGCGTCCTCTATCTCGCGGCCGTCGTGTACGGCGTCGACGTCGTGCTGAACCTGCGCCTTCCTCAGCCGCAGATCCCCAAGGTGCAGGGAGAGGTCAGCTCTCTCGGTCGGCTCCCCAACCTCACCGGCCCGGCGATCGGCGCCGCGGGGCTGCGCGCGGCGAGCGGATTCCTGCTCTTCCTCCTTGCCTTCTCGATCCGGCTCTCCGGAGAGCCCGCGTACTGGTTCGCGGTGCTCGCGGTCGCGGGGACGGCGGGCGGGTTCCTCGGTGACCTCATCGCGCCGCGGCTGCCGTCGACCCTGCGAGAGGAGGTGCTGGAGATCTCGTGTGTCGTCGGCGCCTGTCTCGCGGCGTTCATCGCGTTCTTCGCGTTCGGGCTTCCGGTGCTCGCCGTCTTTGCCGCGGTCATCGGCATGGCGACGGAGTTCGGACGACTCGCGTTCCAGAGCCTGATGCAGCGCTCCGCTCCCGGAGGCGCGCACGGGCGTGTCTTCGTGCGGTACGAGGTGATCTTCCAGCTCGCCTGGGTCGCGGGAGCCTTCCTCCCCGCGCTCCTTCCGATCGAGTTCCGGCAGGGCATCCTGTTCCTCGCGGCGTTCTATCTGCTGCTCGCGATCGGCTACGTCCTTCAGCCCCGGCTCGCGCAGCTCGCGCATCGCGGCCAGAACGGCGCTTCCCGGTCGGGGGACGGCGGCCAATCGGCCGCCCCTCCGTCGGAGCCGCGAACGCCGCCGAGCGAGCCGCCGACACGCTGACGTCCGGGCTTCGCCCGACGATGCCGTACGCTTGGCGCTGCGCTCAGCCGTTGGAGCGCTTCCGGCGTATCCAGAGGAGGACCACGTATGGCGGAGTTCCAGTCGGTCGGCCCGGCCGAGCTCGAGGACGGAGAAGCGGACGCGTACGAGGTCGACGGCCGCCGGGTCGCCGTCGCGAACGTCGACGGTTCGTTCTACGCCTTCGACGACACCTGCACGCACCAGGGATGCTCCCTCGGACAGGGAGAGCTTGACGGAAACGTGATCGAGTGCCCGTGCCACGGCAGCCGCTTCGACGTGACGACCGGCTCCGTCGTCCAGGGTCCGGCGCAGGACCCGGTCGAGACCTTTGAGGCGAAGGTCGAGGGCGGCGACCTCCAGATCGCCCTGTAGGTGACGCGGCGAACGTTCGTCGTCCTCGGCGGAGGGCTCGCGGGGGCGACGGCGGCCGCGACGCTTCGAAATGAAGGCTTCGACGGGCGCCTCGTCCTGATCGGGTCGGAGCCGCTGCCGCCCTACGAGCGGCCGCCGCTCTCGAAGGGATACCTCCGGGGCGAGCAGCCTGCCGAGCGCATCTTCGTCCGGCCGGACAAGTGGTACGCGGAGCAGGAGATCGAGACCCGCTTCGGAGAGACCGCGTCCGCGCTCGATCTCGGCGCCGGTACCGTCGCGCTCGCGGAGGCCGACCCGATCCCGTTCGATTCGCTCCTGATCGCGACGGGAAGCCGCGCGCGGAGGCCCGCGATCCCGGGGGTGAAGCTGCCGGGCGTGCTCGATCTCCGGACGCTCGAGGACGCCGACGAGATCCGGTCGCTGGTTCGGCCCGGCGCGCGCGCCGCGCTCGTCGGGATGGGCTTCATCGGCGCCGAGCTCGCCGCGTCGCTTCGCACCATGGGCGTCGAGGTCACCGCGATCGAGCACGGGAAGGTGCCGCTCCGCCGCGCGGTCGGCCCGGAGGTCGGCCGGGTCGTCGAGGCGCTCCACCGCGACCACGGCGTGACGATGCATCTCGGACGCTCCGTGGAGGGCTTCGACGGCGACGGGCGTTTCGAAGCGGTCCTTCTCGACGACGGCGAGCGCGTCGAGGCCGACTTCGCGGTCTGCGGGATCGGGGCGGTTCCGAACGCGGAGGTCGGCGCGGACCTCGGGTTCGGCGTCGATCGCGGCATCCTCGCCGACGCGGAGCTCCGAACGATCGATCCCCGGATCTTCGTCGCCGGCGACGTCGCGAGCCACGACCATCCGGTGTTCGGCCGGATCCGCGTGGAGCACTTCGACAACGCTCTTCACTCCGCGGAGGCCGCCGCGAGGAACATGCTCGGCGCGCACGCCGCCTTCGACGACGTCCACTGGTTCTGGTCGGACCAGTACGACTCCAACCTCCAGCTCGCCGGGATCCCGGCCGGCTACGACGAGTTCGTCGTCCGCGGTGATCTCGGGCAGCGCTCGTTCGCCGGGTTCTATCTGCGGGAGGGTGTGATCGTCGCGAGCGTCAGCATCGATCGCCCTCGTGACGTCCGCCGATCCATGCGGGCCATCGCCGCCCGGGTTCGTCCGGAACGCGCGCAGCTGGAGGATCCGGAGTTCGACCTCCGCACCCTCGTTCCGAGGCGCTGAAACGCCCCGCGTGGCGGCTGACCTCGGCGAACCCCGTGATACGCTGCCTCGAGTCCCCGGAACGCGCTGACGCGCCGGCGAACGCCGGAGCTGGTGCCGGCGCGAACCCGCATCGAGCCGTCAAGGAGGGATCCATCTTGCCCCGCCCCGAGATCATCCTCGCCCCAGGGCCGACCGCGGTCCCGCCGCAGGTCCTCCTCGCGCAGGCGAGCCCGCTCGTCTACCACCGAGGTCCCGGGTACGGAGCCCTCCTCCGCGAGGTGACGGAGTCGCTCAAGAAGCTGTACCGGACGAAGAACGACGTCGTCGTCTTCGCGTCGTCCGGAACCGGTGGCTTGGAGTCGGCCGTCGCGAACCTCTTCTCGCCCGGTGATCGCGTGGTCGTTCCGGTGGCGGGATACTTCGGAGAACGCTTCGCCAAGATCGCGCGCGCATACCGGCTGGACGTCCGCACGATCGACTACGAGTGGGGGCGGGCGGTCGATCCCGGCGACGTGGCCGCGGCACTCGACGAGGCGCCCGCGAAGGGCGTGCTCGTGCAGCAGAGCGAGACCTCCACCGGCGTGATCCACGACGTGGAGGCGATCGCTCGCGTCACCAAGGAGCGCCGCGCGATGATCGTCGTCGACGCCGTCTCCAGCCTCGGCGCCGTCCCCCTCGACTGCGACGGATGGGGCATCGACGCCGCGATCTCCGGTTCGCAGAAGGCGCTCTCCGCGACCCCCGGCCTCGCGTTCGTCGCGATCTCCGACGCCGCGTGGGCCGCGACGGAGACCGCCGAAAACCCTCGCTTCTACTTCGACTGGAAGCTCTACAAGGACTCCTACGAGCTGAAGGACCCGGAGAACCCCTTCACGCCCGCGATCTCGCTGATGGAGGGCCTGCGCGCGGCGCTCGAGCTGTATTTCGAGGACGGACCGGAGGCCGCGCTCAAGCGCCACGAGATGCTGTCGCGCGGAGTCAAGAACGGCGTCCGCGCCCTCGGCCTCGACCTGTTCGGAGAGCACCCCGAGCGCGCGTGGGCCGTGACCGCGATCCGTGCGCCGGAGGGCGTCGACGGCAACGAGCTCGTCGCGCGCGTGCGCTCGGACCACGGGATCATCCTCGCGCCGGGACAGGGTCCGTTGAAGGGCAAGGTGTTCCGGATCGGCCACCTCGGCTACTACGACGCGTTCGACATCATCCGCGGCCTCGCGGCGCTCGAGCTGACGCTCGAGGCCATGGGCTATCCGGTCAAGCGCGGCGCCGCCGTCGCCGCGGCCGAGGACGTCTTCTCCGGGAGCTGAGCCCGTGCGGGTCCTGGTGACCGAGCCCCTCTCCGAACGGGGGCTCGACCTGCTCCGCAAGAACTTCGAGGTCGACGTCCGAGAGGACCTCGCCTCCGGCCCGCTCGCCGACGAGATCGCTCCCTACGACGCGCTCGTGGTGCGTTCGCAGACGCAGGTCCGGGCGGACGTCCTCGATGCCGCCCGGAACCTCAAGGTCGTCGCGCGCGCCGGGATCGGGCTCGACAACGTCGACGTCGAAGCCGCGACCCGCCGGGGCGTCATGGTCGTGAACGCGCCGCAGTCGAACATCGTCTCGGCCGCGGAGCACACGATGGCCCTCCTCCTCGCGCAGGCGCGGAACATCCCGCAGGCGCACGCGGCACTGAAGGCCGGCAGCTGGGAGCGGAGCCGTTTCCGCGGCGTCGAGGTCGCGGGAAAGACGATCGGCATCGTCGGGCTCGGTCGCGTGGGAGCGATGGTCGCGCAGCGCGCGCAGGGGTTCGGGATGCGCGTCATCGCGTTCGATCCGTACGTGCCGAAGGAACGCGCCCGGGAGCTCGGCGCGGAGCTGATGCCGACCCTGGAGGCCCTCCTCGTGCAGGCGGACTTCGTCACCGTGAACCTTCCGAAGACGGCGGACACCGAGGGTCTCATCGGGGAGCGAGAGCTCGCGCTGATGAAGGAGGGGGCCCGCATCGTCAACACCGCTCGCGGCGGCATCGTCGACGAGGAGGCGCTCGCGAAGGCGCTCGAGGAGGGCCATCTCGGGGGCGCCGCGCTCGACGTCTTCGTGGAGGAGCCGGCCCTCGACCATTCGCTGTTCCACTTCGACGACGTGGTGGTCACGCCGCACCTCGGTGCCTCGACGGTGGAGGCACAGGACAAGGCGGGAACCACGATCGCGGAGATGGTGAGCCTCGCGCTGAAGGGTGAGTTCGTTCCCTACGCCGTGAACGTCTCCGCGGGCGGCGAGGTCGCGGAGTCGGTGAGGCCCTTCCTCGGGCTCGCCGAGCGACTCGGCGCGCTGCTGACCGGTCTCGCCGAGGGAGCGCTCCGCTCGATCCGCTGCGAGTACCTCGGCCGCATCGGGGAGGCCGATACGCGCGTCCTGACGCTCGCGGTCCTGAAGGGGTCGCTCTCCGGAGTCGTGCACGAGCCCGTCTCGTTCGTCAACGCGCCGGTGATCGTGGCGGAGCGCGGGATCGCCGTCTCGGAGACGCGCTCGAGTGTCTCCCGGGACTACGTGAACGTGATCTCGCTCAAGGGAGAGACCGAGGCCGGAGAGGTCGCCGTCGCCGGAACGCTCGTGGGAAAGCGCGACGCGGAGCGGATCGTGCGCGTCTACGACTTCGACGTGGAGATGGCGCCGGCGCCGAACATGGCGTTCTTCACCTACGAGGACCGTCCGGGAATCATCGGGACGGTCGGCACGATCCTCGGTGAGGAGCGGATCAACATCGGCAGCATGGAGGTGGGCCGCAAGTCCGCCGGAGGAGAGGCGCTCATGGGGCTGACCCTCGACGAGCCGATGTCCGCCGAACTCCTCGCCCGCCTCGGGCGCGAAACCCGGGCGGAGACGGCGCGCTCCATCGTCCTTCCCGGAACCGCGCGCTGACCATCCGCCACGCGAACGAGGCCGATCGCTCGATCCCTGCTGCTAGACTCGCTGACGTTATGAAGCAGGCCTGACTCCGAGCTGGACCGGCGCCGCGCGTTCCCTTGCGCGGGAGGCGCCTTCAAGCTCGCCGGCACCTGTTCCGACCTCCTCACGAGACCCCGGAGTCTGCTTCATGAGTCGATCACCCAGATCCGCCGTTCGCCGCCTCGCGCTCGCCCGTGTGATCTCGATCACGGGCGGATCCGCCGCGTACACCGCGCTGATGTTCGGCATCTACCAGCAGACGCATTCGGCGGCCTGGCTCTCCGCGACCCTGCTGCTGACGTTCGGCGTCACGGGATTCGTCGGCATCTTCGCCGGAACGCTCGGCGACCGGTTCGACCGCCGGAAGGTCATGATCGTCTCCGACCTGCTCGGAGCGGTCTTCTTCCTCTGCATGGGCCTCGCGCACGCTCCGGAGATCCTGATCCTGTTCGCGTTCTTCTCCGCCGTCGTGGAGGTGCCGTTCTGGTCGGCCTCCGCAGCGGCGATCCCGAACCTCGTGCAGGAGGAGCGCGACATCCCGTGGGGAAACAGCATGGTCGCGATGGCGAGGAACGCCGGGATCATGATCGGTCCGGCGATCGGTGGCATCGCGATCGGAGTCTTCAGTCCGCAGGCCGTCTTCATCGCGAACGCGATCTCCTTCGTGGTCTCCGCGTTGCTCGTGTTCACCGTCCACGGACGGTTCGCCGGCGAGCGCAGCGAGGACGATCACTCTCACGGCGTGAAGGCCGGATGGCGGTTCCTGTTCCACGACCGCGTGCTGCGCACGATGTCGGTCGCGTGGGTGGTGCTCGTCCTCGGGCTGGGCATGGGGATGGTCGCGGACGTTCCGCTCGCGGAGTCGTTCCACGCGGGCTCGATCGGGTTCGGCCTGATCGTGACCGCATGGGGAGCCGGATCCGTGATCGGGTCCTTCGCGGGCCGATACCTGAAGCAGCGGACGGAACCGTGGGCGCTCCTTCTCGGAACCGCGATCAGCGCGTGCGCTCTGCTGCTGACGGGGGTCTCTCCCTGGTTCGCCCCGATCATCGCGTTGATCCTGGTGTTCGGGATCAGCGACTCCGTGACGCTTGTCGCGGAGCAGGGGATCCGCCAGCGGAGGACGCCGGATCGGCTCCGCAGCCGGGTGATGGCGGCCTCGGAGGCAACCTGGCAGCTCGCGCTTCCGGCGGCCTACCTGCTCGCCGGGGCGCTCCTGAACGTCGTGGGCCCGCAGGGGATCTACGCGCTCGGCGGAGTGGCCGCCCTACTCGCCGCCGGCATCCTTGTGCCGGTGCTTCGCCGGCTCCGGCGAGAGGCCGCGGTCGCCGAGGCCACAGCGGATGCCTCCGCGGAAGAAGCACCGCGCCAGCAGCGTCTGTCCTCGGAAGGTACCGCTGCCGTGGACGGGGTTCGCCTCACCGAGGGCTAGCCGCCCCTCGCGGTGGCGGTGGCGCTGAACCGTCGTTCAGGAGTAAGGTCCCGGGCGTCATGTCTCCGGGCAACCGCAAGGCGAACCGCTACGACGCGATCGTCGTCGGCGGTGGTCACAACGGCCTGGTCGCGGCGGCGTATCTGGCTCGCGCCGGCGCTCGCACGGTCGTCCTCGAGCGCCGGCACGCGACCGGCGGAGCCTCCTCCACGTCGGCGCCGTGGCCGGACGCGCCGGAGTTCAAGGTCACCACGCTTTCCTACGTGATGAGCCTGATGCCGGACACGATCCTGAACGACCTCCATCTGGAGCGGCACGGCTACCGGGTCCACCCGGTCGGGCCGTACTACCTCGCGTTCCCCGACGGCCGGTCGCTCACGCAGTACGACGACGAGCCCGCGAAGAACTACGAGGAGTTCTCGAAGTTCTCGCGCAAAGACGCCGAGATGCTCCCCGAGTACAACGCGTGGATGGACGGGCTCGCCGCCGTCCTCGGGCCGCTGCTGATGTCGGTGCCGCCGAAGATCGGCTCGAAGACGCCCGCGGACCTCCTCGATCAGCTAAAGCTCGCCTGGCGGTTCAAGGGTCTGAACGTCCGGAACGTCGCGGACGTCACGCGACTCTTCGCGATGAGCGTCTCCGACCTCCTCGACGACTGGTTCGAGTCCGACCAGGTGAAGACGCCCTACGCGATCAACGGGATCATCGGCACGTGGGCAGGGCCGTGCGAGCCCGGGACGGCCTACGTCATGGCCCACCACTCCATCGGCGACGTCGGTGACGGCAACCTCGGCAGCTGGGGCGTTCCCGAAGGCGGTATGGGCGCGGTCGCCGACGCGATCCGCCGCTCGGCGGAGGAGTTCGGCGCGGAGGTGCGGACCGATGCTCCGGTGGCGAGGGTGCTGGTCAAACGCGGTCGTGTCACGGGCGTCGCGCTCGAGTCGGGCGAGGAGCTCTCCGCGCCGCTCGTCGTGACGGCCGTCCATCCGAAGATCGCGTTCCTCCGGCATCTGGACCGCGGCGACCTCCCGGAGGACTTCGTGCGCGATATCGAGCGGTGGAAGACGCGGAGCGGCGTCGTGAAGATCAACCTCGCGCTCTCGGAGCTCCCTCGCTTCACGGCGGACCCCGACCGGGAGATCGACTTCTCCGGCGGCGTGGAGCTCGCCCACTCCGTCGACTACCTGGAGCGGGGGTTCCAGGACGCCCGGGAGGGGAGGGGCTCGTCGATGCCGTTCTCCGACGGCGTGATCCCGACGATGCACGATCGATCGCTCTCCCCGCCGGGAACGCACATCATGTCGCTCTTCACGCAGTGGGTGCCGCACGAGTGGTCGGAGTCGCCGCACGAGAAGGAGCTCGAGGCCTACGCCGACCGCGTGATCGAGGGGTACAACGACCTCGCACCGAACTTCAAGGCCTCGATCATCCACCGGCAGGTGATCGGTCCGCACGAGATGGAGACGGAATATGGCCTGATCGGAGGCAACATCTTCCACGGTGAGCTCTCTCCGGAGCAGCTGTTCCACATGCGGCCCGCGCCGGGCTACGCGGACTACCGCACGCCGATCCGCGGCCTGTATCAAGCGAGTTCTGCGACGCACGGCGGCGGAGGCGTCTGCGGCATCCCCGCCTACAACGCGTTCAAGCAGATCCAGCACGACCGGTCGATGAGAGCGAAGCGAAAGGGGTCGTTCAAGACATGAAGGAGCCGTTCTCGTTCACGTTCTACAACGCCACCTGGTACCGGAAGTCGCCCTACTGGCAGCGGACGGTCGAGGCCGGGTGCACGAGCTGGGACCTCTACAACCACATGCTGATCCCGACGCTCTACGACGACGACGAGAAGGAGTACTGGCATCTGTTGAACCACGTGACGCTGTGGGATGTCGCGGTCGAGCGCCAGGTCGAGATCACCGGTCCCGACGCAGCCGCGTTCACGCAGCTCCTCACCTGCCGCGATCTGTCGAACTGCGCAGTGATGCAGTGCAAGTACGCGCCGATCATCGCTCCCGACGGCGGCATCGTGAACGACCCGATCCTGCTCCGGCTCGGCGAGAACCATTTCTGGCTCTCGCTCGCCGACTCCGACGCCTTGCTCTACGCGAAGGGCGTCCAGGCGTTCTCGGGGATGGACGTCGAGCTCCGCGAGCCCGACGTGTCGCCCCTGCAGCTCCAGGGGCCCAAGTCGAAGGACGTCATCCGCGACCTCTTCGGCGAGGAGGTCCGCGACATGAAGTACTACTGGTGCACCGCAACCGAGCTCGACGGCATCCCCCTCGTCGTGTCTCGGACGGGGTGGAGTGGCGAGGTCGGCTACGAGCTGTATCTCCGCGACGGCAGCAAGGGAACCGACCTCTGGGACCGGGTGATGGAAGCAGGGAAGCCGTACGACCTCCGGGCGATCGCTCCCTCCGACCAGCGCAGGCTCGAGGCCGGCATCTTCAACTACGGCAACGACATGGGGATCGAGGACACGCCGTTCCACATCACGGGGATGGAGCGGCTGGTGGAGTTCTCCGCCGACTTCATCGGCAAGGAGGCGCTGCAGCGGAGCTCCGAGGAGGGCGTCGACCGCAAGCTCGTCGGCGTCGAGCTCGGCGGAGAGCCGTTCCGCATGTGGCTCGAGGACTTCTGGCCGGTGCGACACGACGGCCGGGTCGTCGGAAAGCTGACCTCCGCCAGCAGGTCGTTCCGACTGGAGAAGAACATCGGTTACGCGTGGGTGCCGATTGAGCTCGCGGACCCCGGCACGAAGGTCGAGCTCGAGTCGCCCGACGGACCGGTGCCCGCCGTCACCGCGGAGCTGCCGTTCTGGGACCCGAAGAAAGACGTTCCGAAGAGCTGAAACGGAACGCGCCGCCGGCGACGGTCAGGAGCGACTGCGCTCCGCAAGATAGCGCTCCGCGAAGCGGTGCAGGAGCGTGTCCTGCGGCGGATAGACGCCGCGCTCGAAGTAGCGCGAGGTGACGCCGCGCTGCGCGTTCTCGCAGACGTCCCAGTCCTGACGGCTGACGAGGTCGAGGAACTCCACCATGTCGTTCGGATCGAAGTCCTCGCGCTCGATCGTCTCCGGCCGGTACAGGTACTCGGAGACGATCCTCGTGTGCGACGGTGACGTCGGGTACAGGTAGTAGACCATCACGCCGGTGGAGAGCAGGTTCACGAGCAGGTTCGGAAAGATCGCGTAGCCGTAGTACGTCCGACAGTCGAGCTCGGAGAGGCCCGGCAGCTGCGGAAGCTCCGATGTTCCGCTCATCGTGAACGAGTACATCCCCTCGTCGAGCGTCACCCCCGGATCGTTGCGTGCGGGGTCGTAGACCATTCCCTTGCGGAAGATCGGCACGAGCTTCACGAGCTCGGGATGGACGCTCGGGCAGTGGAGGCACTCGTTGTAGTTGTCGATCACGATCTTCCAGTTCGCTTCAACCTCGTAGACGATCGTGTGCGCGACGCGGAGCTCGTCGAGCCGGTAGCGGTCGTAGTCGAGCGGCCCGTCGCCCTCCTTCGCAAGCGCGTCGAGGAGAGGCTCCGGCTGGGCAGCGAGGCTCACGAACACGAAGCCCTGCCAGGTCTCCAGCGCGATGGGGTAGAGGCCGTACTCCTCGCGCGCGAGGCCGTCCTCCTTGAGGACGTTCGGCGTGCCGATCAACGCGCCGTCGAACCCGTACGTCCACGCGTGATACGGGCACTTGATCGCGCCATTGACGCAGCCGGAGGGCTCCCCGAGGAGGCGCGAGCCGCGGTGACGGCACACGTTCGCGAACGCGCGGAGCCCTCCGTCCTTGCCGCGGATCACGATGACGCTCTCGCCGGCGACCTCGTGGGTGAGGTAGTCGCCCGCGCCGGCGACCTGCTCCTCGCGCCCGACGCAGTACCAGTTCCGGGAGAAGATGCGCTCCTGCTCGAGCTCCCAGACGTCCTGCGCGTGGTAGTCGCGTCCCGCGAGCCCGGGGTGGATCTTCCAGGTCGGGTCGATCACGACCTCTTCGAGCATCGTTCTCCCTCCGGAGTCCTCCGACGATCCGAACCACCGTCGCTGGTGCAACCTGAGCATAGCGCGGGCGCGGATCCGTCTGCAGCGGACCCGCTTCGCGTGGCGGCACCGCGGCTCCGTCTAAGCTCTGGCGCCACCCGAGCCTCGCGGAGGAGCCCACATGATGCAGGAGACCTTTCCGTTCTACATCCAGCCCTGGTACCGGAAGTCGCCGTTCTTCGAGGCGACGAAGCGCGCGGGCTGCAAGAGCTGGGGCCTTTACAACCACATGCTGCTGCCGACGCTCTACGACGACCCCGTCACGGAGTACTGGGCCCTGCTGAACGACGTGACGATGTGGGACGTCTCGGTCGAGCGGATCGTGGAGATCACCGGCCCGGACGCCTACGAGCTCACGAACCGCATCACGTGCCGTGACCTTTCGACGTGTCAGGTGATGCAGTGCAAGTACGTGCTCCTCACGACGGCCGACGGCGGGATCGTCAACGACCCGATCCTCCTCCGGCTCGGCGAGGACCGTTTCTGGCTCGCTCTCGCCGATTCCGACGCGCTGCTCTACGCGGCAGGCGTCGCGGCGTCGGCCGGCTACGACGTGGAGATCCGCGAGCCGGACGTCGCGCCGATGCAGGTGCAGGGCCCGAAGTCCAAGGACGTCATCCGGACGCTCTTCGGCGACGAGGTCGCGGACCTCCGCTACTACTGGTGCGCCAGACGGAGCTGGGAGGCATCCCGCTCGTCGTCTCCCGGACGGGATGGACCGGGGAGGTCGGCTACGAGATCTATCTCCGAGACGGCAGCCGGGGCGACGAGCTTTGGAACCGCGTCATGGAGGCCGGCGAGCCGCACGGCATCCGCGCGATCGCGCCGTCGGAGGCGCGGCGGATCGAGGCCGGCATCTTCAACTACGGCTCGGACATGCGCGTGGAGGACACGCCGTTGCACATCACCGGGCTCGAACGGCTGGTGGAGCTCGATCAGGAGCAGGACTTCATCGGCAAGGACGCTCTGGCGCGGATCCGCGAGGAGGGAGTCGACCGCAAGCTCGTCGGCATCGGGATCGGCGGCGACCCGCTGTCGGAGGAGGGCGCCGTCGCGGACTTCCGGCCGGTGCTCGTCGACGGCCAGCGCGTCGGGAGGGCGACCGGCGCTGCTTGGTCGCCACGCCTGGAGCGCAACGTCGGCTTCGCGTGGGTGCCGATCGAGCTCGCCAGCGAGGGAACGACGCTCGAGGTCGCCGTGTCCGACGGCAGCGTGCCGGCGAGCGTGGAGGCTCTCCCGTTCGTCGACCCGGAGAAGCGGATCCCGAAGTCGTGACCGAGTCGGTTGGCTTCGACCGCGCTACGGAGCCACTCGGTATCCTGTTCGTCACGGATGAGCGGGGCGACGGTCCCGCCCCGTCCCGAGAGGAGGCAGCGGTGCCCATCACGCCGGTCGAGAAGATCTGGATGGACGGGGAGCTCGTGGACTGGAAGGACGCGACGGTCCACGTACTTTCCCACGCCCTCCACTACGGCAGCGGCGTCTTCGAGGGCATCCGCGCGTACGACACGCCGAAGGGCACCGCGGTCTTCCGCCTGAACGACCACCTGCGTCGGCTGTTCCGCTCCGCGGAGCTGTATCACACGGAGATCCCCTACTCGCCCGAGGCGCTGATCGACGCGATCAAGCTCACGATCGTGGCGAACGGCCTCGACTCCTGCTACGTGCGGCCGCTCGTCTACCGCGGCTACGGGGAGATGGGCGTGAACCCGCTCCACGCCCCCGTGAACGTGACGGTCGCGGTCTGGCCGTGGGGCGCCTACCTCGGCGAAGACGCGCTGGACAACGGCGTGCGCGTGAAGATTTCCTCCTGGAAGCGCAACGATCAGAACTCGCTGCCGTCCTCGGCGAAGGCGACGGGGCAGTACATCAACTCCGTGCTCGCGAAGATGGAGACGCTCCACGCTCACTACGACGAGGCGATCATGCTGAACCAGCAGGGGTACATCACCGACGGGTCCGGCGAGAACGTCTTCGTGGTGCGCGACCGGACGCTGACGACCCCGCCGATCTCCGCCGGTTGCCTGGAAGGCATCACGCGGAGCTCCGTGATGCAGATCGCGCGCGATGCCGGCTACACCGTCAAGGAGGAGAACCTCGTCCGCACGGACCTCTACTACGCCGACGAGGCGTTCTTCACCGGCACCGCCGCGGAGGTCACGCCGATCCGCGAGGTCGACGACCGCGCCATCGGCGAGGGGACCGTCGGCCCGATCACGAAGCGGCTCCAGGAGCGGTTCTTCGATGTCGTGAAGGGCTCGGACAACTCGCATGTTGAGTGGCTCACGAAGGTGTAGCCCGCGGACGAACGAGAAAAATGCAACAGGAAGGCGCAAAGGCGCAAAGGGGTCGGCGCGACCATGGAAACGCGCCCCTGCTGCATGCACCGCAAGAGCATTG
>JBJMLN010000030.1:0-2586 GCA_045805285.1 Actinomycetota bacterium | reverse complement strand
CGGCTGCGTAGACGAGCCATCGGAGCTGCTCACGCAACTTCTGGTCGGCGCCTCGGAACCGCACCACGAGCGACGCGAGCGACAGGAGCGCCGAGACGAGGAGCAGGCCGCCGAATAGGTGCTGAAACACTCGGAGGACGTCGCCGATCGCACCGCCGATCCCGACCGGGTTGACCGAGTGGGACGCCTCGATCACGCCGGGAGTGAACGCGTTCCCGAGGAACAGCGCCACGATCGAGAACCCCGCGAACCAGGCGACCGGACGCCAGCGCCGTGACGGGAGCGATCCCGTCGGAAACAGCAGGAGCACGAATGTCGCAGTCAGGCCGATGCCCATGCCCCACACCCAGTTCGCGATCCAGTCCGACCATGGCAGGGAGTAGCGCTGCAGCAGGATCGAGAAGCTGCCCAGGGCGTACGAAAAGGCCGACGCCGACAGGAGCCACCCGATCGGATTCGAGGGACGCTTGGACGCGAGCACCGCTCCGACCGTCGCGAACGTGAGGATGAACAGGAGGACGCCCACGAACGGTGCGGTGGAACCGGGCTGGTCGGCGAATCCCTTGACGTGGTGGCCCGTGACTTCGTACAGCACGGGTGTCACGAGCGCCGCGACCGACAGCACCCAGATGCCCCACGCGAGCGGCCTCGCCGCGCGGGGGCTCACGTCGTCTGCGCGTGGTTCCGCATGCCTCCATTGTGTCGCCGCGAGGCACGAACGCTGCAGGGCGCTAGCGAGCGGATCCGCGAGGCGGTCAGCGCCCCCTCCCCACGTGGTGCAGGCACGACCTCCGCGGCAAGGGCGATTTGACGAAGGCGGGTCGTCGGACGAGACTGCGCGCGCCGGACCCCGAAAGGAGCCTTCTCCGATGCTTCGCCGCTCGCTCGCCTCGCTGCTTGCCCTTCCGCTCATCGCTCTCGTGACCTCCGTCGCGCCAGCCGGCGCCGCAGGAGGAGCGGAGGGCGTGCCGGCGTTCTCCCACGTGTTCCTCATCGTCGGGGAGAACGCGTCGTACTCGCAGCTGACGGAGAACAACGCGCCGTACCAGGAGCTCCACCTCCGCCCCGACGCGGCGTGGATGACGAACTACTGGGCCACGTCGCACTACTCCACGTCGAACTACGTCGCGATGACGAGCGGGCAGTACAAGCACTGCGAGCAGGAGGACGTCAAGCCGATCGACTGCCATCAGAGGGTCGCGAACGTGTTCCACCAGATGACGACTCGCGGCATCTCCTGGGCGGCGTGGAACGAGTCGATGCCGTCGCCGTGCTATCTCCTGAACGCGGGGACGGACAAGGACGGCAACGCCTATCGGCCGAAGCACAACCCGGCGGAGTACTACGTCAACGTCGTGAAGGACTACTCGAACCCGGACGCGGAGTGCACCGACAACGTGGTCCCGGCCGGGACCACGGCTCCCAACGACATGAGCGCGTTCGACGCGGCGCTCGCGAACCACACGGCGCCGGCGTTCAACTACGTCGTGCCGAACATGTGTGAGGACGGCCACGACAACTGCAAGCCGGCCGGAAACGTCCTGACCCAGTTCGACGATTTCCTCGCTCGCGAGGTGCCGCTGATCCGGCAGGCGTATCCGGACGCAACGGTGATCGTCACCTACGACGAGGGCCAGGGCGGCGGCGCCAACTACGGCTCGAAGTTCGGCGGCGGGCACGTTCTGACCGCGATCACCGGACCCGACGTCGTTCCGGGCGACTACTCGGAGCTCCGCAACCACTACGGACTGCTGAGGACCATCGAGGACGGGTTCGGGCTTCCCTACGTGAACAACGCAGCGACCGCGGATCCGATCAACGAGATCTGGTCGTAACCGCCTCGGACGCCGGAGCCGTCAGCGGCAGGCGAGCCACGGCTTCGGCCGGCGGCT
The DNA here is from genome assembly GCA_045805285.1 of Actinomycetota bacterium. GTDB lineage: Bacteria > Actinomycetota > UBA4738 > UBA4738 > JBJMLN01 > JBJMLN01. The sequence continues at coordinate 694 of JBJMLN010000030.1, read as the reverse complement.
CCGCGTTGCGAGCGGGACGACGCTCGCGATCGGAGCGCGCGGAGCCGCCGCCGTCGCGCGGAGGTCGTTCGCGTCGCCTCGGATCTCCACGACCTTGACTTCGAGACGCGGGTCCGCCTCCGCTCGGAGCGCGAGCCAATAAGCATCGCTCCTGTCCGCTCTGGTGGCGCGCCACAGGAGCCGGTGCGACTTCGACAGGTACGCCTCGACGACGAAGGTCACCACGCGCCGAAGCGTAATCCGTTCGCCGCCCCCACGGACACGGCCATGAGGCCCGTTCGGGGGATGCCGGTCTCAGGCCTTTGGCCTAGGTCCGATGCCGCCGGCCACCCTCCGACATCATTCGGGCTCGCCGTACGCGAGGTTGCGACGACGGCCGGATCGAAACCGTCATGCCATCCGGACGAGGACCCGGTTCCGTGAGCGGTATGGGAACCTCCGTGGCGAGCAGAACGCCAAAGAAGCTCGGGGATCGCCACCGACGTCGCCATATGCGCGACGCACCGTCTTCGCGCGTGGATCCATCCCGACGACGTCTCGGGAACGACGACTTCTTCTCCTGCCCACCAGCCCGCTCTTGATTTGTGAAACGTTGCGCTTCTGTGGAAGAGTCGCGCGACGCGTCAACTCGGGATGCGAGCACTGACCTCGCCTCGAGCCGCAGGAGGAGAGGGGCGGCCATGGATGAGCAGCG
>JBJMLN010000029.1:0-39787 GCA_045805285.1 Actinomycetota bacterium | reverse complement strand
GGACAGGTGCCGGCGGTGATCGCGGGCCCCGGCGCCGCCAACGGCGTCCGGATCGGAACGTCGGCCGACCACTATTCGATCCTTCGTCTGATCGAGGATGCCTGGAGTCTTCCCCGGCTCCGCGTCGCCGGCGCGAGCAGCACCCCGAGCATCAAGGGGTGGCGGGCGTAGGGGTCGGCGTAGTCCCATGCAGCGCTCGTCAATCCCGGCACGCTCGCAGCCGCCGGCGGCGCGACCGCCACGAGCCGGGCCCAACCACCCGGGACTATTTTCAGCGCGCGGATCGCGTCCCACCGCGACCTGTACCGTGCGAACGCATCGAAGCCCCCGCCCAATCGCCTTCGTCGCCCTGGAGCAGATAGGCGCCATCAGGGATTCCCTCAGCACGCGCAACCTCTCGAAGTCGTTGACGATTCATGTCGTGAATCATCGGCCAGCTCCCGGCGTCGGCTGAATGACGGCGCTCTCACGGCTGCGCGAAGCACAGGCTTCTTGACCACTAGCCGACTTCGATGGTCGCGGCGCGCAAGGGACCGCCCACGAAAACGGCGAAAGCTCGCGACGCGAAGACGAGAGCTCGACGCGTCAGGAGGACGGGGAATCGTCACCAGCATCAGCCTCGGACGGCGCACGAATGATGATCCACGAGATTGGGCTGGTGCGGAAAGGCATCATCGTGGGTCGCGAGAGCCGTCAACGAGGCTTGCTCGAACGGCCGCCGCGTTGGCGCACCTTCGCCCAGCGCTCAATCTCGGGCCGGTTCCACAGCAGGATCTTCCCGTTCGCGAGGCGAACGACCGGTCGCGGCATGTCACCGTACAGGCGCTGGTACTGACTCACCGAGTTCCGATGTGCAAGCCCAACAATCTCGGCGACGCCGTGGGCGTCGATGAGGTCCTCAGAGCGGATCAGCGGCATGGCGGCGAGTCGCGATTCACGTTCGCCAATGCTACTCTTGTAGGAACGATTCCAATGCCCCGGCGGTGGGCTAACACCCCGGGGCGTGGCCGGAACCTAACGAGGAGGTCCCGACGTGGAAAGGCTAACGCACGGCGACGAACCCCATGCAGCAACCACCGTCGAGGCGTGGAGCACGGAGTGGCTCTCACTCTGCGTCGACCTGAAGCCCTCGACCCGAGCGCTGTATCGGAACGTCCTGGACACACAAGTCCTGCCTGTCTTCCGAGACGTCGCGCTCAAAGAGATCAACGGTCTCACCGTCAGGCGTTGGGTGGCGGATATGAACGCCAATGGGCTCAGCGCGTCGCGCATCCGTCAGAGTCACAACGTTCTTTCCGCGATGCTTGCCTTCGCAGTGCAATGCGGGCTTCTCGAGAGGAACGCGGCCCACGGCACGAGGTTGCCGCCCGATTTGATCAAGCCGGTGCAGGTTCTCACTGCCAGTGAGGTTGAACGGCTCGCGCAGGCCATCCGACCCGAATACCGCCCCCTGATTCATGTGCTCGGATACGGGGGCTTGCGATTCGGAGAGGCGGCGGCGCTTCGTCGCCGAGCTTGTGATCTCGACCACCGCAGACTCATCGTCGCCGAGTCGATAACCGAAGTCGGAAGCCGCCTCGTCCTTGGCGAGACGAAGACGGGACGCATCCGGAAGGCAGCCATCCCTGCGTTCCTCGTCGCCGAGCTCCGCTCTCATCTCGAGTGTATCGATGCCGCACCGGACAGGTTTGTTTTCACCGCCCCGAATGGAGGGCCGCTTCGGCTGGTCAACTTCAGGCGGCGTGTGTGGTGGCCTGCGCTCGAGGTGGCAGGGCTGCCACGTCTGCGCGTCCATAGTCTCCGGCACACATGCGCGAGTTTGTTGATCCGGCAGGGCGTCCATCCGAAGGCCGTCCAGTATCAGCTCGGCCACGCGCGCATAGCGCTGACCATGGACCGGTACGCACATCTCTTCGCTGATCAGTTCGAAGATCTTGCGAGGCGCTTGGACGATGCCCACGCTGAGTCCTTGATCGGCCGTTAGGTCATCGAGCTTTCCCGGCCGACGTCGGTGATGGGACGCGCGGGGCGAGGCGTTGCCTATGCGCCCTCGGTACACCTCGAGGGCGGCTGCACTGTCCGGATGACGGCCGCCTTGCGTACCAGAGCGCGACTCAGAATGTCGCGCATACCACTCGTCGCTCATTCAGCCGCGTCGGCGAAACCGCGTCGGAGTCGCTTCCGACGAGACGGCTCATCAGAGACCTGTGAGGGTGTGAGGCGGATTCGCCACACGGCATCGCGATCGGCGAATCTCCAGCTTCCTCCTGCGCGAGCGGGTAGCGCATCGCGCGCTAGGCGCGTGGCGGGGACGAACGGGCTCGTGTTCGCAAAAGGCCGGGCCGTCGCGATGAGCCACGAGGACCTAGGCGGATGACACGAGCGACGCTCAACCTCGGGTCGTACGGCATCAACGCGCACCGCATCGGGAGAGCAACGGACCTCGATCGACAGGCCTAGATCCGGAGCAGGGCCGACGCGAGTCATCGAGGGCTGGGATGCGAGTCTCGCACGACCTAGAAAAGTTCGAGCCGGACGTGGTGCAACAGCCGATCGCCGCTGCGCTAAGAGGCGGAGGAGCACGATGCGTCGGAAGGAGCGGCCATGAACGGCGAAGACGGACGGAACTCGAGCGACGGAGCGAACATCTCGGAGAACAAGATACGCGCGAATCGGGAGAACGCGCAGCGTTCCACGGGGCCACGGACCGCGACCGGGAAGGCCCGGTCTCGCCAGAACGCGCGGCGTCACGGGATCTTCGTGACCGTGGCCGTGATCCGGGGGGGTGAAGGGGCGGAAGACAAGCGCGAGTTCGAGGACCTCCTCGAACGGCTGACAGACGACCTCGCGCCGGTCGGTGCTCTCCAGGAGACGCTGGTGGAGAAGCTCGCGCTTCTCATGTGGCGCGAGCGCCGCCTGTATCGATTCGAGCTTGGCGCGATCAAGGACGAAGCCGACAGGCCATTCGCGCGATGGGAGGAGGAACAGCTGTGGCGGGCGCCGGGGGCCGACGTCCGAAGGCCGGCCCTCCGCGAACGGATCCGGGTTCTCTCGTCCGTGCTCTCCGAAATCTCGGCGAAGGATCCACTGAGCCGACCCAGCGATGCACTCGCCGGGGCCCTGGAGGAGATCGCGTTCGCGCATGGGTTCGTGAAGCCGACCGGCCAGGGTCGTCAGGATGGAGTTCCTGCCGGGGACGCGACGCAACTCTTCTTCGACGTGATCTCTCTGGGCACATCGATGTCGGGGGAAGACGCCTGGGCCTGGATCGACCAACAGCTGCGTCACGACATCGCAAGCGACGAGGCGCTCATCCGCTCGCTCGACGAGAAGGAGGAGGCGATGGGGATGCTTGCTGCGATGCCCCGGGATGACCGCGAGGCCAAGATTCTTCGCTACGAGGCGCATCTATCGAGGGTGTTCGCGCGGACGCTCGAGCAGTTTTGGAGGGCGAAAGAAGGACCCCGAATGTAAGGGGAAACTGCAAAACGAACCCACGCCTTGCCTCGTCGGGACGGGCTTGCGTTGTCGGGTCGATGTGCGCTGCCTGCTCTGGGAAGGGAGCTGGAGCAGCCGGTCCGTCCAGATAGCATTAGCGATGGCATTCACGCGGTCGGTGCTCGACGTCGTCGTCCTGATGAAGCGCTTCGGGACAACGACGACCCATGACGTATCTCGTTCTCGGGGAGTGATGGAGCTGCTCGGACGTCCGGTGTGGATCGGCATCGTCGCGGACGATTTCGAGAAGGAGCGCGCCTTCTACCGCGACGTCCTGGGTTTCGAGGAGACCCGCGAGCGTGAGGGCTACGTGTGGTTCCGCGCCGGCGATGCGACGCTTGAGCTCGCGCAACAGAACTACCACCACCGGGAGACCCGGCGGGCCGGAACAGCGGTCGGCTTCCGCGTCGACGACGTCGACGCGGCGCGCGCGGAGCTCGTCTCACGCGGCGCGGAACCGTTGACGGAGATCCAGGGCGGCCTCAAGGCGGGCGCACGATGGTGCTACTTCCGCGATCCGGAGGGGAACACGTTCCAGATCACCCAGGAGCTCGGTTGAGGCGCGTTCTCACCGGAGCAGGGTGACGAACGCGTCCGTTCCGGACGCCGCGGAACGCTCTCCGGGGAACGTTCCACCGGTGAACCCGCCGACGACAAGCTCGTCGAGGTTTCCATCGACGTTCGATCGATGCCCCGGCCGACGTCCGGCTCGGAGGTCCCGAACTGGAGATCGTGTGGATCGCTCCCGTCGAGTCCGACCACGTGCACGAACGCGTCGGCTCCGCCAGCCGGGGACGCTCCGGGGAGCGTTCCGTAGGTGCGGCCGGTCACGGAGGACGTGCCAAGCCTCAAGCGAGGTAGTTAGGTCCTTCGCGTAGCAAGGAGTACCGGAAGCGCCACGCTCGGGGAGCGCTTTCCTTAGTCTTGGGGTGTGAGCTCGTCGCGGCCAGAGGGGTCCCCCAAGCCGGCGGTCGACATGGTCTTCCTCGACATCGGAGGCGTCATGTACTCGGACGAGCGCTACCGGGAGTCGTTGCGCAAGGCCCTCCGCGAGCTCGGCGCGAAGTTCTCCGACGAGAAGTTCGACGCCGAATACCTCGCCTGCCGGCGCGACCAGGCCGGATCGTTCCGCCGGCGGCTGACCGAGCGCTTCCTCGGCGACGCCTCGCGGTCGACAGACGTCGAGGAAGCCGCGTCGAAGCACTGGCGGTACCAGCCGGAGGACCTCTACCCCGACGTCAAGCCGGCCCTCGAGCGCCTCGCCGGTCGATACCGTCTGGGCGTACTCGCGAACCAGCCGAGCATCGTTCGGAGCGCCCTCGAACGCGACGGCGTCGATCGCTTCTTCGACGTGTGGGGCGTTTCCGACGACCTCGGTCTCTCGAAGCCCGATCCGCGCTTGTTCGAGCACGCGCTGTCCGCGGCGGGGGCAGAGCCAAGCCGCACCGCGATGGTCGGCGATCGCTTCGACTACGACATGGTGCCGGCGAGAGCGGCCGGCATGCATACCGTGTGGGTCCTGCGCGGAGAGGCGCCCGACGAGCCGACGGAGGAGCAGCTGGCGGTCCCAGACGTGGCGATCCGCACGCTGACGGAACTCTCCAAGGCGCTCGAGTCGCTGTGAGCGCGGTCGAAGCTCCGCCGACCACCGCGGAGATCCATCGACGCCGCGTCCTCATCCTCGGTGGCGGCTACGTCGGCCTCTACACGGCGCTCGGCCTGCAACGCGCTCGCGCGCGCGTTCCGATGGAGATCACGCTCGTCAACCCGGAGAACTTCATGACGTACCAGCCGTTCCTCCCGGAGGTCGCCTCCGGCCTGATCGAGCCGCGGCACGTCGTTCTCTCCCTCCGGCAGTCGCTGCCGCACGTACGGCTCCTCGTCGGTGAGGCGGAGCGGATCGACGCCGCGTCCCGGAGCGTCCGCGTCCGGCTGATGGGCGGCACGGGAACCGACGTCGCGTACGACGTCCTCGTCGTCGGAGCGGGATCGCGCTCCCGCGTCCTTCCGATCCCGGGCCTCAAGGAGCGCGCGATCGGGTTCAAGCGGGTGGAGGAGGCCGTGTTCCTCCGAAACCGAGTGCTTTCGCGATTGGACCTCGGTGCGGAGACGGAGGACGAGGCCAAGCGGCGCGCGGCCCTGACGTTCGTGTTCGTCGGCGCCGGGTACGCGGGCGTCGAGGCCCTCGCCGAGCTGGAGGACCTCTCGCGCACCGCGGTCGGTGCCATCCCGAACCTCTCGCGGAACGATCTCCGCTGGGTCCTCGTCGAGGCGAGCGACCGCATCCTCCCCGAGCTCGACGCGCGGCTCGCTCGGTACGCGCAACGGAGGCTCGAGAAACGCGGCATCGAGGTGCTGCTCAACACGCGGCTCGAGTCCGCGGAGGACGACGTCATGCGTCTCTCCAACGGCGACGCGTTCGAAGCGCAGACGCTCGTATGGACGGCGGGGGTGAAGCCGGAGCCGCTCGCGGCGCACTCCGATCTTCCGCTCGACGAGCGGCGCCGAATCCGCGTCGACGCGTGTCTCCGCGTGATCGGCGCGGAGAACGTCTGGGCCGCGGGTGACGCCGCCGCGGTTCCCGACGCCTTCACGGGAGGAACGTCGCCCCCGACGGCGCAGCATGCGCTCCGGCAGGCGAAGCGCATGGCCTCGAACATCATCGCCACGTTCGAGGGCGCGGAGCCGCAGCCGTTCCGCTACCGGAACCTCGGGCAGCTCTGCTCGCTCGGGCGATACAAGGGCGTGGCGATCGTGCTCGGTGTGAAGCTCCGAGGGTTCCCCGCGTGGCTCCTGCACCGGAGCTATCACCTGCTGAAGATGCCGACGCTCGGCAAGAAGGTCCGGATCGCCTTCGACTGGACGGTCGGACTGTTCTTCTCGCAGGACGTCGTCCAGCTCGGCTCCCTCCAGTCTCCGCACGAGCCGTTCGAGCGCGCCTCCGAGGACTAGGAGAGTTGCGTCGGCGCGGAACGGGCGCTAGCTTCGAGGCTTCCATGCGACGGAAACGAGGCCACCTCATCCGAGCCGCTCTCGCCGCGGTAAGCGCCGTCGTCGTCCTCGCGGCCTGGGCTCCGGAGACGGGCGCGACGACCGGCACGTTCGTCCCCCAGACGCGCGTCTCGATCGACGGAACGCGCTTCCGCATCAACGGCCGCTACACGAATCCGAACTCTCCCGCGCGCGGGTTGCTGATCAACACCCGGATGGCTAACGGGATCTTCGATGACGCGAACCCCGACACGACCTGGCAATGGGAGTATCCGGACACCGGCGTCTGGGACCCGCAGCGGAACACCGACGAGTTCGTCGCGCGTTTGCCCGCGTACGCGCGCGACGGGATCGACATGGTGACCGTGGGCCTCCAGGGTGGAGACCCCGACCCCCTCCGGAGCGAGACCGGCAGCATCCATCCGGAGATCGTGACGGCCTTCGGTCCGAACGGAGAGCTCGACCCTGCGTGGATGGCGCGTCTCGACGAGGTCATCCGCGCGGCCGACCGCGTCGGCATCGTTGTCGACGTCAGTCTCTTCTACCGCTGGCAGGACCAGCACATCACGACGGATCAGGGAGTGTGGAACGCCGTCGACAACGTCACCGACTGGCTCGTCAATGGCGGCTACACGAACGTGCTGCTGGAGATCTGCAACGAATGCAACGTGCCCGCGTTCGATCACGACATCCTGATCCGGGAGAACGTGTGGCAGCTGATCCGGGAGGCGCAGGCCCGCTCGGGAGGCAAGCTGCTGGTCTCCTCCTCGTTCGGCGGCGTGAAGGTTCCGATGTCGCCGGAGTCGACGATCGCTCAGTCCGACTTCATCGCGGTCCATTGCGATGGAAAGACCGCGGACGAGATGCCGGCGTCCGTGAAGGCGATCCGGACCACGGCGGAGTACCAGGCGCATCCGAAGCCCATCGTCTTCAACGAGTGCGGCACCGACCTCACGAAGATGGACGCGGCGCTCGCGCTCAATACCTCCTGGGGGTACTTCGACCAGGGAACGAACAACTACCACGACGGTCTCCAGTCGCCGGCGATCAACTGGCGCATCAACACATCGGCCAAGCGAGCATTCTTCGCGCACGCGCTGGAGGTCACGACGCCGGCCGCGTAGGGACTTCCGGAAGCCCGATCTGGGCTGGAGTTCACCTGGCGCGCAACGGCGGAGCTCCATAGGCTGGAGCCTCGTGAGGGGGAACCTGCTCGGTCACTCGTCGTTCGTGCTCGTGGCGATGCTCGCCTTGGCATCCCTCGCGGCGCCCGCCTCGGCCGCGTCGACCTCAGCTTCGACGGTCAAGCGTGCCAACGGCGTTGTCCGATTCGTCGCGCCCGGTGACCGGTCGATCCACCTGACGGTCTCCGTCAACGCCGCGGGACTGATCACGTTCCGCGAGCCGAACGGACCGATCGCTGCGGGCCGCGGATGCACCTCCGCGACGGCCTACCTCGTGACGTGCGGTCCGAACAAGGGCCACGTCATCGTTCGAGCGAGCCCGTTCGATGACTTCGTGGGGGTCCCGTCGCGCGTGCGTGGCGGAACGCTGGTGAGCGGCTACGCCGGGAACGATCTCCTCGTCGGGGGGCCCGGACGGGAGACGTTCCACGGCGGACTCGGGAACGACGACCTCCGGGGTCAGGCGGGCAACGACACGCTCGCGGGCGGCGAGGGAGACGACTCGGTCCTCGGTGAGGACGGAGCGGACGTGCTCTTCGGCGGCGACGGGAACGACGTGATCCAGGCGCGGCCGGCAACGACACGGTCGACGAGGGCACGCCCAACACCGAGAGCGAGAACGGCGCCGACGAGATCTCGGGGGGAAGCGGGATCGACGTCGTGAGCTACGCGGAGCGGCACACCACAGTCAACGTGAGCGCCAATGACATCGCCGACGACGGCCGGGTCAACGAGGGCGACAACGTGCACTCGGACGTCGAGGACCTCGTCGGCGGTCCGTTCAACGACGAGATCATCGGGAACGACCTCGACAACCGCATCCTCGGCGGAGACGGCGACGATGTGCTCGTCGGAGGCCGGGGAAAGGACGTCGTGCTCGGCATGCGCGGAGACGACACGCTCGACACCGAGGACGGCAAGGTCGACCGCGCGATCTGCGGCGACGGAACGAACGACACCTCGAACTCCGACATCAAGGACCGCACGTCGGCCTGCGAGACGGTGAACGCGTCCTAACTAGCCGCGGGGTGCCGCGGCTCGGATCGGCAAGCCCGGAACGAAGCCCCGAGCCTCCATGGGCCTTGCCGGCGCCGGAACGAGATCGAGCAGACGGAACGCCTCCGCCTTCTCTCCCCACTCGTTGATCCGCATCTCGCCGATCGAGCGGACGATCGCGCCGCCCGCGATCTCGCTCCGAGTCTCGTCGGAGACGAAGACGTCGCCGGGGCCTGCGAACTCCATCAGCCGCACCGCGAACGATCGGAGCGTTCCCACGGCGAGGAACGAGACGGGCTCGTCGCCGTCCATCTCGACGTCCACCACGAAGCCCGTGTTCACGCCGCCGCATGCCTCCAGCCCGGTTCCGGGAAGCGGAGAAGGCTGTACCTGCTCGACGGAGTCACGGATTGCGACAGCCGTGGAGAGCGCGCGCGCGGCATGGCGCTCTCCCTCGAACGTCGCGGAGATCACGGGGCGGGTCTCGGCTCCGCTGACGACCGGCTCGCTCCCGGAGGCGTCCCGCGCGATCTGGCAGGAGCGCTCGACGCAGCGCTCCATGAGCGAGCGCGCCTCCTCTTCGCCGAGGTGCTCGGTGAGCGCGTCGAAGCCTCGGAGCTCCACGAACACCGCGCTCGCCGGCCGGTCGGAGCGCTGCACCGGCGTGCTGCGGGCGCCGCTCCACTCCTCGACCTGGCGCGTGATCGTCCGCTGGGTCCAGCCCGAGGGGCGGACCTGGATCGCTCGATCGCCTGATGCGGCCATGGATGACCTATCGGCAGGGTCCGGGAACCCTATGAGTATGCGCTGGGAGATGCCGGAAATCGGCTAGGAGCCGCGGTTGATCTCGGCCGCGGCGGAGAGGGTCTGGTGACTCCGCTCGAGGTCTGGGAGCTCGTGGCCGCCGGTGAGCTCGCCCACTGCCCAGTTCGTGAGGTCGCGCACGGAGATGATGCCGACGACCTTCGAGCCCTCGCACACGGGCAGGTGCCGGATCTTCAGGCGCGCCATGTGCTCGGCCGCCTGCCCGATGTCGGTGCGCGGTTCGACCGTGTCGAGGTTCCGCGACATGCGGTCGCCGATCTTGACGGAGGACGGCTCCAGGCCGTCGGCGACGACGTTGACGAGGTCCCGCTCGGTGATGATGCCCGAGAGCGCGTCGCCGTCCTTCACGATCACCGAGGAGATGCCGTGCTCGTGAAGGAGCTTCGCGGCGTCCGCGAACGTGTCGCCGGCGCCGGCCGTCATCACGTCCGTCTTCATGATCTCTCCGACCTGCATCGTGCCTCCCAGGGGACGGGGGTCGGTAGGTTACCGCGGCAGTCGGTCTCCTCGCGAACTCCCGCCCGCTGCCGCGAACTCCCTCACCGCACCGTCACGAAGCGGTGGGAACTCCTCGCGCAGCCCCTGTGCCCGCACCTGATAGAGCGTGTGCGCCCGCGCGATGCCGCGGAGGCTGAAGGCGCCCAGCTCGGAAAGCTCCGTGCCGTCGACCGGGTCTGCTTGCATCTCCGCGACGGTGTGATCGGAAACGAGGATCTGCCCCCCGTGCGCTGCGGAACAGATCCGATTCGCCGCGTGGACGGGCAGCCCGACGTAGTTGCCCTCCGTGAGCTTGGGCTTCCCCGTGTGGATCCCGGCGCGGACGGCGAGCCGGATCCCGCCCGGCCACTTCTTCTTCTCGATCGCGCGCTGGATCGCGACGGCGGCGGAGACGGCCGGCGAGGCCTCCGCGAACACCGCGAAGAACTCGTCCGCGCGGGCGTCGACCTCCGCGCCGCCCTCCGTTGAGACCGCGTCGCGCATCAGCTGGCGAACGCTTCCGAGGAGCGTGATGTAGCGATCGCCGAGGACCTCCAACAGGGACGTGGAGGCCTCGATGTCGGTGAACAGCAGCGTCACCGTGCCGACCGGGAGCTTGGGCTTGCGCCCCGCTGCGGGCTGCATCTGCCGCGTCATGAACCCGATCGGAACGATGCCGTACTTGCGGGCGGCGAGGAGGAGCCGCTTACAGGCTTCGGCCTTCGCATCGTCGTCCTCGAACCGGACCTGGCCGAAGCGGGCGAGCGCCGCGCGGACGTGGCCCTCGTCGTTGATGGGCAGCCGCCGGTTGCCCTCGCTGTCGATGTACGCGAAGGCGCGGTCGGGGAGCTCGCGCCGTTCCTTGGCGGTGAGGTTCGCCATCGTCGAAAGATAACAACCGTGTGAGACGGAAGCAGATTCCGGCTTCGGGCGTTAAACGCGCGATCCTCTGCGCTCCCGTAACCGCCGAGATGCAGGATGCGGGCGTGAGTGATGCCACCGGGATGGACTGGAGGCGGTGTACAGGGCGGAGGCAGAGAACCTCTGGCGCGCCCTCGTGCTGCAGACCGGCAGTCGGGAGATCGCGAGTGACGCCGTCGCTGAGGCGTTCGCTCAGGCGATGACGCGCGGGGAGGCACTCCGGAAGCCGGCAGCGTGGGTCTGGAAGGCGGCCTTCATGATCGCGCGAGGCGAGTTGGCGCGTCTGCGGTTGGATCTTCCAGCCGGCGTCGATACCACCGTCTCGCCGCCCGAGCCGGTCACCGATGTGGTTCGGGCACTGGCGGAGCTCTCGCCGACCCAACGCGCGGCGACCGTTCTCCATTACTTCGCTGACTACTCGCTCGCGGAAACGGCAGCCGTCCTCCGTTCCATACGTTCGGCGGTCGGGGTCCATCTCTTCCGAGCGAGGAAGAGGCTCCGCGACCTCCTTGGAGACGAACATGAAGACTGATCTTCGGAAACGCTTGGCAGCGGCCAACGAGCTCCAGATGCCGGATCTCTTGCCTGAGATCCGATCGCGTTCCGATGCCGGTGCCGCGCCGTGGACCGAGTATCGTCCTCAACCGCGGCATCGCGTCGCGTCTGCACTCGTGGCGGCTGCCGTGTTCGCGGCCGCGGCATCGTTTGCGTGGACGGCGCTCCGGCCAGGACGCGGCGCGTCGCCGGGAGGCGGTTCCGGCGTGCATCCGCCGGCATGGCTCGTAGCGCAGGCGACGGTGATGGCTCTCCAGAATGGCGACGCGACGCCGACCTCCGCCAGGTGGCTGCGCACCGATGCGAAAACCGCTGCGCCCGCGGTGGGACTCTCACCCGATCAAGCGACCGGCGGCGTCGAGTTCCTCGTCGTTCTGGAGGGAAACTTTGTGGGACAGCTGGCAAAGGTTCCTTCCGGATCGCAGGCGCCCACCGGCACAAGGCTCGCCATCACGCTCGATCCGAAGACCCACCAGGTCCTGGACTACGGGGTCACGAACCGATCCGTAGAGCTTCCCGGGCTTCTCCCGTTCCGGTTGGCTCCGGTCCCGGCGCCGTCGTCACCTCGCGTCTGTTCGCTCTTGACGGCGGCGGAGGTTGCGAGGGCTCTCGACACCACCGTGAGGAACGTCTCGCAACTGACGAAGGAGGACTTCATGGTTCCGCAGCGGGCGGGCTCGGCCGCGGGTCGCTACACGACGAGTCGATCCACGAGCCTGACGCTGGCGCTGAGCCCGATCTCTTGGGAGGCATATCGGCGGACCTACCTCAGTCCCGGGCCGTCGGATGTCGTTGAGAAGGTGCGCGGTATCGGGCGCGGCGCGCGCTTCGAGGGGTGCAATGAGCTGTCCGTTTTCTCTGGGGGACATGTCCTGTCGCTCGGCTTGCAACGCGGAGCCTGCGACGCGGCCGACGAGTTGAAGTCGCTCGCACGGATCGCGCTGGTCCGGATACTGGACCTCAACGTTCCGACGTCCTTCACGTCGAGCCCACAGCCGCCGTAGGCTCGTCCGCCAGCTTCTAAAAGCACCTAGTCTGGGCGAGACTAGTGATCGCTCTTTCCGGTGAAGGTGAAGCGATCGACCTTCAGCGCCGGCACGCGCGAGGCGGAGAAGAAGAACTCGCTCGCGATCTCGGTGTCGCGGCCGATCATCGACGTCGCGGAGAGCGCCTCGAGGATCGACTGCGTGAAGCGGAAGTTCTTCACGGGATGCTTGATCTCCCCGTCCTCGATCAGGAACGTGCCGTCGCGCGTCATCCCGGTGATGGAGCTCTCCACGGGGTTCACGACGTTGGAGTAATGGAACCGCGTCACGAGCACGCCGCGCTGCGTCGCGGCGATCATGTCCTCGACCGAGGCGTCGCCGGGCTCGAGGAACACGTTCAGCGGGAACGCTCCATCCGGATTCGGAGCGGGGAGCGCGTGTCCCGTCGACTCCGTCCCCGCCTGCTTCGCGCTCCGCCGGTCGTGGACACCGGTGCGGAACACGCCGTTCTCGATCAGCGTCACGCGCTGCTTCGGCGTTCCCTCGAAGTCGAACGGGATGCCGATCGTCTCCGGCGACATCGCGTCGTCGACCATCGTGATTGAAGGGGCTGCGACCTGCTCTCCCTCCTTGCCGGTGAACGGGGAGCGGCCCTCCAGGATGTAGCGGCCGCCGAAGCCGATGAAGGAGAGGAACCCGACCAGCGTGGAGACTGCCGCCGGCTCAAGCACCACTTCGTAGGTTCCGGCGTCGAGATCTCGCGGGTTCTGCGAGTCGACGGACTTTCGCGAGGCCCGGAGACCGACCTCCGCCGGATCGAGCTCCGCCACGCGCGGCGTGAATGTCTCCGCGAAGCCGTTCCCTCCGTCGCCGCCGGTCACGACGGCCGTGACGGAGGCCTGCGACTCCGGCGCCCAGCAGAACTGCCCCTCGCTGTTCGCGAGGCCGATCTCCGCGACGGTCGTCTCGTACGCGCCGGATGCGGAGAAGCCGTCCGGCACCTGCGCGATCACCTCCGCGACGGAGTCCGCTTGCTGCTGCGGAGAAAGCCGCCCGGTCGCCTCGTCGAAGTTCGAGCTGTCCGGCACAGGCGCCTTCGGCGCGAGTCCCGGGAAGAGCGGATCCGGCGTCGAGACGCGCGCCATCTCCGCGGCGCTCTTGGCGGCGAGCCGTGCCCCCTCGGGGGAGAAGTCGTTCGCCGCCACCACACCGACGCGGTTCTCGGAGACGACCCGCACGCGGATGCCCGTGTCCTCGCGCCAGTTGCTCTGATGGATCGCGGAGGAGGCGAACCGCGTGAGCCCCCCCCATTCGTGCATGAAGAGGACCTCCACGCCGTCGACGCCGTCGGAGCCGGCGATCTCCAGCGCCGCCTCACTGACGCGGCGGACCTCGTCGGGGCCGATCAGGTCGGGCATCGCTATCGGACCCCGATCTGCACGCGGTTGAACCGCGCGGGCGCGACGCCGTGGCCCACGCGCGCCACCTGCCCGGGCTGACCCTTGCCGCAGTTCGGCGTTCCCCAGAGCGTCCAGGCCTCCGGCCCACCGATCGCGTCGCACGAGCCCCAGAACTCCGTCGTGATGCCCGTGTAGTTCGGGTTGCGATACATCTCCCCGAGCTCGCCGTTCCGGATCCGCCACGCGATCTCGCAACCGAACTGGAAGTTCACCCTGTGGTCGTCGATCGACCAGGACTGGTTCGTCGAGAAGAGGTAGCCGTCCTTCGTGTCCGCGATGATGTCCTCGAGCGTGCCCTCGCGCGGCTCGAGGTTGATGTTCGTCATCCGGATCAGCGGCAGGTTCGCCCAGCCGTCCGCACGCATCGCGCCCGTCGACGTCGAGCCGATCACCGGCGCGGTCTCGCGGCTGGACAGGAAGTTCTGGAAGATTCCGTCGACGAGGATCGGCACGCGCTGCGCGGGAACGCCCTCGTCGTCGTAGGCGAACGTGCCGAGGCCGCCCGGGGTCGTCGCGTCGGCCGTGATGGAGACGAGGTCGCTCGCGTAGCGGAGCTTCCCGCGATCCGAAGGCTTCACGAACGAGGAGCCCGCGTAGGACTCCTCCATGCCGAGGACGCGGTCGAGCTCCACGGGGTGCCCGACCGACTCGTGCACCTGGAGCTCCACCTGGCCGGAGTCGAGGACGACCGTCGTGACCTCGCTCGGGCACTCCTCGGCGGAGAGGAGCTCCACGGCCTCGCGGCCGATGCGCTCGGCGTTCTCGATCAGCCCGAGCCCGGCGACGTGCTCCCACCCGGCCGCGGTCAGATGTCCGCGGAAGGAGTTCGGGAAGCTCCGGCGCTGCATCTCGCCTTCGGAGATGGCGGTGGCCTCGATGCCGCCGCCGGAGTTCGTGATCGTCTGTTCGATCGCGGCGCCTTCGCTGGATGCGAACGCGGTCCGCCGCCGATAGAGGTCGATGCTCGCCTCGGCGAAATCGACGCCCTTGACGTCCTGCATCCGCTTCGACGCCTCGGTCAAGAGCTCCACCTTCTCGGGGAGCGGCACTTCGAACGGGTCACGCTCCAGGGAGCTCGACCACTCGGCCGTCGCCGGTTCCACGTCGGCGAGGCGGATCGGCTCGCGGGGGAGTCGTGATGCGGCGCGGGCGACCTCCACGGCGAGGCGTGCGGTCTCCGCGATGTCGTCGGACGTCGTTCGCGCGGTCGCTGCGAACCCCCAGTAACCGTCGACGAGGACGCGGATCCCGACGCCGTCGGAGGTGGAGCGGTCGATGCCCTCCATCTCCTGGTTGCGGACCGTGAGGGACTCGGATTCCTCGGTAACGAGGCGGGCGTCGGCGTACCCGGCGCCCGCGCGCCCAGCGGCTTCGACCGCCTCCTTCGCCGTGTCCAGCAACGGTTCCCCCTCGGATGCGTCGCTCGAAAAGGGTCCTTCCAGAAGCGTCGGCAGCCTAACCCAGCGCTCCGCCGTGCGACATGGCATGCGGCGCCGGGCCGAGGGATGCCATCATGCGCGCGTGACCGATGGTGCGGAGGACGTCCTCGCCGCGATCGAAGCGGGAGACGCCGACTCCCTGCGCGAGCTGATCGCGGCGGAGCCGTCGCTCGCGATCGGCGTCGACGAGGCCGGTGTGTCGTTGCTGCTTCAGGCGAAATACCGAGGAGAGAACGACCTCGTGGAGATCCTGCGCGCGGCGAAGCCGTCGCTCGACCTGTTCGAGGCTGCGGCGCTCGGGAAGGACACGCGCGTGTCGGAGCTGTTGGACGCGGAGCCGTACCGCGTCAGCGGGCTCGCCGCGGATGGGTTCTCTCCGCTGCACCTCGCGGTCTTCTTCGCACATCCCTCGACCGCGCGGCTGCTGCTCGATCGCGACGCCGACGTCGACTCCGAGGCGAACAACTCGAGCCACGTGCAGCCGCTGCACAGTGCCGCAGCGGGCGGAAGCGCCGAGTGCGTTCGGATCCTGCTCGATGCCGGAGCCGACGTGGACGCGAGGCAGCACGGCGGCTACACGGCGCTGATGGAGGCGGCCCTGCAGGGGAACGAGGCGATGCTGGGCGCGCTGTTGGACGCCGGGGGGGATCCGACGCTGACGTCGGAGGAGGGCAAGAGCCCCATCGACTTCGCCGAGGCCGAGGGCTACGGAGATGTCGCCGAGCTTCTGAGGAGCGCCGCCAAGGCCTAGGCGAACGCGTACGTCTGCGCTTCGGAGCTACAGGGGTTGCCTCGGCCATACGTGATGCGGCGCTCCGTCACGTCGGCGACGCACCAGAAGACGGTCTTGACCTCGCCACCGGTGACCTCGGCGTGGCGGCAGATCGCGTCGGGCTCCGTGGCGTGATCGGAGAGCATGGCGCGGAGCGACGCCTCGGTGATCGAGCCTTCCTCCGCGGCGTCGAGGAGCTCGGTCGCGCGCGCGAAGCGGACGTTCGAGCGCGGCGCGTACGCGGGATCTCCCTCGAACGGGCGCATCCGGTCGCAGACGTAGTTGTTGGTGTGGGCAAACGTTCCACGCTCGTTCGGTCCCGTCACCTCGGCGTCGGTCGCCGAGCCTTCGAGGTTCACCGCCGCGCCGTCGGAGCTCGCGAGGACCTGGTTGTACGACGACGCGCGGTCGGAGCGGAGTGCCTCCTGCAGCGCCTCGCCGAGTGAGCCCTTGCGGAGCATCGAGCTGAACTGCGGTCCGCGCGGGATGCCGACGCGCTCGTCGTTCGGTGAGAGCTCGTTCCCCGTGAACGAGACGCCCGCGGAGTTGAACCCCACGCTCGCGCCGAGGTCGCCGCCGATCGTGAAGATGACCGGATCGCCGGGGACGCTCCACTCGATCGCGATCAGGTGCTCCTCCGCCGAGGGCGACAGATCGTTGTTGTGCGCCACGAGCACGTGGTCGTTCGCGGTGGCGGGCGGCGTCGCGACGAGGTCGCTGCACCGCCCGATCGCGGCGGCCGTCGCCGGTTCCGCCGGCGTGCGCGGCGGGTACCAGATCTCCTCGATCGAGGTCGCGAAGAAGGCCGTGAGGTCGACTCCGGCAGCCTCGGCGGCGCCCTCGAAGCGCTCCGCGAGCCAGGGGAGCGCCGCGGCGGTCACGTTCCAGTAGGCGCGTGCGAGTTCCAGCTGTTGTTCGCGCGTGCGACCCTCCGGGATCTCCGCGTCGAAGTCGAGCGACTCGCGGATGTCCTCGGCGCAGGCCTCGCCGACCTGCCGCCCGACCTCGCGGTGGGTGCCTGAGACGCGCAGGAACGGGATCGGAGGCGGGAACTCGCTCACGGCTTCGAAGCTAGCACAGCGCTGACCTGCGGCGTTGCCTGCGGCCGCAAAGCCGGTTGGACATTTCTCCTCCTGTTGCGGGAGGATGCACCCCTCGAAGAGCCTAGGCCGAATGCAGTGCTCTGGCGTGGGCGGGGGAGACCGTGTGAGACATCGCCTGTTCGTGACCGCCGTGACGTTCGCCGTGGTCCTCCTCGCACCGGGGCTGGCGGAGGCCGCCAACAGACCGGTCGCGGGGACGGCGGAAGGGAAGGACGTGCTGGTGATCGTGCCGGGCGTGGCGACGTGCGTCTCGCCGCCCGCCCAGTCGACGGACGACTTCTGCAAGTGGAACTTCCGCGGGACCTACTCCACGGGCGGCCCGTACCTCGGCAGCGGAAAGTTCTCCGGCCGCGTGACGCTGAACGCCGCGCGGTATGCGCCGAATCCTGACTACGGCGAGAGCTGCTTCTACAACTTCACCGGCATCGTCAAGTTCACCAACGACAAGGGAACGCTGCGGACCGTCGTCGATCGGGCCTCGAGCTACGTGTGCGACAACGCGAACGGCACGCAGCGCGACACGCATCTCGTTCTGACGATGCCGCCCGGAGGGAACGTCGGCTCGTACACGAACGTGACCGGCGGCTCCTTCGGATGGGAGGGCGTCTGGACCCAGGTGAGCTCCACCGAGTATTCGGACTCCGCCACCTTCGGCGGCGTCGTGCAGACCACATGAGGAGGTGTGCCTGAGGCGCAGCCGCAAGCCGAGTCCGTAGAGATGTCGAAACGAGAGGAGAGAACCGGATGAGGAAGTCGCACAAGCGGTTCGCCGTGGTCTTCACGGCCGCGGCGCTGGTCGCCGTCCTGGGCGCCACGATGGCGCTCGCCGGCGAGCAGACGAACGGCAACGGAAAGACGAACGCCGGGTTCACGCTCGGATTCAACGCCAAGGCCGACCTGACGGGCTCGTTCGAGTATCAGCCGACCGATGCCAACGGCAACAGCTACAACATCCACTGCAACGATTACACGCGGTACGTGCAGACGACGACGCCGAACGGGCTCTACCCGAAGAGCATCGTGAACTCCACGGACTGCTTCGACGGCAGCGGGGTTCGTTACTACGTCCACGCGGAATTCGTGGATCGCGGCGAGCCGGGCACGTCCGACAGCGCGTGCATCACGGTGAAGCTCTATCCGGGAAGCACCAACGCCGTCCTGATCAAGGACTGCGGCACCATCCAGAACGGAAACGTCCAGATCCACCCGACGAACAGCCCGCCCGACGCCGCGCTCGTCGCGACGCCGACCGCCTGATCGTCGACGCTTCACGCGACCGGCCCCCGGAGGGATCTCCCGGGGGCCGTCGCATCTCCTACGCCGGTGGAGTGCCGAGCCGAAGTGCAGACCCGGCGGGAAGCGTGCCGTCGGTCCACGCGTCGAGCGGGTTCCCGGAGAGCGCGTGCCATCGCGGGTCGGAGCGGATCGCTCCCAGCGCGTCGGCGCTCCCTCGGCCGCAGGCGATCCACGTGGAGGGAAACACGCCCGCGAGCAGACGGGGAACGCTCGGCGCGACGTCGTTGCGCTCGTAGCAGACGCCGCCGGCGTTCGCCGCGGCGTCGGCCACGTGTTGCTCGAGGTCGAGCGCGTCGAGCGTGACGTCGAACGCGAGGATCCCTCCCGGAGCGAGCTTCGAGACGTACAGGCGCATCGCCTCGATCGTGTAGAGGCTCGGATCGGGTTGGGGGCCATTCAAGGCGCGGACGATGATCGCGCCGAAGCTGCCGTCCGGCGCGTGCGTCAGCGACTGTCGCTCGAGGCCGAGCCGGACGATCGACGCAGGCGGACAGTCCGGAAGGAACGTGAACCGGGAGGACTCCTCCGCCGCGGAGACGATCGCCGGATCGCGCTCGTAGAAGCTCCAGCGTTGACCGTTCGAGCCGTAGCACGCGAGGGAGCCCGTTCGCAGGCCGAGGACGGCGATCTGTCCGGCGTTCCGCACGGCCGGAGTGGCGAAGATCTGGCCGGCGGGCCCGCTCCGCGACTCGTAGCCCAGGATCGCCGTCGAATCTCCCCGCGTGTTCTGCTGGCCGAGCACGACGCCGTCGGAGAGGAGCGTGTGTGTTCCGGCCACGGCATCCGCCGTGACACGGTCGATCGCGAAGAACGTGCGGTCCGCGAGGAGCTCGGGGAGCTGCGCGCCGAGCGGCAGGGAGAGCACCACGAGCACCGCCGTGATGGCGAGGCCGAAGCGGACGGGCCACCGGCGGACCGAGAGCACCAGGATCGCGCCCAGCACGAAGACGAGATCGTTCACGACGTCGAGGTCTCCGGAGGAGTACGTGATCGCCCAGCGGTTCAAACCGCGGGAGACCACGAAGAGGATCGCCCCGAGGCCGATCGGCAGGCCGATGTCGAGGATCGGGGAGAACGCGGCGTGCTCGCTGTCCTCGGGAGCGCGTCTCGTGAGCGCGATCAGGGCGACCGCGATCGGATACTCCGCGAAGCTGGTGAAGATCGCGGGGGCGAGGATCGCGGCGAGCACGCCTCCGGCCGCGGCTCCCGCAGCGACGAGGAGCGTGATCTCTCCGGGATCGACGCGCGACCTCCTTTCTGCGAGGACGTCGGCGCAGACGGTGGACGCGACGAGCAGGTTCACGAACTGGGGGAGCAGCAGCGCCCACAGCGGCCAGTCCGGCTTCACGGCGAGGGTTCCGACGACGATGAGCGTCGTGACGGGAAGGAGCAGGTACGCCGCGCGATGCAACACGCGTCGCGCGACGGGCGTCGCCGCGATCAGCCATCCGAGGAGGTAGGCGAGAACGGCGAGACCCCAGAGGAGGGGAATCGCCGGAGTCAGGGGCGCCGCGTAGGCGAGGACGCCGATCAGCAACGCGGCGGGAGCGAGCGCCAAGAAGAAAGAGTCGAGGCGGAGCGCGTTGGAGAGCGGAGGGCCCGTGCCGCGTTCACCCGGTGGGTTTGCCCCCGCGGACCGCAACGTTGCCAGCCCGGTGGCGATCGCCGCGACCGCGAGCGCGTACGCGCCGATCTCCCAGAGGTTCCGCAGCGCGTCGGCCCCGCCGAACGACGCGAGCAGCACCGAGGCGACGAGGCCGAGGAGAGCTCCGCCCGCTTCGATTCGCAGGAGTTTCCATCGGGGCGCGTCTCCCGCCGCCCGGTGGAGGGCCACACGAGCTGCTCCCGCGATTCCGACGACGGAGAGCGCGGGCAGCGCTGCCGACGCGAGCACCGCCCCGAGTGCCCAAAGCGCGGTGATGTGCTGCGGAGGAGCGGGAAGCGCTCTGCCGAGCGGAAGGACGAGCTCCGTGACCGCCAGCACGATCCCCGAAGCGATCAGCACGACGGCGGCGTTCAGTTTCCGAAGCGCGCGGCCTGCGAGCACGACGACCAGGAAGAGGATCTGGAACGCGACGATCGACACACCGGCCGCGGCCGGAGCCCACCCCGTCGCGGCGAGCGCCGCCATCGTCACGGCGGTAAGCGCGGCGGCCGCCAGGAACGCGGCCGCAGTCAGGAGGACGAGCAGCAGGGACACCGAGGAACTCCCAGGTGGCGGAGGTTCGGATGATATCTGCCCCGGGTGTGGGTCCTGGTCCGTGAGCGATGTCACACCCTCCTCCTAGGCTCCTCGCGTGCATCCCGAGAGGAGATGGAGATGACCGCACTGGCGATCGCTTCCCTGTGCGTCGGCGTCGTCATCGGCGTGGCCGTCGCGCTCCGCTACCGGCGCGTGCCCGACGTCGCCGAGGATCGCTCCGCTCTGCGCATCGAGAGCCGGCTGGAGGTTCAGTCTGCCGAGCTCCGGCGCCTGGCGGATGCGGCTGGCACGCGCGACGGCGTCTCGGAGCAGCTCCGCTCCGAGTTCGCGGCGGCCAGGCGCTCGCTCGACGACCTGTCTACGCGCGAGCGCGAGCGCAGGAACCGCGAGGACGAGGCGTGGAGCGTGATCCGGCGCCTCGCGACGGTGCTTGCAGGCGGCTCGGCGAAGGGACGCGCGGGCGAGAACGTTCTGCGCGAGCATCTCTCTGAGCTTCCCTCGGGGATGTTCTGCTCCGATCTCCGCGTCAACGGCAAGGTCGTGGAATACGGCCTCCTCCTTCCCGACGGCCGCGCGCTGCCGGTGGACTCGAAGTGGTCGGCGGACCGGGAGCTCGAGGCGCTCGAGGCCTCGACGGACCCGGTCGAGCGAGAGGCGATGGCGCGGGCCGTCGAACGCATCGTTGCTTCTCGGGCGCGTGAGGTCGCGACCTACCTGGATCCGTCCCTGACCGCGCCGGTGGCGGTCGCCGCGGTGCCGGACGCGGCGTACGCCGTGCTCCGCCGCGCGCACGCTGACGCGTTCGCGAGAGGCGTCGTGATCGTTCCGTACTCCACGGCGCTCCCCGTGCTGTTGTTCGTCTACAGCTTGGTCTCCCGGTTCGGGACCGCGGGCGACGTCGAGTCCTGCCTCTCGGAGATCTCCTCGCTCCTGGACGCGATGGCGGGTGTCGTGGAGAACAAGATCGCCCGCGCCGCGACGATGCTCACGAACGGCGCGGACGAGCTCCGGTCGTCGGTGGGGAAGGCACGGGGCTCGCTCGCGCGCGGGCGGATCGGCGCGGCGGGGGCGGGGCGTCAGCCGATCCCGACGGAGGAGAACCTCCTCAAAGTCGTTCCCTAACTCGAATTCCGGGGGCCGGTTGCCGATACTGGGTTCATGAGGCGCGTCCTTCTCTGCGTCGTCGCCGCGTCACTCGTCCTGGCGACGGGCGTGGCAGCGTCCGCCGCCGAGCGGCCTTCCTCCAAGCGTCACGCGCCCCAGCCATGCCCGGGCTGCTGGCAACCGGCGCTCGACACGAGCTGGCAGTGGCAGCTCCAATGGAAGGTGGACACCTCCGTCGACGTGGAGATGTATGACATCGACATGTTCGACAACTCCAAGGCGATGGTGAGGTCGCTCCATGCCGACGGCCGCCGCGTCGTCTGCTACATCAGCGCGGGGACCTGGGAGAACTGGCGGCCCGACGCGGATGAGTTCCCGCAGGGCGTTCTCGGCGCGAAGAACGGCTGGCCGGGGGAGCGCTGGCTGGACATCCGCAGGCTCCGAGTGCTTCGGCCGATCATGCGTGCCCGTATCGGGATGTGCGCCGACAAGGGATTCGACGGGATCGAGTTCGACAACGTGGACGCGTACTCGAACCGGTCCGGTTTCCCGCTCTCGGGTCACGATCAGCTCCGCTACAACGAGTGGCTCGCGAACGCGGCGCACAAGGCGGGTCTCTCCGCGGCGCTGAAGAACGACGTCGAGCAGGTGAAGCCCCTGCTGCCGTACTTCGACTTCTCGCTCAACGAGCAGTGCTTCCAGTACCACGAGTGCGGGACGCTCCAACCGTTCATCGACGCCGGGAAGCCGGTCTTCAACGTGGAGTACAAGCTCGATACCGCGCAGTTCTGCCCGCAGGCGAACTCCATGAACTTCAACTCGCTCAAGAAGAAGCTCTCGCTGGGCGCTTGGCGGGTGGCCTGCCGGTAGTCCGTGCACTTTCCTGACATCCCCCGTTCCGCCGATTGACGTTTCCATCCAGGATGTGCATAGTCATGCGTTCCATGGGTAAAGTTGCCGTGATCGGCGCGTCCGGATACGCGGGAGGAGAGCTGGTGCGCCTGCTCGCCTCCCATCCGGAGACGGAGATTGCACTGGCGGGCGGCTCGGAGACGGTCGGACGTCGCCTCGCGGAGATCCATCCGCACCTCGCCGGCGCGGTCCCGGACGACCTGATCGTCGAAGCCACCGACGCGGAACGGATCGCCGCTGCCGCCGACACGTGTTTCCTCTCGCTCCCGCACGGGGTGAGCGCCGAGCTCGCGCCCGCGATCCTCGAGGCCGGCGTCCGTTGCATCGACCTCGCCGGAGACTTCCGCCTCGCTGCGGAGGCGTATCCGGAGTGGTACGGCTTCGACCATCCTTCACCCGCGTGGCTCGCGAAGGCCGCGTACGGTCTGCCGGAGCTCTTCGCGTCCGAGATCGCCGACGCGCAGCTCGTCGCGAACCCCGGATGTTTCCCGACGCCGGTGATCCTCGGGCTCGCGCCGTTGATCGAGGCCGGGCTCGTGCGGTCCGATCGCATCCTCGTCGACGGCAAAACGGGCGTTTCCGGAGCCGGGAAAGCCTCCGACGCGACCGCGTACGCCGCGACCGAGGAGAGCGTGCGCCCCTACCGCGCGCCGAGGCATCAGCACACGCCGGAGATGGAGCGCTACCTCGAAGCTCGGACCGGTCGCGCGACGACGATCTCGTTCGTGCCCCATCTCGTTCCGGCGGTGCGCGGCGTCGTCTGCACCTGTTACGGAGAGCTCGGGGCGGACGCGACGACGGAGACGCTGACCGAGTGCCTCTCCGTCGCGCATGCGGATGCTCCATTCGTGCGCGTGGTGCCGCCGGGAGGGATGGTCGACTCCAAGCGCGCGCGCGGCGCGAACCTCGTGGAGCTCCAGGCGCTCGCGGACCCGAGGACGGGAAGCGCGATCGTGATCGGCGCGCTCGACAACCTCGTCAAGGGCGCGGCCGGACAGGCGATCCAGAACTACAACCTGATGAACGGCCTCGCCGAAACGGCCGGCCTGACGACCGCGGGGATCGTTCCGTGAGCGTCACGTTCCCGAAGGGGTTCCGCGCCGCGGGCATCACCGCCGGCTTCAAGCCGAGCGGACGACCGGACCTCGCGCTGCTCATCGCGGACCAGGGCGCGACGGCGGCCGGCGTCTTCACCACGAACGCGTTCGCCGCGGCTCCGGTACGGCTGTGCCGTGAGCGCCTCGCCGACGGGCGCGCGCGCGCCGTCGTCGTGAACAGCGGGCAGGCGAACGCCGGCACCGGCGCGGATGGAGAAGACGACGCCTACGTCACATCTGCGGCGCTCGCTCGAGCGCTCGACGCGCCGCCTGAGGAGGTCCTGCCGTGCTCTACCGGCGTGATCGGTGCGCGCATCCCGGTGCAGACGATGACGTCGGCGTTCCCGGCGCTGATCGAGGCGCTCTCCCCGGCGGGCGGAAACGCGTTCGCACAGGCGATCATGACGACCGACACCGTTCCGAAGACGGCGTACGCGGAGACGGAGTCGTTCCGCGTCGGTGGATGCGCGAAGGGTGTCGGCATGATCCGGCCCGATCTCGCGACGATGCTGACGTTCGTGACGACCGACGCGCCGGTCGCCTCGGCGCATCTGCGGAAGCTCACCGCGTCGGTGTTGGAGCCGACGTTCGAATCTCTCACCGTCGACGCGTGCTCGAGCACGAACGACACGGTGCTCCTCCTCGCGAGCGGTGCCGCGGGCGGGCAGCCGATTCGTCCCGATTCGAAGGGGTGGAGCGCCCTCGAGGACGCCGTTCGGGAGGTCGCGGAATCGCTGCTGTCGCAACTCGCCGCTGACGCCGAGGGCGTCCACCACGTCCTGGAAGTCACCGTGACCGGAGCTGCGACCGACGAGGACGCGCGGATCGTCGCGCGAGGCGTCGCGGAGTCGCTCCTGGTCAAGACCGCCGCGTTCGGAGGAGATCCGAATCCCGGCCGGTTCCTGCAGGCGATCGGCTCCTCGCAGGTCCCGTTCGCGCCGGAGGACGTCCGCGTGCGTCTCGGCGACGTGGTCGTGATCGAGAAGGGCGCGATCCCGATCTGGGACAAGGACGCGGCACGCGAGGAGATGGCTGCGGACGTCATCCCGGTCTCGGTCGAGCTCGGGAGCGGCACGGGCTCGGCGCGGATGCTCGGGAGCGATCTCTCCTACGACTACGTCCGGATCAACGCGGAGTACACGACGTGACCGAGCTCCCGACGCTGATCGCGCAGCGAACGATCGCGAAGGCACGGGTCCTGCTCGACGCGCTCCCGTACATGCGCGAGCACCGCGGGCGGACCGTCGTGATCAAGTACGGCGGCGCTGCGATGGAGCGCGCGCCGCTCGCGAGGCCGTTCGCGGAGGACATCGCGCTGCTCACTTCGACGGGTATCAAGCCGGTGATCGTGCACGGCGGCGGCCCGCAGGTGACGGAGATGTCGAACCAGCTCGGCATCGAGACGAGGTTCGTCGACGGTCTCCGCTTCACCGACGACGCGACGCTCGACGTGGCGACGATGGTCCTCGCCGGCCGGCTGAACACCAAGGTCGTCTCCGATCTCCAGGCGGGCGGGGTGCGCGCCGTCGGGCTCTCCGGCGTCGACGGAGGGTTGCTCCACGCGCGCAAGCAGCTGGAGCCGGACCTGGGTCACGTCGGAGAGGTCGTCAAGGTGAACCCCGAGGTCGTCGCCAAGCTCATGGAGAGCCACTTCGTGCCCGTCGTCGCCTCGATCGCGATCGACGAGTTCGGCGGACAGGGCTACAACGTCAACGCCGACGTCGTCGCGGCGGAGCTCGCGGCCGGCCTCGCCGCGGACAAGCTGATCTTCCTGAACGACGTCCCGGGCGTGGTCGCACCTGACGGCGAGCTGCTCTCGGAGCTCGGCGCGTCGGACTGCGCCGATCTGATCGAGGACGGCACTGCCGGCGGCGGCATGATCCCGAAGCTCCAGAGCGCGGTCGGGGCGCTCAAGAACGGCGTGCGTCGCGTCCACCTGATCGATGGTCGCGTCGAGCACGCGCTCGTGCTGGAGCTGTTCACGCCGGAGGGCGTCGGAACGATGATCACGCTCGACGCCCCGTCGCCCGCCGCGGAGAACAACCCGTGAGCGACCTCGACGCGGCGGTGATGCCGACGTACAAGCGGTATCCCGTGACGATCGTGCGCGGCGAGGGGATGCACGTCTTCGACGCCGACGGCCGTCGCTACCTGGACTTCGCCGGAGCGCTCGGTGCGGTGCCGCTCGGCCACGGGCATCCGGCGTGGCGCGCTGCCGTCCACGAGCAGGTGGACAAGCTCGGCCTGGTGAGCAATCTGTACGCCACCGAACCGCAATCGGAACTGGCGGAGCGACTCGCGTGGGTGTCCGGGATCCCCGACGCGCGCGTCTTCTTCTCGAATTCGGGGGCGGAGGCGAACGAGGCAGCGCTGAAGCTCGTGCGGAAGTGGGGCCTCGCCCGCGGAAGGTCGGGGATCGTCGCGTTGAAGGGTTCGTTCCACGGACGGACCGTCGCGACGCTCGCGGCGACCGGGCAGCCCCCGAAGCGCGTCGCGTTCGAGCCGCTCGTGGACTGGTTCCGCCACGTCGAGCCCGAAGACACCGACGCGCTCGCTGCCGCGGTCGGCGACGGAACCGCCGCCGTGATGCTCGAGCCCGTCCTCGGCGAGGGCGGCGTCGTTCCGCTTTCGGCGGACTACCTCCGTGCCGCGCGGGAGATCTCGACGGCGAGCGGAGCGCTCCTCGTGGCCGACGAGGTGCAGTCCGGGCTCGGGCGCTGCGGAGACTGGCTCGCGATCTCGGATTCCGGCGTGACGCCCGACGTGGTCTCCCTCGCGAAGGGGCTCGGCGGAGGGCTGCCGATCGGAGCGACGATCTCCGGAGCCGGGATCGCCTTCGGGCCGGGCGATCACGCTTCCACGTTCGGCGGCGGACCGATCCCCTGCGCGGCGGCACTCGCCGTTCTCGACACGATCGAGAAGGAGGATCTCCTCGCCAACGCGCGGGAGCAGGGCGATCGTTTGCGGTCGCTGCTCGCCTCCGCCGGGGCCAAGGAGGTCCGCGGCCGCGGGCTCCTCACCGGGATCGAGCTTCCCGAGCCGATCGCGCACGAGGTCGTGCTGGCGATGCTCGACCGCGGCGTCCTCGCGACCGAGGCTGGGGAGTTGGTCGTTCGGATGTCCCCGCCGCTGATCGTTGAGGAGCCGCACGTCGCGGAGGCTGCGGAGGTCTTCGCCAAGGCGCTCGGAGTCGCCTCGTGAAGACGCGGCGACAGCAGGCGATCCTGTCCCTCGTCGGGCGAGAGCGCCTCTCCAGCCAGCACGAGATCCGCGCTCGGTTGCGTGAGCTCGGCCTCGACGCGACCCAGTCGACGATCTCCCGGGACGTGGAGGAGCTCGGACTGGCGCGCGTGCACGATTCCGAGGGCCTGCGGTACGTCGTCCCGGGCGGAGGTTCCAACGGCGGAACGGTTCGCTTGCGCAGGCTGCTCGAGGAGTTCGCGCTGTCGTTCGCTACGTCGGGGAACCTGCTCGTGATCCGCACGCCGCCCGGAGCCGCCGCGGCGCTCGGCGAAGGGCTCGATCACGTCTCGCTGCCGGAGATCGCCGGGACGGTCGCGGGAGACAACACCATCCTCATCGTCGCGAGCGAGGGCATCGGCGCCCGAGACGTGGAGCGACGACTGCGTACCTACATGGAGGCGTCATGACGAAACGAGCGGTGCTCGCGTATTCCGGAGGGCTCGACACCTCCGTCACGGTCCGATGGCTCACCGATCAGGGCTACGACGTCCACGCCGTCGTCGTCGACGTGGGCCAGCACGACGACTTCGAGGCGGCGCGGACGCGCGGCGATGTGGCCGGCGCGGTCGAGGTGCGCGTGGTGCGCTCCGCCGATCGGTTCGCGGAGGAGTTCGTCGCGCCCGCGATCAAGGCGAACGCGCTCTACGAGGGCAAGTACGCCCTGGTGTCCTCGCTCGCCCGTCCGCTGATCGCCGAGGAGGTCGTGCGCGTCGCGCGGGAGGTCGGAGCCGACGCTCTGGCGCACGGCTGCACCGGCAAGGGAAACGACCAGGTGCGTTTCGAGGTCGCGTTCGGCGCGCTGGCGCCGGAGCTGGAGGTGATCGCGCCCGTTCGCGACCCCGGCATCCCGCGCGAGAAAGCGATCGCGCTCGCCGAGGAGTGGGGCATCCCGATTCCGACGGTCGCGAACTCGTACTCGATCGACGAGAACCTCTGGGGTCGCACGGCGGAGTGCGGGCCGTTGGAGGACCCGTGGACGGCACCGGAGGAGGATGCGTACGAGCGCACGGCGGCGCCGTCGGACCGCGCGAGCGAGCCCGCGGAGATCGTCGTCGGGTTCGAGTGCGGACGCCCGGTCTCGCTGGACGGTTCCGCGAAGCCGCTCACGCAGCTCGTGCGAGACCTCGACGACCTCGCGGGATCCTACGGCTACGGCCGCGTCGACATGATCGAGAACCGGCGAGTCGGCATCAAGTCGCGCGAGGTCTACGAGACGCCGGCGGCGCTCGCGCTGATCACCGCGCACCGAGCGCTGGAGGACCTCACGCTCGAGCGCGAGCTCGGTCATTTCAAGCCTGGCATCGAGCAGCGCTGGGCCGATCTCGTGTACGACGGGCTGTGGTTCTCTCCGCTCCGCGAGGCGCTGGATGCGTTCGTCGACGCGACGCAGGAGAGCGTCACCGGCGACGTGCGGCTTCGGTTCTCCCCGGGCGACTGCACGGTCGTCGGCCGGCGGTCGGACGGGGCGTTGTACGACCACGGCCTCGCGACGTACGGCGCCGGCGACCTGTTCGACCAGCGCCACGCCGAGGGGTTCATCCGCCTGTGGGGTCTGCCGCTCAAGGTCTGGTCCGAGCGGCGCAAGCGCGTCTGACGTCGTGACCGAGTCGAAGCCGCTCTGGAGCGGACGCTTCTCGAAGGAGCCGGACCCGAGCGCGCACCGGCTGACGGAGTCGCTCTCGTTCGACGTCCGCCTCGCTCCCCAGGATGTGGAGGCGACGGTCGCCCACGTCCGCGGGCTCGAGGCCGCCGGCCTGCTCGACGCGGCGGATGCGAAGCGGCTCGAGGACGGCGTCCGCGAGGTCGGGGAGGAGATCGCGAGAGGCACCTTCGCCTTCGATCCCTCGGACGAGGACGTGCACTCCGCGATCGAGCGCGGCGTGACGGATCGGCTCGGCGAGCTCGGCGCTCGGCTCCACGCCGGCCGCAGCCGGAACGACCTCGTGGTGACGGACCTCCGCCTGTGGTCGCTCGCCGCCGGGGAGCGGATCGCACGGGAGGTCGTGGCGCTGCTCGAGGTGCTCGGCGATCGCGCCCGCGAGGGGATCGACGTGATCCTCCCGGCGACGACGCACGGAAGGCTCGCGCAGCCGGTGACGCTCGGCCATCACCTGATGGCGCACGCGTTCGGGCTGCTCCGCGATCTCGAGCGGCTCGAGCAATGGTCTGCGCGCACGCGGGTCTCCCCGCTCGGCGCCGGCGCGATCGCGACGTCGACACTTCCGCTCGACCCTGAAGCGACGGCCACGAGGCTCGGCCTGTCCCGGGCGTTCGACAACTCCATGGACGCGGTGTCGGATCGCGACTTCGTGATGGAGCTGCTGGCGATGGCGTCGATCGTCGCGACGCGCCTGTCGCGGATGGCCGCCGACCTGATCCGGTGGAGCGACGAGTCGGTGCAGTTCGCGCGTCTCGACGACGCGTTCGCGACCGGATCGAGCATGATGCCGCAGAAGCGCAACCCGGATGCGCTCGAGCTCGTCCGCGCCAAGGCCGCGCGGCCGGCGTCGGACTTCGCGCGGCTCGCGCAGGTGCTTTCCGGACTCCCGCTCGGTTACCACCGCGACCTGCAGGAGGACAAGGAGCCCGTCTTCGACGCCGTGGAGACGCTGGAGGCGGCGTTTCCCGCCATCTCGGGCTGCCTCGCGACCGCGACGTTCGACGCCGATGCGATGCGAGAGGCTGCGCAGACGCCGGAGCTCTACGCGACCGACGTCGCGGAGGCGCTCGTCGCACACGGCGTTCCGTTCCGCGAGGCGCATCAGAAGGTCGGCGGCCTCCTCCGACTGTTGGAGGAGGACGGCCGGACCCTCCGCGACCTCACGCCCGAGGAGTGGGACGTCGTCGGCCTCTCGGAAGGCGCGACGCTCCTGGATCCCGAGCGCGCAGTTTCGGCGCGTGCGATACACGGCGGACCGTCGCGCGAGAGCGTCGAGGCCCAACTCGATACCCTCGAGCGGGCGCTGGCCGATCGCCGGTAGCCGCGTTAGACCGACCGAGGAGGTTGCCGACGATGGCTGTCCGCGTGATCCGCTCCGACGACCAGCGATGGGAAGAGGTGCCGCGCCCGGAGGGCGACACAGCGCCACCGGGCGAGGAATTCGTCGCGTTCCGCTCCGCCGACGCGCAGTTCTCCACGGGGATGTGGCGCCGCGTCCCGGAGGAGGGCCCGATGGAGCCGCCGTACCACGAGATCGCGTTCATCGTGGAGGGGGAGGTGGAGGTCACCGACGAGGACGGCACGGTTCATCGCGCCGGCCCCGGCGACATCCTCGTGACCCCGAACGGCACGAAAGCCGTGTGGAAGGCCCTTTCTCCCGTGAAGAAGTTCTGGGCTGTGTACAAGGGCGGCTAGCTCTATCAGCGACGTCCGATACGCTTGCGGAGATGAGCTTCCGAACGGCGGTCGTGCTCTTCGCCCACCCGGACGACGCCGATTTCATGGCCGGCGGCACCGTGGCTCGATGGGTCCGCGAGGGCACCGAGGTGCATTACGTGTGCATCACGGACGGCTCCGCGGGCTCGAACGAGCCGGGCGTCACGCGGGAGGACATGCGCCCGATCCGCGAGCGGGAGCAGCGCGCGGCCTGCGACGTCCTCGGCGTCGCGAGCGTGACCTTCCTCGGCTACGTCGACGGGGAGCTCGAGGTGAACCTCGACACGCGAAAATCCGTGACTCGCGAGGTGCGGCGCCTCCGTCCCGACGTCTTGCTGGCGCCCGACCCGTCGCGGCTCTGGAGCGGCACCGGCTACATCAACCACTCCGACCACAAGGCTGCCGGAGAGCTTGCGCTGACGTCCGTGATGCCGGACGCCCCCACGCGGCCGCAATTTCCCGAGCTGCTGGAGGAGGGCTTCGAGCCCTTCGAGATCCCGAACCTGTGGCTCGCGGCCGAGCAGGCAGATCGCTTCGTCGACATCACCGACACGATCGACATCAAGCTCAAGGCGCTCGCGCAGCACCGCTCCCAGCACGACGAGGAAGCGATGCCGTGGGTCCGCCTCCGCGCCAAGGAGATGGGAAAGCGCATCGGCGTGGAATACGCCGAGGCATTCAAGGCCTTCTCCTTCGTTGACGAGGAGGAGGACTGATGGAAGAGCCCGAAGAGGACGGATCTCCCGAGCCGCAGGAGCTCGACCCCGCCGAGCGGGAGAACATCGAGGCCGATCTCGACGACCTCTCCGGCATGAAGATGGTGTTTGCCGGCCAGGGCGTCCGCGGCGTCGTGATCGCGTGCCCGGACTGCGGCTCCAACCATTTCTACGAGTGGGATCTCCTCCGCGAGAGCCTCGAGCACATGCTGAAGACCGGCGAGCCGCGCATGCACGAGCCCGCCTTCGAGCCGCGCGAGGACGAGTACATCCAGTGGGACTACGGCAAGGGCTACATCGACGCCTTGTCCGACACCGGCCTGCAGCCCGATCGCCGCATCGAGGTCACCGCGTGCCCGTGGTGCGAGACTCCGGTGGAGGACCATTTCGGCTTCTGCCCGCGCTGCGGCCGATCCCTCGCGGCTCTTCGTCTGTATCGCGAGCTCGTGGACCGCGGAACCGACGAGCGGGAGGTCCGCTCGATGCTCGTCCGCGCAGGGTTCGAGCCCTTCTAAGCCGACATCCAGTTCTGCGCTCTTTGCCTAAGCGAAGGGAGATCTGCGAGCTCGGAGGACGAGACCGCCTCGAAGGCTTCGACTGGGGAGATCCCGACGCGCCGCGTCGTGACCTCGACGGTCTGTATCAGCGGCTGAAGTCGGTCCGGGATTCCCTCACGATCTTCCGATAAGGGCCTCGATCGCCGGGACGATCGCCTCCGGCGGCGTGAGTTCCGCGATCTCGTCGCGGATCTCCTCGGCCCGTTCGCGGTAGCTCCCTTCTCGGAGGAGACGCATCACCGAATCGTGAACGTCCTTCGGCGTCAGGCGCATCGCGTCAAGTCGCAGCGCCACGCCGAGTTTCTCGCAGCGTTCGGCATTGAGGAGCTGGTCCGCTCCGAGCGGGATCACGACCATCGGCCGGCCGAACGAAAGCGCCCCGAGAGTGCTCCCGGAGCCGCCGTGGTTGATGACGACGTCGCACGATGCAAGGAGTTCCTCCTGTGGAACGAAGCGCTCGATCCGGATCCGCTGCGGTTGCGCCCCGAACCGCGACGGATCCATCTCGCTCCCGACGGTGACGACTGCGTGGACCTCCGCGGCGCGGAGACCCGCAAGGACGCGGTCGAAGAGATCCCCCGACTCGTCGTTGAACTCCGTCCCGAGGGTGAAGTAGACCGACGGAGTCGCGCTCGGCGTTTCGGTCGCTGCCTCTGCCACCGTATGCCGGAACGCGACGGCCCGCGCGTCCGACGGCTCGCGAAGGACCGGCGGGAACGGCGAGAGCACCAGCCGTCGTTCCGGCATCGCCAGCGCCGCCTCGGACGACAACCCGTGGTCAACGCGGAGCGCGTTGACGCTGTCGACGAGGTCCGCATTCCGGACGAACGATGACGCGAGCGAGAGCACTGTCGCGTGCGCGAGATCCGACGATTCCGCGGCGACCATCCCTCCGTAGTCGACCTCGTCGCAGACGATGACTTCGGGCTTCCACGTCGCGGCGAGATCGGAGACGATCGGAAACCGCTCACGCGCCAACCGTCCAGCGAAATGCTCCCGGAGCACGTCGTATTCGTGCTCCATGTCGATCTCGGCGAGCGGAGCGATCTCCGAAGGGCGACGCTCCTCGCGCGGATCGGCGAACACCTCGAACCCTTGCGACTCCAATACCGATGTCGCCGAGGCCCGCCCGGTGAACGCCACGGTATGCCCCGCCCCACCGCACGCCCTCGCGAGAGGCACCATCGGGTTGGCGTGGCCGAGCCCGCCGGCGAAGGAGAAGAGGACACGCAACGCGTCAGACCGCGGCGGTCGCCGGCTCTTCCCAGACCGCGTCCGCAGGGCCCTTGTCGGGACGCAGGCCCTTGAACGACGGCGCGCGGAGCTTTCCGACCTTCGTCATCTGGAGGAACTCCACCTCGCAGACGACCTGCGGCTCCACCCACGTCGCGCCCTTCACCTTCGCGAGCTCGGGATCCGCGATCGGAGGGGTGTCGCGGACGAGCGGCCGCAACAGCTCCAGCACGTCGGAGAGCATCCGGTCGGTGAAGCCCGTTCCGACCTGGCCGATCCAGCGGAGCCCTCCGTCGAAGTACGCGCCGACGAGCAACGCGCCGAACGATCCGGACCGACCGCGCTGCCCCGGCGTCCAGCCGAGGATCACGCAGTCCTGACGGTTCAGGAGCTTGATCTTCCACCAGTCGGACGTCCGCTTGCCGGGCAGGTACCGCGAACCGAGCTTCTTCGCGACGACGCCCTCCAGCTCCAGCTTCTTCGCCGCTTCGGTGAACTCGAGACCGCGGCCGTCGACGTAGTACGCGAGGTCCAGCCGGGCGGGATCCTTCTCCACCGCGGCCTCCAGCCGCGCGCGCCGTTCCTCGAGCGGCAGCGACGTGAGGTCCTCCCCTTCGAACCACAAGATGTCGAACGCGACGAACACGACCGGAACCGACTCCCGCGCCCGCTTGATCTCCGCTGCGGAATGGAGATTGATCCGCGACTGGAGCACCTCGAAGGACGCGCGGCCCTCCTCGTCCGTCGCGACGATCTCGCCGTCCAGCACGCAGTTCACGGAGTGCACGATCTCGTGGAGCGTCGAGAGCTCCGGATACGTCGCCGTCTGATCACGTCCGGACCGGGAGACGAGCCTCGTCGCCTCCGTGTCGGTGTAGACGAGCGACCGCACGCCGTCGAGCTTCGGCTCGAACCTCCAGTCGGGGGAGTCGAAGGGCTCGTGACCGCCCTCCGCGAGCATCGGGGAGAACTGCGGCGGCGACTCGATCAGCGGGACGTCCTGCGCGCTCGCGAGGAAGATCAGCCAGTCCGTCCGCGTCTTGACCAGGTGGTACTCCTGCCCGCGGTAGCGGTGTCCGTGGAGCTTGAAGCTCACCTTCTTGTCCGTCCACTCCACGAGCTCGTACACGCCGTTGTCGAAGATGCGGACCGAGCCCGCGCCGTAGTGCCCCTTCGGGATCTCCCCTTCGAACGAGCCGTACTCGAGCGGATGGTCCTCCGTCTGTACCGCGAGCCGCCGGTCGCCGCGCTGTGTCGGAAGCCCGCGCGGAACGGCCCACGACGGCAACGCGCCGTTCTTCTCCAAGCGCAGGTCGTAGTGGAGCCGCGTCGCGCGGTGCTTGTGGATCACGAAGGAGTTGCCGCTGCCCGGGACGTCGGAGGGCGCCGGCTCCGGTGTTCCCTCGAAGTCGCGCTTCTTGATGTACTCCGCGAGGTTCGGATCGTGCGAGCGCGCGATGACCTCCTCGCTCCTCGACCGGCCGCGCGGCCCCGAGCGCGGCCCCGACCCGCCGCCTTCGATCTCCGACGCCGGCGTCGGGGGCGGCGCTGGCTCGGCAGAGGCCTTCTTCGAGAAGCGCCCCCGTTTCGGAACGGTCTGGTCGGCCGGTGCGCGATCGATCTCCGCGGGATCGACGCCGAGAGCCTCCAAGGCAGGAGAGAGATCCTGCGGCTCCTCCAGGACCGGCCGGAAGAGGTCGCCGACGGAACGCCACCGCTCCCAGACGTTCTCGATGCGGAAGTCCTGCGGCGTGACGCCGGCCTCGACCTCGTCCCACGTCAGCGGCGTCGACACGGTCGCCCGCGGCTCCGGCCGCATGGAGTACGCCGCGGCGATGTTCGCTCCCTCGCGGTTCATGTTGTGATCGATGAAGACGTGGCCGCTCCGGTCCTTGATCTGCCACGCCATCGTCACTCGGTCGGGATCGGCCTGCCGCATCAGCTGTCCGGCGCGCCCGACGAACTCGCGGACGACCTCGTAGCTCCACCGAGGCTCGACGGGCACGTAGATCTGCATCCCGGTCGCGCCGCTCGTCTTCGGGTACCCGCGCAAGCCGACGCGATCGAGGACGACCTTCACGTGCCGCGCGACGGCAAGCACATCGTCGTAGGTGATCGGCTCGAACGGGTCGAGGTCGAAGAACAGGTAGTCCGGATGCTCCACCGACCGGCATCGCGAGTGGAGCGGATGGAACTCGACGCAGCCGAGGTTCACGACGAACAGGAGCGCCGCGAGCTCCTGCACCATCAGGTAATCGATCACGCCGGTCTTCGCGTCCGCTGAGAGCACCGGACAGCGCGGGATCCATTCCGGCGTGTGCGATGGCGCGGACTTCTCGTAGAAGAACTGGCCGGTGACGCCGTTCGGCATCCGTTTCATCGTCAGCGGCCGGTCGGCGAGGTAGGGGAGGATCAGCTCCGAGGCGTTGTAGTAGTAGGCGAGCAGGTCGCCCTTCGTGTAGCCCTCCTCGGGCCAGAACACCTTGTCGAGGTTGGAGAGGCGGAGCTCCCGGCCGTCCACTTCGAGCCACCAGTGGTCGCCGCGTCGCTCCGTGGGAAGCGGCTTCGGGAACGTGACCGTGAACGCCTCGGCGGACTTCTTGCGGGTCGGCATGCAGGCATGGTAGCCGTGTCGGTCGGGTCCACTAGACTGAGATGGAACCCCAGGTGAGCTGGGCGAATCCATCCTCCCGGAGGTCCGTCATGCCGAGAACCATGTGGAAGGGGGCCATCTCGTTCGGCCTCGTGTCGATCCCGGTCGGCCTGTATCCGGCCACCGAGGAGAAGTCCCTGCACTTCAACCAGCTCCACGACGAGGACATGGGCCGCATCAAGTACAAGCGGGTCTGCTCCGTCGACGGCGAAGAGGTGTCCTTCGAGCACATCGTCAAGGGCTACGAGATCGAGAAGGACCGTTACGTCGTGCTTGAGGACGAGGACTTCGACGCGGTGCCGGTGGAGTCCTCCCGCGCGATCGACATCGTGCAGTTCGTCGACATCTCCGAGATCGATCCGATGCAGTACCAAAAGTCCTATTACCTCGTGCCCGAGGAGACCGGCGTGAAGGCATACGCGCTGCTCCGAGAGGCGCTCGAGAAGGAGGGAAAGGTCGGCATCGCGAAGGTCGCGTTCCGCGACAAGGAGCACCTCGCGGCGCTGCGTTTCCACGACGACGTGTTCGTGCTGGAGACGATGTACTGGCCCGACGAGATCCGGGCCGCGGAGTTCGACAACCTCGACAAGAGCCCGAAGATCCGCGATCAGGAGCTCCAGATGGCGCGCACGCTGATCGAGAACCTCACGGCGCCGTGGAACCCCGAGGAGTTCCGCGACGAGTACCGGGACGCCCTCCTCGAGATCGTGGAGAAGAAGGCCGCGGGCGAGCAGATCGAAGCCGTCGAGGCCGCTCCGGTCTCCAAGGTCGTCGACCTGATGGACGCGCTGAAGGCCTCCGTCGAGGCCGTGAAGAAGGACCAGCCCTCCGACGGCGAGGCGAAGAAGAAGCCCGCGCGCAAGTCCGCGCCGCGGAAGAAGGCCGCGGCCGGCTGAGCCGCTCATGAAGCTCGTCGTTGCGATCGTCAAACCGTTCAAGCTCGACGAGATCAAGGAGGCGCTCCAGGACATCGGCGTCGCCGGACTCACGGCCACCGACGTCGAGGGGTTCGGACGCCAACGCGGTCACAGCGAGGTCTATCGCGGGGCGGAGTACCAGGTGGACTTCGTTCCGAAGACGCGCGTGGAGGTCCTCGCGGACGACGACGACGTGCAGGGCATCGTCGACGCGATCGCGAAGGCGGCGCGAACGGGCAAGATCGGCGACGGCAAGATCTTCGTCGTTCCCGCCGAGCAGGTCGTTCGCATCCGGACGGGGGAGATGGGCCCCGACGCGGTCTGAGCATCGATGAGCGAACCGACGACGGTGGCGGAGTCCGCCGTCTCCGCGCTCGGTGAGCAGCTCGCGGCGCTCGATCGCGCGTACTCGAGCGGCCATCACGGCCGGTGGTCGGCGTCGCGACGCGCAGGGCTGGTCGACGACTGTCTGCGAACGCTGTTCGAGAACAGCGGCGCCTCCAGCGAGGTCGCCCTGTGCGCGGTCGGCGGCTACGGCCGTGGAGAGCTCGCTCCGCGCTCCGACGTCGACCTGTTGCTCCTCCACGACGCCCGAGACGACACGCGCACGCTCGCGGAGCGGATCCTGTATCCGCTCTGGGACGCGGGCCTGACGCTCGGCCACTCGGTGCGCACGCCGGCGGAGTGCGTCGCGGGCGCCGGAGAGCGGTTGGAGATCGCCACGGCATTGCTGGATCTGCGCGCCGTAGCGGGGAACGCGGCGCTCGCCGAGGACACGCAGGCGCAGGTTCGCTCAGCCGTGGCGGCGAACCCCGCAGCGTTCGTCTCCCTGCTGGTCGCGGACCGGAAGAGACGCGAGGGCAGATACGGCTCGGTCTCGCACCTCCTCGAGCCGTCGCTGAAGGAAGGGATCGGCGGCGTGCGCGACGCGAACGTCCTCCATTGGCTCGCGCTCGTCCGGACCGGCGACGGGGCCGTCAGGTCGCTCGTCCCGGCGGGGATCTTGCGCTCCCGCGAGGCGAACGCGGCGACCGACGCGGAGGAGTTCCTGACACGGACGCGGAGCGCCGTTCACCTGGAGACCGGTCGCTCGGCAAACCGTCTCCGGCGCGAGGACCAGCCGGAGATCGCTCGTGCTCTCGGCTTCTCCGACGAGCCGAGCCTTTCCGCGGTGGACGCCTTGATGCGCGCGCTGTTCGAGCACGCCCGCCTGCTCGAGCACGCGACGGGCGCGGCGCTCGCGCGCCTTTCCTCGGCCGACGCCCCGGGCGTTGCCGGCGTCTTCGAGGACCCCCCGGAAACCGCCGGGGACATCCTCTCCTGGTTCGCCGGTGCGGCGGAGCGGCGGGAGGAGGTTCCCGCCCGGATCCTCGACGCGATCGACCTCCTCGCGCTCGCTGGCGAGATCGAGTGGACGCCGTCGGTGCGCGACGCGTTCGCGAGGCTGCTCCGTGCGGGAGAGTCGGCGGTCGCCGCGCTCGAGTCGCTCGACCGCATCGGCCTCCTCGAGCGTTTCCTTCCGGCGTGGAGGGCCGTCCGCTGCCGGCCGCAGCGCGACCCGTTCCACCGGTATCCCGTCGATGTCCATCTCCTGGAGGCGATGCGCGGCGCCTACAAGCTGCTCGACGCGCCCCCCGCCGACGACCCGGTTGTTCAGGAGGCCGTCGCACAGATCGCCGCCCCCGAGCCGCTGTTGGTCGCCGCGCTGCTCCACGACGCCGGCAAGGTCGGCGAGGGAGATCACGTCGCGATCGGCGCTCGCGTCGCGGCGGAGACGGTGGCGCGCATGGGTCTCGAGCCGGACGCCGCCGAGCTGGTGGAGTTCCTCGTCGCGAACCACCTGTTGCTCTCCGACACGGCGACGCGGCGCGACCTGCAGGACGCGGAGCTCGTCGGCGAGGTCGCCGCCCGCGTCGCGACGCCGGAGCGTCTCGCCGCGCTGTACCTGCTGACCGTCGCCGACGCCGGTGCGACGGGGCCGCATGCATGGACGCCGTGGAGGCAGACCTTGATCCGCGAGCTCGTCGGAAAGGTCCAGCGCGTGCTCGAGCGCGGCATCGATCCGCAGGAGGAGGAGACCCTGGCAGCGTGGGAACGCGAGCTCCGCACGCGCCTCGACGTGGACGCCGACGTCGAAGCGTTCCTCGAGCGGATGCCGCGGAGCTACCGTCTCGCCGTTCCGGCCGAGCTCGCCGCGACGCATCCGGCGCTCCTTTCCGCCGAAGTCGGCGCGCAGGAGGTCCGGACCGCTGCGATCCCCGCGAACCGCGAGGGAACGTGGTCGCTCACGGTCGTCGCGGCGGACCGGCCGGGGTTGCTCTCGTGGATCGCGGGAGCGCTGTCGCTCGCGGGACTCTCGATCCTCTCCGCGCAGGTGTTCACGACGAACGACGACGTGGCGGTCGACCTCTTCGAGGTCGTCGGCGCGTTCGATCCCGACGTCGGCGAGGATCGGTGGCGGCGTTTCCGCACGACCCTCCGCAAGGTGCTGGAGGGCCGGCTCTCGCTCGAGCACCGGGTGGAGGAGCAGCGCGCGAACTATCCGCCGCCTCGCGATGACATCGCTGTGGAAGTCCGCGTCGACAACGACGCGAGCGACTTCTACACCGTGATCGAGGTCGGCGCGGCGGACCGGATCGGGCTGCTGTTCGAGATCACGCGGACGTTCTCCGACCTCGAGCTCGACGTCCATCTCGCGAAGGTGGCGACCTACGGCGGTCGGGTCGTCGACGCGTTCTACGTGCGCGACTCACTCGGCCGACGGATCGAGGACCCCGCGCGCGCCGAGGACGTGGAGCGGGCGCTTCACACTCGGCTCTCCTGAGCGCGAAAGGCCTACGTCTCGCGAGCCACGAGTTCCTGGAGCTGCACCGCCCATTTCGCGGAGGCCGCTCCGTCCTCGTGCTTGACATAGGCCCGGGACTCGCAACGCCGCAGGTCAAAAGCGGTTTTCGAATGTTGTTCCAACGCTTGATACAACGCTCTGACCAGTGCTGTCATGACCTGACCTGCACGAACTGTTGGAAGAGCGTTGGAACGAAACGGTTGGAACAGCGTTGTTCCTCGCAGTGCTAATACCTCCCTGACAGACCTACAACGTCCTAAACGATTCTCGCGATCGATTCGTTCGACGGCTCGTGGGAGCGTCGAAGATCAGTGACTCCGGGACTCCCGACGTCGGTCGCCACGGACACCTAACGCCACCGCCCAGATACGGGAGTCGCCTATAGGGAGGTATGAGCGGGATAGAGAGCACCCTCCCGGGGTCTCGCT
>JBJMLN010000028.1:0-14043 GCA_045805285.1 Actinomycetota bacterium | reverse complement strand
GGTGCTCGGCATCTGTTACGGCCAGCAGCTCATGGCTCAGGCGCTCGGCGGCTCAGTCGAGGCGACGGGGGCGCGGGAGTACGGAGGCACCGACCTCGCGGTCCGCGAGCCAGGCGTGCTGCTGGAGGACCTCGCAGACCACGAAACGGTCTGGATGAGCCACGCCGACACCGTGGAACGCGCCCCGGACGGGTTCCGCGTCACGGCCTCGACCGAGGTGACCCCGGTCGCGGCGATGGAGGACCGCGAGCGCGGCTTGTTCGGCGTGCAGTTCCATCCCGAGGTGGCGCACACGAGCCGCGGCCTCGACGTGATGAAGCGATTCCTCTACGACGGCTGCGGCCTGCTGCCTGAGTGGACTCCGA
The DNA here is from genome assembly GCA_045805285.1 of Actinomycetota bacterium. Taxonomy (GTDB): domain Bacteria; phylum Actinomycetota; class UBA4738; order UBA4738; family JBJMLN01; genus JBJMLN01. Next base: position 13,678 of record JBJMLN010000028.1, on the reverse strand, counting down.
CCGGCGTCATCGAACGGTCCGTGGAGCGGATCCGCGCGCAGGTCGGAGATGAACGTGTCCTGTGCGCGCTCTCCGGCGGCGTCGACAGCGCGGTCGCGGCGCTGCTGGTCTACAAGGCCGTCGGCGACCAGCTCACGTGCGTCTTCGTCGACACGGGGCTCCTTCGCGAGGGGGAGCCCGATCAGGTGGAGGACACGTTCGGCCGCCATTTCCGTGTGCCGCTCGTCCACGTCAAGGCAGCGGATCGATTCCTCGGACGACTGGCGGGCGTGACCGACCCGGAGGAGAAGCGCAGGGCGATCGGGGAGGAGTTCATCCGCGTATTCGAGGAGGTCGCGGTAGAGCATTCCGACGCGAGGTTCCTCGTGCAGGGGACGCTCTATCCGGACGTGATCGAGTCCGGCTCCGGAACGGCCGCCCGGATCAAGAGCCATCACAACGTCGGCGGTCTCCCTGAGGACATGCGCTTCGACCTCGTCGAGCCGCTCCGCGACCTCTTCAAGGACGAGGTCCGTACGGTCGGAGAGGAGCTCGGTCTCCCACCCGACATCGTGTGGCGCCAGCCGTTCCCCGGACCGGGGCTGGCCGTCCGCATCGTCGGTGAGGTCACGGCAGAGCGCCTGGGGATCGTCCGCCACGCCGACGCGATCGTGAACGAGGAGATCCGTCGCGCGGGCTTGGCGAACGAGCTGTGGCAGGCGTTCGCCGTGCTGCTGACCCTTCGCAGCGTCGGCGTGATGGGAGACGGCCGCACCTACGCGCATCCCATCGTGATCCGCGCGGTCAGCTCCGAGGACGCGATGACTGCGGACTGGGCGCGCCTTCCCTCCGAGGTGCTCGGGCGGATCTCCAGCCGGATCATCGCGGAGGTTGTCGGCGTGAACCGAGTCGTCTACGACATCTCCTCGAAGCCGCCTGCGACGATCGAGTGGGAGTAGGGCGCTAGGGACGCGAAACTTCGGTGGTCGGAACGCCTGCCATCGGGGGTCCGCCGTTGTCCTTCGGAGTGACGGTGGGCGCCGGATGTCCCGGGCGTGTCGGTGGCGGTGGAAAGTCGGCTGCGGTCGGCTGTCTTGGGTGGATGAACGTGACGGCGAGATTCTGACCGTCGGGCGACCACGTCACCCACGAGGCGTCACGGTTGGAAATCGCCGAGCCGTTCGTTCCGTCGGAATCAGATACCGTCGGGCGACCGAAGAGGTCACCCTTCAGATACGCGAGCTTTCCCATGGTCGAGAGCCGGGGGACGGCTGCGCCCTGAAGAACGGCGTGCTGTTTGCCGCCCGCCGACGGCGCGGAGTAGACGTCCATGAAGCCGTCACCGAACTGCTCGAACAGGAGTGTGCGGCCGTCGGGCGACCAGGTTGCGTTCTCGCCCCGTCCGATCGCCGACGTAGACCCGCTCTTGTCCAGCGAGATCGACCGAACCTCGCCGTCCGCCGACGTAAAGGCGAGCAGGGTGCCGTCCGGGCTCCATGCAGGCGCCTTCCCGCTCGTGATCTCTTGCGGTGTCCCGGCACCAGCGGGAACCGTCATCAGGTGGAGGTGGCTCGCGGTCGGAAGGGCTATGTCCCTGGCGGCACCCGCCCCGCCGGGGAGCCCGTTCGAGGTCCAGTCGCTGACGAACGTGTAGGCGAGCTTCGAGCCATCCGGACTCCACGCCGGCGTTGCCAGGCTGTTCGGGCCTTGCACAGACGCGACGATCCGGGTTGTGAGGGAAGCGATATCGAGGATCTCAAGCGACTGATTGTTCACGATTGTCGCGAGATCCTTCCCATCCGGAGACCACGCGACGTCGGAATACTGGGCTCTCGGAAGGTCGAGCAACCGTGGCGCACCACCCCTCGCGGGGACGACAGCGATCTGGCTCGAAGACCAGCATTCGCCGGAGATCGATTCGCTGCAGATCATCGCGGTGCGTGGAAGCGTGGCATTCGCTGGTTGGTCTGACCGGCCGCAGGCCGGCACGAGCAGGATCAGCACGAAAACGATCCGTCGGTACATCTGCCGGAGTCTAGTTGGGCTATCGAGGCGTCTCCGGTGCGGGCGGGAACGACGCTCCGTGGCCCGGAACGATCTTCGTCAGGTCCGGGAGCCCGAGCACCCGTTCCCGGTTGCGGTGCAGCGCTTCCGGGTCGACCGAGAACGGATCCTCCTCCGGTCCCTCGGCGGTCCACCACAGATGCGTGAACACGACGAGGCCGTCGTCGGTCTCCACCGCGGTGGAGATGTCCTGCGGCGTGTGGCCCGGCGTCTCCATCAGCGACACGCCGGGGCAGAGTTGGACGCCCTCCGCCTCGCGGTCGATCCAGAGATCGTCGACGTACTCCGCCCCGTGGTCGTGCACGCTCGCCCGCGGGAACAGCGCGGCCTTCAGCGTGTGGTCGGGATGGTGGTGGGAGAGGACGACGTCCGTCACCTCGTCGGGAGACACACCGAGCTCCCGGAGCGGATCGAGGATCGCCGACGCGCTCGGAACCATGCCGGGATCGATCACGATCAGGGAGTCGCCGTCGCGCACGAAGCCGATGCTCGACCGCACGTGGTCGTCCTCCTCGCTGACGAACCCCTCCACCAAGATGTGCGCCTCCGCCACGCTTCCCCCTCCTAGAGCTTGATGACCGGCTTCGACAGGAAATCGGAGATATCCGACCACAGACGGCCGGCCAGGTTCCGCTCGAATCGGATCTCGAGCGTGGTCGCGTCGCCCGGCTCGCCCGTCCACGTCGCCGTGTCGCCCTCGACCTTGAGCGGCGCACTTGCGAACGAGATGTGCATGCCGGACGGAACGTGGATCGTCACCGACGCCTTCGCCGGCTGTACCGTCGGCTGGTTCTGCAGCCGCAGCGTGTAGGAGCCGACGGCATCGCTTCCCTGCCACGCCGTCGCGAGATCGAGGCTCAGGGACACGTGCTTCGTCTGCTGCGGCAGGATACGGAGATAGCTCGCGTAGAGCGAGAGATCCTTCTCGGTGTACGGCTCCACGATCATCGGCTGGCCGTCGGACGTCGCCTTGTCGAGAACGCAGCCGGAGCCGCAATAGAAGCCTGTGCGCGCGTACTCCTCGCCTGGCTGCAGGTGCAGATCGGCGAGCGCGCTGCCTTGATACGGACCGAGGGCGTAGCTGGGCTCCGCGTTCGCCGGCGCGTCGTTCGCGAACGCGACGTTCGCCGTGGCAGAGGCGCTTCCACCCGGCTGCAGCGCGATGTCGTAGGAGATCGTCCGACGGAGGTAGTAGTCGACCTTGTTCCCGCTGATGTTGTTGACGACGGGCGCGAAGAAATCCCCCTGCGCCGTCCCGAAGGTTCCCGCGAGGCCCGCTTCGACGAACGCAGCCTGCGTCTGCGGGTCCGCTCCGTAGAGGAGGATGTGCCCGTCGGCACCCGCGGAGATCAGCGCGCGGAGCGCTCGGTCTCCGGACGCCTCGGCGAGGAACTTTCCGAACACCTCCTGCCCGACGATGCCGAGGAGCTTCTTCCTGGTCGTGTCGTCGTTGATGTCGGTATATGCCTGGTTCGCGACGTACGGCACCGTGTTCCGCTTCGTGAGCGTCACGTGCAGCTGGGGCACCTGGACCGAACCGATCGCGTCGACGAGGTACGACAGCGTCTGGATGTCGACGAACACCGTGCCGTCGAGATGCTGTCCCGTCTGCTGGTGCCAGAGGTTCTCGATGAGGCTCCCCGCGGTCGGCGCGTCCGGCGTCATGTTCGCGTTCCGCCAGAACCCGGCCGCGTTGAATGGTCCGTAGATCGCGCGGAACTCCTCCGAGGGCCAAGTCGCCTTGTCCGCCGCGATGTTCGGGAGTTCGTGGATGTCGTGGAAGGCGGAGATGGAGATGTGCCCGTGGTCGATCGTGAGGATCGCGTACGAGCTCATCAGGCCTCCGGTCCCGCGCGCCTCGGTCGGGTTCTCCGCAGCGAGGAAGTACTCGCTCCTGCCGTCGGCGCCGCCGAACTGCGGTAGGACGCGGAGGAGGCCGTCCGCCGCTCGAACGGCCGGAAGCACGCGGTCGAGCTCCGTTCGCACGAGGTCGCCGGCCTCGACGACGGGCTGCAACACGAAGGAGCGTGAGACCCCCTCGGCCTCCGAGCGAGCGCTCTCCAGCTCGGCGCGGGCGTGCGCAACGACGGGCTGAAGCTGCTGCATCGCGTCGAGCGGGATCTGTCCCCGGGTCGGCGCGAGCGCGTCGAGCCCCCCGGGGAGCGTTTCGACGGCGCCGGACACCGACCCGCCCGCGTCGGAGAGCGTCGCTCCGATGTCCGCGAGCGCGCGAAGTGCGTCCGGCGTCCGCCCGAGGAACGGGAAGAGGCTCTCCAGCCGGATGAACGGGTTGCCCGCGCTGTCCACCGCGTCGGAGAAGTCCTCCGACGCGGAATGGAACTTCTCCTTCGCCTGCGCGACGTCGCCCTTCAGCAGCAGCGCTCGCGCCTCGGTGAGCTGACCCCTGCCGGAGATCATCGAGCGCCGCGCCGCGACCGCGGGGGAGAACGACAGCGCCGCGATCGCGCCGAGCACCGGGACGGCGATCAGCAGCGCGATGCCGAGACGCTTCGGCCACCGGCGATGATGCCTGCGTCGGCGTCTGCGTCCGCGCCGGCTGTCGCGCCGGCTGCGGCGGAAGTCTCGACTCGAGAGCTCGACGGGGTTCGGAACCGGCGTGCTCACTCGGGGTCCCCCGGCGTCATGCCGGCGAGCGTTTCGCGAAGACGATCAGTCGCTCGCTCGCCGAGAACCGCGGCGTGCACGTCGTCAGGACGAGCGTCGGCCTCGCGGTCTGGTCGAGCACCGACGCATCGGAGGGCGAGATCGTGCGCGAGCCCGTCACGTCATAGTGATACGTGCCGTACTTGGTCCGCAGGATCACGTCGTTGCCGGGACCGAGCTTGTCGAGCGACCAGAAGGGCGCGAGATAGGTCGTCCGGTGGCCGGCGATGCCGACGCGGCCGTGAGCGTCCCAGGGGTCCGCGGTCCCGGTGTAATGCCCGGGGCCCTTCTCCAGATCGAGGGTGTTCGTCCCCTGGACGACGATCATGTCGAGGCTCATCCGTGGGATCACGATCTCCGCGTACGCCGAGCCGGGGAGCGCGGTCCCCGCGCCGGCCGGAGGTCTCGCATCGCTGATCTGCGGAACGAAGCCCGCGCGGAGTGCGTCCTGCGACCGTTGCGTCGCAAGCCCGGTTCCCCACAGCAGCCACCCGATGTAGCCGCCGATACCGGATGCCACGATGAGACACGCGATACCGAAAGCGGTGAGGAGGGAGCCCTGCCGGCGCTTTCCGGAGCTCCTCTCGCTTGCGGGCCGAGGAGGAGAGCCGCTGGTCGAAAGGTTCGAGGTCTCGGGAGGCGACGCCGTCGGTGCAGCCGCCTTGGAGCGCTACTTGGCGCCGACGCCGACCTTGCGGCGGCGTCCGACGATCAGCGAGGCGGCTCCGATGATCACGAACACGGCGATCAGCAGCATGCCGAGCGAGATGTTCGATCCGGTGAACGCCACGCCGCCACCGCCGCCGCCGCCATTGCCCGCGACACCACCGGCTCCGCCGCCGCCACCAGCGCCGCCGCCCTCACCGGCCACGAGCGTGAGGCTGATCTCCACCTCGGCGGGAGAGACGCAGTCGCCGCCGACGCCGCTCACGGTGATCGTGTGGTCGCCGAGGGAGGCGTCGTTGGGGATCGTCACCTGGATGCTGAACTGACCCTGAGCGTCGGTCTGATCGCTCGCGATCTTGTCGCCGTCGAACAACACGTCGACGCCGGAGGTCGGCTTGAAGTTCCCGCCGGAGACGGTGACGGTCTCACCAGCAGTCGGAGACGGATCACTGACGCTCGCCGTCGGGTTCCCGGCGGGGTAGCAGGTCTGTGGTGCGGCCGAGGCGGAGAACGCGGGACCGGCGAGGAAGATGCCGAGCGCTGTTGCCACTGTGAGGGCAACGCCCAAACGCCTCATGTACCGACCCCTTTCCCGCTCCGACCCCGTGCCTGGCAGCCGGCATAGGGTATCTCGCGCTTGTAGCTGCCGCAATGTCTTCCGACGTAAACCATCGGATGGTTGCGACATCCCCTTGAGAGTCCCGCGCATCCCCCCTCAGCGGTCGGGCACCGTCGTTGCGGCCCCTAGAATCGTGTGCGTGAGCACGGCTGAGGAGCTTCTCGATTCCCTGAACCCGATCCAGCGGGAAGCTGTTCTCCACACCGAAGGACCGGTCCTGATCGTCGCGGGTGCGGGATCCGGTAAGACGCGCGCACTGACTCACCGGATCGCGTTCCTGATCGACGAGCGAGGGGTTGCGCCCGGAGGGATCCTCGCGATCACCTTCACGAACAAGGCCGCCCGGGAGATGTCCGACCGGGTGGAGAGCCTGATGGGCACGCGCATCTCCAAGGGGATGTGGATCCTGACGTTCCACTCCACCTGCGCGCGGATCCTGCGGCGGGAACACGCCCGGCTCGGCCTGCCGTCGTCGTTCTCGATCTACGACGGGGGAGACACCGAGCGGCTGATCGCCACGGTGCTGCGGGACCTCGGGGTGGATCCGAAGCGGTTCGCTCCCCGGGCGATGGCCGCCGGGATCGGTCACGCCAAGGACAACCTCCTCTCGGCCTCGGAGTTCGCCTCGCAGGCCGGGAACTTCTACGAGAAGACGGTCGCGGAGGTGTACGCCGGCTATCAGAAGAAGCTCCAGGACGCCGGCGCCCTCGATTTCGACGACCTGATCGTCCGGACCGTGCGGCTGTTCCAGGACAACCCGGCCGTCTTGGAGCATTACCAGGAGCGGTTCCGATACATCCTGATCGACGAGTATCAGGACACGAACCGCGCGCAGTACCACTTGGTGAACATGCTCGCGGCGAAGTACCGCAACGTCTGCGTCGTCGGAGACGCCGATCAGGGCGTCTACTCCTGGCGCGGGGCGACGATCCAGAACCTCCTCCACTTCGAGCGCGACTATCCCGACGCGCAGGTCTTCCTGATGGAGCAGAACTACCGCTCCACGCAGGCGATCCTCTCGGTCGCGAACGCGCTGATCGAGCAGAACGTCCAGCGCAAGCCGAAGTCGCTGTGGACGGAGACGCCGGGCGGCGAGCTCGCGGTCCGGTACCGCGCCGACAACGAGCACGAGGAGGCGCTCTTCGTCGCCGAGGAGATCGAGCGCCTCGTGGCGGACGAGGGCCATCGCTACCGGGACGTTGCCGTCTTCTACCGAACGAACGCGCAGAGCCGAGTCCTGGAGGACATCTTCATGCGCGCCGGCATCGCGTATCGCGTGGTCGGCGGAGTCCGCTTCTACGAGCGAAAGGAGATCAGGGACGCGCTCGCGTACCTCCGTCTGCTCGTGAACCCACAGGACCTGATGTCGGCTCGACGCGTGATCAACACACCGAAGCGGGGGATCGGCGACGCGACGGTCGCGGCGATCGAGAGCTTCGCGACCCAGGAGGGCATCCCGTTCCTTTCCGCTGCGCGCCGCGCGGACGAGATCTCGGTGTTGGCGACGCGAGCGCGGGGTGCGGTCGCCGGATTCGTCTCGTTGATGGACCGGCTCGAGGAGATGTACCAGGCAGGCGCTGCCGCCTCCCGGATGGTGGAGGCCGTCGCGGAGGAGTCCGGCTACATCGCGGAGCTCGAGGCCGAGCGCACGGTCGAGTCCGAAGGCCGCGTGGAGAACCTCCGCGAGCTCGGCGGCGTCGCCGCAGAGTTCGAGGCGCGATTTCCGGAGGGGTCGATCGCGGACTTCCTCGAGCAGGTCGCGCTGGTGACGGAGCAGGACGAGTACGACGAGGAATCCTCCTCGGTGACGCTGATGACGCTCCACAACGCCAAGGGGCTGGAGTTCCCGGTGGTGTTCATGGTTGGGCTGGAGGACGGGATCTTTCCGCACTACCGCTCCATGGGCGACAGCGCGCAACTCGAGGAGGAACGGCGTCTCGCCTACGTCGGGATCACGCGCGCGCGAGAGCGTCTGTATCTCTGCCATGCGTGGAGCCGCACGTTGTGGGGGAGCACGAACTACAACCCGCCGTCGCGGTTCCTTTCCGAGATCCCGAGTGATCTGTTGCGGGAGCTGGAGAGCGACGGCTCCTCGCAGCGCCTGCGCGGACGCGTTGGCGTCTCGGTCGCCTCCGGCGCGGCGGGGGTCCGACGAGAGGCGCCGGCCGTTTCGGCGGGGGACACCGTGATGCACGATCGCTGGGGAGAGGGCGTCGTGATGTCCGTCTCGGGCTCGGGTTCGGACGCCGAGGCGACCGTCGCGTTCGAGGACGAAGGCGAGAAGCGGTTGTTGTTGGCGTACGCGCCTCTGCGGCGCGTCGGCTGAGCGTGTGTTTCGGCTGAGGCGCCGCGCGTTAGCGCAGCAGTAGCCAGCCGGCGAGAACGATCGCGATGCCGGCGAAGATCGGTGCGATGACCCACGCGAATCCAAGGCGGCCTCGGTACGGACCGAGCGTGCCGACCTTGGTCGTTGGTTTCAGACCGGGCGGCCGGAAACGGATGCGTTTCGCCATCGTTCCTCGAGTATAGGAATGGCGGGTCGGACAAGGTCTCCGCTGTGCGCCCGACCGTTCGGTCTACGCGGGAACGGCTGCACGCTGCGGACGGCCGCGGTGCTCGCCGCGCTCGTCCTGGAATCTTGTCCGGATAACTCTTGACAACCGAACACATGTTCGATATGATGCCTGCTCCTCCCCCGAGAATCGACGGATCACGGGCAAGCCCTTGATCCAGAAGAGGTCTCGGGTCCCTTGCAGCAGGCGGCAACGCTCATCGACGAGATGGACGACCTCCATCGCCGTCTCTCCTCCGATCAGCTCGAGCTCTTCCGCCTGATCGCCGACGCGGACCGGCATGCCGCATGGAAGGGCGCCGGCGCGCGCGACATGGCGGCGTGGCTCTCGATCCGTTACGGCATGTCCGAGTGGAAGGCGAGGCGATGGATCGCCGCCGCGTACGCGCTCGAGGCGCTTCCGTCGCTCTCCGACGCCCTTTCTTCGGGCCGCCTGGGCGTCGACAAGGTCGTCGAGCTTGCGCGCTTCGCCGAGTTCGAAACGGAGGACGGATTGATCACGTGGGCGGCGCGCGTCTCCGTTGGGGCCGTCCGGCGGCGTGCCGACCTCGAGGTCGGTAGACCGATCGACGACGTCCGCGACGCGGAACGTCAGCGGTTTCTGACTTGGTGGTTCTCCGAGGACCGGACGCGGCTTGGGCTCGAGGGAGAGCTTCCGGCTGCCGGGGATCCGTCGTCGCACGAGCGATCGAGCGGCTCGCCGAGAAGATCCCCGTCATGCCGGGCGAGGAAGACCGGGTGTTCTCGTCGGCCCGCAACGCGGACGCGCTCGTCGCGCTTTGCTCGGCGAGGATCGCCGAGGACCAGGACGCCGACCGCGCGACCGTGGTCGTGCACGTCCGCGCGGGTGACGGACCGGCGGGCTCTGACATCGACGGTGGTCCGGTGATCCATCCGGAGACCGCGCGCCGGCTTCTGTGCGAGGCGCGGACGCAGGTCGTGGTGGAGGACGGCTCGGCACGGCCGCTCGGCCTCGGACGGATCACGCGCGACCCCTCCGCCTGGATGTTGCGTCAGCTCCGATACCGCGACGGCGGGTGCACGTTTCCCGGATGCGGTTCACAGCGCTTCGCGAAGGCGCACCATGTCGTCTGGTGGCGGCGCGGCGGAACGACCGATCTCGAGAACCTCGTGATGCTCTGCACCTTCCACCACAAGCTGGTGCACGAGCACGGTTGGAAGGTTGAGCTCGGGGATGGCGCCGTCACGCGGTGGTTCCGTCCGGACGGAACACGGTTCCGAGCCGGCCCGTCGGAGCCGGATGTGAGCCGCCCGCGGCTCCGAGCCGTCGGTCCCGCTCCACCGTGACGGAGGCGGCCAGGCGATGCGAGACCGGCGGCTAGACTGCCCGGCGTGGCTGGGAAGATCCGCATCGTCATCGCGAAGCCGGGCCTCGACGGGCACGACCGTGGCGCGAAGGTCGTGGCGCGGGCACTGCGCGACGCCGGGTTCGAGGTCATCTACACGGGTCTGCATCAGACGCCCGAACAGATCGTCGAGGCCGCGATCCAGGAGGACGCCGACGCGATCGGGCTCTCCTGTCATTCCGGCGCGCACATGACGCTGTTCCCGAAGGTCGTGCGACTCCTCAGAGAGCGTGAGGCCGGCGACATCGTCGTGTTCGGCGGCGGGATCATCCCGGCCGACGACATCCCCGAGCTGGAGCGCGACGGCATCGAGAAGATCTTCACGCCGGGCGCTCCGACCGGCGACATCATCGCGTGGCTCCGCGAGCGGATGTCCTCCGCGGAGCGGACCGGCTGATGCACGTCCCTCGCCGCTGGATCGCCTGACGTGGACCTCTACGAGCATCAGGGCAAGGATCTCTTCGAGCGTCACGGCATCCCGCTCGCCGAGCGGGGGGTCGCCGAGACGCCGGAGGAGGCGAGGCGGATCGCCGAGAGCCTCGGCGGTAGGACGGCCGTGAAGGCCCAGGTCCAGGCCGGCGGTCGCGGAAAGGGCGGCGGCGTCGTGTTGACGCAGTCTCCCGAGGAAGCGGAGGAGGCGGCGCGCCGCATCCTCGACGGCGGATTCCAGGGAATGCCCGTCACGCGCGTTCTCGTCGAACGGCTCGTCGACCTCGCGGAGCAGTTCTACGTCGCGATCTCGCTCGACCGGAGCACCGGCGCATACCTCGCGATCGCGTCTGCGGAGGGCGGCGTCGATATCGAGGAGGTCGCGCGCGAGCGGCCGGCGTCGCTCCGGCGGCTGAGCATCGATCCCCTCGCCGGCGTCCACGCGTACCAGACCCGCTGGCTCGCGGGACATTTCCATCCGGACGCGCGTGCGGGCGCGCAGGACGTGCTCCGACGGATGTACGAGGTCCTCGTCGACGCCGATGCGAGCCTGGTGGAGATCAATCCGCTCGTGTTGCTCAGGGACGGAAGCGTCCTCGCGCTCGACAGCAAGGTCACCGTCGACGACAACGCGTTGTTCCGCCATCCGGACCTCGCGGAGCTCGAGTCGACATTCCCGCGCGACCCCGTGGAGGCGCGAGCACGCGCGGCCGGCCTCCAGTACGTGAAGCTCGACGGAGAGGTGGGCATCATCGGCAACGGCGCCGGTCTGGTGATGTCGACGCTCGACGTCGTGCAGCAAGCGGGCGCGAGCGCCGCGAACTTCCTCGACATCGGCGGCGGAGCGAGCGCGGAGTCGATGGGGACCTCGCTCGAGGTCATCCTCTCCGACCCCGGCGTGCGCGTCGTGCTGATCAACATCTTCGGCGGCATCACGCGATGCGACGTCGTCGCGGAAGGCATCGTGGCAGCGTTGGAGCGCGTGGAGCCCTCCGTCTCGCTCGTCGTTCGACTCGACGGGACCAACGCCGAGGACGGTCGGCGCATCCTCTCGGAGGCGAACCATCCGCGGATCGTTCCGGCGGAGACGATGCTCGAAGCGGCGAAGATCGCGGCGTCACTCGCGAGGGAGGCCGCCTGATGGCCGTTCTCGTCGAGGAGTCGACGCGCGTCGTCGTCCAGGGGATCACGGGGAGGGAAGGTTCTTTCCACGCGCTTCGAAACCGCGCGTACGGAACCGACGTCGTCGCCGGCGTGACGCCGGGAAAAGCGGGCCTGGACGTCGAGGGCATCCCGGTCTTCGACACGGTCCGCGACGCCATGGCCGAGGAGCCCAACACCGCCCTCATCTTCGTGCCGGCCCGCGCGGCGGCGGACGCGATCCTCGAGGCGACCGATGCCGGCATCCGCTTCATCGTTTGCATCACGGAGGGCATCCCCACCGCCGACATGGCCCGCGTGCGGAGCTATCTCCGCGGCCGCGACGTGACGCTCGTCGGTCCGAACTGCCCGGGCGTGCTCTCTCCGGGTAAGGGCAACGTCGGGATCATCCCGTGGGAGATCTCCCTCCAGGGAACGGTCGGGCTGGTGTCGCGCTCCGGGACGCTCACGTACCAGATCATGCATGAGCTCTCGGGCCGCGGGATCGGGCAGTCGACCTGCGTCGGCATGGGCGGAGATCCGGTGCACGGCATCGGATTCATCGAGACGCTGGAGCGATTCGAGTCCGATCCGGATACCGACCTGATCGTGTTGATCGGAGAGATCGGCGGCAACGACGAGGAGCGCGCCGCTCGTTTCATCGCCGATCGCATCTCTAAGCCGGTCGTCGCGTACATCGCCGGTTTCACGGCCCCTCCGGGGAAGCGCATGGGGCACGCGGGCGCGATCATCACGGGCTCCGCCGGAACCGCCCGGTCGAAGGCCGAGGCGCTCGAGGCCGCGGGCGTACGCGTGGGTAGGACGCCGACCGAAGTCGCCGAGATCGTGGAGGGGGTTCTGTCGTGACGTGTCCGAATTGCGGAACGGAGAACGTGGCGGACGCGCGGTTCTGTGTCTCCTGCGGCCGAGATCTTTCCGACCCGGGGGCGCCGGTCCAGGCCGACGTGCCCACGGGCCCGGACGAGGCCGGAACGCCGACAGGGCCGATCGACGCCGCGGCGCCGACCGGATCCGTGCCCCCCGCACCGCCGACCGTGCCTCCCGCACCGCCGACCGTGCCTCCCGCACCGCCGACCGAGCAGATCGGCGTTGTCGCGGCAACCGAGCCGACGATCGTCGGCGCGCCGACGGCGCCTCCGCCTCGATCGACGCTCTCCGCAGGCTGGTCCACGGCGCTCGCCCGCGGAGCGCTCGCGTTCGCGGTGATGGTCGCGCTCGGCCAGGCGATCGCCTTCGGCGCCTACGCGGCGGCGGGTCGCAGCATCGTCGTGACAACGGTCGCGCGTATCGGGGGCGTCTACTTCGAGCTCTTCCATCGCGTCGGCATCGAGTTCCGTGCTTCGAACCTCAGCGGCAGCTCGATCGCCGGGGCGGCCGGAGCGGTCGGGGGACTCTCGCTCACGATCTCCGTGGGGCTCCTGCTCGCCACCCTCCTCGCCATCGTCTTGCTCTTCCGCGCCGGGCGCGCCGTCGCCGACGCGGCAGGTGGACCGATGCTCGCGCGCGTCGTGCACGGGATGAAGCCGTCGATCGTGTACGGCGTGTTGGCCTTCGCGTTCTCCTTCCTGATCCACTTCCACATCGCGGTGCCGTCCAACCCGGTGTTCTCGGGCGAGATCAACGTCGAGCCGTCGCACTTGGCCGCGTTCCTGTATCCGTTCCTGATCGCCCTCGTCGCGGGCGCCGCCGGCGGTTTGCGATCCGCGGGGCTTGCCGGAGGGACGAGCGAGCCGTGGGGCCGCAGGACGCTCGGCGTCTGGGGTGGAGGCGTGCGCATGCTCGCCCTCGGTCTCGTCCTGTCGTTCGTCGGCCTGCTCGTCCTGGCCGCCCTCGATCCGACGACGACGGCCGACTACTTCCGGGGCGCCTTCAACGGCGGCGCTGCGCGCGGGACGGTGCTCGTCGGTCACCACGTCCTGTTGTCTCCCAACCAATCGATGTGGGTGCTGGTGCCGTCCATGGGCGGATCGCTGAACCTCTCGATCGCGGGATCGAACGTCGAACTCCTGTCGTACTCGCATTTTCCCGAGCACCTCTCTCTGACGGGAGGCCCGACGAGCGGCTTCGGGACGCCGATCCCCAGCGTCCAGGGCGGCACGGCGCCGATCGGCTACTTCCTGTTCCTTCTCGTTCCGCTGCTCTCGGTGCTGATCGGCG
>JBJMLN010000027.1:0-21904 GCA_045805285.1 Actinomycetota bacterium | reverse complement strand
TGACGGCAACTGGTCGCTCGTCATCGGTGACGTCTGCGGCAAGGGTCCCGAGGCAGCGGCCCTGATGGGCGTCGCCCGGCACACCGTGCGAACCGCTTCGATGCAGGAGAAGCGGCCGAGCCGGGTGCTCGCGATCCTGAACGAGGGGATCCTCCGCCAGAGCACCGACGGGCGCTTCTGCACCGTCTGCTACGTGCGGATGCATCTCCGGGAGAACGGCGTGCGCCTCACGGTGGCGACCGGTGGCCACCCGCTCCCGCTGATCCTGCGGGCCGACGGGTCGGTCGAGCAGGCCGGCGTCCCGGGCACGCTGATCGGCGTGCTCGACGATCCGGAGCTGACCGACGTCGCGATGGAGCTCGGGCCGCGGGACGCGCTCGTGCTCTATACGGATGGCGTGACCGACGAACAGAGCCACGAGCAGGAGTTCGGCGAGGAACGGCTGACGGAGGTCCTTCGCTCTTGCCGCGGGATGACGGCCGATGACATCGCGAGCTCGGTCGAGCGCGCCGTCATGGAGTTCGCCCCCGGCGTTCCGCGCGATGACATCGCGATCCTCGTCGCCCGCGTGCAGCCGTGAGCGCGTTCGAGGTGGCGGCGACGAACCGCGAGGGGGTCGTCGAGCTCTCGCTGAAGGGCGAGCTCGACATCGCGTCGTTCGCCACGATGGAGGACCGTCTCCGCGAGGTCGAGGCCGAGAAGCCCTCCGCGATCGTGTTCGACCTCCGCGAGCTCCGCTTCATGGACTCCACCGGATTGCGCGTCATCCTTTCCGCCGACAAGCGGGCGCGTCGCGACGGATGGAAGGTCGCCGTCGTCGAAGGCCCCGAGGCGGTGCACCGCGTCTTCCGTCTCGCGCTGCTTGACCGGCGGCTGGACTTCGTCGCGGATCCGGCCGAAGTGCAGGGAGACGGGTCGTGACGCCGACAGGAGGGCGCGGATGACGATCGCCGGGAACGGGACCGCGCGCGAACCGGACCCAATCGACGTCGAGCTTCGAGTCGCGCCTGGCGCCGTCTCGGAGGCGAGGGCGGCCGTCGACCGGATGTCGGGCGACGAGGGGCTGCTCAACAACCTCCGCCTTCTCGTTAGCGAGGTGGTGACGAACAGCGTCCGCCATGCGGGGCTCGACGAAGGGGCGCGGATCGGTCTCCACATCGAGACGTCGCCCGAGCGCGTGCGCGTCGAGGTGACGGACGCCGGACCGGGGTTCGTCCCGCGGGTTCCGGAGCTTCGCATCAGCCAGGAGTCCGGATGGGGCCTGTACCTCGTCGATGAGCTCGCGGACCGCTGGGGCGTCGACGCGGGCCACCGAACGCGGGTCTGGTTCGAGATCGATCGCTGACCGGCCGCCCCGAGCGGCCGTCCAACCGCTCGCGGTCAGTCGCCGGTGTAGCGACCCGGGTCGAGCACGTCCTCCCCGTCGTTCGTCTCGAGGGCGCCGGAGGACTCGACGACCTCGCGGAGGGTCTTGCCGGTGCGATGCGCCTCCATCGCGAGCTCCGCGGCGCGGTCGTACCCGAGGGCCGGGCGGAGCGCCGTCGCCATCGCGAGCGACGCCTCGGCGTAGGCGCGTTCGCGCTCCACGTCGGGTTCGACGCCGGAGACGCAGCGCTCCGCGAGCGTGCGGAGCGCGTTCGCGAGGAGGGTCTCCACTTCGAGCAGCTCGTCGGCGATCACCGGGGTCATGACGCTCATGTCGAGCTGTCCGGCAGCGACGGCGAGCGAGACCGTCTGCTCCGCTCCGATCACGCGCAGACAGACCATGTTCACCATCTCGACGATCGACGGGTTCACCTTCCCGGGCATGATCGAGGAGCCCGGTTGCACCTCCGGGAGCATGAACTCCGCCAGGCCGGTCCGCGGCCCCATGGAGAGCATCCGGAGGTCGTTGCAGATCTGGGTCAGGGCGATCGCGAGCGACTTCAGCGCAGCCGCGAAGTCCGCGAGATCGCCGAGGTTCCGGACCGCCTCGACGAGGTTCTCCGCACCGGAGATCGGCAAGCCGGTGACGGCGCGCAGCTCCTCGAGCACGCGTTCGCGGTAGCCGGGGGCGGCTCCGAACCCCGTGCCGACCGCGGTCCCACCGAGCGGAACGCGCGCGAGTCGGTCCTGGGCAGTGGAGACGATGCGCTCGCGCCCACGCCGGAGCATCTCCGCGTATGCGGCGAACTCGGCGCCGAGCGTGATCGGGAGGGCGTCCTGGAGGTGCGTTCGTCCGGCCTTGACGATCTGCGCGAACGCCTCGGCGCGCTCCTCGAACGCGGCGATCAACAGATCGAGCGCGTCCAGAACCGGCGGAAGCTCCTCGAGGACCGCGACGCGCACCGCCGTCGGAAAGACGTCGTTGGAGGACTGTCCCGCGTTGACGTCGTCGTTCGGATGCACGCGTTCGTGCGAGCCGCGCGGCGGCGAGCCGGGCGAGTCCGAGAGGATCTCCTCCGCGCGGTTCGAGACGACCTCGTTGACGTTCATGTGCGTCGAGGTGCCGGCGCCCGCCTGATACGGGTCGACGAGGAACTGGTCCGCGAGCCCGCCCCGGGCCACCTCCTCAGCGGCGCGGGCGATCGCGTCGGCGACGTCCTCCGGGAGGGCGCCGACGGCGGCGTTCGCTCGAGCGGCGGCGACCTTGACTTGCGCCAGCGCGCGGATCAGGGCGGGCCGAGGCGGGCGTCCGGAGATCCGGAAGTTCTCCGCGGCGCGGACGGTCTCCGCTCCGTAGTAGGCGTCCGCGGGAACCGCGACCTCGCCGAGCGCGTCGCGCTCGATCCGTTCGCTCGTCACGACGCCCGGAGCGCGGTCTCGACGAGCCGCTCCTGTTCCTGCTGGTGCACCTTCATGCTCCCGGTCGCAGGGCTCGCGCTCTCCTCGCGCGCGACGGCGTCGGCCTCGATGCCGAGCTCGCGCCGGAGGTGGCGAACGACGAAGCGCTTCGCGCCCATGTTCTCCGGCTCCTCCTGGACCCAGACGACAGGAGCATCACCCAGCGATGCCAGCGCCTCCCGGAGCGCTTGCGCCGGGAACGGGTACAGCTGCTCGAGACGCAGGATCGCGACGTCGTGGACGCCGAGCTCCTCGCGGCGCCGCGCGAGGTCGTACGCCATCTTGCCGGACGAGAGGAGGACGCGCGCCGGGGTCGGCGCCGGCGGCTGCCCGTGCGCTAGTTGCGCTTCCGTAAGGACGGGATGGAACACGCCTCCGACGAGGTCCTCCGTGCGGCTCCGCGCGGCCGGCAGCCGCAGCAGCGACTTCGGCGTCATCACCGCGAGCGGCTTCCGCACGTCGCGCAGCGCCTGCCGCCTCAGCAGGGCGAAGTACTGCGAGGGCGTCGACGGCACGGTCACCTCGATGTTGTCCTCCGCGCACAGGTCGAGGAACCGCTCGATCCGCGCGCTGGAGTGCTCCGGACCCTGCCCCTCGAAGCCGTGGGGGAGCAGCAGCACGAGTCCGCTGCTTTGGCCCCACTTGTCCTCCGCAGCGACGATGTATTGGTCGACGATGACCTGCGCGCCGTTGATGAAGTCGCCGAACTGCGCCTCCCACATCACGAGCGCGTCGGTATTCGCGACGGAATAGCCGTACTCGAAGCCGAGCGCCGCGAGCTCCGAGAGGAGGCTGTCGTAGATGAACGCCTTCCCCTGCCGCTCGGAGACGTGGGCGTACGGCATGTACTCGGCGCCGTTCTCCTGGTCGATGAGGACCGCGTGCCGCTGGCTGAACGTTCCTCGGCGCGAGTCCTGACCGGAGAGGCGGATCGTGACGAGCTCCTTCAGCAGGGAACCGAACGCCAGCGTCTCCGCGAGCGACCAGTCGACCTCGTCACGCACGAGGGCGCTCCGCCGGTCCTCGAGCCAGCGCGCAAGCTTCGGATGGAGATGAAACCCCTCCGGCACGGTCGTGACGGCGTCGAGGACGGTTTGGAGCTCCTGGCGGTCGACGCCGTACGACTCCGGCGCGGCGGGGCCGACGGGCGCGGGCTCCTGATGCTCGATCGGATGCACCTTCTCCGGCGCGTTCCGCGTGTCTTCGAAGGCCTGTCGGAGCCGGTCGGAGAACTCCTCGAGCCACCGTTCGGCCTCCTCCACCGAGAGGTCGCCGCGATTCACCAGTTTCTCCGTGTAGCGCTTCCGCACCGAGCGAAGCGCCTCGATCCGGGCGTACATCAGCGGCTGCGTGAACGCGGGCTCGTCCCCCTCGTTGTGGCCCCACCGCCGGTAGCACCACATGTCGATCACGACGTCCTTCTTGAACGTCTCGCGGAACTGGAGCGCGAGCCGCGCCACGCGCACGCACGCCTCCGGGTCGTCGCCGTTCACGTGGAAGATCGGAGCCTGCACCATCTTCGCGACGTCGCTCGCGTACGTGCTCGAGCGACCCGCCGCCGGACCGGTCGTGAAGCCGAGCTGGTTGTTGATGATCACGTGGACCGTGCCGCCCGTCCGGTAGCCCGAGAGCTGCGACATGTTGAGGGTCTCCGCGACGACGCCCTGTCCCGCGAAGGCTGCCTCCCCGTGGATCAGCAGGGGGAGCACCGGCGCTTCCATGCCGCGGTCGAGGACGTCCTGCTTCGCGCGGACCATCCCCTCCACGACGGGATCGACCGATTCGAGATGGCTCGGGTTCGACGCGACGGAGACCGCGATATCCTTCCCATCGGGAGCGACGTGCCGGCCCTTCGCGCCGATGTGGTACTTCACGTCCCCGGATCCCTGCACCTGCGTCGGGTCGAGATCTCCCTCGAACTCGCGGAAGATCTGGCCGTAGCTCTTTCCGATCGTGTTCGCGAGGACGTTCAGGCGTCCGCGGTGCGACATCCCGATCACGACCTCCGTCATGTCCGCGTCGGCGGCGTCGTTCAGGACCGCGTCGAGGATCGGGATGAGGCTCTCCGCGCCCTCGAGCGAATAGCGCCGGTGCCCTACGTACTTCTTGTGGAGGAACCGCTCGAAGGCCTCGGCCTCGTTCAGCTTGAGGAGGATCCGGCGCCGGTCGTCGTCGGAGAGGCTCTGCGAGACGCCTTCCACCCGGTCCTGGATCCAGCGCTTCTCCTGCGGCTCGGAGATGTGCATGTATTCCACGCTGGCGGTGCCGCAGTACGCGTCGCGGAGGACGTTCAGGATCTCCGAGAGCTTCAGGCGACGCTTTCCGGCGAGGCCCCCGGTGACGAACTCCCGGTCGAGGTCCCAGATGCTGAAGCCGTGCGTTCCGGGGTCGAGCTCCGGATGCATGCTCGGCTCCTTCGTTCCGAGCGGGTCGAGGTCGGCGATCAGGTGTCCGCGCACCCGGTACTGGTTGATCAGCTGGAGGGCTCGCGCCTCCTTCTCGGTCGCGCGCGTCGTGTCCCGTGCGGGGTTCACGTCCGTCCGCCAGCGGACCGGCTGGTACGGAACGCGGAGGCTTCGGAACACCTCGTCGTAGAACCCCTCCGCGCCGAGGAGGAGCTCGTGCACGGTCCGGAGGAACTCTCCGCTCTCGGCGCCCTGGATCACTCGATGGTCGTAGGTGCTCGTGAGCGTCACGACCTTGCTGACGCCGACCTCGGCGAGCGTGGCGGGGTCCGCCCCCGCGTATTCGGCCGGGTACGCGATGGCGCCGACGCCGACGATCGCGGACTGAGCGCTCATCAGCCGCGGGACCGACTGCACGGTTCCGATCGTGCCGGGGTTCGTGATCGTGACGGTCGTCCCGGCCATCTCGTCGGGCGCAAGGCGGTTCTCGTTCACGCGGTGGATCAGCGACTCGTAGGCGGAGAGGAACCCCGCGAAGTCGAGCGTGTCGGCGTCGCGGATGTTCGGCACGACGAGCGTCCGCGACCCGTCGTCGCGCTTCACGTCGACGGCGAGGCCGAGGTTCACGTGCTCGTGTCGGACCACGCTCGGCTTCCCGTCGATCTCGGCGTACGCGCGGCTCATCGCGGGGGAGACCGCGAGCGCGCGGACGACCGCCCAGGCGATCAAGTGCGTGAAGCTCACCTTTCCGCCGCTCTGGGTCATGAGGTAACGATTGAGAACGTCGCGATTGACCTCGAGGAGCTTCGCGGGGACGGTGCGTACCGAGGTCGCGGTCGGCACCTCGAGGCTCGTCTGCATGTGTCGCGCGATCGCCGCCGCCGCGCCGGTCAGCGGAGAGACGTCGTCCGTGTCGGCCGCTGCCCGAGAGACCTCCCGTGCGGTCGGCGAGGCCGGCGTCCTGGAGCGGACGTCTCCGTTCGGAGCCGCTCGATCCGCCGTTGCCGCGTGACCGCGGGGCGAACCGTTCGCGGCGATGGACCCGGAGCCGGACCCGTTCCCGGCCGCGTCGCTACCGGCCGGACCGCTCCCATTGCCCGGGGGCTCCTCCCCACGAGGGCGGTAGTCCTCGAAGAAGTCCCGCCAGGCCTCGCCGACCGATTCGGGGCTGGCGACGTACCGGCGGTAGATCTCGTCGATCAGCCACGCGTTCGGGCCGAAATCCGAGCGGTCGAGGGGCTTCATCTCTGGGTGTGAGGTCTCCGTTTCGAGGTTCAGGCGTGCGTGTACGCGCGTCCTCCACACCAAGTCTACGGAACGAGCCCGCGACGCCCTTTACCCGCCGGCGGCTTCGCGCGGAACGCCGGAGGGTAAAGAGACGGCTCAGGAGGGGATCCCCGAATGCAGGCACCCAGCGAAGCTCCGCCCGAGGCTCCGGAAGCCGCGCCGCCGTCCGTCGCTCCACGCGAGCCCTGGGTGGAGCGTTGGCCTCCGATCTCCTACTGGATGAAGGTCGGGGCGGGACTCCTCGTCGTCTTCGTCGCGGCGCGCGCGGTCGCGGCCGTCTCCAACGTCATCCTGCTCGTCCTGGCCTCGCTCGTGCTCGCCCTCGGGCTTCAGCCTGCGATCTCTTGGCTGGAGCGTCGCGGAACCCGCAGAGGCTGGGCCGTCGCGTTCATCTTCCTCTCGGCGATCGTCGTGGTCGGCGGGTTCCTCGCGCTCGTCATCCCGATCGTGATCAAGCAGCTCGCCGGCCTCGTCGACGCTGCGCCGGGGTACCTCACGCGGGCGCAGCGCGGGAACGGGATCCTCGCTCAGCTCGATGACCAGTTCGACCTCATGGGCAAGCTCCGTGACCTCAGCTCGCAGCTCCCGACGACCGCGTTCGCCGTCGCCAAGAGCTTCACCGCGCTCGTCTTCAACACCGTCACCGTCTTCATCCTCACCGCGTACTTCTCGACGGCGCTGCCCCAGGTCCGTCGCGCCGTCGCGCGGTTGATGAAACGCGACCATCGCGAGAACTTCCAGCGCATCCTCGAGGAGTCGACCGCGCGCATCGGCGGCTACGTGATGGGGAACCTCGTCGTCAGCCTGATCGCGGGGGCCGTCGCCGTGATCGGCCTGCTGCTGCTCGGGGTTCCGTACGCCGCGGTCCTCGGCGTGTGGGTCGCGATCGCCGACCTCATCCCGGCGGTGGGGGCCTACCTCGGCGCGATCCCCGCGCTCGCGGTCGCTGCCTTCATCGGGTTTCCGCAGTTCGTCGGCACGCTGGTGCTGTTCATCGTCTATCAGCAGTTCGAGAACTACCTGATCGCGCCGCGGATCATGAAACAGGCCGTCGATCTCTCGCCGGCCGCCGTGATCGTCGCCCTCCTGGTGGGCGGAAGCCTCGCCGGATTCGTCGGCGCCCTCCTCTCCCTCCCCGTCGCGGCCGTGATCAAGATCGTGGCGCGTGAGCTGTACGTCTCGGACCGGATCGAGGAGGTGCAGCAGGCCGACGCCCAGGCGGCTGCAGGCGCAAGGCGCTGGCGGCGTCCGTGGAGGAGACCGCCCGCCTCCGCCGCCGAGCGTCTCGAGGGGCGGGAGCCCTGAGGCTCAGGTCGGGTTGAAGTACGGATCGTGGCCCACGGCGACGTACGCCGCCGCGGCAGCGGGATCCGTCCCGGAGCTATCGACCGTGAAGTCGACGACGTTGGACCGGTACGTCGCCGAGATGTTCGTGTAGATCACGGCCTTGATCTCGGGCCAGCTCTCGATCGTGGCCGCCGCGTCGTTGAACCAGTCTGCCTTGGTTTGTGGCGCCGTCCCTCCACAGGCGTTCGGAGGGGCGCACCCCCACTCCTCGACCACCATCGAGCGCGAGCGCGACACCGCGAAATCGTGCGCCTCGCCGAAGAGCGTCTCGAAGCTCTTCCAGCCGCCGCTGCACTTGCCGCGGTTGTATCCGTCGGCGCCGACGTACTGGGCGCCGTTCGCGAACCATGCGCCCGGTCCGCCGTTCAGCCCCTTGAAGGTTCCCTGCACGAGGGTGCAGACGTACTTGATCTTGGTCGCGCCGGCCGCAACGAAGCGCTGCTTGATCCGCGCGTAGGCGGCCTTGTACTCCGCGGCGGTCCCGCAGTTCACCGCGTCGTTCTCCGGCTCGTGGTTGAAGGTGAAGTACGCCGTCTTGCCCCACGACGCGAGGGCGGTACCGACGGAGTCGATCTCCGAGTCGTGAACGCCGTTCGCGATGTCGCCCCACCGGATGTAGGCACCGCCCGTCTCCGGCGTCTTCTGGGGTCGCCAGTCCATGAAGGGCACGCGGTGTCCGCTCGCGCTCTGCTGCATCGACAGGCTCGGGATCGGCTGGTAGTTCCAGCGGAGGTAGTGGCGGGTCATGCCGAGGCGCCGGCCGATCTCCGACTCGAACGCCCTCGTCGAGCCGAGCGGGTCCTTCGGATCGAGCGGATCCGCCGGTTCGACGAACGCTCCCCAGCGACACGCCGGCTGTGCCGCGAATGCAGACAGTTGGAGACTCTGTGAGATCGCGACTGTTGCGGCCGCAGTTGCGGAGGAACGGAGGAACGCTCGTCGTGTCAGTTGCGGCACGTCTCTCCTCTGGCCGGCAGTTGCGGCTGGCCCGGCAGCTCCGTCGACCCGCCCGGCAAGTCGGCGGATGCTAGCAGGAGCAACGCATCCGTTCAATGGGCCGGACGGCGGATACCCGACCGAGCACGCTCGCGGACGCTCAGGTGGGGTCGTCGGCCTTGGGCGGGTGCTTTTCGATGAAGCGGCGCTCCGATCGCGGGATGTGCGTGCCGACCGGGGCGACGGCCTGCACCGGCTGCTGTGCGTAGTCGAACGCGTCGGCGTAGTCGTAGGCGCTCGCGTCGCCTGGCTTCAGCGGCCGCAGCCCGAAGGTGTGCTCGAGGTATGCCATCGGTGAGAGCAGGTTCGCGTTGTTCGAGTCGGTGTATCCCGGCTTCGCGAACGGGGACACGATCACCATCGGAAGGCGGATCCCCCAGAACGGCTGTGGCGGCGGCACGTGGTCGTAGAAGCATCCGCAGTCGTCGTAGGTGATGAACACCGCGGTCGAGGACCAGTCGGGCCCGTTCTCGACCGCCCCGACGACGTCGCCGATCCAGTTGTCGCCGGCCGCCATCGACCACTTGTTGTGCTGGGAGTCCTCGCCGACCGGCGTCACGACGGAGTAGCTCGGGAGCGTGCCGCCCTGGGCGTCCGAGATGACGTTCTGCGCAGGAACGAAGTTGTTGTGTTGGGCGGAGCCGAGACATTCGTAGAACGTCGGGCAGATCGACCAGCCGTAGCCCTGCGCGGGCTGGGTCCCTCCGAAGCCGGGGCCGCCGTAGATCCTCCACGGGAGGCCGGCCGCTTCGAGACGGTCGAAGATCGTCGGGACGTACGGAACGGGGGATTCGCGATAGGGGCCCTGCCCTGCCTGGTCGGGGATGCATCCGGGAACGAGGACGAACTGTGAGCCGTTCCACCACCGCGCGTCCTTGAAGCTGTCGCAGCCCCACCCGACGCCGTGCTTCGTCGTGAACGTCGACCGCCGCGGGTTGTCGCCCTGGAAACCGTCGTGCGTCGCGGACGCCACGATCATGTGACCGACCCACGACGGCGTCGAGCGGAACTCGAACGTCCGGTCGGACACGGCGAACCGCGTCGCGAGGGCGGCGAGGTTCGGGATCTGCGACGGGCGGAACTGGATGAGGCATCCGTAGGCGGGATCGTCGGTCGCCCGGCATCCTCGCACCAGGTCGAACCCGTCCATGGCACCGCCGTCGATCGCCTCCTTCTGGGATTCGACGCTGTGCGCGATGTCGGGGACGACATCGGGTGCTTCGGAGAGGGGGATCGAGCTCCCGTCAGACAGCGTGCCGCTCGTCGCTCCGTCGCAGGGGGCGCGGTCGACGGTTCCGCTGGTCGCCTCCGCACAGAGCTTCCCGAGCACGTCGTCGAAGCTGTGGTTCTCCTGCAGGATCAGGACGACGTGTTCGATCGGCGTGACGACGAAGTCGGTCCTGCTCCGAAGGATGCCGGACGGCGTCTCGACGGAGATCGCGCCGGTCGCAGCACCTTCGGGCACGCGCGCGGTCAGCCGCGAGCCGGATTTCACCGTGAAGGTCGAGGCACTCGTTCCATCGAACCGGACATCGGTCGCTCCGAGGAACCCTCGACCGGTCACGACGACCGTCGTTCCCGCGGCGCCGGAGGTGGGAGTGAAGCTCGAGATCGTCGGCGCGGCCGCGTCGGCGGCGTTCGGAACGATCGACAGCCCCACGATCGACAAGACGAACAGCGCGACGAGCGACACGATGCTCCGCCGATCGCTCAGGACCAGAGCGGGCCGCTTCACGGAGCGAATCCCGGAGGCGGAGGTGAGCAGAGCTCGACGAGCCGGTCATGCATCGACGCTTCCAAGCTCGCGTAGGCGGGGTCTCCGTCGACGTTCTGGAGTTCGAAGGGATCGGCCGCCAGGTCGTAGAGCTCTCGCTCACCCGTGCCGTACTCGACGTACAGAGCGGTGTCATTCCTCACCCCGCAGTAGGTCGGCACCTTGCTGTGGAGGTTCCAGTGCTCGACGAGGAAGTCGCTCCGCCACGTGGGCTGTTCTTCGCCGTCGATGAGTGGGAGGAGGCTCGTACCCTCGGCCCCCGGGGCGGAGATTCCTGCGAGGTCCGCGAACGTCGGCGCCAGGTCGACGTTGAGGACGAAATGCTGGTCGTCGGTGCGCGCTGTTCCGCTCGTCAGCGGGTCGTACCGGATCACGAACGGCACGTGGATCGACTCCTCGTAGGGGACGAGCTTCTTCGCCCAACGGTGTTCACCGTTGAGGTTGCCGTTATCCGTGAGGAATACGAAAAAGGTGCTCGACAGCCGTCCGGACGCGCGGAGGGCGTCCTCCATCGCGCCGATCCCGTCGTCCACCGATTGGAGCGTTCGGCATTGCCGGACATAGAAGCCGTCCTGCTGCGCGATCATCTGCGGCGACCAGGGCGGCAGCGATCGGATGTACGCGGGCTTGTCGGAAACGTCCTGTTCGTTGTAGCTCGGCGGTCTGTTCGGCTGGACCTGTGGACACGCATTCAGGTAGTCGGCCTCGGGCTTGGCCGGGATGTGCGGAGCCGTGGGAGCGAAGTAGAGGAACAGGGGACGGGACGCCGGCGTCCCCGCGATGAAACTCGTCGCGTCCTGCGTGAGCACGTCCGTCGAATAGTCCGAGGGCTGATTCCCCCGGAACTGAGGGTGGCCGTTGATCGACATCGAGTAGTCGTAATACAGCCCTTCATCCGATGACGGAGTCGCGCCCGCGAACGCCCTCCACACGTTCCACCCGGGCGGAACGTACGTCGCGGCATCCCCGTCGTAGCCGTTCAGGTATTTCCCGACCAGTGCCGTTCGGTAGCCCGCTCCCTGCAACCAGGTGGCGACGGTGGACGTGTCTTCGCCCTCATCGGTGAATGTCTGAAACCCCCCATGTGGGGGCCCGTTCGCGTAGATGTCCGTGCTGTGGGAATACCGGCCTGTCAAGATGCTCGCCCGGCTGGGACAGCAGAGTGGGTCGACGACGTATCCCTTGTTGAAGGTGACGCCGTTTCCCGCGATCGTGGACTCGAGGACCGGCATCTGCGTGATTTGCTCAGCCCGCTGGTCGTCGGTGAGGATCAGGACGATGTTCGGCTGCACGACGAAGGCCTGCGGACTCAGCGCTGAGCCCTCGCCCGTTTCCACCGTGACGCGATCCGACGAGGCGCTGTCCGGCACATGCGTAACGATCTTTGAGTCCGAAACCGTCCGGAACGGCGCCTCGACCGATCCGAACGTGACCCTGGTCGTTCCGGCCAGCCCCGCCCCCAGGACAGAAACGCGAGCCCCGACAGGGCCTCTCCACGGGGAGAGGTGATCGATCTGCGGCGTCGCGGCATGAGCCGGAACGGATGGAAACGTCAAGAGCAGAAGCGTCGCGATCGGGAAGGATTTCCAAGTCGGTCTACGCATCAGCGCTGGGTCACTCCGACGCTTGAGCGCCAGACGAAACGGCAAAACGCGCTCGATGCGATCGGCGGCGGTTCAAGACCGACGTGCTCCCTGTCAAGGCGTGTACCCCGGAGGCGGTGGGTTGCAGCTGTCGAGGAGCCGGCGATACATCGTGCGCTTCTGCGTCGCGAACGCCGGGTCCTGCGCGAGGTTGTCCAGCTCGTACGGGTCCGTGCTGAGGTCGTAGAGCTCCTCCTCGCCGGTCTCGTACTTGACGTAGAGGTACCGCTGGTTGCGGATCGCGCAGTACGTCGGAACCTGAGGCGACATCGCGTGCTCGACCAAGAAGTTCGTCCGCCAGCCCGCGCCGTTGCCGTCCATCAGGGGCAGGAAGCTCGACCCTTCGGCGCCGGGCGCGTCGACGCCCGCGGCAGAGGCGAACGTCGGGGCGAAATCGAGGTTCGCGACGAGGTGCGGGTCGACCTTTGCACCCTTGGTCAGCGCGTCGTACCTCGCGATGATCGGCACCCGGATGCTCTCTTCGTAGGGCACGAGCTTTCCGGTCCACCGATGCTCCCCGAGGGCCAGGCCGTTGTCGGAGGCGAAGACGATCAGGGTGTTGTCGAGCCGGCCCGCCTGGCGGAGCGCTCCGACGATCGACGTCACGAAGTCGTCGACGCGCAGGAGCGACTGGTTCTGGTGGAGGAAGAGATCGTCGTTCGTTTTCATCATCGACGAGGTGAGCGGCGAGAGGTTCCGGATGTATTGCGGCTTGTCCGAGACGTCCTGCTCGTTGTAGTTCGGTGGACGTGGCGGCTGGAGGTGCGGGAAGGTGTTGCGGTCACGGTTCGCCGGGACAGCTGGGCCGTGGGGCGCGCGGGGAGCGAAGTACAGGAACAACGGCCGCGACGTCGGCGCGTTCTTGACGAAGTCGACCGCATCGGTGCCGAGAACGTTCGTGGAGTAGTCGGCGGACTTGTCGCCGTAGAACTTCTGCGCACCGTTCACGCTCATGTAGTAGTCGTAGTAGCCACCGATGTGCTCCCCACCGGGAGAACCGTTGAGCGCCAGGGCGTTCCATTGGTCCCATCCGGGAGGGATGTAGCTCGTCCTGTTCACGGAGTATCCGTTCAGGTACTTCCCGACGAAGCCCGTGTAGTAGCCGGCGTCGTTGAGCCACGTGGCGATCGTCGACTGATCCTCACCCGCGTTGGTGAAGGTGGCGAAGCCGCCGTGTGGCGGGATGTTCGAGTAGATGTCGGTCCCGTGCGAGTACTTGCCGGTGAGGATCGTCGCCCTGCTCGGGCAGCACAGTGGATCCACCACGAAGCCGTTCGAGAACGTGACGCCTTTGTCCATCAGAGCGGAACGGACGCCCGGCATGGAGAGCTCGTCGTAACGCTGGTCGTCGGTCAGGATCAAGACGATGTTCGGCTGCACGGTGAAGTCGGTCGGGCTCGTGGCCGTTCCGTCGGGCGTCACGACCGTCACGGGTCCGGTGAGCGAGCCGCGCGGGACGGTCGCGGTGATCTGCGTGTCGGAATCGACGCTGAACGTCGCGGCCGTGCCGTCGAAGGACACCGCGCTCGCGCCTGTGAAATTGGCGCCGGTGATCACGATCGGAACGCCGACCGTCGCACGATCCGGATCGAAGCCGCTGATCACCGGGGTGGATGCGTGCGCCACCGACGGGAGCGCGAGCACGGTGAGGCCAACGAAGGCGATGAGCCCTCGCCTGATGACAGCACGCCTCCTCATCTGCGTGTCTCGCTCAGTTGAACCTGGGCATCGCGCCGACCTCTTTGTAGGCGGCGAGCGCGTCCGAGGAAGAATTCACGCGGAAGTCGACCGGGAGTCCTTTGAAATCTGCGAGCGAATGCGTGTAGATGACGGCCTTCACGTTCGTCCACGACTTCAGGGTGCTGCCCGCTGAGAGGAGCCAGTTGGGCTTCGTGTCGGTAACGCCGCCGACACCGCAGTCGGTCGGGTCGTTCTCAACGCAGCCCCACTCCTCGATGACCATGTTGCTGCCACGGGCGACCGCGAAGTTGTGCGCCGTCGTGAAGAGCGTGTCGAACGGCTTCCAGGTCGCATCGCCAGAGCACGATCCGCGGTTGTAGCCGTCCACCCCGACGACGTCCGCGCCATCCGGGAACCAGGCCGAAGCGCCACCGTTCGCACCGTCGTACGTGACGCGCTGGAGCGTGCACACCCACGTCAGCCTGGGGGTCTTTCCGAGGCTCGTGGCGACGTCGTCGAATACCGTCCGAACGTGATCGTAGGCCTTCCGGAAGTCCGACTGCGTGCCGCAGTGGCCGTGGCGGAACGCGTTCTCCGGCTCATGGTGGAAGACGAAATACGCGCTGCGGTTCCAGTTGGCCATGCTCGTGGCGACGGCAGTGACCCGGTCGTCGTAAACCCCGTTTGCGATGTCGATCCAGTTCAGCCAGGTGTTCGCCGGGGCGAGCAGTTGCGGCCGCCAGGAGATCAGTGGGATGTGCCCGGTTCGGCGGCTCTCCTTGATCACGGAGTTGGGGATCGGGTAGTCCCATCGCGGATAGTGCCGAGTCATGCCGATCGTCCGGCCGATCAACGCCTCGAAGTCGTACACGGCCGGCATGTAATCCTCCGGACCGCAGCCGTCGGTCTCGCAGCCCGGAAAAGGATCCGGATACGCGCCCCACAGGCATCGTGCGGACGCTTCGGCGGCGAACGGATCGAGCAGCTGAGTCAGTGCCACGGCTCCGGCGGTCGCTGCGGAGGCCTTGAAGAACTCCCGCCGGGTGAGTCCGTTCGTCACGTTCCGCCTCCCACGCTCCGGTCCGGCGCATCCCCCGTCAGGTTGATGCTCCGAAGAGCAACGAATGGTATCAGCGTGGCGGGGTTCCGTCGAGCGGGAGGCATCGCGGCAGGCCGGGTCCGCGCTCCGAGGAGTAGGCCTACGGCGCGATAGGGCTGGAGTCGACGTTCACGTCGTCCAGCGCGCCGGAGAATGTGCGGCTCGCCAGGTTCTCCCCGACCTGGACGCTCGCGACGGCGTTCGGACCGAGGGTGTCGTCCTTCGAGAGCTGCGACACGGGGTTGCCGTCCACCCACACGTCCACGTGCGGCGTGGCACCGGTCGTGACATGCACGGTGAGCGTGTGCCAGCTCGAGTCCTGCACGTGCAGCTGCGTCCGCGTCGTCTGTTTGGTCAGCTCGTTGCGGGCCAGGAGGTTGCCCGTCGGGCCGACCGAGACGCTATAGATCGTCGGGCCGACTCCCGCGCCGCCGTTCGTCGACTTCATCTTCAGCAGCGACACCGGCGTCGACTGCGAGTCGAGCCGGAATGCCATCTGCGTGTAAACGCTCGGCTGCGGGGTCGAGAGCGTCTCCGACGCGAAATGACTGAGTCCGTCCGTCCCGGCGAATGCCGCTTCGCACGACCCGGCGTGGCTCCCACCCGTCGTCGGTGTCTTCGTCAGCCGGACGACCTTCGTCCATCCGGTCACCGGTCCCGAGCAAGGGGGTGATTCGAAGTCGTCGGAGAACGCCGACTGCGACGGCGTGGCGACGACGGTCGAGGAGCTGAGCGGGGAGACGTTCCCCGAGGTGTCGCGCGCCCGGACCGCGTAGGTGTACGCCGTTGACGGGCTGACGTGAGGGTCGGAGAACGTCGTGTCGGTCCCGTCGGTGGACCCGACCAGGACGCACTTCTCCACGCAGCTCGGAGGGATCCCGGTCGTGCGAAAGACGTCGTAGCCGGCGACGTCGCCGTCCGGCGGAGCGGTCCACGTCAGGTCCACGTTGCTGGGACCGACCGCGGACGTGTGGATGTTCGTCGGCTGCCCCGGCGGCGTCGCGTCGGGCGGCGCGCCGTGACACGGGATCTGCGCGCTGTCGAAGCTCGCATCGTTGTTCGGGTTCCCTGGATCGCCGGCGAGACGGTAGCTGTAGTCCGCGTGATCTGCGTAGAGGTTCAGGTCGATGATGCCCGACGGGTTGCCGTTCGGGGACGGGCCGACGTCGGCGCCGTTCTGGAACCCGTCTCCGGACCGGTCGATGCCCGATGCGAGGCGCGGATCGCTCCGCGTGAAATAGCCGAACGGATGGCCGCCCGCGCCGTCGACGATCTCGGTGATGCCGTACGTGTCGTTCAGGTCGCCGGCTGCATCGAGCGGCTTCCACCGCTGGAAGTTGTGCTGGTGGCCCGTGAGCAGGACGTCGACGCCGTTCTGGTACATCAGCTGGTACAGGTCCGTGAGCCGGACGTCGACGCCGCCGGCGACCGTCACCCCGTCCTCGTCACGGGACTTCATGCCCCAGTACGGGTGGTGCCAGTACGCGATCGTGCAGTCGTTCGAGTGGGTCGCAAGATCGTTCTCCAGCCAGGTGTACTGGCTGTTCCACCCCGCCGAGTTCGCGTCGTTGCATGCACTCTCGGCGTTGCTGCCGCATCGGAAAGAGTCGGTGGAGTCGAGGCTCACGAAATGCCAGCAGGGACTCCCGCCGGCGGTGCAGTTCCCCGCGTCATAGCTGTAGTAGTGGCGTTCCACATTCCCGGCGGCGTCGGGGCCTGCATGCATGCCCCAATAGTCGACGTATCCGGTCTCGGTCGTGCCGCTCGTCTGACCCGGGACCGGCGGCGCGTTGTACTCGTGCACGCCCGCAGCAGGGTTGGTGATCGAGTAGAAGCGCCCCCAGTTGCCACACCCTTCCGAGCCGGGGCAGGCGAGGGAGCCTCCACTGTTGGTGCCGGGAGGAGAGCCGTACCAGTTGTAGTACTCCGCGACGGAGCCGACGTTGTAGACGTCGCCGAGGTACAGGAACAGATCCGGATCCAGGGCGGCCACCTCGTTCGACGCGTTCGCTGCCTGCTGGTTGTCGATGGCGCCGTCGCCGGCCGCAGCGACCACGAGATGGTCAGGATGGGCCGCTGCCGGCACGGGCATCCGCGGACTGAAGGCGTTCGGGGTCCACGGAGTCGCGCCGTTGTTGGCGAAGATCAAGTTGAGGTTGGCGCCGGGGTTCGTCGTGTATCCGTCCAGCATCGTCGCTCGCGCGATCAACGTGCGCTGAGCGTCCGGCCACCGGTAGGAAGGGAGCGTGAAGCCGAAGGTCGCCGCGTCAGGCGTCCCGCCTCCCGTCTGGTCGACCAGCGCGTAGACGCCGAGGCCCGGCTGGCCCTGCCCCTTCAACCGGAACACGACGGAGTCGACGCCTGGGTTCGTGCCGGTGACCGTGACCGTCGCACTGATCGGAACGTCGCCCGAGATCGAGGCACCGGGCGCCGGCGCCTTGATGCAGATCGTGACCTTGTACGTGCTGCGGTCGATCTCGGGTGAGCAGCTGTTGTCGGCGTGCGCGGTGCCAAGCAACCCCGCGATCACGAGTACGAGCGAGGAGAAGAGCGCTATGGAGAGTCGAGAACGCATTTGCCTGCTCCGTCGGCGGTGCCTCGGCCGAAGTAGCCCACGCTAGCAACCCGTTTCGCGGGATACAAACAGTGCAGGTCCGCGCGTTGTCTCCGACTCACGTGGGCGTGAAGCCCGGCGGCGGCGGGGTGCAGAGCTGCAGCATCCGAGCGTGCATCGCGGACTGTTCGGACGCGTACGCGGCGTTCCCCGCGAGGTTCTGCAGCTCGTACGGGTCGTTCGTGAGGTCGTAGAGCTCCTGTTCGCCCGTGGAGTACTCGACGTAGGTCCAGCCCGCGTTCCGCACCGCGCAGTACGGAGGCACCTGCACCTTCGTCGCGTTCGCGTGCTCGATCAGGAAGTCGCTTCGCCAGCCGGTCGCGTCCCCGGAGAGGAGCGGCAGGAAGTTCGCTCCCTCCGCTCCCGGAGCGCCGACGCCGGCCGCCGCGGCGAACGTCGGCGCGAAGTCGACGTTCAACAGGAAGTGAGAATCGGTCCGCGCCGTCTGCCGGGTGATCGGGTCGTAGCGAACGATCATCGGCACGCGGATGCTCTCCTCGTAGGGCACCTTCTTCTCGACCCAGCGGTGCTCTCCCATGTTCAAACCGTTATCGGAGGCGAACATGATCAGCGTGCTCCCGAGCCTCCCGTCGGCCTGGAGAGCGTCGAGGATCTGCTTGACGCCGTCGTCGACCGCGAGTAGCGATTGGTACTGGTGCAGCCGGAGCGTGTCCCGCCGCGTCTGATCGTCGGCCGTGAGCTGCGGGGTGTTTTGGATGTATTGCGGCTTGTCCGACACGTCGGCCTCGTTGTAGCTCGGCGGCCGAAGCGGCTGAAGGCCGGGAAACGCATGGCGGTAGCGCTTCGGAGGAGGTGCGACGAGGTGTGGCGCGACCGGCGCGTAGTACAGGAACAGGGGCTGATCCGCGGGCGCGTTCTGGATGAACTGCGTCGCGTAACCGTTCAGCACGTCCGTCGAGTAATCCGCTTCGGTGGTCCCATGAAAGATCAGGCTCCCCTGATCGCTCATGTAGTAGTTCTGATAGAGGCCACTCTCCTTGTTGTCGATCAGCTGCGCTTCCCAAGAGTCCCATCCCGGCGGGATGTAGCTCGCGTCGGAGGGGAAGTAGCCATTCAGGTACTTGCCGACGAGCCCCGTGTGATAGCCGGCGTCGTGGAGCCATGTGGCGATCGTCGAGGTCTCCTCCCCGTCGGCGTGGAACGTTTGGAATCCGCCGTGCGGGGGCCGGTTGTCGTAGATGTCGGTGCTGTGCGAGTACTTCCCGGTCAGGATCGCGGTCCGGCTCGGGCAGCACAGGGGATCGACGACGAATCCGTTCGTGAACATCGTTCCCTTGTCGATCAGCTCCGACTGGACCGTCGGCATGGAGAGCTCGTCGTAGCGCTGGTCGTCCGTCAGGATTAGGACGATGTTCGGCTGGACGTGGAACTCCTCCGTCGAGACCGCCGACCCGGCCGGTTTCGTCACGGTGATCGGTCCCGTCGTCGCTGTCGGTGGAACGACGGCGGTCAGCTCCTGGTTCGAAACGACGTGGAACGAGGCCGCCACGCCGTTGAAGCTGACGGATCTCGTTGCGGTGAATCGGGTTCCGTGGATCGTCACCGTGATTCCGGTGGGGCCCTCGCTCGGAGAGAACGATGTGATCGTCGGCGGCAGCCCGGCCGCCACCAGGAGCGGTAGCGACGCGATCATCCCGAGTCCGAGCACGGCCGCGACGAACCGTCGTCGTACGGACGACAAACGCGCTCTGCCGGCCGAGGAGCTCTCCAGGGCACGCCGCCGCGAAAACCGCTTCACGCCGCTAGCTGACCGTGATCGTCACGGGCGGTCCGAACCGCGACTTGGCGCCGTTGCTCACGTTGCGGATGCGGCTCCGGAACGCGTAGGTGCCCGGTCCCGAGTCGGGGACGAACTGGTCCTGTAGCCGCGTGCTCTGGCGATGCCGCCAGTGCACCCAACCGGCGCCCGGCCGCTTGAGCTGGACGTCCTCCACGATGTTCGTCGGCGGCTGCTGGAGCGCCCAGACCACCAGGAAGGAGGTCGACGTCAGCCCGGTCGACGGCGCGACGTTCGGAGGCACCGTGATCTTCCCGACGTTCAGCGGGAACGCGTCGAGATCCTTCGTGCGGAGCTCCGCGCTCAGGTCGAAGGTGAAGCTCGAGTACGAGACGGGCGAGTGGAGTCCCGTGTCGAGATATCCGAGTCCGTGGGAGTCGGTGATCTCGTGCGCGCTCGGTCCGAAGAAGTCCCACTGGATGGTCTCGCCGAGCGCGAGGCCGCGGTAGGGCGGCGTGGCCCCGGCGTCGCTCACGGAGACGTAATGCGTTCCCGGCTGCGGGTCGACCTCCGTATCGGTGGTGACCGTGTTCGGGCTGCCGGGGTCGATCGACGTCGTCGTCACCGACGCGGAGTTCGTCATCGGGAACTCCGGGTGGATCGGCTGGATCGCGATCGTTTCCGTCAGCGTCGCGCCGGCTCCGGCGGTGCCGAGGCTCCACGTCACGGTTCCTGCGGAGTTGTCGTAGGTTCCGCCGCCGCTCGCCGACTGGAAGATCACCTGCGGCGGGAGGGTGTCGACGAGGCTCGTGTTGTCTGCGGACGATCCGCCGACGTTGTGCACCGTCAAGCTGTAGGTGAGCGTGGAATCCGCGACGACCGGATCGGTCGAGTCCGCCACCGCGAGCGTCAGGTCTGGATCGGTCGGAATCACGGTGAAGTCGCTCGCGCTGGTCGAAGTGGCGCCCCCGAGGTGGACTGCGATCGGCCCCGTCGTGGCTCCGGCGGGCACGACGGCGGTGATCCGCGTGTCGGAATCGACGACGAACGAGGTTGCGGCAACGCCGTGGAAGGTCACGCCGTCGACCCCCATGAGATTCGTTCCGGAGATCTGCACCGCGTCGCCGACGTGGCCCGACGCGGGTGAGAAGCCGCTGATCGCGGCGCCGGGTGAGGTGACGACGAAGTCGGTCGCGCTCGTCGAGCTCGCACCGGATCGCGCGACGCGGATACGGCCGGTGGTGGCTCCCGAGGGCACCGTCGCCGTGATGAGTGTGTGCGAGTTCGCGACGAACGACGCCGCGGTCCCGTTGAACGTCACCGAGTTCACGCCCTGGAACTCGTTACCGGAGATCTGCACCGTCGCGCCGACGGCTCCGGATGTCGGCGAGAACCCCGTGATGGACGGTTGCGGCTGCGCTGCGGTCGCCGCAGGGGCGAGCAGGGCGACGACAACGAGGAGGGCTGGCACCAGGGCGGCGAGCTTCATCGTTCTTCTCGGGGACATGTGGGCTCCTGCTCGATCGCCCGGGCTATGGATGCCTCAGAAGGCAACGGATGCTATCAAGGGCATCCCGCCTCGTCCAGCCGCTTAGCGCGCCGGAACTCGAATCGCTTCGAGGCGGGCGGGAACTCAGGAGACGGTGATCACGGTCGGCGGGCCGAACCGGGAGTGGATGTGCGTTCCCGCCTTCCGGACCCTGTCTCGGAACTGGTACAGGCCGGTGCCCGCATCGGGAACGAAACCGATGCCCTCGGCCGTGGTCCCGTGCTGCCACTCCTGCCACCGCGTGTCGCCCGGCCGCTTGATCTGAACGTCTTCGACGAAGGTGCTGAGCGGCGCGATCGCCCATGTGATCGTGTACGTGTCGCTCTGCCCTCCGGAGCTGGGGTTCGCCTGCACGGGGATGACCAGCTTTCCGTGGTTGTCCGGATACGAGACGGGATCGTCCATCGTGCGGATCTCCGCGCTCAGCGTGAAGGTGTACCGGAAGTAGTTGACCGGCGACATCGGCCCGGAGTCGAACAACCCGAGCCCGTGGGAGTCGGTGATGTCGTGAGGCGGACCCGTCGCGGAGCCGTAGACGTCCCACTGGACGGTTTCACCCAGCGCCACGCTGTGGAACGGGGGCGTGAACCCGGAGTCACCGCTCACGGAGACGTAGTGAACACCCGGCTCGGGGTCGACCGTCGTTGTCGTCTGCACCGCATTCGGGAGCGACGGGTCCGTCGAGGAGGTGACCGCGTCGGCCGTGTTGGTGATCTTGTCCGGATGGATCGGCCTGATCGTGAGCGTTCGAGTCGCCGTGGTGTTCGCCTCGATGACGGCGGGATACCAGGTAACGACTCCCGTGGAACTGTCGTACGCCGCCTTGCCGCTGCCGGAGAGGTACATGACGCCGGACGGGATGGTGTCGTTGATGCGCGCGTGCTCCGCCGCGTCGGGGCCGTTGTTCGTCACCGAGATGGTGTAGGTAAGCGGCGCCGTGGCCACCGTG